>NZ_JADCNH010000009.1 GCF_018904615.1 Verticiella alkaliphila | reverse complement strand
AGAGGTCGCGATAGACAGGCTTCTTGGTACGCAGCCACAAGCCCTCGAGCACCATGAGATAGCTCGCCAGCCCGATGGTGATGGCGGGAAAGATGATGTGAAACGAGATCGTGAATCCGAACTGGACGCGCGCGAGCTCGAGGGCGGTGAGGCCGAACATGGTGGGCACCTGCGAAGAGACGCCCGCCAGCTTGGCAGAATGCGTGCCCGACGACGATTGGACAAATCGCCGTCGGACACCTTGTCCTTGGACAAACTGTCCGCGTCAGCGCGGGCGCAGCGTCGACGTCGGGGCACCGCCATTGGCCGGCTGCGCTTGGGGCACGTCCTCACGCGGCGCCGCGGCCTGGCCGCCCGAGGCGGCATTGCCACCCGTGCGCACGGTAGGCGATTCGATCGGGGCACTCGTGTCCGGGTTCAGGCTGGGCTTGCTGCGCGCGTGGGCGAGCAACTGGCCGCAGTCGGGCTGTTCGTCGTCACCCGGCACCGTGACTGGCAACAACGCCGCGGCTGCCGGCGCGATCGCAATGAGGGCGGCCGCGGCCCCGGCACGCAACAGCAGCGGACCCTTCTCCAAGCCGATGTCCGGTTTGGCGAACGTGCCGTTCACGTACAGCGGCGTGCGCAACGACACAATGCGCAAGCCCGTCGATTCGGGCTTGATGTCGAGTGCAAGTCGCTCATCCTTGAAATCCACGGCACCGGTCACATCGATGAGAGCGTCTTCCGTGCTGATCTGGAAGTCGCGCATGGTGCCCAGGCCATCCTTCAACGCCATGCTGATGCCCGCGCAGCGAATGCGCACTTCACTGTCGCCGAAGAGCTTGGCCACCACGGCGCTCGCGATGTTGAGCGAGGCGGCCTCCAGCAGGAACTTGCTCACCCGGCCGCTCTGCAGATAGACCTTCACCTCGCCGCCGGCTTCGCCCAGCAGCTCGGCGATCGAGTTGCCCCGTGCAGACAGGGCCACCGCCCCGTCGATGCGCCCGGCGCTCTTCTGCATGAGCTCCACGGTCGGAAACAGACGCGGCAACTGCACGGCGTTCACGTTCGCAATGACGCGCGCGCGCATCGGATCCTGCCTGCCGTCCAGCGTGATGTCGGCCTCGACCTCGCCATCGGCCACCCCAAAGGCGAGCGGTTGCAGCTTGAGGACGCCGTCATCCATGATCGCGTGGGTGCGCAGTCGCTGGAAGGGCAGGGCGGCATCCCGCACGATGCGCTCGCCCGTGAAACGCAGATCCAGGTCCATGGCACGCCAGCGATCGGTCAGGAATTCGTCGTTGGGCAGTACCTTGCCGGGGCGTGTATTGGATTCCTTCTGGCCACGCTGGGCCTTCGCCTCGGGTGCGGCCGGGTCGGCCTCGGCGCCGCCCACACCGACGATCGGGCCGAGGTCCTCGAAGCGCAGCAGCTTGGAGCGCATCTCACCCGACAGCTTGGGCCGCTCGCCCGTGGCGTCATAGGTCAGGTCTCCGTTCAGATCGCTCTTGCCGACTGAACCCGTGAAATCCGCGTAGCGCCAACGCACGTTCTCGGGATCGATGGCACCGTTCAGGTGCCCCTGGGTCTCGAAGGCGGGCGTGTTGGGCAGCACGATGCCGGTCAATGGAAAGAGCATGGCCATGCTCGGGGCGGCGATGCGCACGTTCAGGTCGAGCGTCGGATGGGCATAGAGATCGCCCACCAGGCCTTCGGCGCGCGCTTCGACCTTGCCGGCGCGCGCATCGAGCAGGACGGGGAAGCGAACATTGGCGTCGCGCAAGGACAAGGCTTCGCCCATCTTTCCCGTGCCCTCGAGCGTGGCCTTGCGATACTGGCCCTCGAACGAGAAGCCCATGCCATAGGGAACACCGCGCGGTTTTCGCGCGCCTTGGCGTCCTCCAGCGTGGCGAGCTTGGCGTCGATCGACAGCTCCAGCGGCTTGTCGCGATAGGCGAGATCGGCCTGGCGAATGCGCAATTCCGATACGGCGATCTTCCACGGCTCGCCACCCGATTCCGTGTTGTTCTGCGGTGTTTCGAACGTCCAGTTGTTGCGCTCGGCGTCGCGTTCGATGGCGATCTCTGCCCCGTCGATGGTCAGCGCGCGCAGCACCACCGTTTTGCGGATCAGGGGAAGCAGTTCGATGCCGAACGACACGTCATCCACGCGTGCCATGTCGTCATGTTCAGCCCAATCCGGGTTGCCCAGGTGCAGCTGACGGGCTCGGATGACAGGCAGGGGCACGTAGCGGCGCCAGCCGCCTGCCGCCAGCGGATCGCGCTGCCAGTTCACGCCCAGGTCGCCCTCGATGGCAAAGGTGCGTCCCGTGGCCTCGGAGACCATGGTGTTGATCCGGGGCTTGGCCCGGTTCCAGTCGAATGTGTAGACGACGATGACTGCCACCACGAGGAGGGTCACCAAGGTCAGCAGGATGCCGAGCACCCATTTGCCCGCCGTTTTCATGCGATTCTCCTGTGCCTTCATGAAGAAGGCTCGCTCGACGGTCGCCTGGAGCAAGTAGCGCGCCCGTCGAGCAGATCTCTTATTGGCATGATGTTTGCAGCCGATCCGGCACGGCGCTGTCGCGCCAGGAGCGAACATCGTGGCGGTCGAATCGCCCATTGGGCAAACGCAGGGGATGCCGGTGCGAGGCGCACCGCGTAATGGCTATGCGGCGCCCACGCCGCTCGCGCGACTGCTGTCAGGTCAGTGGATGGCGAGCATGCGCATGCGCACGTCGCCGGGTGCGCGTCTGGACCTGAGATACGGATTGCGGCTGCGCAATCGGCTGGATTACTTCCCGGCGCGCCATCCGGGACCTGTGCTCGTCCTGCTGGCGAGCAGCTACGATGAGCCGGCCAGCAAGGACGAGTTCGCCTTTGTCGCGGCAGGCCTGCTGGCTCACGGCATCCACGTGGCCGTCGTCGACACCAGTCAGGCGCCTGGCCAGACGCTGGCCGGGATGTCGGCCGAGAGCCAGGCTGCCTTGCGCTGGGTGGGTCAGCGCGCCCAGCGATTTGGGGGGGACGTGCGTCGTCTGCTCATCTGTGGATGGGGGGCGGGTGCGCCCGCTGCTGCCTTGTGCCTGGATCTGCCGGGCGTGCTCGGTGGGCTGGCCGTGAGCGGCGTGTACGATCTGGCGGCGCTGCGGCGTGAACCCGCGGCTGCGGCTTGGTGCGTGGACGGCCATGACGTGCTGAGCTTGAGTCCGCGCAGGTTGGGCCCGAGTCCGCGTCCGCTGATGCTGGCCTATGGCAGCGCCGATCCCACCCTGATGCGGGACGAGGCGCAGCGGTTTGCCGCGTGGCGCGCCGGGATGCCAGGCGGCGTGCTGTGCGTGCCGGGCGGCGACCGCCACGACTTGCTGCTTTCGCTCGCCGATCCCTCAAGTACGCTCGTGGCCCATCTGTGCGCGCTCTTCGCCACGGGCGGCGCGAGCCCTGTCCACGCGGGCCGGGGCCCCTGGGGTAGGGCACTCTGGTATCGCCCGGATCAGGGCGTGGTCGCGGACGGCACCACGGCAGGCTGACCGCCGTACTTCAGGACGAAAGGCAGTCCTGTCGCGAGGACGACGATGCCAAGCAGGCCGCCAAGACCGGCGTACATCGTGCTGGAGTAGAGAAGCCCTGCGCAGGTGAGGCAAAAGAGCAACGGCGTGACCGGATACAGCGGCACGCGAAACGGGCGCTCTCGGGCAGGATCGCGTCGGCGGAACACGAAGAGCGACACGCCCACCAGCAGCATGAACAACCAGAAGACCGGCGCCGTGTAAGCCACCATGGTTTCGACGCCGCTGCCGTCGCTGTAGGCACCGAACGCCACGAGTAAAAGGGTGATGCCTGCCTGCACGAGGAGCGCCGCAGACGGCGTCGAGCCGCGGGCCCCGCCCAATGCACGCAGGGCTGGGATGTCCTGCCCCAAGGCGTAGTACACGCGGGCACCGGTGAAGATGGTCCCGTTGATGGTGGATAACGCGGTCAGGCAAACGAGCAACGATAGGGCGATGGCACTACGCGGCCCCGCGACGATGTCCATCAGCGCAGCCCCCACCGCCTTCGTGTTGCGCAGGCCATCCAGACCAAAGATGCCAAGAAACGCCAGATTGACGGCGGCGTAGAGCATGACGACGACATGGTGCCATAGAGCATCACGCGAATGACGTCGCGCTTGACGTCGCGCATCTCGCCGGTGAGATAGGCCGCTTCGTTCCACCCGCCGTAGGTCAGGAGCACGAACACCATGGCCATGCCCAGCGCCCCGGTGGCTGCAGGCGTCGCCTCTGCCGTGATGCGGGCCTCGGCCTGTCCTGCGCCAACCCCGACGAGACCGACGACAATCACGGTGAGCACGGCGAGGATCGCGCCCAGGGTGAAGACGATCTGCATGCGCTTGGACTGCCCGGTGCCGGCCAGATTGAGCGCCGTGAGGACGATCACCGAGATCGCCGCATGCAGCGACACACCGTAGGCGCCCAGATCGAGGAGCTGATTCGCATATTCGCCATAGATGAACGCCACGACCGCGATCGCGCCAGTCTGGATCACCGTCCCGCGCGCCCAGGCGAAAAGCAGGCCCACGCGCCGGCCGAAGGCCCGCGACAGGAAATGATATTCCCCTCCGGAACTGGGATACGTCGAACTGAGCTCAGCGTACGTGAGTGCCCCGATCAGCATCACCAGGCCGCCGGCCAGCCAGGCGAGCATGTACTGCGTGCCGCTGTCCACGTTGGCCGCGACGAGCGGTGGGAAGCCGAAGATGCCGATGCCGACGACGACGCCGACCATGAAGGCGACGCCGTCGAGCACGGACAGGCGGTGGGAATCAAGAACGGACGAAGCAGGGGGGCTCATGGCTACCAGCAAAAAGGGGAAAGGGACCGCGACGAAAAACGGCGCCCTCGGGCGCCGTCGGAATCAGGCCTTGACGGCCTTCCAGCTGCCGTCCTGCGCCTGCAGTCCGTCCTTCGTCACGCGCACTGTGTGCGCCGTGCCATCCAGAGAGAAGCGCAGCTCGTCGCCGCGCAGGGACACATCGGTGAGTTCGACGGTCTTGCCATCCATCGTGGCCTTGCCCGTCACTTTCTGGAATTGCTGCTCGAGCGCGAGCGAGAACGGCTTGTCGCCTTCGACCTTCCAGTTGCCGCCGACCTGCGCGGGCACGATCCACAGGTAGACGGTGCGCCCATCCACGGATTCGCGCTGGTCCGGCTCCCATTCCGCCATGTCGAAGGCGTGGGAGACCACGCGCGAGCCAGGCGTCATCTCCGACAGGATGCGCGGACGCAACTGCACGTTCACGCGCGGCAGCAGGTACATGGTGAGCACCTGGGCCTCTCCGATCGGGGTGTCGAAGAGATCCTGCTGCTTGAAGCTCACCTTGTCGGTCACGCCGGCCTTCTTGGCGTTCTCGTTGGCTTCGCTGATGCGCTGCGGATTGAGGTCGACGCCCATGGCGCGCGCGCCGTGCTCCTTGGCGGCCGTGACGGGGATGCGGCCATCGCCAGAACCGAGATCGATGACATACGTGTCCTTCGTGACCTCGCCGAGCTCGAGCATGCGGTCAACCACCTGCTGCGGCGTGGGCACGTAGGGGACATCCAGGGGCTTGTCAGCCGCCTGGGCGCTCGCGCCGACAAAGGCGCAGGCGCCCAGCAGGCTCGTCAGGAAACGGCGGGGGAATGCGAGATCGGCACGCAGCATCGGTATCTTCCTTGGTTGGAGTAACGCCGTGGACAGCCGCTGTCGGCGGACAGCGCCTGGAAAGCTGACTCGCGTACGCCAGGCAAGTTTCCCGAAACTTGTTGCAAAACATGACGGATGATGCCCGTTTGCAGCGTGTTGCGTGGCGATGGCAAGTCACATCGACGACTGACTGACCGCATTTTTTGTCGCATCGCAACGCCGAAGACTTTATCATTCGGCCTTCGTCGATGGGAAAGCCTCTGGTTTTCCCTGAACCCGGGGGAGCATCCCCCCTGGAAGTGCGGTTCCTGAATGTGCGTGGCTCGAGGTGCCGCGCGCCAGGCAGTCGTCGCTTTCCGCCTAGCAAGGAGCACTCCACGGTGACACGCACAGCCTTCTCCCGCGTCTCGCTCGCCTGCCTGCTGGCCGGCGCAGCCGTGTCCACTCCGGCCTTCGCCCAGCAAGTCAACGTCTTCAACTGGGCCGAGTACACGGCGCCCGACACGTTGCCGGGTTTCGAGAAGGCCACGGGGATCAAGGTCAACTACAACGTCTTCGATACCAACGATGCCCTGCAGGCCACCCTGCTCACGGGGCGTTCGGGTTACGACGTGGTAGTCCCCTCGACCCACTATGCGGCGCGTCAGCGCGAAGGCGGCTTGTTCCAGAAGCTGGACAAGTCCCAGATCCCCAACCTGAAGAACCTGGATCCGGACATCATGGCGCTCGTGGCGCAGGCCGATCCGGGCAACGACTATTTCGTGCCCTGGGGCATGGGCACGAACGGCCTGGGCTTCAACGTCACTCGCGCCAAGGAGATCCTGGGCGAGGGCGCGAGCTCGGCAACTGGGACATGCTCTTCGATCCCGAGAACGCGAAGAAATTCCAGTCGTGCGGCATCTCTATCCTGGACGAAGCCGCGCAGGTGTTCCCCGCCGTGCTTCACTACCTCGGCCGGGATCCCAACAGCAGCAAGCCGCAGGATTACCGCGACGCGCTGGACGTGTTGAAGAAGATCCGTCCCTATGTGCGCCAGTTCAGCTCGTCGGGCTACATCGACGAGCTCGCCGTGGGCGACCTGTGCATGGTCTACGGCTTCTCGGGCGACGTGTACATCTCGAAGGTGCGTGCGGAAGAAACCAAGCGCAGCTACGCGATCGACTACTTCATCCCCAAGGGCGGCGCGCCCGTGTGGTTCGACGTGATGGCGATTCCGAAGGATGCCAAGAACGTGAAGGAGGCACACGCCTTCATCAACTACATCGAGACGCCCGAAGTGCATGCCGGCATCACCAATGCCGTGTACTTCCCGAACGCCAACAAGGCCGCGCGTGAGTTCGTCGATCCGAAGGTGGCGGACAACCCGATGATCTATCCGCCGTCGGACGTGGCCAAGACGCTCTTCCTCATCCAGCCGCAGTCGATGGAGATCCAGCGCCTGCAGACCCGGCTCTGGGCCGAACTGAAGTCGGGCCGCTGAGCCCGGCCTGACGGGCGGCGCGACCCCGGTGGCGATCCGCCTTCCTCCTGCCTCATCACGGCCCCCTGCCCGGGGGCGTGGCACACCTAGACCAGCCATCATGTCCCTGTCCTCCCCCGAGAGCGGCCCCCCGCCGACACCGGGCTTCGTGCAGATCCAAGGCGTTGCCAAGCACTTTGGCGACACCGTCGCGGTGCAGCACGTCGATCTCGCCATCGCCCGCCGCGAGCTCTTCGCCCTGCTGGGCAGTTCGGGCTGCGGCAAATCCACGTTGCTGCGCATGCTGGCAGGCTTCGAGTCGGTGAGCGCCGGTCGCATCCTGCTCGATGGCGAAAACATCACCGACGTGCCGCCGTACCGCCGCCCGGTGAACATGATGTTCCAGTCGTACGCGCTCTTTCCGCACATGACGGTGGAGGCCAACGTGGCCTTCGGGCTGCGCCAGGAAGGCGTGGCGCGCGCGGAGATCGGGGACCGCGTGGCCGAGGCCTTGAAGCTCGTGCAGATGCAGGCCTACGGCAAGCGCCGGCCCGCGCAGCTCTCGGGCGGGCAGCAGCAGCGTGTCGCGCTCGCGCGCAGCCTGGTCAAACAGCCCAAGCTGCTGCTTCTGGATGAGCCCATGTCTGCGCTCGACAAGCAGATCCGCCAGAAGACGCAGATCGAACTCACCCGCATCGTCGAGCAGGTGGGCGTGACCTGCATCATGGTCACGCATGACCAGGAAGAGGCCATGACGATGGCCGACCGGCTCGCCGTCATGAGCGAAGGGCGCATCGTCCAGTGCGGCACGCCGCACGAGGTCTACGAGTACCCGAATTCGCGCTTCGTCGCGAGTTTCATCGGCTCGACCAATCTCTTCGATGGCGTCATCGTCGAGGACGAGGCCGACCACATCGGGATCGAATCCCCCGCTTTCGCGCAGCGTCTGTACGTGAACCATGGCGTGAGCGAGCCGCTCGGCACGGCGGTCACGGCCTCGATCCGGCCCGAGCGCGTGATGCTCTCGCGCCAGCGCCCCGTGCGGCACGTGAACTGGGCCGAGGGCGAAGTGGCCCATGCCGCCTACATGGGCAGCCATACGGTCTTTCAGGTGCGTCTCGCATCGGGCGCACTGATCGAGGCGAGCGTGCCGAGCCGCGTGCTGGCTGAGGGCGATGGGGCTGCCGTGGGCGAGTCCGTGTTCGCGAGCTGGTCCGCCGACGGCGTGACCGTGCTGTCTGCCTGAGGAGCCTGCCGACATGCCCGCTGCCCTGCGCCGCTGGCGGCCGAGCGCCCGTGCGCTCGCCATCCTGCCGCCCTACGTCTGGCTGATCTTCTTCTTTCTGCTGCCCTTCCTGCTGGTCCTGAAGATCAGCTTCTCGGGCCTGCAGTTCGGGATCCCGCCTTACACCCCGCTGCTCGAGTTCCAGGACGAGGTGTTGACCATCGCGCTGCAGCTGCGCGGCTATATCCTGCTTTTCACGGACAACCTGTACATCGCCACCTATCTGAGTTCGCTCAAGATGGCGGCGGTCACAACCGTGCTGTGCATTCTGATCGGCTATCCGCTCGCCTACTGCATCGCGCGCTCGGATCCGCGCACGCGCACGCTGCTGCTCTTCGCGGTGATCCTGCCGTTCTGGACTTCGCTGCTGCTGCGCGTCTATGCCTGGATCGGCATCCTGCGCAACGACGGCTTGCTCAACAACCTGCTGATGTGGCTGGGCATGACCGACGCGCCGCTCGAGATCTACCGCACCGACATCGCCGTCTACATCGGCCTGGTCTACGCTTACCTGCCGTTCTTCATCCTGCCGCTCTACGCGCACCTGGTGAAGCTCGACGGCCGCCTGCTCGAAGCCGCCTACGACCTGGGCGCCAAGCCCTGGAAAGCGTTCGTCACCATCACGTTGCCACTCTCGCGCGCCGGCATCATCGCCGGCGCCATGCTTGTCTTCATCCCGACCGTGGGAGAGTACGTGATCCCTGAGTTGCTGGGTGGTGCCGACACGCTCATGATCGGGCGCGTGCTCTGGACCGAATTCGCCAACAACTCCGATTGGCCGATGGCCGCCGCCGTGGCTTGCGTCATGGTGTTGCTGCTGCTCGTGCCGCTCGCCTTCTTCCAGCACAGCCAGGTGCGCGTGCTCGAGGAGCAGAAGCGATGATGCGCCAGAACCGCACGCTCTACTGGCTCACCCTGATCCTCGGGTTCGGCTTTCTCTATGTGCCCATCATCAGCCTGGTGGTGTATTCGTTCAACGAGTCCACGCTCGTCACCGTCTGGTCGGGCTTCTCGTTGAAGTGGTATTCCTCGCTCTGGAACGACCGCGCGCTGCTCTCGGCCGCACTGCTCTCGCTCAAGATCGCCGCCTTCACCGCCACCACCGCGGTCATCATCGGCACCTGGGCGGGCTACGTGCTTGCGCGCATGGGCCGCTTCAAGGGCTTCTCGCTCTACGTGGCCATGGTGAGCGCGCCGCTCGTCCTGCCTGAGGTGGTGCTGGGCATCTCCATGCTGCTCCTCTTCGTGGAGATGGACGCACTCTTTGGCTGGCCGGCGGGTCGGGGCGCGCTCACGATCTGGGCCGGGCACACGATGCTGTGCGTGGCCTACGTCGTCGTCATCATCCAGTCGCGCGTGCGCGATCTGGACCGCAGCCTGGAGGAGGCCGCGATGGATCTGGGCGCCTCGCCGCTCACGGTGTTCTTCAAGATCACGCTGCCGCTCATCGTTCCGGCGCTGCTCGCCGCCTGGCTGCTCGCTTTCACCCTCTCCCTGGACGACGTGGTGATCGCCTCGTTCCTGTCCGGTCCGGGATCAACGACGCTGCCGGTGGAGATCTTCTCGCGCGTGCGGCTGGGCTTGCGGCCCGAGGTCAACGCGCTCGCCACCTTGCTCATCGCCGTGGTGGCCGTGGGCATGCTGGTGGCCCACTGGGTGCAGCGGCGCAACGCCCGAGCCTGACGGGGCGGCGTGACGCGGCGGTTACGCTGCGTCACGCGCCGGATCGGCGTATCGTGCATCCAGTGGCGGTCACGGTGCGTATCCCCTGAGAGACGCCGCGCCCGCGGCACGCCGGCGCGCCGGCGTCACCAGGAGATTCGTCATGTTGATTCGCAAGCCGTCCGACATCCTGCCCTCCGAGATCACCACCCAGGCGGTCTACCAGCAGCGGCGCCGCCTGATGTTGCAGGGCGGGGCCGCGCTGGCCGCGGCCGGGGCCACCGGCTGGAGCGCACGCCAGGCCTTCGCCGCCGCGCCCACCGGGGCGGCGTTGCCCGGCACGCCGAATCCTGCCTTCCAGGCAACGGACAAGCCGACGTCTTACGAGGACGTCACCTCCTACAACAACTACTACGAGTTCGGCACCGACAAGTCGGATCCGGCGCGCTATGCGAGCGCCCTGCGCACCGAACCCTGGACCGTGCAGGTGGAAGGGGAGGTGGGCAAGCCCCAGACCTTCGACATTGACGCGCTGCGCAAGCTCGCGCCGATGGAGGAGCGCCTGTACCGCTTGCGCTGCGTGGAAGGCTGGTCCATGGTGATCCCGTGGGTGGGCTACTCGCTCAATGCGCTCATCAAACAGGTGGAGCCCACGGGCAACGCGAAGTACGTGGAGTTCGTCACGGCGGTGCAGACCGACACGATGCGCGGCGTACGTGGCAACGTGCTGGATTGGCCGTACGTGGAGGGCCTGCGCCTGGATGAGGCCATGCACCCGCTCACGATGCTGGTGTTCGGCCTGTATGGCCACGTGCTGCCCAACCAGAACGGGGCGCCGCTGCGGCTGGCCGTGCCCTGGAAGTATGGCTTCAAGTCCGCCAAGTCCCTGGTGGCGATCCGCTTCGTGGAGCAGCAGCCCAAGACCGCGTGGATCAAGGCCGCCGCGCGCGAGTATGGGTTCTTTGCCAACGTGAACCCGAACGTGGATCACCCGCGCTGGAGCCAGGCCACCGAGCGGCGCATCGGCGAGGACGGCTTTTTCACGCCCAAGCGCAAGACGCTGATGTTCAACGGCTACGACGAGGTCGCCTCGCTCTATCAGGGCCTGGACCTGCGCGCGAACTACTGAGCGCAACCATGGCTGTGGATTCCCGAGACTCCTTGGCAGCGCCAGCCGTGTCGGCTGACACCTCGACGCCGCGCGGCGCGCCTGCCACGGCGCCGGCCGCCCGGCGCCGTCCGCCGGCCTTGCGCATTGCGGGCGTGTCTGTGCGCACCGCCAAGATCCTGTTGTTCCTCCTTGGCCTGTACCCGCTTGCGCGCTGGCTGGTGCTGGGCTTCACCGGCGGCCTGGGCGTCAACCCGATCGAGTTCCTGACGCGCTCGGCTGGCACCTGGACGTTCGTGTGTCTGCTCGTCACGCTCGCCATCACGCCGTTGCGCGTCATCACCCGCCAGCCTGCCCTCGGGCAGTTGCGGCGTATGTGCGGGCTCTTCACGTTCTTCTACGTGTGTCTGCACTTGCTCACCTATGTCTGGTTCGACCAGTGGTTCGATGTGGCCGCGATCGCCGCCGACGTCGCGCGGCGGCCCTTCATCGCGCTGGGCATGGCGGCCTTCGTGTTGTTGGTGCCTTTGGCGATCACGTCCACGCGGGGCTGGATTCGTCGCTTGGGGGTGAACTGGCAGCGCCTGCACCGCCTGATCTATGTGATCGGTGTGCTCGCCTTGCTGCACCTCTTGCTGCACAAGGCCGGCAAGAACGACTATGTGCAGGTGATCGTGTATGGTGGCGTGTTGATCGCGCTGCTGGGCTGGCGTCTCTGGCAGCGGCGTCGTGGTCGCTGAACCCAAGGAGCTTGACCCATGCGTGTTGTGTACTGGGCGCGTCTGCCCCATTTGAAGGCGGCCGTGGCCGCGCATCTGCAGGCAGTGCCGGGCGCGGAAGTCACCGTCGTCGACACCCTGGACGAGACCCTGGCCGCCTTGCCCGGCGCCCAGGGTCTCGTCACGATGGACGCCTCGGCGGCCGACGCGCGCCGCGTCCTGGATGGCATCGCCGGGCCGGGTGGCACGGTGCGCTGGCTGCACTTTCTGTCCGCTGGGCGGGAAGGCTTCGAGGCGGTCGGTTTTCCGCCGTCGCTGACGGTCACGTACGCCGAGGGGGGCGTAGCCCCCACCGTGGCCGAGCACGTGATGATGCTGGCGCTGGCCCTGGTGCGGCGTCTGCCGGACTGTCTCGCGGCCCAGGCAGATGGGCAGTGGCGGCGTCAGATCGGCGCCCGAACGGGCTCGCTCGAAGGCGCCACGCTCGGCATCATCGGCTACGGCGAGATCGGCCGCGCCTTGCTGCCGCGCGCAGCCGCCTTCGGCATGCGGGTGGTAGCCGCCTCGCGCCGGCCCAAGGACGATGCGGTCCTGGCCGCATGTCATGGGCTGGACGATGTGGACACGCTGCTCGCGCAGGCCGACGTGATCGTGCTCGCCCTGGCGCTCACGCCGGAAACCCGCCACTTCATGAATCGTGAGCGTCTGGCGCGTTGCAAGCCCGGCGCGCTCATCATCAACGTCGCACGTGGCGGCGTGCTCGATCCCGAGGCGCTTGCCGAGGCCCTGGCAAGCGGTCAGGTGGGCGGTGCCGGCCTGGACGTGACCGAGCCCGAGCCGCTGCCCGACGGCCACCCGCTGTGGCAGGCGCCCAACCTCATCATCACGCCGCATCTGGGCGGCGCGGGCAGCCAGGCCAGCACGGCGCGCCTGGCCGAGGGGGCCGCGGCGAACCTCGCCCGATTCGTGGCGGGCGAGTCGCTGCAGCACGTGGTGCAGGCCGGGCGATGACGCGCGGCGGGTTGCCGGCCTCGGCGCGGCCCTGACAGGCGCCTGACGCCTGCGCAGGCATTCCGCCAGAGGCCGCCCGCGAAGCGCGCTCGTGAGCGGCCCGGGCGACGGCCTCCTACAATGCCGCTTTGCCTGGAGTTCCTGCCGTGCCTCTTCTTGCCGACGTCGCGGTGTGGTGGCCCTATGCCGCGCTCGTTGCTGTCTTGCTGGCGCTCGTGGCCTGCGGGATCGCGCTGTGGCGCCAGCCCGGCCACGATCCCCGGCTGGATCGCCTCCTCGACGCCCAGGAAAAGCTGGATCGACACCTGCGCCTGGAGATGGGCGACGCGCATCGTGCCTTGCGCGGAGAGCTCGATGACAACGCCCGCGCGCTGCGTGACGAGCTCTCGCGCAATCTGGAGAACCTGCGCACGCGGCTTGCCCAGGATGCCGCGGCCTCGCGGCAGGAGGGCGCGCAGTCGCTACAGCGCTTTGCCGATGGCATGGGGCAGCAGCTCAGCCAACTGTCTGAAGCCAACGAGCGTCGTCTGGAGGCCATTCGCCGCACGCTGCAGGAGCGCCTGGATGGCATGCAGGCCGACAATGCGACCAAGCTCGACGAGATGCGGCGCGTGGTGGACGAGAAGCTGCACGAGACGCTCGAAAAGCGGCTGGGCGAATCCTTCCGCTTGGTGTCCGAGCGTCTGGAAGCAGTCCATCAGGGCCTGGGGGACATGCGTCAGCTCGCGGCCGGCGTCGGCGGCCTGCAGCGTGTGCTCGTGAACGTGAAGAGCCGTGGCACCTGGGGCGAGGTGCAGCTCGCCCGCCTGATCGAGGACACCATGACGCCCGACCAGTACGGGCGCAACGTGAAGCCGGTGCCGGGCAGCAGCGAGATCGTCGAATTCGCCATCCGCCTGCCGGGGCAGCGCGAGGAAGGCCCGGTTTGGCTGCCCATCGACGCGAAGTTTCCGCGCGAGGATTTCGAGCGGCTCATGGATGCCCACGAACGTGCCGACGAAGACGCCATCCGGGTGGCGGGCACGGCCTTCGAGCGCGCCGTGGAGAACGAGGCGCGCCGGATCACGACCAAGTACGTGTCGCCGCCGCACACCACGGATTTCGCCATTCTCTTTCTGCCGACGGAAGGCTTGTATGCCGAGGTGCTGCGCCGCCAAGGGCTCATGGACCGGCTGCTCGCCCTGCGCGTGAACGTGGCGGGGCCAAGCAATCTGGCCGCCATGCTCAACAGCTTGCAGATGGGCTTTCGCACGCTGGCGATCGAGCGCCGTTCTTCCGAGGTATGGCAGGTGCTGCGCGCCGTGAAGACCGAGTTCCACAAGTTCGGCGAGACGCTGGCAGGCGTGAAGAAGGCGCTGGATTCGGCCAGCAACCGCCTCGGACAGACAGAGACACGCACCCGGGTGATGCTGCGCAATCTGCGCTCGGTCGAGGCCTTGCCGGAACCCGAGACCAGTGCCTTGTTGGGCCGGGAGGGCACCGACGAGGCCGATGGTTCAGCGCCCGACGCAGGCGCGGTGCCGCCTGACCGTCAGGGCTGAGCGCCTGGCCCCGCGCTCAGCGAACCAAGCAGGGTCGTTTCGGATCGAACGTCCAGTTGGGCACGAGGTACTGCATCGCCACGGCGTCGTCGCGAGAGCCCAGCCCGTGCTTCAGATAGCACTGGTGCGCGGCTTCGAGCGCATCCTCGTCAAGCGCCACGCCCAGCCCGGGCCGCTCGGGCACGGCGATGCGGCCGTCGCGAATCTTGAGCGGTTCCCGGGTGAGGTGCTGGCCGTCCTGCCAGATCCAGTGGGTGTCGAGCGCCGTGATCTGGCCGGGCGCGGCTGCACCCACCTGCGTGAACATCGCCAGCGAGATGTCGAAGTGGTTGTTCGAGTGCGAGCCCCAGGTGAGGCCCCAGTCGTGGCACATCTGCGCCACGCGCACCGAGCCCGCCATCGTCCAGAAGTGCGGATCGGCCAGCGGAATGTCCACCGACTGCAGCTGGATGGCATGCCCCATCTCCCGCCAATCCGTGGCGATCATGTTGGTGGCCGTCGGCAGGCCCGTGGCGCGCCGGAATTCGGCCATCACCTCGCGCCCGGAGAAGCGGCCCTCGGCGCCACACGGATCTTCCGCATAGGCGAGCACACCGCGCAGGTCGCGGCACAGCCGCACTGCGTCCTTCAGCAGCCAGCCGCCGTTCGGGTCCAGCGTCACGCGCGCCTCGGGAAAGGCCTCCGCCAGCGCGCGGATCGCCTCGATCTCGGCCTCGCCCGCCAGTACTCCGCCCTTGAGCTTGAAGTCATTGAAGCCATAGCGGGCCTGGGCGGCGCGGGCTAGCGCCACGATGGCCTCGGGCGTCATGGCCTTTTCATGGCGCAGGCGCAGCCAGTCGTCGCTGGCGTCCCGGTCTGTCAGGTAGGGCAGGTCGGTGGCTTCGCGATCCCCGACGAAGAAGAGATACCCCAGCATCTCGACGCTGTCACGCTGCTGCCCTTCGCCAAGGAGCTCGGCGATGGAGACGCCCAGGTGCTGGCCGAGGAGATCCAGGCTGGCGGATTCCAGGGCTGTGATGGCGTGCACCGTGGTGCGAAGGTCGAAGGTCTGCAATCCGCGCCCGCCCGCATCCTGGTCAGCGAACTGCGTGCGCACCTTCTGCAGGATCTGACGGTAAGCCGCCACCGGCTGACCTTCGACCAGCGATCGCGCAGCTTCCAGCGTGCGCCGGATCGGCTCGCCGCCGGGCACCTCGCCCAGGCCCGTACGGCCCGCGCTGTCAGTGAGGATGACGATGTTGCGCGTGAAGAAGGGGCCATGCGCGCCGCTCAGGTTCAGCAGCATGCTGTCGTGACCGGCGACGGGGACGACGCGCAGGCGGGTGATGCGGGGGGAGTCGGACATGCGGGGACGAGCCTCGGTTCAGTTCAGGGTGATGTTGCCAGTCTGGACGACGTCCTTCCAGCGCGCCGATTCGGCCTTCTGGAAGTCACGGAACGCCTCGGGCGTGTTGCCGACGATCTCGAAGCCCTGATCGAGCAGCTTGGGCTTGACCGACGGTTCGTTCAGGATCTGGACGATCTGGGTATTCAGTGTCTTCAGGACGTCGGCGGGCAATCCCTTGGGTGCGGCGATCGCCTGCCAGGAGTTCACCACGACGCCCTGCACGCCGGCCTCGGCCATGGTGGGCACGTCCGGCAGCAACGGGGAGCGCTGCGCGCTCGTCACGGCCAGGGCCTTGAGCTTGCCGGCCTTCACGTGGCTGATGACGGCATTGATGTTCTGGAAGGAGTACTGCACCTGACCACCCAGAAGATCGGCGATGGCCGGCGCGCCGCCGCGATAGGGCACGTGCACGCCCTTGGCGCCCGTACGCTGCCAGAAGAGCTCGGCGGTCAGGTGGTCTGACGACCCGTTGCCCGAGGAGGCGAAGGTGGCGGTATCCGGGTTCTTGCGCGTGGCATCGATCACGTCCTTCACGCTCGCCGCACCGGAGCCCGCATTCGTCACGAGCACATTGGGCGCCTGCACGGCCACCGTGATGTAGTCGAAATCGGTGTCCGGGTTGTAGGGCAGCGAGGCCTGCAAGTGCTGGTTGACCACGAACGGGGCCAGCGACGAGACAAAGAGCGTGTAGCCATCGGGCGCAGCACGTGCCACCTGGCTCGCCCCGATGCTGCCCGTGGCGCCCGGCTTGTTCTCGATGGGGAAGGCTTGGCCCAGGCGGTTGCTGAGTTCAGCGCCGACGATGCGGGCGATGCTGTCCGTGGAGCCGCCGGGCGGAAAGGGGACGACCATCGTGACGGGGCGATTCGGATAATCGGCGGCCTGCGCCAGCGTGGCGACCGCGAAGAGGGCAGCGCCTACGACGTGCTTGAACATGATCAGTCTCCGCATGTTAACGTTGTCATCTGTGGGCATGATAACGAGCGATGGTCCGGCTGGGAAGTCGGACAACCCTGGGAATTACCCTGATATTGTGCTGGCGCGCTCGATGACCGTGAAGCCGACATCCACCCGTCGGGGCGCAGGCGCCTCGCCACGCGCGCAGGCCAGCAGGAGCGTTGCCGCGGTGGCACCGATGGCAGGACCATCCACGCGCACGGATGACAGGGCGGGCGGCGCACTCGCAGCGAACTCGAGATCGCCGAAGCCCACCACGCCCAATTGGCGAGGCACGTCGATGCCGCGCGCGCCGGCCTCGATGAGCACGCCCAGCGCCATGATGTCGGAGCTGCAGAACACGGCGTCCGGTGGTTGGGCTTGTGCCCAGAGCCGGGCAAGGGCCTCGCGGCCGTGGCCCAGCCGCGTGGGCGGGGCCTCGACGGACACCTGCTGCGGCACAGGCAGGCCCAACTCGGTCGCCCGCGTGATGAAGGCTGCGCAACGCTGCTCGGCCCGCGTATCGGTGGCGGTGATCAGGGCGAGTCGTCGGTAGCCCCGGGCGTGAAGCGCTTCGCACACGCGCCGCCCGACATCGGCGTGCGAGAACCCGACCACCATGTCGATGGGGTCATCGGTGAGATCCCATGTCTCCACCACGGGAATGCCGGCCGCGCGCAGGCGCCGCCGCGCCAGATCCGAGTGGTGCACGCCCGTCAGCACGATGCCGTCTGGGCGTCGGCCGATGAGTGCATCGAGAAGTTCATCCTCGCGGGGATGCGCGTAACCGCTCTGCCCGAGCAGGAGCTGGTAGCCGCGTGCGTCCAGCGTGTCGGTGAGCGACTGGATCATGCCCGAGAAGACGGTGCCCGTCAGGGTGGGCACCAGTGCCGCGACGAGGTGGGCGCTGCGGTTGGCGTTGAGCTGCTTGGCGAGCAGGTTCGGCACATAGCCTGTCTCGGCAATCGCCGCGCGCACCCGCGCGAGCGTCTCCGGCAGCAGCCGTTCTGGCGCGTTGACGGCGCGCGACACGGTGATCGCGGAGACCTGGGCGACACGCGCCACGTCGTGGACCGTCACGCCGGCACCTGCGCGGCGGGCGCGAGGCGCGTTGGCAGGGGCGGGCAGGCGGGCAGAATCGTCGGACATGGCATCGATCGCGGAAGTAGCCGCGATGTTAGCGCGCCACCGCTGCGGCGGATCAGCGGCCTGCAGGCCCGGTGCTAGAATCGGCCGGCCTTCTTCCGGACTCTGCCCATGCTCACCCAGGATCAACTCAAGCGTCAGGCCGCTGACGCCGCCCTCGAACTCGTGGCCGAGGTCGCCGCGCCGGACGTCATCATCGGCGTGGGTACCGGGTCCACGGCGGATCTCTTCATCGATGGTCTGGCCGCCTTCAAGGGGCGTCTGCGCGGCACGGTGGCGAGCTCGGAACGCAGCGCGCAACGGCTCGCAAGCCATGGCCTGCCGGTGTTCGACCTGAACGAGGTCCAGACCATGCCGCTCTACGTGGATGGCGCCGACGAGATCGATGCCCGACTGCACATGATCAAGGGCGGCGGCGGGGCGCTCACCCGCGAGAAGATCGTGGCGTCCGTGGCCGAGCGTTTCATCTGCATCGCGGACGAATCCAAGCTCGTCGAGCGCCTCGGTGCCTTCCCGCTGCCGGTCGAAGTGATCCCCATGGCCCGCGAAGCCGTGGCACGCCGCCTTGCGGCGCTGGGCGGGCGGCCGGTGTTGCGCGAGGGTTTCGTGACGGACAACGGCAACGTCATCCTCGACGTGCACGGTCTTGCCATCACCGACGCCACCGGCCTGGAAAGCCAGATCAACGACATGGCGGGCGTGGTGACCTGCGGCCTCTTCGCCATTGCGGGTGCCGACGTGGCCCTGCTCGCCACCCAGAACGGCATCCGCCGCCTCTGACCGCCGGTCGCTGACGTCGGGCTGCTGACGTCAGACCATTGACGTCAGGCCGTCAAGGCCACGCCGCCCGCCAGGCGCGCCGTGACCGTCGCCGCCAGGTTCGGCGGCGCCTCGGCAAGCAGCGCGGGCCACTCTGACTGTGCGCGCGCGATGGTTTCGCGCACCACGCGGCGCAGCGCGTTGACGTTGCGCAGGCCCGCTGCCCGGATCAGTCCCGCCTCGATGTCCGCCAGTGTCATGGCGCGCAGCCGCTCGTCCACGGCGCGATTGACCGCATACAGGCCCGGGCGTGCCGGATCCAGAAAGGCCGCCACGCACACGAGGTCGTAGGCGGGCGCGAGCGAGGGCGTGCGCCCGTCCAGGTACGCCAGCGCCCAATTCTTCAGATGAGCATCCGTATTGCCCATGAGGATGAAGGCGGTGAAGCGCCGCACGCACTCGGCGACGTCGGCCACCGGCTGGCCGGACAGGCGATCGAGCACGCGCAGCATGCGCGCATAGTAGCCAAGCGCATCGCGCCCGCCGTACTTCTGCGCCGGGCGCAGTCCCAGCACCTGGGCGAATTCTTCCATGTGCACCCGGCGCCCGCCGACCCGATCAAAGCGCGTCACGGCCAGGCAATGTTCAAACGGTACGTCCTCGGGGAGCGCGACGTCGGCGCGGGGCACGATCCGCGCCTGCGCGCAGGTCATCCCTACCGCGTTCGCGAGCCGATAGCAGCTGGCTTCGTTGTCGACCAGGTCAGGGTGGGCGGTGCTCGGCAGCTTGAGGATCACGTCGCCCGCGCCACCGCGGTGGTGCACGACGTAGCGCCGCCCGTCCCGGATGGCCGAGAACTTGGTGACGACCCCCGGCAGTGACGCGCCGTCCTCGACCGGCTCTTCGACGAAGCCCGGCTCGAGCGTATCCAGCCCCAGCGTGACGTGCCAGGCGCGCACGGGGTCCGGCAGTTCGCCCGCGGGCACCGGGGTCACTTCCAGCGCGCCCATGAGATCGTGGCCTGCCGCCGCGAGCAACTCGAATTCGTCGTCCTCGCTGCAACCGCGCTCGCGGGCGAGGCGCGCGCGGTTGTGGCCCTCGGGCAGGAGATTCTCGAACCAGGCGGGCAGCCGGCCCAGGGCGACCAGCCGCTCGTCGCGCACGGCCTGCAGGATGGCCTGCGTGGCGGCTTCGTCAGCCCCCTGGAACCGCAACGACAGGACGGGCCGATGGACATCCGCGACATAGGCGGGATCGAAGGACATCCGGTGGATGTCGCCGTACCGCGACAGGTGCCCGACGAGGACCGGCTCGGCCCGTTGCGGGTCGTGCAGCAGGACGCGCACGAAGCGCAGGTGCGTGCCGGCCTCGTCGCGCAGAGCAGGGCGGTACGTCGCCATCAGAGGTCGACGATGGATGCGGGCGCATCCACGCCCTCGGGTTGGGCAAGGACGCGGCCGCCCGCGCGCACGAGGGCGTCGATGTCGCCGCGCAGCGCGCTGGGCACGAGCAGGATGTCGAGTCCTAGGGCCCGGGCCATGGCCTCCAGGGTGGAGAGCCGGGTATCGTCGGCCCGCGTCTCGGCCCGCGTGACGGCAAACCGTGAGAGCCCCGCCTCAGCAGCCAGGGCGGCCTGCGTCATCCCGCGCGCGCGCCGTGTGCGGCGCAGTTGTGCTTCGATTGTGTTGTCCATAAACAACTTTTCATTGAAAAGTGCGTTATGGCCAACATACTGCGAGGCGCCCTCTGCGTCAACTGGCGTCCGCGGCGCGGGCCAGTCCGTGCTTCTTCACCTTGTCGAACAGGGTGGTCTTGGCCATGCCCAGTGCCTGTGCGGCCTGCGTGAGATTGCCGCCATGTCGCTCCAGGGCGTCGGCGAGCAACGTGCGCTCGAAGGCATCCACCGACTCGTTGAAACTCGGGCCGGTGGCGGTGTCGGCCAGCGCCGCTTTGCGAAACACTGGCATGCCCAGGGACAGTCGCTCGGCCACGTTGCGCAGTTCGCGGACATTGCCAGGCCAGTCGTGCGCCGTCAGCGCGGCAAGCGTCTGGCGATCCAGCCCAGGCGCCGGGCGATCGAAGCGCAGTGCAGCGAGCTGGAGGAAGTGCTCGAAGAGCAGCGGAATGTCCTCGCGTCGTTCGCGCAGGGGCGGCAGCTCCAGCGTGACCACGTTCAGCCGGTAGTACAGATCACTGCGGAATTGCCCGTGCCGCCCCATCTCGTCCAGGTCTGCCTTGGTCGCGGCAATGACACGGCAGTCCACGGCGATCGGCTCGTTCGAGCCCAGGCGCTCCAGCGTCTGCTCCTGCAGCACCCGCAACAACTTGATCTGCAGGTTGAGCGGCATGCTCTCGATCTCGTCGAGAAAGAGGCTGCCGCCGTTGGCATGCTCGATCTTGCCGATGCGACGCTTGGCGGCCCCGGTGAACGCGTGTGCCTCGTGCCCAAAGATCTCGCTTTCGAAGAGATTCTCGGGCAGTCCGCCGCAATTGAGCGCGACGTAGGGCCGCGCCTGGCGCCGGCTGAAGTCGTGCAGGCAGCGGGCCACTAGCTCCTTGCCGGTGCCGGTCTCGCCCTCGATGAGCACGTTGGCGGACGTATCGGCCACGTTGGCGATGAGTTCGCGCAGCTGCCGCATGGCCGCAGAGCGCCCGATCAGACGCTCTTCGAGCGCCTGGCGGCCGGCGAGCTGACGGCGCAGATCCGATACCTCGCGGGCGAGCGCACGCTGCTCGAGCGCGCGGCGCACCACTTCCACCAGACGCTCCGGGGAGAAGGGCTTCTCGATGAAGTCATAGGCGCCGCCGCGCATGGCGGCCACGGCCATCGAGATGTCGCCGTGGCCGGTGATGAGGACGACCGGCAGCGTGGCGTCGCGCGCCTTCAACTGATCAAGCAATTGCAGGCCATCGATGCCGGGCAGGCGGATGTCCGTGATCACGATGCCGGCGAAATCCTCGCCTACACGCGCCAGGGCTTCCTCGGCGCTGCCCACACCAATGCAGGCGATGTCCTCCAGACCGAGTGCCTGCTCGCACCCGAGCAGAACGTGGGCATCGTCCTCGACGATCAGGACGGTCAATGACTCAGACATCGGCAGGGTTTCCAGGGAGATCGAGCAGGGGCAGGGTGAGGACAAAGGCCGTGCCGCCCTCCGTCGGGTGCTGCACGGCGAGATTGCCGCCCGCGGCCGCCGCCAGGCTGGCCGACAGCGTGAGGCCCAGCCCCAGGCCCTGCTCGCCAGGCTTGGTGGTGAAGAACGGCTCGAAGAGATGCACGCGCGCCTCGGGCGGCACGCCCGGGCCGTTGTCGCGCACCGTGAGGCAGTAGCGCTTGCCGTCGGTCTCGCCATGCAGCCAGAGCCTGCGGTCACGCTGCGGGGCCATCGCGTCCAGCGCGTTGACGATGAGGTTCACGAGGATCTGCTCGAGCCGCGTCTGGTCGATGCCGACAGGCACGTCGTCGACCTCGCGCACGAGCGTCACTGGCGTGGTCTCCAGGCGCGAGTGCAGCAGGAAGATGGCGGCATCCACGGCTTTGCCCAGTTGCGCACGGCCCGTGTCGTCCGAGCGCCGAGCGAAGGCGCGCAGGCTCGCCGTGATCCGGCCCATGTGATCGATGAGACTGTTGATCGTATGCAGATTGCTCGCGGTCACCTCGAGATTGCCGCGTTGCAGGAAGCGCACACTGTTGCCCGCGAGCGTGCGCACGGCCGCGAGCGGCTGATTGAGTTCGTGGGCGATGCTCGTGGACATCTGGCCGATCACGGCGAGCTTGCCGGCCTGCACGAGATCGTCCTGCGCTTTGCGCAGGGTCTCCTCGGCCTGGCGGCGCTCGCGGATCTGGGCGCGCAGCAAGTCGTTGCTCGCGCGCAGGTGGGCCGTACGGTCCGCGATCTTGCGCTCGAGCTGGCTGTTGGCTTCCTCCAGCGCCTCGCGCGCGGCCAGACGCGTGGACACCACCTTGCGGCGCTCGTTCCAGGCGATCAGCAGGAAGGCGACGAGTGCGAACGCGACGGCGGCGAGCAGGCCATTGCGCCAGGCCTCGCGCTGCACGTCCTGCAGCGGCGAGAGCAGGGTGAATTCCCAGGGCGGATCGACGAGTGGCAAGGTCTGTGCGAGATAACGTATGGGCGGCGCATTCGCATCGGCAGCAGGCAGGGTCAGGAGTTCGCCCGCGCCGAAGGGCTCGCGTGCAAGCGGGGTGAGCTCATCGAGCCGGGTCCAGTGATACTGCAGGCTGCCCGCGAGCCGGGCGCGCTGGTCGTCGTCGAGCGGCCGCACGGCCTTCAGGCGGCGTGCGGGATCACTCGACAGGATGATGATGCCGTTGGCATCGCTCACGAAGGCTTCGAGACGGGCGCGCTCCCAGCGCTGCTCCAGGGTGTCGAGCCGGATCTTGACGACGGCCACGCCGATGATCTCGCCATCGTTGCGCAGGCCGTGGGCGAGGTAGTAGCCCGCCTCGCCCGTGGTGCTGCCGATGCCGTAGAAGCGTCCCGGACGCCCCTGCATGGCATCCTGGAAGTAGGCGCGGAACGACAAGTCCTCGCCCTGAAAGCTGTCGGCATCGCGCCAGTTGCTTGCCGCGAGCACCCGGCCCGAGGTGTCCATCACGTAGATCGCGCGGCTGCCGCTGCGGCTGTTCAGCCCCTCCAGGTACTCGTTCACCCGTTGGCGGCGGTAGTCCGTCGGGATGAGCAGGAGCCGCGTCACGCTGGCTTCGAGTTCGAGCAGGCTGGGCAGGTAGGTATGGGTGCTGATCTCGCCCTGTACGGCGCGGGCGTGGAGTTCGAGCTGGCGCTCGCCGTTGTCGGCCAAGGCACGGATGCCGGCCTGGTTGCTCAGGTGGTAGGCCGCATACCCGCAGGCCAGAACGCACAGGAGGATCGGCAGGGCGGGCAGCAGGCGGCGGAGCGAGCGGGGGGACGGCATGGCACGGGCGGCGCGGCGCCAGAACGGGAGAAATGACCTTGGCATGATAGCCGCCCGTGAAAGCGTGCGCGCCGGATGGTGCGCACGCCAGCCCATCAGTATTCCCAGAAGATGCGCTGCAGTTCGCGCGTGTCCTGGGTCTTGGTGAGCGCGAGCATGGCGAGGATGCGCGCCTTCTGCGGGTTGAGGTCGTGGGCGACCACCCAGTCGTACTTGTCGTCGGGCTGCTCGGCGTTGCGCAGGACGAAGCCGCCCTGGTTCACGCGCGAGGAGCGGATGATGAACAGACCCTTCTCGCGCAACGCGCGCAGGCCGGGCACCACGTCCGCCGCCACCGAGCCATTGCCCGTGCCCGCGTGGATCAGTGCCTTGGCGCCAGCGTCCGCGAACGCCTTGTACGCGACGTCGCTCACGTTGCCGTAACCGTAGGCGATGTCCACGCGCGGCAGTTCGCTGATCTGGGTGATGTCGAATTCCGAGTTCACGGTGTGACGCTTGACGGGCGCGCGGAACCAGTAGCTCTTGCCTTCGACGACCATGCCGAGCGGGCCCCACGGGCTGCGGAAGGCGTCGGTGCGGATGTTCACGGCCTTGGTGACGTCGCGACCGCTGTGGATCTCGTCGTTCATGACGGCGAGAACGCCCTGGCCGCGCGCCGTGGGGTCACCCGCCACGGTCACTGCGTTCACGAGGTTGAGCGCGCCATCGGCCGAGAGCGCCGTGCCCGGGCGCATCGAACCGACCACCACCACGGGCTTCTCGCTGTGCACGGTGAGGTTGAGGAAGTAGGCGGTTTCCTCGAGCGTGTCGGTGCCGTGCGTGATCACGATGCCGTCGACGTCGTTGCTCGCGGCGAGTTCGGCCACGCGCTTGCCCAGTTGCAGGAGGTTCGCGTTGGTAAAGCTCTCCGAGGCGATCTGGAAGACCTGCTCGCCACGCACATTGGCCACGCTGGTCAGTTCGGGCAGGCCGGCGATGAGCTTGTCCACCGGCACCTTGGCCGCCTGGTAGGTGGCGCTGTTCGACGCGCTCGCGCCTGCGCCTGCGATCGTGCCACCCGTGGCGAGCACGACGACGTTGGCCGGCTTCCTGGCCGCGTCCGTCGTCTGCGCCGTCTGCGCGTAGGCCCCCATCGGCAGCAACAGCGACAGCGCCACGCCCGCGGGCGCCAGCCAATTCCTCAGATGCTTCATGGTCGACTCCAGTCTCTATCAAATGGACTTCGGGGAGGGAACAGCCATGCCGGCCAAACCGGGCCGGCGCCGGAATCAGTGCTGCAGGATCTTCGCGAGGAATTGCTGCGCCCGCTCGGAGCGCGCGTTGATGTCGCCGAAGAACGCCTCCTTCTGGCAATCCTCGACGATGTGGCCCGCGTCCATGAAGATCACGCGGTCGGCCACCTTGCGCGCAAAGCCCATCTCATGGGTCACGCACATCATGGTCATGCCTTCGTGGGCGAGCTGGACCATCACGTCCAGCACTTCGTTGACCATCTCCGGATCGAGCGCCGAGGTCGGCTCGTCGAACAGCATCACGACCGGGTCCATCGCCAGCGCCCGGGCGATCGCCACGCGCTGCTGCTGACCGCCCGAGAGCTGGCCCGGATGCTTGTTCGCATGGGCCGTGAGGCCCACCCGCTCGAGCAGCGCCATGCCCTTGGCATGGGCTTCCTGCTTGCTGCGACCCAGCACCTGCGTCTGCGCGATGGTGAGGTTCTGCGTGATCGTCAGGTGGGGGAAGAGTTCGAAATGCTGGAACACCATGCCCACGCGCGAGCGCAGCTTGGGCAGGTTGGTCTTGGGATTGGCGATCGAGGTGCCATCGACCACGATGTCACCCTTCTGGAAGGGCTCCAGCGCGTTGACGCACTTGATGAGCGTGGACTTGCCCGAGCCCGACGGACCGCACACGACCACCACTTCGCCCTTCTTCACCTCGGTATTGCAGTCGGTGAGGACCTGGAAGTCGCCATACCACTTGCTGACGTTCTTGATGGAGATCATGTGGCTAACCTTTTTTGCAGTCGCTTCACGCCACGCGAGGCGATGAAGCTGATCACGAAGTAGACGAGACCGGCGGCGATGAGAAACTCGTGCGGACGGCCGAGGATGTCGCCGCGCGAACGGGCGCTGTTGAGCAGGTCCATGAGACCCACCGTGTAGACGAGCGACGTGTCCTGAAAGAGGATGATGCTCTGCTGCAGGAGCAGGGGCGTCATTTTACGGAACGCCTGCGGCAGGATGATGAGCCGCATCGTCTCGCTGTAGGTCATGCCCAGGGCCTGGGCAGCGCCCATCTGACCCTTGGGGATCGCCTGGATGCCGGCACGCACGATCTCGCAGAAGTATGCCGCCTCGAACATGATGAAGGCCACGAGGCACGAGGCGAACGCACCGACCGGCGTGTCCTGCCCGGTGATGGCGCGCAGCACGAAGGGCGCCGCGAAATAGAACCACGTGATCACCAGCAGCAGCGGGATCGAGCGGAAGTAGTTCACGTAGGTGGCAGCGATGTTCGAGAGCAGCTTGCTCTTGGACAGACGCATGAGCGCGAGCAGGGTGCCCAGCACGACGCCGCCCAGCACGCCGAGCACCAGCAGTTGCAGCGTGAGTTTCAGGTCGTCCCACAGCAGGGGCAGGGCCGGGATGATCTGGCTGAAGTCCATCATTTGCCTCCGGCGGAAATCAGGCCAGGCACGGCCACCTTGCGCTCGATGAAACGCATCAGCAACACGAGACTCATGTTCAGCGTGAAGTAGATCAGCGTGGCGAGGGTGAACGCCTCGAAGAGGTGCGCCGAGAACTCAGCCGTCTGCTTGGTCTGCGCGAGCAGCTCCATCAGGCCGATCAGCGAGGCCACCGAGGAGTTCTTGAAGACGTTCAGAAATTCGTTGGTGAGTGGCGGGATGATGATGCGAAACGCCTGGGGCAGCAGCACATGGCGGTAGACCTGCGGCAGGCTGAAGCCCAGCGCCTTGCCGGCAGAGCCCTGGCCCACGGGCAGCGCCTGGATGCCGGTGCGCACCTGCTCGCACACCCGCGCGGCCGTGAAGAGGCCCAGACAGACCACCACGCTCAGGAAGGCCGAGGTCGCGGGCGCGAGATCCTGCTTGAACCACAGCTCCAGGGACTCAGGCAGAAGGTCTGGCACGAGGAAGTACCAGATGAAAAGCTGCACGAGCAGCGGCACATTGCGGAAGATTTCCACGTACACCGTGGCAATACCCGACAGCAGACGGTTCGGCAGGGTGCGCATGACGCCCAGCAACGAGCCGAGTACGAGGGCGATGATCCAGGCAGTCAACGCGATGCCGACAGTCCAGCCCAGACCGGCGATGAACCAGTCGAGGTAGGTTTCGCTGCCGATCCCGGTGGACTTGAAGAATATTCCCCAGTCCCAGTTGTAGTTCATGCGGGAGGCTCCTCGGAGCAGGATGACGAGGCACGGCGAGCAGCCTGATCACGCAGGGTTGCGGCAGGGCAAGATTCGGACGTGCGGTGGGGGAGGCCGGCGGGCGAGCCCGCCGGCACGCATCAGCGCACGGTGCAGGACGCACCGCGCGCGCGACGGGATCAGATCTGTTCGGCCGACTTGTCGGTCGGGTTGGCGATGAGCTTCTTCAGTTCGTCGCTCATCGGGAAGTTCAGGTTCAGGCCGTTGGGGGGCACCGGCTGCTGGAACCACTTTGCGTAGATCTGGTTGATCTCGCCCGAGGCGAACGTGGCGCTGATGGCCTTGTCCACCACGGCCTTGAAGGCCGGGTCGTCCTTGCGCACCATGCAGCCGTAGATCTCGAAGGATTGCGGCGTGCCGACCACGTGCCAGTCATCGGGCTTCTTGGCCTTGGCCATTTCGCCGGCGAGCAGGGCGTCGTCCATCATGAAGGCGACGGCGCGGTTCGACTCGAGCATCAGGAACGATTCGCCGTGGTCCTTGGCGGAGATCACGTTCATGCCCAGCTGCTTCTCGGCGTTCATGGCCTTGATCAGACGCTCGGACGTCGTGCCGGCGGTCGTCACGACGTTCTTGCCCTTCAGGTCTGCGAAGTCGTTGATGCCCGAGCTCTTGCGGGTGAGCAGACGCGTGCCCACTTCGAAGATGCCCACGGAGAAGTCGACCTGCTTCTGACGTTCGAGGTTGTTGGTGGTCGAGCCGCACTCGATGTCCACGGTGCCGTTCTGCACCAGGGGAATCCGGGTCTGCGAGGTGACCATGTTGTAGCGGACGTTCAGCTTGTCCATGCCCAGTTCCTGCTTGACCGCCTCGACGACCTTCAATTGCAGGTCGTGCGAGTAGCCGATCGGCTGGCGCGAGTTGTCGCCCAGGTAGGAGAACGGG
This sequence comes from Verticiella alkaliphila, assembly GCF_018904615.1. Taxonomy (GTDB): domain Bacteria; phylum Pseudomonadota; class Gammaproteobacteria; order Burkholderiales; family Burkholderiaceae_B; genus Verticiella; species Verticiella alkaliphila. Next base: position 92,896 of record NZ_JADCNH010000009.1, on the reverse strand, counting down.
ATGGAGGAGTCACGGTGGCCCAGGGTGATGGTGCCGGAATCCTTGATCTTCTTGAGCGTGCCGGTCAGCTCGGCGGCAACGACCGGGGTCGTCAGGGCGGCGGCGACGGCGATGGCCAGAACACGGGGTGCGATACGCATGGAACGGGTTCCTCTTGTGGTTGTCAGGCAACCCCTTGCGCCGATCGGGCGTCAGGTGGCTGCGTGCGATGCGGAAGGGCTGTCTCCCTGCCTGAAAATAGAAAGGCAGAATCCATGCCAAGCCGTCGAACCTGGAAACAATTCCGTAAGCGCTTGAAATCTAAGCTTTTGCCCTGAGGTCATATAGCGCGCATGGCCTCGCGCGTTCGGAAATCCGACGGCAGCCTGTCGGCGCCGTCGGATTTCCGTTCGCGCTCAGGCCGCGCGCTGGAACACGGCGGCCTGGTCGGCGGTCAGGCTCACCCCGACGAGTTCGCCCACAGCATAGGGCTGGCGGCTTGGCGCGAGCGCCAGCACGCGTTCGCCCGACGGCAGCTCCAGCGTGTAGAGAAAGTCTGCGCCGCGAAAGGCCCGATGCACGACGCGGGCCTGCAGGCCCTCGCGCGCATGCAGGGCGAGGGCATCCGGACGGATCAGCACGTCGAGCCCGCGCCCGGCGTCGGCCACGGCCGCGAGCGGGGCGAACGGCCCAAGCTCGCTGGCAAGCCGCGAATCCGCCAGCGGGGTGGCCGGCAGCATGACGCCTTCCCCGATGAAGCTCGCGACGAATCGGTCGGCAGGGCGGTGATAGAGGGCATAGGGGGTGTCCCACTGGCGCAGGCGCCCGTGCGCCATGACCCCGACGCGGTCGGCCACGGCGAAGGCCTCGCGCTGGTCGTGCGTGACCAGGACGGCTGTCGCGCCCGCCTGCTTGAGGATCGCGCGCACCTCTTCAGCCAGCCGCTCGCGCAGCGTCACGTCCAGGTTGGAGAAGGGCTCGTCCATCAGCATCAGACGCGGGGCCGGGGCGAGCGCGCGCGCCAGTGCCACGCGCTGCTGCTGGCCGCCCGAGAGCTCGTGCGGGTAACGCTCGCCGGCGTCCGCCAGGCCCACCAGCGCCAGCATGTCGCGGATGCGCTCGCGGCGCTGACCACTGCGTGGCAGGCCGAAGCCGACGTTCTCGGCCACCGTCAGATGGGGAAAGAGGGCGTAGTCCTGAAAGACCACACCGACCCGCCGCGCCTCGGGCGGCTGCATGACCCCGACCGCCGCCACGCGTTCGCCGGCCAGGTGGATCTCTCCCGCCCGCGGCGCCTCGAAGCCGGCGATGGCGCGCAGCACGGTCGTCTTGCCGCAGCCCGAGGCGCCGAGAAGGCAGCCGATTTCGCCGTCGGCCAGGCGCAGGGAGAAGTCCTGGACGACGGGCTGGCTGCCGTAGGCCAGCGTGAGCGATTGGATATCCAGCATCGACGAAAGGCTTCCTTGACGCGGGGGCGCCAGCAGATCGGGAGAGGGGGAAGGGCGCCGCGGCGCCAGGGTCGATTGAACCCCAAGGGCCATATCCGGTGCAAGCCGCGCCCGAACCCGGTGCCAACGGTAGAATGAACGCCGGGCGCCGGCGTGTTGGTGAGCTCAGGGCGTGCCACTGACACATTCCCGTCACGCCGGGATCTTATACTCGCCGAGCGGCGCGAGCGCGCGCCCAGGCGCTGCGGGCCGGGGCCCGCCGTACAGGAGTAGGCACCATGGAACACACATACAAGCAATTCGATGCCGAGCTGGAGAACGTCCGCTCGAAGTTCCTCCAGATGGGAGGGCTCGTCGAATCCCAGATCACCGGTGCCATCGATGGTCTTGCCAATGGCGATCTCGAGCTGCTCGAACGGGTGATCGCCCGGGAAAGCGAGGTCAACCGCTACGAGACCGAAGTGGACGAGGCCATTGGCCGCATTCTCGCGCTGCGTCAGCCCGCCGCCGTGGATCTGCGCCTGATGATCACCCTGACCAAGATGATCACCGACATGGAGCGCGCCGGCGACGAGGCCGAGAAGATCGCGCGCATGGCCAAGATGATCCACGAAGCGGGTCGCCGCAACATGCCGGCCGTCGAGCTCTGGCACATGGCGGGCTACGTGACCACCATGATGCGCCAGACGCTGGACGCCTTCGCGCGCTCGGATGCCAAGGTCGCCGCCAACGTGGTGCGCCAGGACAAGAGCGTGGACGTGGAGTGGCAGGGGGCGATCCGCCACCTCATCACCTACATGATCGAAGATCCGCGCACCATCACGCGCTCCATCGAGCTGCTCTTCATCGCCAAGGCGCTCGAGCGCATCGGCGATCACGCGAAGAACATGTCCGAACTCGTGATCTACATGATCAAGGGCAAGGACGTGCGCCACACGGGTGTCGACAACGTCGAAAAGGAAGCGCTCGAGAACTGATCCATCGGGCACCTGGTGCGCGTCTCACGGGCGCGCGCCGCCCGGGCCGCGGCTCGCGTCAACCGCAGGTTGACGCCCCTCGACGAAGCTTCGCTCGTCAGGCCCGCCGGCCGTTCCTACACTGCGTGCATTCCTCCCCACACGCAGGTTCGCCATGACCCGTCTTACCGGTATCTGCCTCGCGGCCGCCCTGGCCGTCAGCGCTGTCGTGCCCGCTGCACACGCGCAGTCGGATTATCCCCAACGCCCCATCACCCTCGTCATCGGCTGGTCGCCCGGCGGTGCCGTCGACAATCTGGCGCGCCAACTCGCCGAACAGATGGGCAGTGAGCTCGGCCAGCAGATCATCGTCGAGAACCGCCCGGGCGCCAACGGCACCATCGGGCACGCCCAGGTGGCCAAGGCGACCCCGGACGGTTATCGGATCCTGCTCGCGACGAACAGCACCTATGCGATCGCAGACCATCTCTACGACCAGCTCGTCTACTCACACCAGAAGGATCTGGTGCCCGTGTCGCTGCTCACGTCCAGTCCGCTGATCCTGGCGGTCTCGCCCAACAGCGGCATCAAGACCCTGCAGGATCTCATCGAGGCCGGCAAGGCCAAGCCCGGACGGCTGAACATGGCCTCGGGCGGCGTGGGTTCCAGCAGTCACCTGGCTGGCGAACTCTTCCAGGAGATCACCGGCATGCAGGCCACACACGTGGCGTACAAGGGCGGCGGCCCGGCCACCACGGCCGTGGCGGCGGGCGAGGTCGACATGGCGTTCCTCGATCTGGGGGTGGCCGTGCCGTTCGTCAACGGCAACCGCATCCGTGCGCTCGCAAGCTCGGGTGAGGCCCGTGCTAGTCTGCTGCCCGAGGTGCCCACCTTCGCCGAGGCAGGCCTGCCGGCGTTCGAATCGCGCACCTACTTCGCGCTCTTCGCCCCCACCGGCACCCCGCAGCCGATCATCGACAAGCTGAGCGCAGCCGCCACGAAGGCCTTGCGCCAGGATCCGCTCAAAGGCCGCCTGGAGGCACAGAGCATCGAGATCATCGCCAGCACGCCCGCCGAACTCGCCGAGCGCGCCACTGCCGAGCACGCGCTGTGGGGCCGCATCATCCAAGAACGGAAGCTCAGCCTTGAGTGACGCGCGCATGTCTTCGCAAGCCCCGACGAAGGTCGCCATCGTGGGCGCAGGCCCCCTGGGCTGCGCCAGTGCGGTGCACCTCATGCACCGCGGGCACGACGTCGTGCTCTGGTCCCCACGCTGCTCGCGCCTTGCCGTGAACGAGGGCATCGCGCGCCTCGTGTGCACAGGTGCGGTCTCGGGGGCGTTCGATGTGCCGGTGCTGGCCGATCCGGCGGGCCTGGCGGACGCCGACCTCATCCTCGTCTGCCTGCCGGGCGACGCCTACGCCGAGGTGCTCGGTACGTTGATGCCCGTGTGGCGCGATGGCCAGACCCTCGTCGTGTCTGGCTCGCTCTCGCTCAGCCCGCTGTGGCTGGCCGAGACGTTGCGCGACGACGACCGGCAGGTGCAGGTGGCCGGCTGGGGCACCACGCTCACGACGGCGCACTTCCTCACGGACGGCACCCTGCACGTGAATCCGCTGCGTCATCGCATCGACATGGCCACGCTGCCCGCGCCCGGCATCGCCTTCGCGCAGGACCAATGCGAAGCCTTGCTAGGCGACCGATTCGTCGCCGCCGAGAGCCTGCTCGCGCCCACGCTCGCGAACATCAATCCCATCGCGCACGCGGCCGAGGTGATCCCGAATCTCACACGCATGGACCGGGGTGAAGCGTGGTCGCTCTTCGCCTGCTTCACGCCGGTGGTGGCGCGGCTGGCCGAGCGACTCGACGCCGAGCGTCTGGCCGTGGCGCGGGCGTTCGATCTCACCCTGCCGACCCTGGTGGAGCACTACGCGCGCTCGTATCACCTGGAGGAGGGAGCGCTGGAGGACATGGCCGCGCAGATCCACGCGCAGGGCATGAGCCCGCTGGGCCCGGCCAGGCTTGCGCATCGCTACGTCCTGGAGGACGCGCCCTTCGGGTTGGTGTTCCAGGAGCAGCTTGCCCGCGTGGCGGGCGTACCCACGCCCATGCTGTCGAATTGTCTGGATCTGCTGGAGACGGTGTACGGGCAGACCTTTCGCGGGACGAACTTCCTCGTCAGCGCGCTCGGCCTGAATCAGTCCGACGTGACGGGGTTGCGCAGCCGCTGCGCGGCCGCCCGCAGTGCGGCGAGTGCGCCACGCTCGCCCTCCCTGAGTCGATAGACCAGCACGATGGGCACCGGAGGCGGCAACGCCTCCACCGCCAGCTCGCGCAGGCGGCCCGCGGCGAGCGCGTCGCGAGCCGCGCTGCGGGCGATCAGCGCAAGCCCCAGGCCGCGCTCAGCCAACTGCAGATTGGTGATCGCGTTGAGCGATTCGATGTGCGGGGTCACAGGAGCCAGTCCCTGCTCCAGCAGCAGCTGCTCGATCATCATCCGGGCATTGGTGGGCCTTGGCGGCAGGATCCAGCGCGCGGCCTGCAATTCGCGCCACCGGTGGACGCCGTCGCCTGCCACGCCAAGCGCGCGCTCATGCCCGGGCGCGCAACCCACGATCCATTGCTCCGTGCTGACCGGCTCGATGACGAAGCCATCCAGCTTCAGACCGCCCAGTTCCGACGGTGTGTTCATCGTGATGAGCACATCGATGTCGCCGGCCTCCAGCTGGCGGCCGATCTCTGCCAGGCGGCCTTCCACCAGACGCACCGGCGGGGCCTCGCCGCCTTGCACCATGGCGTCGAGCAGCCGCGGCACCAAGGTCCATGCCAGGAAAGGCGGCGAGCCCAGGGCCAGGCGATCTCCCTGTCCGCGCTGCGCGAGTTCGTCGGCAAGCCCGGCCAGCTCGTTGAGCAGCACGCGGGCACGCTGCACCACGATCTCGCCGGCGGCGGTGGGCACCAGGCCACCGGGCGTGCGATGGAAGAGCTCGGCGTCGAACAGGGATTCCGTCTCGCGCAAGCTCTTGCTGACGGCCGCAGTGGTGAGGTGCAGGCGCTGCGCGGCAGCGCGCATGTTGCGCGTGTCGGCCAGCGTGCTGAGCAGTTCGAGCTGCCGCAGGCGCAGGCCGGCGGTGAGCCGATGGACGGAGGGGACCATGCAGGCGGGCCCGGCGTGACGAGGCGACGGCCCGCCGTGCGTCAGGCCGAGGGCGGGACGTAGCCCTGGGCTTCGACCGAGCCGTCCTCGAAAAGGTGGCGTTCCATCTGCTGCGACAGGTACTTGCGCGCCCGGGCATCGGCCAGGTTCAGGCGGTTCTCGTTGACCAGGCGGGTCTGCACGCCGATCCATTCCTGCCAGGCTTCCTTCGAGATGCTCTGCCAAATACGCTTGCCAAGTTCGCCAGGATAGGGGGCGAAGTCCAGTCCTTCGGCTTCGCGCTTGAGTTTGACACACTGGACCATGCGGGCCATGCGATTCTCCAACGATTGATTGATGGGCCGATTGTAACGCCCGGGCGCGTGGCGATCCCTGCGCGCAGCGACGGCGCCCGCACGCCGACTCGCACAACGCCGTGGCGACTGGCGCCGGCGTGTCAAGGTGCCGGCGCGGCAACGCAGCGTGCTGCAAAGAGCAGGCTTGCGGCGCAGCCCAAGACGCATTTTCGGCATGGATGGTGCATGACGTCTCCAGCGCGCGGCAGGGGCCGCGCCAACCTGGAGAACGTCCATGCTGTCTTCGATCCTGCGCCGCGGTCTCGTCGGTGCCGCCTGCCTTGGCCTGTCATTGTCGGGCGCAGCCCATGCCGCCGAGCCCGTCACGCCGATCCGTTTCGTCCTCGACTGGAAGCTGCAGGGTGTGCACGCCTGGTACTACCTCGCCGAGGATCGCGGCTACTTCGCCGAGGAAAACCTGAAGGTCAGCATCGATCAGGGCGACGGCTCGGCCAACACCGTCACGAAGATCATGGCAGGCACCTACGACGCCGGCTTTGGTGACGTGAACGCCATCATCCAGAACGCCGCGACGCGGCCCGAGACCGCACCGCGCATGGTCTACATGGTCTACAACCGGGCGCCTTTCGCCATCATGACGACGGCCGACAGCCCCATCCGCTCGCTGCAGGACCTGCAGGGCAAGAAGCTGGGCTCGCCCGCGGGTGGTGCTGCGATGCGCATGTTCGACACGCTGGCGCGCCTGAACCAGATCGACGCTGGCACGATCCAGTGGGTGAACATGGCGCCGAACCTGCAGGAGCAGATGCTCCTGCGCGGTGAGGTCGACGCATCCGCGGTATTCTCGGTGACGAGTTACGTGAACCTGATCGCTCAGCGCCGCGATCCGGATCAGGGCATTCGCTGGTTCCATTACGCCGACCATGGCGTGCGGCTCTACGGCAACGGCGTCATGGTCTCGCAGCGCCTGCTGCAGGAGCGCCCCGCCGCCGTTACCGGCCTCGTGCGGGCGATCCACCGCGGCGTGGCCGATGCGATCCGGGATCCGGACGCGGCCATGGACGCGTTGGCCAAGCGTGAGCCTCTGATCGACCGTGCGTTGGAGAAGCGGCGCCTGGCTTACACCCTGGAGAACATCATCATGACTGACGAATCCCGCCGCATCGGCCTGGGCGATGTGGACGACGAGCGCATGGGCGCTGCCATCGCGCAAGTGGCCGAGGTGTTCAAGCTGCCCAACCAGCCCGCGGCGAATGCGGTCTTTGACCGGCAGTTCCTGCCGGCGCGTGATGCGCGATGGTGGCTCCATGAGCGGGGCGGTGATCGACGCAGCGTGGGTCCTGTCCGAGCCCGGTCGCGTGCCGGCGCTCGCCAACCATCGGCTCACGGTCGACGGCGAGCGTATTGCGGGGCTGGCGCCGTGCGCCGAGCCGCCCGCGGGCCCGCGCCGTCTCGTGCTGCCCACATTGGCCAATGCCCACGACCACGCTCGCACGTTCCGCAATGCCACGCTGGGCAGCTACGGGTTGCCGCTGGAGACGTGGCTGCCGCACCTGGGCGCCATGCCGGCGCTGGATCCCTATCTGTGTGCCGCGAGCTCGCTGGCGCGGGCCGCGCGCCAGGGGGTCACCGACGTGATGGTGCACTACACCCGCGTGCAGGGCGGCATGCCGTATGTGGAAGAAGCCCAGGCCGTGGCGCGCGCAGCCGCCGACGTGGGCGTGCGCATCGGCTTTGCCGTGGCGATGCGCGATCGTCAGGGCATCGCCTACGCGCCGGATGAGGACGTGCTCGCCGCGCTGCCGGCCGAGTTGCGCGACGTGGTCCGGGCACGCCTGGCCGTCAAGCCCGAGTCGCCCAAAGACCAGCTGGCGCGCGTCGAGGCCGTCGCCCAAGCGTGCGCGGGCAGCGCCGTGACGGTGCAGTACGGCCCCTCCGCGGTGCAGTGGTGCAGCGATCCGTTGCTCGAAGCCATCGCCCAGGCCTCGGCGGACCATGATCGGCCGGTGCACATGCATCTGCTGGAGACCAAGTACCAACGCGACTGGGCCGATGCCGCGATGCCCGGCGGCATCGTGCGCCACCTGGACAGACTGGGCCTGCTGTCGCCGCGGCTCACGTTGGCCCATTGTGCGTGGTGTCGCCCCGACGAACTCGCGCTGCTCGCCGAGCGCGGGGTGACGATCTCCGTGAACACCAGTTCCAACCTGGGCCTGCGCTCCGGCATTGCGCCGGTGGCCGAGATGCTGCGCCAGGGCTGCCGGGTGGCCATGGGCCTGGATGGCATGGCCTTCGACGAAGACGACGACGCCTTGCGCGAGATGCGGCTGGGCTATGCCTTGCACCAGGGCACCGGCCTGGACGTGACCATGACGCCGGCGCAGCTCTGGGACATGGCCGCGCGCCATGGCCGGCGGGCGGTCAGCGGCCCGGCCGCCGACGTGCCCATCTCCCTGAAGCCCGGATCCCGCGCCGATTGCCTCGTGCTGGACTGGTCCGCGCTCGACGACGATGCCTTGTTCGATGACGTCGACCCGCTGCACCTGCTGCTGGCTCGCGCCAACGGCCGCTACATCGACACCGTCATCGCCGGTGGCCGCACGCTCGTGCAGGGCGGCAAGGTGGTCAGCGTGGATGAGGCCGCGCTGCGCGCCGAACTCATCGCCCAGGCCCGCGCGGCCCTGGCCCGCTCACCCGAGACCCATGCCTGGCGCGCCGTGCTGCCGGCGCTCGGGCAGGCGTTGGGGCAGTGGTACGGGGAGGGGCGGCATCGCGGGTGTTGCTAAGACTGTTGCTGAGACTCAGGTCGCGCGCACTTCGTCCAGTAACTCAGGGTGACGGTCTAGCACCCTGAGCAGCTTGATCAGTGCCAGTGGTGGTCGGGTCTTGCCATTCTCGTAGCGCGAGAACGCGTTGACGCCGCCACCGAAGATCTCGGCGGCTTCGCGCTGATCCAGCGCGAGCTTCTTGCGCACGCTGATGATGAAACCGGGATCGATGAGGCGGGCGTTGACTTCCCGATGGAAGGCGAGCATCGCCGTGCTCACGCGGGATGATTCGGCAGCGTCCAGGACACTGTCGCCACACGCCGCACAAAAGTCGCCTGCCACCGCGGGTATCACGGTGGTCTCGTGCTTGTAGGTGTAAGGTAGATCCCGAACGTCCTGGACCAAGCCGGTAGAACCACAGGTAGGGCATGTCATCGTCACAGCTCCTTGAACGATACGATCAGCACGTCATCGATGACGGTCAGCTTCAGATAGCACTGCCCGAACGCCGTCACTGGGCGGTAAACGTCCTGCCATATCCGATGGTCCGAGTACGTCGTCATGCTCTTGTGAAAGTCCTGCGCAGTGAGTGCGTTGACGACCTTGAGCATGCCGTCGAAATCCATGCCGAACTCGACTGCGCCTCGCAGTGCTGACATCGTTGCTCGCACGTGGCCTTCTGTGATCAGCCGTTTGACGTTGGACAGCTTGCAGTGCGGCGTCCATTTTTCCATTCAAATTAACCTAGTAGGTTTTTATCTGCAACCCCGTCTAGCGGGTGCAGGCGCATGCTGCCTATTCGAATGGAGACTGAGAATGGGTGCGAGCACGTAGGCGTATTGGATCGGCTACGTCGTCGCCAGCGCCTGCGGGTCCTCCAGCCAGCGCGTCAGATGTTCGGCAAAGGCATGCGCCACCACCGGCAGCTTGCGCCCGCGCAGGCGCGCGAGCACGAGGCTGCCACGCGGGAAGCCGCGCTCGTCCAAGGGGCGCGCGACCAACTCGCCACCGTCCGTGACCGCGCCCACCGATATCTGGAACGACACGGCCTGCTCACGGCGCAGGTAGCTGCGCAGGAACTCGAAGGAGTTGCTCTCGATGGCGGGGGAAAAGCGCACCGAGCTGCGCGAGAGGAAGCGTTCGAGCAGCTGGCGCCCGCCGGTGTCGCGGTTGGGCAGGGCGAGCGGGTAGGGCGCGCAGTCGCGCAGGCGCAGGGTGGGGCGGCTCGCCAGGGGATGCGTGTGGTGCATCAGCGCCACGAGACGCTGCTCGTATTCACCCATGATGTCGATGTCGGATTCGGGCGCGGGATTGAAGACCAGCGCGAGGTCGCTCTCGAACTCGCGCAGGGCCTGCATGGCGTGCACGCGATCGGCGATGTCCGTCTGAAAGGCCACGAGCGGGTGGCGTTCGCGAAAGCTCGCGATAGATGCGGGCAGGAACACCGGGGCCAGCGCCTGGCTGCCGACGATGCGCACGCGGCCGCGGCGCATGCCTTCGAGCTCCTCGATCTCGGAGCGCACTCGGTCGAGCTCGGCGTTGCGTCCGCGGATGTAGGCCACGAAGAGCTCACCCGCGGCGGTGAGCCGCATGCCGCGCGGCAGACGCTCGAAGAGCGTGGTGCCGATCTCCTCTTCCAGATCCTGGATGCGGCGGATGACGGCCGAGGGCGCGACGTGCAGGCGTTCGGCGGCTTGCCGCACGGAGCCCACACGGGCGACTTCGTCGACGTAGCGGAGAAAGCGCAGATGGTTCATGCGAGAGGGGCCGGGTAGCGGATGTCCGCTGTGCAGATGCACGATCGGTGCCAACTGCCGCCGTTGCCTGAACGGCAACGCAAGCCCCGTGAAAAGGCAGGCTTCGCAGACACCAACTGGCATGCGTCCTGCATGAATTGTGGGTATGAATGCCGCCCACATCCCCGCCGATCCCACCGTTGCCGCCGCTGCGCCTGGCGCCGCGGGCGCGTTGCCGTCGTGGCAGCGCACGTCGCAAGGCATCAGCCTGGTGCGCCATGCACCGCCACCGCGCCCGATCCTGGTGCATGCCGATCCCGATGACCTGAGCTTGGACCTTGCGCGCACTGCGCTCGTCGTCATCGACATGCAGAACGACTTCTGCCATTGCGATGGCTGGTTTGGCGCCAAGGGCATCGACGTGAGCCCGATGCGCGCGCCGATCCCGGTGCTGCAGGACGTCCTGCCCGCCTGGCGTGCCAGCGGCGCACCCGTCGTCTGGGTCAACTGGGGTATCCGTCCGGATCTCGCCAACCTGAGCCCGACGATCCGCTTCAAGGGCAAGCGCTCGGCCGAGGACATCGGTTATGGCGAGCCACTGCCGGCACGCGACAGCCGCGCGCTCGTTGAGGGTGATTGGGGCGCAGCGGTGATCGACGAGCTTCCCATGGACGCCGGCGATCTCGTCGTGCACAAGCATCGCCTGAGTGGCTTTCCCGACAGCGAGCTCGACAGCGTGCTGCGCCAGCGCGGGATCACCACGCTCGTCTTCGCGGGCATCAATACCGACCGCTGCGTGTTCTCCACGCTGCAGGACGCCGGCTTCCTGGGCTACGACTGCCTGTTGCTCGCCGATGCGTGTGGCACACCGTCGCCCGAGTACGTCACCCGCGCCATCCATTTCCTCGTGCAGCAGCTGCACGGGTTCGTCATCGGCAGCACTGCGCTGCTGCCCGCCCTGGCCGCCGCTCCCGCGCCGGCCCATCCCTCGTTCCTCAAGGAGTCCGCATGACCTTCCTTTCCCGCCTTCTCGCCCGTGGCGCCGCGCTTGGCGTGGCCGTGGGTTGCTCCCTGGGCGCCATGTCCAGCGCCGTGGCCGCCACCGACATCAAGTTTGTCCTGAACTGGAAGTTCCAGGGCCCGCAGGCCTGGTTCTTCATTGCCCAGGACAAGGGCTACTTCAAGGACGAGGGCCTGAACGTCACGATCGACCAGGGCGAAGGCTCTGCGGCATCGGTCATCAAGGTGGCGAGCGGCTCCTATGACGCCGGCTTCGGCGACATCAACGCGCTCGTCGAACTGGCCGCGCGCCGCCCGGAGAGCGCGCCCGTGGGCGTCTACATGATGTACAACACGCCGCCCTTCACCATCGCCGTGAAGAGCGACAGCCCCATCAAGACGCCGGGCGATCTCGCCGGCAAGACCGTGGGCGGCCCGGCCAACGATGGCGCGCTCAAGCTCTTCCCGGCCTTCGCCAAGGCAGCCGGCGTGGACCCTGCCCAGGTCAAGACCTCGAACATGGCGCCCAACCTGCGCGAGCAGATGCTGCTGCGCAACCAGGTCGATGGCGTCTTCGGCTACATCAACACCATCTGGTTCTCCGCTCGCCTGGTGGGCCTGGATCCGGCCAAGGATCTGCGCTTCATCAACTACGGTGATCATGGCCTGGATCTGTACTCCAACGCCATCGTGTTCTCGCGCGACTTCGTGCAGAAGAACCCGGAGGCTGTGCGTGGCTTCCTGCGGGCGGTGAACAAGGCACTCAACGAGACCGTGGCCGATCCCGAGGCGGCCATGGACTTCGTCATGAAGCGTGAACCGCTGCTCAACCGCACGGTGGAAAAGGAGCGCCTGCTTGCCACGCTCAAGGTGGAGATGAACCACCCGGAGATCGCCACGATCGGCTTTGGTGACGTGGATCCCGAGCGCCTGGCCCGCACCATCGCCGTGGACGTGCAGGCCGGCAATCTGCCGCGCACGCCGGCGGTGAAGGACGTGTTCGACAGCAGCTTCCTGCCCGCCCGCGCCGATCGCGCGAGCAAGCTGTGATCGGGAGGTGAGCATGGATCTGCAACTGCAAGACAAGGTCGTCGTCATCACCGGTCCTGCCAAGGGCATGGGCCGCGCCGTGACGCTGGCCTTCGCCCGCGAGGCGCCCGCCTGGTGCTCGCCGGGCGCGATGTGGCGGCCATCGAACCGGTGGCCGCCGAAGCCCGGGAGCTGGGCGTGGGCACGCTCGTCGTGGCCTGCGACATGACCGACTCGGCGCAGGCCGAGGCGCTGGCCCGCGAGGCCATTGCCACCTTCGGCCGGGTGGACGTCCTCGTCAACGTGGCCGGGGGCTCCGGCCCCATCGGCAAGACGGGCTGGGAGACCACCACGGACGAGTTCAACGAGATCGTGCAGCTCAACATGACGGGCTGCTTCAACACCATGCGCGCCGTGTTGCCCGGCATGATCGCCCAGGGCGGCGGCAAGGTCGTCAACGTGGGCGGCACCTTCGGCATGCGCGGTCGCGCCGGCCGCATGGCGTACTCGGCCTCCAAGTGGGGCCTGCGCGGCATCACCAAGAGCTTCGCGCTCGAAGCCGGCCCGCACAACATCAACGTCAATTGCGTGGCCCCCGGCATGGTCGATGGCCCGCGCTTTCGCGAGAAGGTGTGCGCCAACATGGCCCGCACGCAGGGCATCTCGCTGGACGAAGCCATGACGCGTCACGCGGCCGACTATGCGCTGCGGCGCGTGTCCACGGACGTGGACGTGGCCAACGCCTGCCTCTTCCTCGCGAGCGACGTCTCGCGCCAGATCACGGGCGTCGATCTGCCCGTGGATGGCGGCTGGGCCGCCCTTTGACGCCATCCGGAGACAAGCCAATGAAAACCGTAGACATGGTCATCCGAGGCGGCAAGGTCGTCTCGTCCCAACGCATCATTTCGGCCTCGGTGGCCATCGACGGCGGCATCGTCGTGGCCGTGGGCCAGGACGACACCATGCCGCCCGCGCGCGAGACGGTGGACGCCACCGGTCTCTACGTGCTGCCGGGCGCCATCGACAGCCACGTGCACTTTCGCGATCCCGGCTATCCGCACAAGGAGACGTGGAAGAGCGGCTCGGCCGCGGCGGCCTGCGGTGGGGTGACCACGGTGTTCGACATGCCCAACACCAGCCCGCCCACGGGCACGATCGAAGCGCTGCAGATGAAGCTGCGCGCGGCCGAGTCGTCCTATGTGGACTTCGGCATCCACGCCTTGTTCGGCGACGAGTCGGTAGATCACCTGGAAGACCTGCTGGACGCAGGCGCCACGAGCTTCAAGGCCTTCGTGGGCAACACCTTCGGCAACCTGCCGGCGCCTACGGATGGCGCGCTGCTCGAAGGCTTCGAGAAGCTTGCCCCCTTGGGCGTGCGCACGGTGGTGCATGCCGAGAACTCGTCCATCATGGCGCGCCGCCAGAAGCGCCTGCGCGATGCCGGGCGCATCGATCCGCTGGCGCACCTGGCTGCGCGGCCGGCCGTGGCCGAGATCGAGGCGATCGGCCGCGTGGCCACACTGGCCGAATGGACGGGCGCGCGCGTGCACATCGCCCACCACAGTGCTGCCGATTCGCTCTACGTGCTGCGCGACGCCAAGGCACGCGGCGTGGACATCACGGCCGAGACCTGCCCGCAGTACCTGCTGCTCAACACCAACGACATGCTGCGCCTGGGCGGCATCCTGCGCGTGAACCCGCCCGTGCGCGAGGCGCGCCACAACCAGCCGCTCTGGGATGCGCTGCGCGAAGGCGTGATCGACATGATCGCGACGGACCACGCCCCCCATGCACCCGAGGAGAAGACCCGCGAGAGCATCTGGGAATGCGATTGCGGCTTTCCCGGCGTCGAGACCCAGATGGCCTTGATGCTCACCGAAGTCAATCGCGGCCGCGCCAGCCTCATGGACTACGTGCGCTGGAGCGCGGAAGCGCCGGCCAAGGCCTGGGGTCTGGCCGGAGTGAAGGGCGTCATCACGCCCGGCGCGCATGCCGACATCGTGATCGTCGACATGGACCGCACGGGCACGCTGTCGGAGAACCGCCTGCGTTCGATCAGCAAGATCTCGCCCTGGCACAACCGTGCCGTGCAAGGCTATCCGCTGCACACGCTGGTGCGCGGCCGCTTCGTGATGCGCGATGGCGAGCTGGTCGAGGATGCCGCCGGCTGGGGCAAGACGATCAAGGGCATCCAGGCCATGCCAGAAGCCCAGGTGCGCCATCCGGAGACTTTCATCACGGCCGTCACCGAACCGGGCGCCGCCGCGCGCGAGGCCGACATCACCCGGAGCCCATCATGAGCACGCTCGCTCCCATCGGCGCAGCGCAGTGCGTCGATGTGTTCACCGTGGCCTGCCAGGGCCCGGGTGATCTCTCCGGCGTCCAGGCCCTGATCGACGAGGGCCGCGTGAAGCCCGCCGACATCGTGGCCGTGATGGGCAAGACCGAGGGCAACGGCTGCGTGAACGACTACACCCGCGAATATGCGAGCACGGTGTGGGCGAACTTTCTCGCGCCTCACCTGGGCTGCACGCCGGCCGAGGCCGAAGCGCGCGTGGCCCTGGTGATGTCGGGCGGCACGGAAGGCGTACTCTCGCCGCACTTCACCGTCTTCACGCGGCGTGCCGCCGCGCTGGCGACAGGGCTGGGCAAGCGCCTGGTGCTGGGCGTGGCGCAGACGCCGGACTTCGCCCCGGAAGCCATCGGCCGGCGTGCGCAGATCGCGGCGACTGCGGATGCGGTGCGCGCGGCGATGGATGACGCCGGTATCCGCGATGCCACCGACGTGCACTTCGTGCAGGTGAAGTGCCCGCTGCTCACCACGGCGCGGGTGAACGAGGCCCTGGCCCGAGACCAAGTCCCGGTCACCCGGGATACTTACGAATCCATGGGCTACTCGCGCGGCGCATCGGCCCTGGGCATTGCGCTGGCGCTGGGCGAGCTCACCGACGAAGGCGATCTCGATGCGCGCGTGTTGACGGACGGCACCGCCTGGTCGGCGCGCGCCTCCGCCTCGAGCGGCATCGAGTTGCTCAACAACGTGATCATCGTGCTGGGCGAAGCCGAAGGCGCGAGTTCGCCTTACCTCATTGGCCACACGGTGATGCAGGACGCGGTGGACGCGGCTTCGGTGCGCACGCTGCTGCGCGAGCGCTTCGGCCTGGATCCGGATCGCGATGCCCCTGTGCTGGCCGAGCGCCTGGTCAATCTGCTTGCCAAGGCAGAGGCCGATCCGCGCGGCACCGTACGCGAGGCGCGCCACACCATGCTCAACGACTCGGACATCAACGCCACGCGACACGCTCGCGCCGCCGTGGGGGCCGTGTTGGCCAGCGTAACCGGGCGAACAGCGCTGTACGTATCGGGCGGCGCCGAGCACCAGGGCCCTCCTGGCGGCGGCCCCGTGGCCGCCATTCTCCGGGTGGCATCGTCTTCTTCGCGTGAGGTGTCGTCATGAGCCAGCCTTTCATCGAACTGTCCGACGTCATCGTGCGCTACGGCGCAAACCAGTCCGGCACGTTGGCGCTCGATCAGACCAACCTGCGCATCGACGAGGGCGACTTCATCGCGCTCGTGGGGCCCTCGGGCTGCGGCAAGTCCACGATCCTGAAACTCGTCTCTGGGCTCCTGCAGGCGAGCTCCGGTGGCGTCTTTCTCGCAGGGCGCGAGGTACGCGCGAACAAGGTCGGCATCGGCCTGGCTTTCCAGAATCCGACGATGATGCCCTGGCTCACGATCCGCGAGAACGTGATGATGCCGTTGAAGATCGTCGAGCCGTTCCGCAGCGAGTACCGCCGCAAGAAGAAGGGCGAGTTTGCGGATCGTGCCGACGCCATGCTCGCCAAGGTCGGGCTGGCAGGCTTTGGCGACAAGCGGCCCTGGGAGCTCTCCGGCGGCATGCTGCAGCGCGCCTCGCTGTGCCGGGCCCTGATCCACGAGCCGCGGCTGCTGTTGCTCGACGAACCGTTCGGCGCACTGGATTCGTTCACGCGCGAAGAGCTCTGGGAGATCCTGCAGACGCTCTGGATCGAGACCCGGCCCACCGTGCTGCTCGTGACCCATGACCTGCGCGAGGCGGCCTACCTCGCCAACCGCATCTGCGTCATGACCGCGCGCCCGGGCCGCATCCTGGAGGACCGCGAAGTGCCCTTCGCGCGCCCACGCACCGTGGAGATGAGCTACGACCCCGAGTTCGCCGCGCTCGTGCAGGCCATGCGTCGGCGCATCGCCGAGGCGCGCGTCGACGGCGGCGCGGCGTTGACGGTCAGCAACGCTGCATGAGCGCCGGGACGTTGGTGCGCCACGACGGCGTCTGCGCTGCCCGTGCCCGCTCGACAGCGCGTGCTGTCGGGCTGTCTGTCTGCGCGATGCCCGCTGGCGTCGACGCAGCACTTCTTTTTTCGCAGGCGGGCCCTCATGGCCCGCCATGCCGGAGATCTCTGCATGACTGCTTCTGTCTCCCGCCTGCCTGCCGACGAACCGACCCGGTCCGGGCCTGCGCTGCAAGCCGTGCCAAGCGCCGCGCCGCCCGAGGCCGCGCCCGTTGCCGAACCTGTGCGTCGGGCAGCACCGCTGCCGCCGGCGCCCCCCGAGCCGCCGGCGCGCAAGCTCTCGCCCAAGTCGCGGCAGCGCCTGCTGTCCGTCGGCGTGCTCGTCGCCTTCTTCGCCATCTGGGAGCTCGCCTGCCTGGCCACCGGCGTGTCGGATCTCATCCTGCCGCGGCCCTCGCAGATCGCCGCCACGCTCATCGAGCGCGGACCGCTGCTTTGGCCGCATGCCGTGCAGACGCTCTACACCACGACAGCCGGCTTTGCGCTGGGCGTGCTGGTGGGCATCCTCCTGGGCGTCATCGTCGGCTCGTCCCGGCTCGCCTATGACGTGGCGTACCCGTTGCTCGTGGGTTTCTCCAGCATACCGAAGGTGGCGGTGGTGCCGATCTTCGTCGTGTGGTTCGGCGCCGGCACGGTGCCGGCCATCCTCACCTCGATGGTCATCAGCATCTTCCCGGTCGTCGTGAACGTCGCCACGGGTCTGGCCAACACCGAGCCGGAGCTGGAGGACGTGCTGCGCGTGCTGGGCGCCAAGAAGCGGGACATCCTCTGGAACGTGAGCCTGCCGCGCGCGCTGCCGTATCTCTTCGCTTCGTTGAAGGTCGCCATCACGCTCGCCTTCGTGGGTACCGTGCTGTCCGAGTCCGTGGCGGCCAACCTGGGCATCGGCAACGTCATGATGATCGCGAGCGGCAATTTCGACGTCACCCTGGTGTTCGCTGGCCTCATCATCCTCGCGGTGATGGGCGTGGTGCTGTATGCGATATGCTCGTTCGCGGAAATGCGCCTGACTGGCTGGGCGCAACGCAAGAAGGAAGCTGCCGCATGACCGAGACCTCTCCCGTCGCCAACCCCGCCGCACCCGTGGGGCTGCGTGCCATCGCCGTCTTCTGCGGCTCGAACTTCGGGGTGTCGCCCGAGTACGCCGAGGCCGCGCGGGCCTTCGGCGACGCCCTGGCCCGCCGCGGCATCACGCTGGTCTATGGCGGCACGACCAAGGGCCTCATGGGCATCGTGGCTGATGCCGCGCTCGCGGCAGGCGGTGAGGTGGTGGGCATCATCAACGAGCGCCTCTTCGGGCGCGGCCATCTGCATGCGGGCCTGTCACGCCACGAAGTGGTGCCCCACATGCGCGAGCGCAAGGCGCGCATGGCTGCGCTTGCGGACGCCTTCGTGGCGTTGCCCGGCGGGCTCGGCACGCTGGAGGAGTGGTTCGAGGCGGCCACGCTCACACAGCTCAACGACCACGCGGGCGAACGCCGCGCCAAGGCCTGCGGCGCGCTCAACGTGCGGGGCTTCTATGACCCGATGCGCGCGCTGCTGGCCCACGCGGTACAGGAAGGTTTCATGCGCGTGGAACACGCGCAGATGGCCGTGATCGAGTCAGATCCCGAAGTCCTGATCGACCGGCTGGCCGCCTGGCAGCCGCCGGTCGTGGACAAATGGATCGGTCAGCCGGGTTCCTGAGCCCTCACTGCTTCTCGATGCCCGCGTCCTGGATCACCTTGCCCCAGAGGTCGTAGGTCTCGCGCGTGATCTGCGTCAGCGCCTCGGGGGTGGAGGGCGACACTGTGTACGCCCCCATCTGGAAGAATTTGGCCACTTCCTCTGCCTGCAGGGATTCGCCGATCGCGCGGTTCAGCGTCTGCACCACGTCCTGCGGCAGGCCGGGGGGGCCGTAGAAGGCCATCCAGCTGGGCAGGGCCAGGCCTTCCACGCCCGCTTCGGTCAGCGTCGGGACATCCGGCAGGGTGGTGCTGCGCTCGGCCGAGGGCACGGCGAGCAGGTTGGCACGCCCCGTCTGCTGCGCGGTGATGGCATTGGGCGCCGCATCGAACATGTAGGTGACCCGGCCCGAGAGCAGATCGCGCGCGGCGTCCGCGCCGCCCTTGTACGGCACGTGCGTGATGTCCAGCCCGTTCTTGCGCGCGAACATCTCGCCGATGATGTGCGAGGACGTGCCGGTGCCGAAGGAGGCATAGCTCAACTTGCCCGGATTGGCCTTCACGTAGTCGACCAGCTGAGCCACCGTCTTCGCGCCGGTGCTCTCGTGGGCCACCAGCACCAGCGGCCCGCGCGCGGCGAGCGTGATGGGCGTGAGATCCTTGAACGGGTCGTAGTCTGCCTGCAGCAGCGTATGCGGATTCTGGGCCACCGTGGAGGACGGGCTGTACAGCAGTGTGTAGCCATCGGGTTGCGCGCGGATGACCGTGGTCGTCGCGACATGGTGCTCGCGCCGGGGCGATTCTCCACGATGACCGGGGTCTTCAACACCCCAGAGAGCCGTTGTGCCACGGCCCGGACCTGGCCATCCGTGGCGCCGCCGGCCGTGAAGCCGATGACAATGCGGATGGCACGGCCTTCTTCAGGGTAGGCTGCGTGGGCCCAGGGCGCGACCAAGGCCGCACAGAGGCCGAATGCGGCCAGAATACGTGTGGGGGTTGTCATGTTGTCTCCGTCGATATGGCGCTGATGCGCTGTTTTCATGGACGATCGATTCGGATATTACTACTCCGGGCGCCAAATTCTCGTGTGGACTGCAAATATCATTGGATATGATCAATAAAAATGAACTTGAAGTTCGTTTTAACTCAGATGGCGCAGAATCTGGGCATCTGAACGCCTACGGCCAGCCGATTGGCAGGCCGATGGTTGGCTGGACCGCACGTGCCCTGCCTGCCGACCGTGTGCTGATGGGCCGCTTCTGTCGACTGGAACCGCTCGACGCCGAGCGCCACGCGCAGGCGCTGTACGAGGCGTATGCGAGCGCGCCGGATGGACGCGACTGGACCTACCTGCCAGCCGGGCCCTTCGCCGAGGCGCGGGCTTACCTCCAGCATGCGCAGAGCGCCGCTCGCAGCGCGGATCCGAAGCACTATGCCGTCGTGGATGCCGACCGGAACGCGCCGGTCGGCACCGTCGCTCTCATGCGGGCCGATCCTGCGAACGGCGCGATCGAGGTGGGATGGGTTGCCTACTCGCCCCGGATGCAGCGCAAGCCTGCCGCGACCGAGGCGCAGTTTCTCCTGATGCAGTATGTGTTCGACGAACTGGGCTATCGCCGGTACGAGTGGAAGTGCGACAGCCTCAACGCGCCGTCGCGCCAGGCTGCGCAGCGGCTGGGCTTCACGTTCGAGGGCCTCTTCCGGCAGGCGACGATCTACAAGCAGCGCTCCCGGGACACGGCGTGGTTCTCGATCATCGATGCGGAATGGCCGGCGCTCAAGGCGGCGTTCCAGGCCTGGCTGGCGCCGGACAACTTCGATGCCCAAGGCCGGCAGGTGCAGTCGCTGGGCGCGCTGCGGCAGGCCTGCGAACGGCGGTGACTTCCGCCCGCACCGTCACGGCCCTTGCCGTGCACCGCCAGCAGGCGAGGCACGCACGCCGACGGTGCGGCCACGCGCGCTTGCCGTGCGTGCGCATCGGCCGCCATGGCGTCGGGTGCCCGCACAGCCGCGCCGTTGTTGAATCCGCGTGATTTGGCATTGATCGTGCAATGGATCCTCATGTTGTATACAAGCGGGGATCCAAGTGCTGCATCTATCGACTTCATCCGGCCCGAGCCTGGCCGCCTGGCGTGACGCCTACGCGGCGGGAGCCGAACCGGCGCGATTGCTCGCGCCTTTTCTCGAGATCGACCCGGGTGACGTCGCCTGGATCGCGCGGCTGGATCGCGAACGTCTGGATCGCCAGCTCGCGGCGCTGGCCGAGCGTCGCGCGGCCGTGGGCGGCGATCTGTCGCGTCTGCCGCTCTACGGCGTGCCCTTCGCGGTCAAGGACAACATCGACGTGGCCGGCTGGCCGACCACGGCGGCGTGCCCGGGCTTTGCCTATGTGGCCGAGGCCGATGCCGGCATCGTGGCACGCCTGCGGGCGGCCGGCGCGATCGTGGTGGGCAAGACCAATCTGGATCAGTTCGCCACCGGCCTGGTGGGGGTGCGCTCGCCCTACGGAGCGGTCCCGAATACCTTTGATCCGGCCTATGTGAGCGGCGGCTCGAGTTCGGGCTCTGCGTCGGCCGTGGCGCGCGGCCTGGTGCCGTTCTCGCTCGGAACAGACACCGCCGGCTCCGGGCGCGTGCCGGCCGCCTTCAACAACATCGTGGGCTTGAAGCCCACGAAAGGCCGGTTCTCGACAGCGGGTGTCGTACCTGCCTGCCGCACGCTGGATTGCGTGTCGATCTTTGCCCTGACCGTGGATGATGCCGCCCGGGTGGCGCGGGTGGCCAGCGGCACCGATGCGGCCGATCCGTATTCGCGGGCATGCCCGCCGGATGCACCGGTCGCACCGTCGCCGGCGCTGCGCCTGGCGGTGCCTGCGCAGTGCGAATTCTTTGGCGATGCGCAGGCCCAGGCGGCCTTCGAGAGAGCCCGGCACGCCTGGATCGACCTCGGGGCCGACGTCGTCGAGATCGACTTCGCGCCGTTCGCCGAGCTGGCTGCCTTGCTCTATGAAGGGCCCTGGGTGGCCGAGCGTCTGGCGGCCGTCGCCGAGCAACTCGCGCGCGATCCGGACTCCCTGCACCCCGTGGTGCGACGCATCGTCGAAGGCGCCACGGCCTATTCCGCCGTCGACACCTTCCGTGCGGAGTATGCCCGTGCCGCGCTCGCGGCCCGCATCCAGGCCGCGCTGGCGGGCGTCGATGCCTTGATGGTGCCGAGCACCCCATCGATCTACACCATTGCCGAGGTCGAGGCCGATCCCGTGCGCCTGAACGCGCGTCTGGGCATCTACACCAACTTCACGAATCTCGCGGATCTCTGCGCCCTGGCGCTGCCGGCGGGCTTTCGTGACGATGGCCTGCCGGTGGGCATCACGCTCATCGCCCCGGCCTGGCATGACGAAGCCATCGCCGCCATCGGCCAGCGCTGGCAGGCGGCGCAGGCCTTGCCGCTCGGTGCCACGGGCGCTGCATTCCCGAGCCAGGCAGATAGCCTGCTGCCCGCACCGCCGGCGCCGGGCGTGGTGCGCGTGGCGGTGGTGGGGGCTCACCTGACCGGCATGCCTTTGAACCATCAATTGACCTCCCGTGGCGCGGCCTTCGTCGAGCGCACGCGCACGGCGGCGGATTATCGCTTGTATGCACTGGCCAACACGGCGCCGCCCAAGCCGGGTCTCGTGCGGGGCGACAGCGGCCAACCCATCGTCGTGGAGTTGTGGGACATCGCCGAATCCGCCTTCGGTGGCTTCGTCGCGGAGATTCCCGCGCCCCTGGGGATCGGCACGCTCACGCTGGAGGATGGCCGCGAGGTCAAGGGTTTCATCTGCGAGCCGCGCGGCCTGACGGGTGCGCGGGACATCACCGAGTTCGGCGGCTGGCGCGCCTTTCTCGAGAACCTGGGCGCCACGCGCCCGGCCGGCAAGGAGTGAGTCTGATGTTCGATACCGTCCTCATCGCCAATCGCGGCGAGATCGCCGTGCGGGCGATCCGCACCCTGAAGCGTCTGGGCATCCGCAGCGTGGCGGTGTATGCCGATCCGGATCGCGATGCGGCGCACGTGCGCCTGGCGGACACCGCCGTTGCTCTGGGGGGCGAGAAGCCCAACGAGAGCTATCTCGTCATCGAGCGCATCCTTGCCGCGGCCCGTGAAACGGGCGCGCAGGCCATCTACCCCGGCTATGGCTTCCTGTCGGAGAGCGCCGAGTTTGCCGATGCCTGCGAAGCCGCTGGCATCGCCTTCATCGGGCCGACGGCGTTGCAGATCCGTGAGTTCGGCCTGAAGCATCGCGCCCGCGAGCTGGCTGCCGAGGCCGGTGTGCCCATGACGCCCGGCACGGGGCTGCTCGCCAGTGTGGACGAGGCGCTGGCCGAGGCTGAGCGCATTGGATACCCGGTGATGGTCAAGAGCACGGCCGGCGGGGGCGGGATTGGCCTGTCGCGCTGCGCCGATGCGGCTGCGCTGCGCGCCGCGTTCGAGGGCGTGCAACGCCTGGGCGAGCAGTTCTTCAAGGACGGCGGGGCCTTCATCGAGCGCTGCATCGATCGCGCGCGTCACGTGGAAGTCCAGATTTTCGGCGACGGCACGGGCCGCGTTGCCGCGCTGGGCGAGCGGGATTGTTCCATCCAGCGCCGCAATCAGAAGGTGATCGAAGAAACGCCCGCGCCGCACCTGCCCGAGGCCACGCGCCAGGCCATGCTGGCCGCCGCAGTCAAGCTGGGCGAATCGGTCGACTACCGCTCGGCGGGTACGGTCGAGTTCATCTACGACGCCCAGGCCGACGCCTTCTACTTCCTCGAAGTGAATACGCGCCTGCAGGTCGAGCATCCCGTCACCGAGATGGTCAAGGGCGTGGATCTCATCGAATGCATGCTGCGCGTGGCGGCGGGTGCACCGCTGGATTGGGCCGCCCTGGAAGCCCCACCCCAGGGTGCGGCCATGGAGGTGCGCCTGTACGCCGAGGATCCGGTACGCAACTTCCAGCCCTCGCCCGGCACGCTCAGCGAAGTGCACTTTCCGCAGGACGTGCGCATCGACGGCTGGGTGCGCACGGGCACCACGGTCTCCGCCTTCTACGACCCGCTGCTCGCCAAGCTGATCGTGCATGCGCCCACGCGCGAAGCCGCGCGCGAGAAGCTCGCGCAGGCGCTGGCGGCGACGCGCCTGCACGGCATCGCGACCAACCTGGATTACCTGCGCGCCGTGGTGCAGGCGCCGGCCTTCGTCGAAGGCACGATGTTCACGCGCCTGCTGGACAGCTTTGCCTACCAGCCGCGCGCCATCGAGGTGCTCGAACCCGGCACGTACACCACGGTGCAGGACGCCCCGGGGCGCATGGGCTACTGGCACATCGGCGTGCCGCCCTCGGGCCCGATGGACGACTACGCGTTCCGTCTGGCCAACCGCATCGTGGGCAACGATGCGTCGGCGGCCGGGCTGGAATGCACGCTGGTCGGTCCGCGCCTGCGTTTTCACAGTGATGCGGTGATCGCACTCACCGGCGCGCAGACGCCCGCGTTGCTGGATGGCGAGCCGGTGGCGCTATGGGCGCCTGTGACCGTGCGCGCCGGTCAGGTGCTGGACGTGGGCAAGGCGACGGCGGGCTGCCGCACGTACCTGGCGGTGCGCGAGGGCCTAGACGTCCCGGAGTACCTGGGCAGCCGGGCCACGTTCGTGCTCGGACAGTTCGGCGGGCATGGCGGGCGCACGCTGCGCCATGGCGACATGCTGGCCATCTCGAATCCCGCGTTGCCGGCGTGCACGACGCCTGCGCCCGTGGCCGAGCCGGCCGCGGTCGATCCCGCCCTCATCCCCACCTACGGCCAGACCTGGCACGTGGGCGTGCTGTATGGCCCGCATGGCGCGCCGGATTTCTTCACGGAGGACGCGATCCGCGAGTTCCTCGCGGCCGAATGGGAAGTGCACTACAACTCCAACCGCCTCGGCGTGCGCCTGGTCGGGCCCAAGCCGACCTGGACGCGCTCGGACGGCGGCGAGGCGGGACTGCACCCGTCCAACGTGCACGACTGCGAGTACGCCATCGGCGCGATCAACTTCACGGGCGATTCGCCAGTGATCCTGACCTGCGATGGCCCCAGCCTGGGCGGCTTCGTCTGCCCGGTGACGATCGCCAAGGCCGAGCTCTGGAAGGTCGGCCAGTTCCGCCCGGGCGACCGGATCCGCTTCGCGCCGATCGCCTGGGAGCAGGCCCTGGCCGCCCAGCAAGCGCAGGACGCCGCGATTGCTTCGCTCGCGCCCGTCAGTGCGCCCATCCTGCCGGCCCCGTCGCTCGACCCGGTAGACGGCGAATCCGCTACCCTGGTGGCCTCGCGACCCGCCGAAGGCCACCATCCGGCGCTCGCCTATCGGCAGGCGGGCGACGGCTATCTGCTGCTGGAATATGGCGAGAACGTGCTGGACATCGCCTTGCGCCTGCGCGTGCACCTGATCATGCAGGCCGTGACTGCGGCCGCCATCCCGGGTGTGGAGGAGCTCTCGCCGGGCGTGCGCTCCCTGCAGGTGCGCTACGACGGGCGGCGCATCACGCAGGCGGCGCTCGTGGCGCGTCTGCTGGAGATCGAATCCGCGCTGCCTGACGTGCGCGGGCTGAAGATCCCGACGCGGGTCATGTACCTGCCCATGGCCTTCGAGGATTCCGCCACGCTGGGCGCCGTGCAGCGCTACCGCGAGACGGTGCGCGCCGAGGCGCCCTGGTTGCCCAACAATGTGGACTTCATCCAGCGCATCAATGGCCTGCCCAGCCGCGAGGCCGTGCGCGACGTGGTGTACGCCGCGAGCTATCTCGTCATGGGCCTGGGCGACGTCTATCTGGGCGCGCCCTGCGCGGTGCCGCTGGATCCGCGCCACCGCCTGCTCACGTCCAAGTACAACCCGGCCCGCACCTTCACGGCCGAGGGCACCGTGGGCATCGGCGGGGTGTACATGTGCATCTACGGCATGGATTCGCCTGGGGGCTACCAGCTCGTTGGCCGCACCGTGCCGATCTGGAACAGCCATACCGTGAACCCCGTCTTCACGCCGGGCGAGCCTTGGCTGCTGCGCTTCTTCGACCAGGTGCGGTTCTACCCTGTGACCGAGGACGAGCTGGACGTCCTGCGTGCGGACTTTCGCGAGGGCCGGGCGACGGTGCGCATCGAGGAGGAGACCTTCGATTTCGGCGCCTACCTGGATTTCCTGGAGGCCAACGCCGAGGACATCGCCGCCTTCAAGACCGCGCAGCAGGCGGCCTTCACGACGGAAGTGGCGCACTGGCAGGCCAGCGAGGCCAATGTCTCTGCGGTGGCAGAGGCCGTCGACGCCGAGGACGAGGACGCCGATGGCGATCCGGTCGTGGCCGAGATGTGCGGCAACGTCTGGAAGGTGCTCGTGCAGCCCGGCGAGGCGGTGGCTGCCGGTCAGCCCATCGTGGTCGTCGAGGCGATGAAGATGGAGCTCTCGGTATGCGCACCGCGCGCGGGCACGGTGGGTAGCGTGCGCTGCCGGGTGGGCACGCCGGTCAACGTGGGCGACCGGCTGCTGCATCTGGTGTGATGGAAAGGGGCGGGCCATGCGCCCGCCGTCTTTCAACGCGTCTTCTGGCTCGGCTTCAGGCCGGTGTAGCGCTCGATCTGGGCCAGCAGTTCCGCTTCGCCCGGCCCCGCGGCCACGGCCTCGTCCGGAAACCAGAGCGCGCTCGCGTGATCGGCCATCAGCAGCCACTGCTGGTGGCCCCGGCGCAGGGCGGTGAAGGATGCCCAGCGGATGACGGTGGTGCGGTGCGCGTTGCGCCAGAGCAGGGCCTGCTCGCCGAACAGCACCTCGTGCGCGGCGAAGAGCTCCCCCGAACTTGCATGGATGACGTGCAAGGCCTGCACCTGACGAAAGACGTACCAGCCCCAGGCGAGCGCGGCGGGGACGAGCGCGGTCAGGAGCATGAGCAGGAGGAAGCTGGAGTCTTCCAGGTAGGCCTCGAAGCCCAGGCGCGTGAACGCGATCCAGAGTTCAGCTTGCATGCCGAGCCAGGCGGGCACGAGACCCAGTCCGATACCGATCACCACGGCCAGCAGCATGTTGCGCCAGAAGCGCCCGCGCGAGCGCGGCTTGAGCACGGACCAGATCTGTTGCTGCAGATCCATGTAGGCTTGCGAGGACAGCGCCGGCGCCTCCACGCGCAGGCTCACAGCCCCGATTTCATCTTCAATGGACATCGACAGTCACGGCGGTTCGCCCCCGGCGGCGCCAGGTCAGGCGGGGCCTATTGTCGGGGTTGCCCGCGCTCAGGGCAACCGGCCTCAGATCGCTTCGAAGCAGACGTCCTGTGCACCTTCCCACAACACCTTCGTGCCGAGCGCGCGCAGGTGCTCCTTGCCCTCGACGATGGTGAGGAAGTGGTTGCCGGCGAGCTGGCCCATCTTGCTCGAGAACGAGCAGGCACCGTAGGCGAGGATGATCTCCGTCTCGCTGTAGCCGCCCGGGTAGAAGAGCACGTCGCCCACGGACGGATGACTGGTGTGGTTCTCGTACTCGACGCCCAGGTCGAATTCACCCATCGGAATCCAGCAGCCTTCACCGCTCCAGCGCACGTGGATGAGCCGCTCGCGGTAGGGCAGCAGCCGCAGGAAGGCGGCGACCGTCTCGGGCGCGTCGGGATGCGTTTCGGCGATGAAGGTGTGGCCGGCGGCCGTGATGCGAATGCGAGGCATGAGGATGGCGGGGCAGGGCAGACGAAAACGACAGTGTCCCATCGTCCGCCGCCCCGGTCTGGTGGCTTTGCGCCACGGTTGCGTTGCCGCCGGGGCAACGCAACCTTGCTCACAGCCGCTTGATGAACACCATGCTGTTGCGCGCACGGTTGACCACGGCCTGCTTCTCGCGCGGCAGATCGCTGATCGCGCCTTGCACGAAGCCGCGCTTGATGAACCAGTGCGCGGTGCGGGTCGTGAGCACGAAGAGCTTGCGCACGCGCTCGCGCGGGCACGCGCCTCGATATGGCGCAGGAGCTTCTCGCCTTCGCCTTCGCCGGCCCAGTCCGGATGAATGGTGAAGCAACCCATCTCGGCCATGCGCTCGTCGGGCCAGATGTGCAACGAGGCGCAGCCGTAGATGATGCCGTCGTGCTCGGCCACCCAGAATTTCTCGACGTCACGCTCGATCGCATGGCGTCCGCGCGGTACCAGCGTGCCGTCCTGCTCCAGGGGCTCGATGAGCTGCAGGATGGCGCCGACATCGTCCACGGCGGCGGGTCGCAGGTCATCCAGGGTGTCCTCGACCACCATCGTGCCCACGCCATCGTGGGTGAAGATCTCGAGCAGGATGCTGCCGTCGAGCGAGAAGGGCAGCAGATGGGCACGCGCCACGCCCTGCTTGACCGCCCGCGAGGCGTGCTGCAGGAAGTAGGCCGTATCCTCGTCCAGCACGTCCTGCTGCAGCAGGCGATCGGCATCCACCCGGGCGAGTTCGGTGTCGATGCTGCCGTCGTCGTCGCGCACGCCGGCCGTCTCCGTCAGGAAGATGAGCTTCTCCGCGCGCAGGGACACGGCCACGCGCGTGGCGAGCTCTTCCATGGCGAGGTTGAAGGCTTCGCCCGTCGGCGAGAAGCCCAGCGGCGACATGAGCACCACCGAGCCGTGATCG
This sequence comes from Verticiella alkaliphila, assembly GCF_018904615.1. Taxonomy (GTDB): domain Bacteria; phylum Pseudomonadota; class Gammaproteobacteria; order Burkholderiales; family Burkholderiaceae_B; genus Verticiella; species Verticiella alkaliphila. Next base: position 64,906 of record NZ_JADCNH010000009.1, on the reverse strand, counting down.
ACGGCAAAGCGCAGCGCTTCCGTGTCGATCTTGCGCACGGTGCCGGTGTGCCGGTAATCCACCCCGTCGATCACGCCCACGGGGCGGGCGGTGACGAAGTTGCCGGTGAGCACGCGAATGCGGGCGTGCGACATAGGAGTATTCGGCAACCCCTGGCTGAAGGCGGCCTCGATGTCCAGCATGATCTCGCCGGCGGCTTCCTTCGCGCATTCGAGCGCGGCGGCGTCGGTCACGCGAAGCCCGCGGTCGAACTGCTGAGTGATGCCTTTCAGGCGCAGCTGCTCGTTGACCTGCGGGCGCGAGCCGTGCACGAGCACGAGCCGGATACCCAGCGCGCTCAGGAGTGACAGATCCTGCACCAGGCTATTGAGGGCACCCGCCTGGACGAGTTCGCCGCCAAAGGCGATGACGAAGGTCTTGCCGCCAAAGGCGTGCACATACGGTGCCACTTCCCGGAACCAGCGCACGAATTGCGCAGGGGAGGTGACGGCCAGCTCGAGTTCGGGGGTATCAGCCGCGTCGGACGATTCGGGCGTGGCAGGGGTGTCGGCAGCGACTGCGGGGGCGTCGGGGGGCTCTTCAGGGTGAGGCGTGTCGGTCATGTCGGAGGCGCAAGGGGTTGTGAGGGCGCGAGCCGGCGGCGCGGGCGCGCGCGAAGCGCATTTTACGCGCTGCGGGGTTTCCTATAATGGTGGGTTAGCCAGACGCTGCCTCTTTCTTTCTGCGTGAAACCGAGCCCCGCGCGCACGCGCAACCCCTATCCGCCCATCACCTTCCCCGACGAGCTGCCTGTCAGCGCCCGTCGCGAGGAGATTGCACGCGCCATCGCCGCGCACCAAGTCGTCATCGTGAGCGGCGAGACGGGCTCGGGCAAGACCACCCAGTTGCCTAAGATCTGCCTCACCCTCGGGCGCGGTGAGCGCGGCATGATCGGCCACACGCAGCCGCGCCGCCTGGCGGCGACCTCGGTGGCCAAGCGCGTGGCCCAGGAGCTGAACACGCCCTTTGGCGAGGTAGTGGGCTACCAGGTGCGGTTCAATGATCGCACCCACCCGGGCGCCTCGGTCAAGCTCATGACCGACGGCATCCTGCTCGCGGAATCGCAGCGCGATCCGATGTTGCGTGCATACGACACCATCATCATCGACGAGGCCCATGAGCGCAGCCTGAACATCGATTTCCTCCTGGGCTATCTGAAGCAGCTGCTCCCGCGGCGGCCGGATCTGAAGCTCATCATCACCTCGGCCACAATCGATGCCGAGCGCTTCTCCCGGCATTTCGGGACGGCATCCGCGCCTGCGCCTGTCATCGAGGTTTCGGGTCGGCTGTACCCGGTGGAGATGCGCTATCGCCCCATCGAGCCGGATGCGCCGCCGGACGGTGCCGAGCCTGTCAAATCGGGCCGCGAACGCAATGAGCGCGACGACGAGCGCGATCTGACCGACGCGATCTGCGATGCGGTGAACGAGTGCGCGCGTCACGGCCCCGGCGACGTCCTGGTCTTCCTGCCCGGCGAGCGCGAGATCCGCGAGGCCGCCGAGGCCCTGCGCAAACACCATCCGCCGGGCACGGAGATCCTGCCGCTCTACGCCCGTCTGTCTCAGGCCGAGCAGGAAGCCGTCTTCCACCCGAAGGGCAGTGGCCGGCGCGTCGTGTTGGCCACCAACGTGGCCGAGACCTCGCTCACTGTGCCGGGCATCCGCTTCGTGGTGGACACCGGCGTCGCGCGAGTCAAGCGGTACTCGTGGCGCAACAAGGTGGAGCAGCTGCGCGTCGAGCCGATCAGCCGGGCCTCGGCCAACCAGCGCGCGGGCCGCTGCGGGCGCTTGGGGCCAGGCGTGTGCATCCGGCTGTATTCGGAAGCCGACTTCCTCGCGCGTTCGGAATTCACGGATCCCGAGATCCTGCGCTCGTCGCTCGCGTCCGTCATCCTGCGGATGAAGTCGCTGCGGCTCAATGACATCGAAGAGTTTCCCTTCGTGGAGGCGCCGCCCGGGCGCGCGATTGCCGACGGCTACCACCTGCTGCATGAGCTGGGCGCCATCGATGGCGCGAACGCGCTCACGCCCGTGGGCCGGGAGCTGGCCCGCCTGCCGGTGGATCCGCGCATCGCGCGCATGATCCTCGCCGCGCGCGATCAGCACTGCCTCTCGGAGATCCTCATCATCGCGGCGGCGCTGTCCGTACAGGATCCGCGCGACCGGCCCATGCAGGCCCAGGAGGCCGCCGACGCCGCGCATGCGGCCTTTGCCGACGAGCGCTCGGAGTTCCTGTCGTTCCTGAAGCTCTGGACCTGGTATCACGAGCAGGTCGCGCACAAGCAGTCCCAGCGAAAATTGTGGGCACAATTGCGCGAGCGCTTCCTGTCGCCGTTGCGCCTGCGCGAATGGCACGACGTGCACAGCCAGCTCGCTTCTGTCGTGGGCAGCGCCGGCTGGCGCGTGAACGAAGCGCCGGGCTCCGTCGAGCAGATCCATCTGGCGCTGCTCTCGGGCCTGCTCGGCAACATCGGCACCAAGGCCGAGGATGCGCCGCACTACCTGGGTGCGCGAGGGATCCGCTTCTTCATCCACCCGGGCTCGCGGCTGGTCAAGAAGGCCGGGCGCTGGGTGGTGGCAGGCGAACTCGTCGAGACGACGCGGCTCTATGCGCGCTGCGTGGCAAAGATCGAGCCGACGTGGATCGAGCGGGTGGCGGGCCATCTGTTGCAACGCAACTGGTCGGATCCGCGCTGGGAGAAGAAGACCGGCAACGTCGTGGCGAGCGAGCGCGGCACGCTCTACGGCCTTACGATCTACACCGGCCGCCGCGTGCAGTACGGGCGCCTGGATCCGGTGCGCGCCCGCGAGATCTTCATCCGCGATGCGCTCGTGCCCGGGGACCTCGACACGCGCCTGCCCTTCGTCGCGCACAACCGCAAGCTCATCGCGGACATCGAGAAGCTCGAGCACAAAACGCGCCGGCCCGACATTCTGGTTGACGAAGAGCTGATGTACGCCTTCTACGACGGCCACGTGCCGGCGGACGTGTTCAGCGTGGCGACGCTGGAGAAGTGGTACGCGAAGGCCACGGAGGCGCGCAGCGAACGCGCACAGGGACCCGGACGTCGCGGCGAGGCCGCAGCGGGCGAGCCGGCCGCCGTGCCCGCGCAGGGCAGCGATGACCGATCCCGAAAGGCGTCCCGCCTGCTCTACCTCTCCCGCGATGAGCTGATGCGGCATGAGGCTGCCGGCGTCACCACGGACGTGTTCCCCAAGTCCATGCAGTGGCAGGGCGTCTCCATGACGCTGGACTACCACTTCGAGCCGGGTTCGCCGCGCGACGGGGTGACGCTCACCGTGCCGTTGTACGCCCTTAACCAGATCGACCCGGCCCGCGCGGAATGGCTGGTGCCAGGGATGCTCAAGGAAAAGGTGCACCTGCTCCTGAAATCCTTGCCGCAGAAGCTGCGCCGGCACTGCGTGCCGCTGCCCGATTACGCGGCCGGGTTTCACGACCGGCATTTTGAGACGGCGCGTGAGCCGACGCGAGGCCTGATCGATACCCTGATCGACGACATCCGGCAGCAGACGCAGATCCGGGTCGCGCCGGCAGACTTCAAGCCCGAGACGCTGCCCGCCCATCTCTTCATGAACTTCCGGCTGGTGGACGAGCATGGCCGCATGCTCTCCATGGGCCGCAACCTCGCCCAACTGCGCGCCGAGCACGGCCGCGAGGCCCAGGCCACGTTCCAGCAGGTGGCGGCCAAGGATCGGGGTGCTGCCAAGGCGCTCGCGCACGAGAACATCACCAGCTGGAGCTTTGGCGAGCTGCCCGAGCTGCTGGAGATCAAGCGCGGCGGTCAGACCGTGTTCGGCTACCCGGCGCTGGTGGATCGCGGCACGCATTGCGATCTGGACGTCTTCGATGATCCGGGCGAGGCCGCACGCCGGCATCGGGGCGGCCTGCTGCGGCTCTTCCGTCTCGCGCTGAAGGACCAGGTCAAGTTCCTGGAGAAGAACCTGCCCGGTCTCACCCAGATGAGCATGCTCTTCATGCCGCTGGGCACGCAGGAAGAGCTGCGCGACCAGATCATCGATGCGGCCGTGGACGCTGCCTGCCTGATGGAGCCGCTGCCCACCACGGCAGATGCCTTCGCCAGGCGGGCGGAAGAGGGCCGTGGGCGACTGGGTCTGCTGGCTCAGGAAGTGTCTCGGCTCGCGCAGACGGTGCTCACCGAGTGGAATGCGGTCACGCGCAAGCTCGTGCAGGCGCGGCCGCACCCGGCCACGCACGCCGACATCGAGCAGCAGTTGCGCGGACTCATGGGCAAGCGCTTTCTGCGCGAGACGCCCCACGCGCAGCTCGCGCACTACCCACGTTACCTGAAAGGCATCATCGCGCGCATCGACAAGCTGCGTGCCGACCCGGCGCGCGATGCCCGTCTGATGGCCGAGATGGCACCGCTTGCCACGAAGTTCCAACGCGAGATCGCGGCCCGCAAGGGTGTGCCCGATGCAGCGCTGGCAGACTTTCGCTGGCTGCTCGAGGAGCTGCGCGTGGCGCTTTTTGCGCAGGAGCTGCGCACGCCCATGCCGGTGTCGGTCAAGCGGCTGGACAAGGCCTGGCAGGCGTTGCAGCGATAGCCGTGACAGCGCGCATCACAGCGGCGCTATTGAACCTGTGCGGGGCCGGGCCCGTTATGTGCTACCCAACCGTTCCATCGCTGGTGGCATCGACTTTCGACGCCACCAGCGCCTGGCACGATTCGGCCTTTTTTCAACAAGCACAAGGAACCCACTCCATGAACTCGATCGTCTACATCGTCGGCCTGGTCGTCATCGTCGTTGCCATCCTGAGCTTTATCGGGTTGGCCTGAGCGCGTCCGCCCCTTGTGAAAACGCGGCTCGTCCGAGCCGCGTTTTCACGTGGGTGCAGGTCGTTTGACGGTGCACACAAGGGCGCGCGCGACCGGGTGACCCCTGGTCACGCGCGCCCTTGCGCGTCGGGCATCACGCCGCCTTTTTCTCCTGGGCCGGCTGTCGCTTCACCCAGCGCACCGGCACTTCCTTCATGGGGCGTGCAGGCGCGCCGTGACGCATCAGCGTGGCGTCCAGCGCCTTGCCGGCCTCATCGGTGAGCGCGGCATTGCGCGCGTCCGCAATCGCCTGCGCGCGATCGTCGGGCGTGGGGAAGGGCGCCGGCACCAGGTGCTCGAGCACATGCAGCAGGTTGTCCTTGGCGCGGTCGTTGGTGGTGCCGTAGCCCTTGATGAGGCGGCCGACCAGCGCCACTTCGTTGCCCGTGCGCCAGTGCTGACGCGTCGTGGCGACGACGGCATCGACCCAGCGTTCGATCATCTGCTGCTCCTGCGCGTAGCGGCTGCCGAATCGGCGCAGACCGCGCGTCGCAGCCAGCATGCGCAAGGCGAGCAGGCCGCGCACGCTGTGCGCGCCAATCTTGAGCGGCATGGACCACGGATCCCGGCCTTTGGCCTGACGCTGGCGATCCCAGCGCAGGAGGCGCTGCGCCAGTCCTGCCGGCAGCAGCCCTGCGAACTCAGGAATGCCGGGCTTGAAGTGGTCATACACGCGCACGATGTCGTCCTCGCCCGCCCGCACTTCGTCGCGCACGCGGCGCGCACGGCCGGCGCGGCTCTTGAGATGCGCCACGCGCACCACGTCGTCGAAGGCCATCCACAAGGCCAGATAGCGGGCGGCTTCGCGTGTGGTGGCAAAACCGTGGGCGCCGGCCGGATCGGCGGCACGCTCGGCTTCCAGGATGCGACCGAGGCGTGCCAGGTACAACTGGCCGTAGGCGGTGTTCTGGTAATCGCAGACGCGGGCGTAGCCGGCCCCCAGCATGGCGTGCGTGGACGGGGGGAAGGCGGATGCCTCGGGCGGCAAGAGGGCGGGGGGTGGCACGTCATCGGTGTCATCGGCAAGGATGTGTTCGACGAGGCTGCCCTGGGCGCGCGAGCCGGCCACGATGTCGTAGGCCTGCCCGAAGCCGCGCAGGCTGGCCTCGACGCCGCGGCCGCCCTGGCGGATCGTGGCTTCACAGGCCTCGCGCGAGAAGGGCAGCACGCCGCTCGCGGCAATCGCGCCGAACATCACGGCGCTGATGACCGTGCCGCTGCGCTGGGCGACCTGGGCCATGTCGAAGACGTGGTGTTCGCGCGAAAGCCGGCGGATGACGTCCATCAGGCGCGCATCGTCGACGCGGCCGTCGCCCATCACCATGCGCTCGGCGGTGGTCAGCGCGCGCGACGACGATGAGATCAGCAGCGTGCGATCCGGCGAGGCAAAGCCATTGCCGACCTGGCGCGCGGTTTCGAGCAACTCGGACGAGACCAGCATGTCCAGGGTGCCGGGCACGGGGTTCAGGCTGAACACCGGGCGCTTGCCGGCGAGCTTGTCCTGGTGCACGGGGAAGACTTCGACGTAGTACGTGGTGGCGCCCGTGCGCTGGGCCACGCCCGGCACGGACGTGCTCTGCGCGGGGTAGCCCGTGGCGATGGCCGTGTCGATGAGCCATTCGGCCAGCACGCCGCCGCCTTCGCCGCCCAGGGCGCACAGAAGCAGGGTGGTGGGACGCAGGGTGGAGACGGAAGTGTTCATGTCAGCGTCCTCGGTCAGGCGGTTTGCAGGCGGCGCACGATGGCCTGGCGCACGCTGTGCAGCAGGCGTTCGTGCCAGCGCGGGTTCTGGATGACTTCGGCACGATAGAAGGACGGGCACAGCGTGGCCGCGTGGGCGTTCGCGCCGCACAGGCCGCAGCCCACGCAGCCGTCGATCACGGTGGCGACCGGGTCCACCTTGAGCGGGTCCGGGTTGTCCTTCAGCGTGAGGGTGGGGCAGCCGGAAAGCCGGATACAGGCGTGGTCGCCATTGCACACGTCCTCGTCCACGCCATACTTCACGCGCACGACGCGCTTGCCCTTCTTGAGCAGACCCGCCACCCAGGGCTTCAAGCGCCGCTGGCGCTCGAGCTGGCATTCGCCTTCGGCGATGATCACCTTCAGGCCGGAGAAGTTCGTGGTGAAGGCCTCCTGCAGCGTCTGGCGCATGCGGTCCACGTGATACGTGTGCACCGTGCGCATCCACTGCACGCCCATGCCCTTCAATGTCCCTTCAATGGTCTGGTTCTTGTGCACCAGGCTTTGCTGCTTGTCGTCCGCGGCCAGACGGATCTCCTCGTCCGGCGTGGAGATGATCTCCTGCGTGCCGGTGGCCGAGGTGTAGCCGTTCTTGAAGATGAGCAGCACGGCGTCGTCTTCGTTGAAGAGGGCGGACTGCACGCCGGTGAGCAGGCCGTTGTGCCAGAAGCCGCCATCGCCCATGATGGACAGCACGCGGCGTTGCATCATGGGAGACACGCCCGCGCGGCTCGCCAGACTCATGCCATAGCCCAGGATCGAGTGCCCGGACGAGAACGGCTCGAAAGTGCCCAGGGCGTGGCAGCCGATGTCCGCCGCGACGTGCACGGGCCCGACGTTCTGCTGCGCGAGTTTGAGCGCGGCGAACACGGGCCGTTCCGGACAGCCCACGCAAAAGCCCGGCGGGCGCGCCGGCAGCGGGGCTTCGAGCGTGTCGGCCGCGAGCTTGCGTGCGCTCGCCAGGCCATCGCGCCAGGCGGCGACGGACTCCGGCATGGCCTGCGGACGATACTTCGCAAGGAAGGCGGTCATGCCGCCCGTTAGACCTTCGACCGAGCATTCGCCCACGGCGGGCAACACGTCCTTGCCGTGCAGCGCGGTGTTGATGTCACGCCGGCGCAAGAGCGTGGCAATCTCCTGCTCGATGTATTCCGGCTGGCCTTCTTCCACCACGAGCACAGCCCGCTTGCCCAGGCAGAAGTCGGCGATCTCCTCCGGCACCAGCGGAAAGGTCACGTTGAGCACCAGCGTGGGCAGCGTCGGCTCGCCGAACGCGTCGGCCAGGCCGAACTGCTGCAGCGTGCGCAGGAGCGTGTTCGTGATGCCGCCCTGCACGATGATGCCCAGGTCGCCGCCGTCGCCCGCCCAGTGCTCGTTGAGCTGGTGTTCGGCGATGTAGCGGCGCGCCGCCGGAATGCGTTCCTCGACTTTCAGCTTCTCATGGCGGAAGGTGACGGGCGGGTGCGCGAGGCGGTCGTAGTCGAAGCCCGCGGGCTCGTCGATCAGCTGGCGGGTGGAGACGGGCGGGGGCAGATTGTCCTTGCACACGAAGCTGCCGCGTACGTGACAGGCGCGGATGCGCAGCTCCAGGATGGCCGGCATGTTGGAGGTCTCGGACAGGCGAAAGCCTTCCTCGACCATGCGCACCATGACGGCCAGATCCGGGCGCGGGTCCAGCATGATCATGGAGGACTTCAACGCGAAGGCGTGCGTGCGCTCCTGGATCACGCTCGCGCCTTCGCCATAATCCTCGCCGACGACGATCAGCGCGCCGCCCTTGACGCCCGGGGACGACAGATTGGAGAGTGCGTCGGCCGCGACGTTGGTGCCGACTATGGACTTCCAGGTAACGGCCCCGCGCAGGGGGTAATGGATCGAGGCACCCAGCATGGCGGCGGCCGAGGCCTCGTTCGAACAGGCCTCCACGTGCACGCCGAGTTCGTCCATGTAGGGCTTGGCCTGCACCATCACGTCCAGCAGGTGCGACACGGGCGCGCCCTGATAGCCGCCCACGTAGGCCACGCCGGATTGCAGCAGCGCCTTGGTGATGGCGAGGATGCCCTCGCCATGGAACACGTCGCCCGCGCCGTAGCGCAGCGCCTGCACCTGTTTGCTGAACGAGACTTCCATCGTCCCCTCCTTTTTATCGTTTGAGGGCGACAGTCTGCGGGCGAGGCCAATATATGGCAATGCAATATTCCGTCTATGCTATATGCAGACCATGCATATCAACGACATCGATCTCAACCTGCTGCGGGTGTTCGACGCGGTCTATCGCCTGCGCAGCGTGAGCCGGGCAGCGGAAGCCGTGGGCCTGACCCAGCCGGCGGCCAGCCACGCTCTCACGCGCTTGCGCCTGTTGGTGCGCGACGCGCTCTTCGTGCGGGCGCCGGGCGGGGTGCAGCCCACGCCGCGGGCCGATGAGCTCGCGCCGGTGGTGCGCGAGGCGCTCGCCCAGCTCGAGCGTGTGCTCACCGCCGCCCAGGTGTTCGATCCCGCCAAGTCGCAGCGAACATTGCGCTTTCACATGAGCGACATCGGGGAGGGCTCCTTTCTGCCGCCGCTGATGGCCGAGCTGAGTCGGGTCGCCCCTGGCATGCGGCTGGAGACGTTTCAGCTCGATCCCGGTCAGATCGCCGATGCGCTCGACGCCGGCCGGCTCGACCTGGCGATGGGATTTCTGCCCGGTGTGACCGGCACGCGCTCGCAGCCGCTCTTCGAGGACCGCTATGTGGTGGTGCTGCGCGCGGGACACCCGCTCGCGCAGGGCGCGGTGGCGGGCCGGGCGGCGCCGCGGCTGATGGCACGCCTGGAGTACGTGGTGGTGCGTGGGCATTCCGAATCCACCCGGATCCTCGCGTTGCTGCGCCTGGAGCAGCGGATCCGGCTCGTGACCGAGCACTTTCTCGTCACGCCCTCACTCGTGCGCACCTCGGATCTCGCCGTGCTGATGCCGCGCAACATTGCCCGCGGGTTTGCCGCGCAGGGCGATTTCGCGATGCTGGAGCCGCGTCTGCCGCACCAGGATTTCCTGGTGTCGATGCACTGGAGTGCGCGCGCAGAGACGGATCCGGTGAATCGGTGGCTGCGCGAGCTGATGGTGCGCACCTCGCGCGTGGCGCCGGCGTTCGCGCCGTGAGGCCGCTGCGCAGGCGCGATCGGCAGTGCGTCAGTGTCGACGTCCGGGAGCTGACGCCGTCGACACGCCTGCCGATCCCTCGAGGGCCTGTCGTCCCCAGTGCATCACGGCCATGCCACCAATGGCGAGAAGTCCCCCCACCACCAGAGCGGCGCTGAGCGGCTCGTTCAGCCACAGGTTCGAACTGAGCACGCCGAAGACCGGCACGAGGGCGATGTACGCGGCGGCCGAGCCCGCACCCAGGACTTTGACGCCGTGCAGGTACCAGGCATAGGCAAGGGTGGTGCCGCCAAAGGCGAGCGCAGCGACGCTGTACCACGCATTGGCGGGCGCGTGTACGAGGCCTGTCCACGCCGAGATGCCTTCGAACATCAGGCTTGCCACCAGCAGAAAGCCCGCGCCCAGGATGGCGGTCAGCGTGGTGGTGGTGAGCGAATCCAGCGAGGTCAGCACCACACGCCCGATGAGCGTGTACAGCACCCAGCAGAGCACGCAACCCAGCACGAGGAGCTCGCCCATGCCGGCCCCGCCCGGCAGCAGTGCCGCCAGGGAGCCCCCGCTCAGTGTGTACGTGGCGCCCGCCACCGCCATGACCACGCCGATGCCCATGATCCCGTTGATCCGCTCACGGAAGAGCAGCACGGCGAAGGCCAGCGTGACCACCGGGTTGAGTGCCACGACGATCACGGCCTTGCCGGCCGGCAGGGTCTGCAGCGCGAGCAGAAAGCACGTGGAGTAGCCCAGCACCCCGGCGAACGCGGCGCCGCTCAGGCCCACCCACTGCCGGGGCGTGAGCCGGCGCAGCGAACCCAGGCCCTGGCGTTGCCAGAGCCAGAGCAGCAGCACGACGCTGGCCATCAGAAAGCGCACGCACGCGGCGGTGAGTGGGGGCATCGATTGCGCCACGGTACGGCCCCAGGGCCACGAGGCACCCCATAGCGCAGCCATGCCGATCAGGCCGGCGTGCGTGGAATATCGGGTCAGCGTCATGGTCCGTACTATCGGCCCAGGTGGGCCGAAGAATCAATGCGTGATTGCCCGTGAGGGCGGGCGCAAGGACCGCCCAGGCTTCGGATCAGGCCGGCACGGTGTCGGCGAACGACGCGCGCTGCATCAGCTTGTCGTAGAGCCGCGTGAGCTGGGGATTGGCGTCGCGCCAGACGATGTCCGGGAAGCGGAAATCCAGGTAGCCCAGGGCACAGCCCACCGCCACGTCGGCAAGGGTGTAGTTGCTGGTGTGCTGGCCGACGCAGAAGTTGCGCTCGCCCAGGGTGCGCTCCATGAGCGGCAGGGCAGCCTCGATCTTGCCGCGCTGGCGATCCACCCACGCTTGGCTGCGCTGCTCGGGCGTGCGCTGCGTGTCTTCCAGGCGCATGAGGACGCAGGCGTCGAGCACGCCGTCGGCGAGCGCTTCCCACCACTTCACGTCCAGGCGTTCGCGCCCGGCGGCGGGCAGCAGGCGGCTCACCGGCGACAGCGTGTCGAGATACTCGACGATGACGCGCGAATCGAAGAGGCAGTTGCCGTCGTCCATGACGAGACAGGGCACCTTGCCGAGCGGATTGGACGCCTGGATCGTGCTGTCAGCCGCCCAGACGTTCTCCAGCACGAGCTCGCACTCGAGCTTCTTTTCGGCCAGGACGATGCGTGCCTTGCGCACGTAGGGGCTGGAGAGCGAGCCGATCAGTTTCATGACAACGGAGACCAGGGAAGCGTACGGGGCGCGCCGCGGAGCCGCCAGGCGGCGGCCGGAAAAGGCAGGGCAGGCGGGCCCCCGCTCGGCGGCACGGCAGGGCGCACGGAGTATAGCACCGGGCAGGGGGCTCCACCGGCCGTCGCAGTGCTAAAATTTTTTCTTTATTTACCAGCCCTTACGCCATGCAGATCTCGTCCCAGCCGACCACCCTGAATGCCTTGTCACCGCTGGACGGGCGTTATGCCGGCCGCGGGCAGGCCCTGCGCCCGCTGCTCTCGGAGGCGGGCTTCATGCATCACCGTGTCATCGTCGAGGCAGCCTGGCTCAAGGGCCTGGCCGCTGCCGGCCTGCCCGAGCTCCCGGCCTTCAGCGCCGACGCCGTGGCCGCGCTGGACGCCCTGGTCGACGGCTTCTCGGAAGACGATGCCGCCCGCATCAAGGATATCGAGCGGGTCACCAACCACGACGTCAAGGCCGTGGAGTACTGGATGAAGGAGCGCGTGGCAGGCCACGCCGAGCTCGCCGCGGCGGCCGAGTTCATCCACTTCGCCTGCACCTCGGAAGACATCAACAACACCTCGCATGCGCTGATGCTGGGTGCTGCGCGCGACGAGGTCGTGCTGCCCGCCCTGCGCGCCCTGCACGCCCGCCTGGAAGAGCTCGCCGACGCCTTCGCCGAGCAGCCGCTGCTCTCGCGCACGCATGGCCAGCCGGCCACGCCCTCCACGATGGGCAAGGAATTCGCCAACGTGGCCGTGCGTCTGAAGCGCGCGATCGATGTCATCGCTGGTGTCACGCCGCTCGCCAAGATGAACGGTGCGACGGGCAACTTCAACGCCCACCTGTCGGCCTATCCCGAGATCGATTGGGAAGCGCTGTCGGACGGCGTGCTGAAGAGCCTGGGCCTCACGCAGAACCGCCACACCATCCAGATCGAGCCGCATGACTGGATGGCCGAGCTCTTCGATGCCGTGGCACGCGCCAACGTCATCCTGCTGGACCTGAACCGCGATGTGTGGGGCTACATCGCGATGGGCTACTTCAAGCAGCGTCTGAAGGAAGGCGAGGTCGGCTCCTCGACCATGCCACACAAGGTCAACCCGATCGACTTCGAGAACTCCGAAGGCAACCTGGGCCTGGCCAACGCCACCCTGCGTCACCTGTCGGACAAGCTGCCGATCTCGCGCTGGCAACGCGACCTCACCGATTCCACGGTGCTGCGCAACCTCGGCGTGGCCTTGGGCTACTGCCTGGTGGCCTACGATGCGTGCCAGCGCGGCCTGGGCAAGCTTGAGCTCAACGCACAAGCCATCGACGCGGACCTGGACAACTGCTGGGAAGTGCTGGCCGAGCCGGTGCAGACCGTGATGCGCCGCTATGGTCTGCCGCAACCTTACGAGCAACTCAAGGCGCTCACGCGCGGCAAGGGCATCACGCAGGAGGCCCTGCGCGAATTCATCACGGGCCTGGACCTGCCGGCGGATGCCCGCCAGCGTCTTCTCGACATGACGCCGCGCAGCTATCTCGGACTGGCCGTCAAGCTCGCACGGGCGCGCTGAGCGACGAAGGGCGCGTGCCTGGCCCTGGGCCGCACGCGTCTTTCGCATTGCTGGTATCCGGCAAACCCTGTAACTTTCCCCGGGGGCCGTAGTGTCCTGCCCCTGTTGCCGACACTCCATCGTTCCGAGACCAGGAGAACCGCATGACCCGATTCGCCAAGGCCCTGGCGTGCTTTGCGCTGGCCCTGCCCTGTACGGCCGCGCTCGCGCAACCGCAGTTCGAGAAACCCGAAGACGCCATTGCCTATCGGCAGTCGGCCCTGAAGCTGCTGGGCGCGCATTTCGGTGGTCTCGCCCCCATGATGCGCGGCCGCGTACCGTTCAATGCCGAGCAGGCGCAGCAGGAGATCGCCGTGCTGCGCACCTTGTCCGCCTTGCCCTGGAAGGGCTTTGGCGAGGGCACTGAGGGTGGCAACGCCCGCCCGGAAGTCTGGAAGGATTCGGCCAAGTTCCAGCAGGCCGCCAAGGATCTGGAGGCCAGCATGGGCCGCCTGGTGCAGGTCTCGGGCAGTGCGGATTTCGACTCCATCCGCGCGGCCTACAGCGACGTCGCCAACAGCTGCAAGGCCTGTCACGACAGCTACCGTCAGCGCCGCTGATGTTGGCGCCCCGGCGCCTCGATGGCGTCGGCGGCATCCTGTGCTACGTGCGATCGTCGCGTAGCGCGTTCCCTCGAACGATGCCGTGTAGCCGGCGTGCCGCCTACGCGAAGCCTCCTCCCTGGCGAACGATGAGATAGACGAGGCCGGCCGCCATGGCCGCCACGATCAAGGCCCGTGCGCGCACACTGGCGTCGTCCGGCGTGGGCGGCGTGCGCTCAGGCACCTGCGCGGCGGGCTTGTCACCCGTCACCATGGCCTTGACGATGCTGCGACGACGCACGACGGTATACCAGACGATGGCGAGCAGGTGCAGACCGATGAGCACGAGAAGGATAGGCTCTCCGGTCTGGTGGATGGCGGTGAGCGTGTCCGACGCCGCGGCGCTCACCGTCGTTGCGAGCGGCCCTGCGGTGAAGATGCCGTCGTCGGCGAAAAGCCCGGAGACAGCCTGCACCGACAAGGCAAGGAGCATCGCGACGACAGACAGGGCGCCTAGCGGCGAATGGCCCGCACCGCCTGGCTGACGTCCTCGAACATAGTCCACGACGGCCGCCGGCCCGCGCAGGAAGCGGTGAAAGCGCGCATGCTCGGGCCCCACCACACCCCACACCAGTCGGAACAGCAGCAACGCGAGCGTCGCATAGCCGAACCACAGGTGGTAATCCATCCAGAACCCGCCCGTCTTCACGGTGACGAACGAGCCGACGAAACAGAGGGCGAGCAGCCAGTGAAAGAGGCGGGTGGGCAGATCCCACACCCGCACGGTGGTCTTGGTCACGGACACGGGCATCTCCAGAAGACGATATCGACGGCAGAGTGTCGGTGCAGACGATAGCAGACGTGAGCCTCGTGCCATGGCCGGGGCCGCACGACGCGGTGATACCCGCCTAACGAACGCGGCTCAGGCCGGTAGGGTCGCGCCGCCAGGGCAGCACAGGACCACGCCGCAGCCGTCCTCAGCGCCCGGTAGTGGGGCGGGCGGCGTGCCGGGCGAAGCCCCACCCGAGACGGGGGGCTCCCAGGGCAGGGTGGGGGTGGCGCTTGCTGGCGGAGGAGCACCCGTGGGTGGAGATGGCGGCAGGGTGCCACCTGACGGAGGGCACCACAGACCGGCGCAGGCCCCGGTGCCGGCCACCGGTACGGGCACCGGCGATGGCGACGCCAATGCTGCCGGCCGGATGACAGCACCCGCCGCGGCCTCGCGGGCGGGTGTCTGCATGGGCAGACTCACGCGCATCGTCATGGGCAGGAAGCCCGCGCGCCGCATGCCGTCGCCGGCAAGGCCCGCGGGCGCGGCCTGACCGAGGCCGCGTAGCAAGGCGCTCACGCCGGGCACGAGCGGCGCATGCAGGTAGGTGGCCTCCAGCACCAAGGTATTGGCGGCGAAGATCGTGTCGCCCGAAGCCGCACCAGCGCCACGACGTGTGCCATGACCTAACTCACCCCGGTGGCGTTCCGCCTGGTAGGTGTCGGGCAATTCGCGGCCTCCGGCGGCCGCGCGGCCAAAATCCTCGAAGTGTGCCCGCCGTGGGCTGATGACGCGGATCTCCCATTCGGACAGCCCGACTACGGACAGCCGGGCTGCCGTGTCGCGTTGTCGGGCCTCGCCTTCGGCGAGTCCTACGGGGGACGCGTCCCTGGCAACGAGGGGCAGGAGGGCACGGGCCATGGCCGAGCCGATGGCGGCGCTATCGGCGCCGGACGTGCTCCCCTCGCGCGCGGCTTCCATCACGGCCAGCCCCACGGCCTGGCGCACGCCCCACCAACGGGCCGCCTCGACGGTACCCAGACCCGTCAGAAAGAGGGGCACGGCGATGAGCAGCGTCTCGGTCGCGGCCGCGCCGCGGTGGCGATGGAATCTGGACACGATGCGCGACGATGGCAGGGAAAGGCCTGCAGTCTGGCGCAGATGGGCGGTCTCTGCCATGCGAGCCGCCACGTACGTGGCGGCTAGAAGCATCCAGAAAGTTATCCCCGCAACCTGTGCATAACGCTGGGGACTACCTGCGGACACCTTGCGCGAGCCCGCATGGAGCAAGGCCGCGCCTCTGGTGATGAAAAAATGTCAGTGCGTGTTGCCACTCTTGTGTCGTACCGACACCGGATCGTTGCTGGCGAACACCTCGGCACAGTCCACCGGATCGAACCGATACGCCGTGAGGCAATAGTCGCACTTGACTTTCACCTCGCCGGATTCGGCCAGGATCTCTTCGACTTCCGGCTGACCCAGCACGCGCAGCACGTTGGCGACCTTCTCGCGGCTGCAGGGGCAGTGAAAGCGCGCAGGCATGGGCTCGAAGGCCGTCAGCTCCTCTTGCCAGAAGAGACGATGCACCAGCGTTGGGGCTGCGTTCTCGAGCATTTCCTCGCGCTTGAGCGTCTCGGCCAGATGCAGCGTGCGATTCCAGGTCTCGTCCGGGTCGTCCTCGGCCGTCTTTTCCTTGCCGCCGTCATTTGGCAGGCGCTGCAGCAGCAGTCCCGTGCTGCGCTCGAGATCGGCGGCCAGCCAGAGGCGCGTCTGCAACTGCTCGGAGCTCGCCATGTAGTGTTCAAGCACCTCCGCCACCGTCTCGCCCACCAGCGGCACGATGCCCTGGTAGGGCACCTGGCTTGGCTGGCGGTGCTGGGGGTCGAGCACAACGGTGAAGCGGCCGGTGCCACCGGGATTGACGAGCGCCTGCAGGCCGGCATCGTCAGCCACGACGGCATCCTCACGCAGCTTGACGGTGGCGCGCACGTCGAGGTTCGAGCGGCACTCGACCACGATCAGGCGAGCATCGCCGTCGCCCTGGAGCTGGAGCGCGAGCGTGCCGTCGAATTTCAGATTGGCCGACAGCAGCAGGCTGGCAGCGACCAACTCGCCGAGGAGGCGGCCGATGGCGGGCGGATAGTCGTGGCCCTGCTGCATGGCTTGCCAGGCAGTGTCGAGCTCGACGGTTTGCAGACGCACCGAGCGATCGGCGAACAGGTATTTGGTGAGTTGGTCTGACATGTCGGATAGAAGTGTGCCGGCCGTGCAAAAGCGGCGGCAAGACGGCAATACGGTCTAGATGGGGGCGGGTGGCCGCACGACAAGATGGCTTCCGGGGCCAGAGGCCGCAACCGGAAAGCGCCGCGCGGGCCATGTTCTTGCCCCGGCGGCCACGGATTCACAGGTCATTCTACCTGCTGGTGCTGCCATGCCCCGTGGGGGGACTGCGTGGGACGCAGTGCCGCCGGAAACGTCCGGCCTCAGGGGCGGGCGCGTCGCCGCGCCGCCCGGTCGCGCTCACGCTGGCGCAGCACATTGCGCTGCACGGTGCCGGCCGAGGTCATCGGCAGGTTGTCGACGAATTCGATCTCGCCCGGGTGCTCGTAGGGCGCGAGCCGTTCGCGCGCATGGGTCTGCAGGGTTTCGAGCAGGTAGCTGGGTGCCTGGCCGATGTAGGGTTCGGTCAGCACGACATAGGCCTTGACGATCGCCCCGGCGGAAACGTCTGGCTTGGGTACGATCACGGCGTTGGCCACGGCCGGGTGGCGACGCAACCAGCTTTCGATGGAGCCGGGCCCGATTCGGTGCTCGCCCACGCGAAACACGTCGTCCGCGCGGCCTTCGTACCAGAAGTACCCTTCTTCGTCCTGACGCGCGAGATCGCCCGTGCGCCACCAGTCCTGGGTGAAACGCGCCGCCGTGGCGGCTTCGCCGCGCCAATAGCCGAGCATGAGCGCCGGGTCGTCGTCGCCTTCCACATCCCGGCGATGCACGGCGAGCTCGCCGATCTCTCCGGGTGGGAGGCATTGCCCTGCCTCGTCGATCACCGCGACCTGGTGCCCGGGGAACGCCAGGCCCATGCTGCCGGGCCGCACCGGCCACTTGTGGCGGCTGTTGCCGATGAGCAGATGGGCTTCGCTCTGGCCATAGACTTCGTTGGGCAGCACGCCCAGGCGGGACTCCGCCCAGGCGAGCACGGCAGGATCCAGCGGCTCGCCGGTCGTGACCAGGCTGCGCAGCACGGGGGGCGGTGCGGGCGGCGGATCCACCCGCATCATGGCGCGCAACAGGGCGGGCGCGATGAGCGCGTTGGTGATGCGGTATCGGGCGAGAACGTCGAAGGCCCGCTCGGCGCCGATGCGGCCCTGCACGGCCAGGACGGGACGCGCGAAATACAGGGCGGGCAGCAGCGCGCCGAAGAGCCCCGGGCTCCAGGACCAGTCCGCTGGCGTCCAGATCGAGTCGCCGGCATGGGGGAACCAGTCGTGCGCGGCGACGAAGCCGGGCAGCGCGCCGATCAGGCTGGCATGGGCATGCAGGACGCCCTTGGGCGCACCGGTGGTGCCGCCGGTATAGAGTAACAGCGCAGGATCGGTGGCGAGTGTGTCGACCGGCGTGAACTCGTCTTCCTGCCGGGCGAGCAGGCTGCGCCAGGCCAGCGTGCGCTCATCGGCAAATCCCACGCCAATGAGCTGGGTGAGCGCCGGGCAGCGATGCAGAATGGCCGCGAGGCTCGGCTGGGCGGCTTCGCCCAGGATGGCCACCCGGGCTTCGCAATCGCGAAGCCGCCACTCCAGCGCCTCCGGCGCCAGCGAGGGCGACAAGGGCACGCAGACGGCACCGAGCTGATAGATGCCCATGTGCGCCGCGGCAGCTTCGCCGCCCGGCCCGAGCAGGACGGCGACACGATCGCCGGGCCTTACGCCCATGCGGGCCAGGCCGTGCGAGAGCCGGTTGGCTGTCTGGAACAGCCGCTCGAAGGTCCAGATGTCGCGCGCGCCCTGGGCGTCTTCGGTATAGATGGCGATGCGGCGGGTATCCGCAGCGCTGGTGGCCCAGCGTCTGCAGCAGACGTCGGCCACGTTGAATCGCGTCGGCACGAGCCAGCGGTACTCGCTGTACAACGCCTGGTACTGGGAGAGGTTCTTCATTGTTGCTTCCCGCCGTACAAGCCACCATCATTGCCTAGCGCGCGAGGAATCGCAATACCCTGCAACGGCCCACCCGCAACCGGGTGTGAGCGCCGTTTCAGCGCGTCGACACGAGGCGGGTGCCGAGCAGGCGGTCGTGCAGGAAGAGGCCGTCACGATCGAACCAGGACCAGACGAACACAGCCATGGGGGCGAAGACGATCAGCGAGAAGACGGCGGGCCAGCCCGTCACCTGGCGACCGGCCCAGACGAGGGCGGCGCCGGCCAGCACGGGCAGCCACGCGAGAGCGTAGCGCGCCATGCGCACCCCGACCGTCGGGATGGCGCCTGCCTTGTCGACCAGACGGATGTGCCAGGTCTTCATGGGCAAGGTCTGCCCGTAGCGCCACGAGATCACGAAGTACGCGCCGATGGCGAGGAAGAGCCACGCCTGGCGCCCGGGGCGGAACATGAGCGCGTGGGTGCTCTGCGTGAGCGTATCGAAGAGATAGTCGGCCAGGAACACCACAGCGAAGAGCAGCACTGCCTCGTAGAGCATGCAGGCGAAGCGACGGCGGCGGCTGACGAGCGGGGCCGGGGAAGCGGGAGCTACGGGTGTTTGCATGGGGGGTAACCATAACCCATGCGTGGGGGGACGAGGGGGGCCAATGACTCAGGGAAAGCCAGCATAGCCCCTCACTGGGCAGCTGTGATGCGCGTGGAGGCGTCAGCACGTCACCCACGAGGCGACGCGGCCCGTACACCGCAGGGGTGTCCGGGCCGCGTTGGCGTGGTGCAGGCGGCGCTCAGGCCGCCAGGCTCACGGCTTGTTGGGCTGGGGCGTCACGCGCAGGTAGGGCTTGACCTCGGTGTAGCCCTTGGGGAACTTGCGCTTGAGCTCTTCCGGATCCTTCAGCGAAGGAACGATGATCACGTCCTGGCCGTCTTCCCAGTTGGCCGGCGTGGCCACGCTATGGCTGTCGGTGAGCTGCAGCGAATCGATCACGCGCAGGAGCTCGTTGAAGTTGCGCCCCGTGCTGGCCGGGTAGGTGAGCGTGAGCCGGACCTTCTTGGCAGGATCGATCACGAACACCGAGCGCACCGTGGCCGTGGCGCTGGCGTTGGGGTGGATCATGTCGTAGAGATCGGCCACCTTGCGATCGGCGTCGGCCAGGATCGGGAAGTTCACGCGGGTGTTCTGGGTCTCGTCGATGTCGCCGATCCACTTCTGGTGCGAATCCACCGGATCGACCGACAGCGCCAGCACCTTCACATTGCGCTTGGCGAACTCGTCGGCGAGCTTGGCCGTGTAGCCGAGCTCCGTCGTGCAGACCGGGGTGAAATCCGCGGGGTGCGAGAAGAGCACGCCCCAGCTGTTGCCCAGGTAGTCGTGGAAGCGGATCTTGCCTTGCGAGGAATCCTGCTCGAAATCAGGGGCGGTATCGCCCAGACGCAGCGTTGCCATGTCGTCCTCCAGTGGGTTAAGGGGCCGCGTGCGGAATGTCGGACGCGGCATGACGAGCCATTATGCGCTACTGCCAGGGTTGAAGCAAAACCATATAACTTCCTGTTATTAGCTCATGGGTGGCAGTGTGGATGCGGTTCCATCCCGTACGCACCACGAACGCGCCGTCGAAGTCATCCTGGAATGCGCCACGGGGCCCCAGAGGGCCCCGTGTGCATCATCGCATGGCGCGCGCGATCAGCCGAAGCGACCGGTGATGTAGTCTTCCGTCGCCTTGTTCTTGGGCTTGACGAAGATCTGGTCGGTCTCACCGAACTCGATGAGTTCACCCAGGTACATGTAGGCCGTGAAATCCGAGCAGCGGGCGGCCTGTTGCATGTTGTGGGTCACGATGACGACGGTGTAGTCGTTCTTCAGCTCGGCGATGAGCTCCTCGACCTTGGCCGTGGAGATCGGGTCGAGCGCCGAGCAGGGCTCGTCGAGCAGCAGCACCTGCGGCTTGATGGCCACGCCGCGCGCGATGCACAGGCGCTGCTGCTGGCCGCCCGAGAGCGAATTGCCGTTCTGGTGCAACTTGTCCTTCACTTCGTTCCAGAGCGCCGCCTTGGTGAGCGCCCACTCGACGCGCTCGTCCATGTCGACCTTGCCGAGCTTTTCGAAGAGACGCACCCCGAAGGCGATGTTGTCGTAGATGCTCATGGGGAAGGGGGTCGGCTTCTGGAACACCATGCCGACCTGGGCACGGATGAGCGAGATGTCGCGCTTGGAGGTGAGCAGATTCTCGCCGTCCATGCGGATCTCGCCTTCGGCGCGCTGGCCGGGGTAGAGCTCGAACATGCGATTGAAGGTGCGCAGCAGCGTCGACTTGCCGCAGCCCGACGGGCCGATGAAGGCGGTGACGTGCTTTTCGCGGATCGACATGTTCACGTTGCGCAGCGCGTGGAACTTGCCGTAGTAGAAGTTCAGGTCGCGGATCTCGAGCTTGTTCTGGATGTCAGTGCTTTGCATGGCGTTTCCTGGTTCGATGCCGGACGCGATTTACTTGCGGAACAGGGTGCGGGCGGTGATGTTGATCGCCAGCACGAACAGCGTGATGAGGGCAGCACCCGCCCAGGCCAGCGTCTGCCAGTCGGGGAAGGGGCTCGCGGCGTACTGGAAGATCACCATGGGCAGGTTGGCGAGCGGCTGGTTCATGTTGGTGGACATGAACTGATTGGACAGCGCCGTGAACATGAGCGGGGCGGTCTCGCCCGCGATGCGCGCCACGGCGAGCAGCACGCCGGTGATGATGCCGGACATGGCGGCGCGATAGCACACCATGGTGATCATCTTGTACTTGGGGCAGCCCAGCGCGGCGGTGGCCTCGCGCAGGCTGTTGGGCACGAGCTTCAACATGTCGTCGGTGGTGCGCACCACCACCGGGATCACGATGATCGACAGCGCGATCGAGCCCGCCCAGCCGGAATAGTGACCGACCTGGGCCACGTACACGGTGTAGATGAAGAGACCAATCACGATCGACGGTGCCGAGAGCAGCACGTCGTTGATGAAGCGCGTGGCGGGGGCGAGCCAGCCGCGCGAGCCATACTCGGCCAGGTAGGTGCCTGCGAGCACGCCGATGGGCGTGCCGATGATCACGCCCATGCCCGCCATCATGACGCTGCCGACGATCGCGTTGAGCAAGCCGCCGGCCTGCCCCGGGGGCGGGGTGATCTCGGTGAAGAGGGTGAGCGAGAGGGAGCCGGCACCCTTGATGAGCAGGGTGGCGATGATCCAGAACAGCCAGAACAACCCGAACAGCAGGGCGCCCGAGGACAGCGTCAGCATCACCCGATTGGTGATGCGCCGTCTCCGGTAAATCGGGTTTTGCATGTGGATTTGCGACATGGCGGCAATCTTGGCTAGAGGGCGCCGCAAGGGCGGCGCGAACGCGGCGGCGCCCCGGCTGGGGCACCGCGCCAGGAGACGATCAGGACTTGGCGCCTTCGCTGCGGGCCAGGCGCATCAGCATGAGCTTGGACAGGGCGAGCACGACGGTCGTGATGAGGAACAGGATCAGGCCGAGGTTGATCAGCGCGGAGATCTGCATCCCGCTCGCCTCGTTGAACTCGTTGGCGAGCGAGGAGGCGATCGAGTTGCCCGGCGAGAAGAGCGAACCGTTCATGCGGTAGGCATTGCCGATCACGAAGGTGACGGCCATCGTCTCGCCCAGGGCGCGGCCTAGGCCGAGCATGATGCCGCCCACCACACCCGCACGGGTGAAGGGCAGCACGACCTTGCGCGAGACTTCCCAGGTGGTGGCGCCCAGGCCGTAGGCCGATTCCTTCAGGAGCGGCGGCACGAGTTCGAACACGTCGCGCATCACGGCGGTGATGAACGGGATCACCATGATGGCGAGGATGATGCCGGCGGTGAAGATGCCGATGCCGAAGGGCGGACCCTGGAACATCAGACCCAGGCCGGGGATCGCGCCCAGCGTGTCGATCATGAAGGGTTGCAGCGTGCGCTGAAAGAGCGGCACGAAGACGAACAGGCCCCACATGCCGTAGATGATCGAGGGAATGGCCGCCAGCATCTCGATGGCGGTGCCGAGCGGGCGACGCAGCCAGCGCGGCGAGAGTTCGGTCAGAAAGAGCGCGATGCCGAAGGAGACCGGCACGGCGATGAGCAGCGCGATCGCCGAGGTGAGCAGCGTGCCGTAGATCGGCACGAGCGCGCCGTACTGGTCGTTGACCGGATCCCATTCCGCCGACCAGAGAAAGCCGAAGCCGAATTCGGCCAGGCTGTCGCGGCTGCCCCAGACGAGCGAGGCCAGGATGGCCGCGAGCAGGGCGAAGACGAGAAAGGCGAAGAGCCGCGTGACGTTCTTGAACGCGGCATCCATCAGAAAATTGCGGTTGTGCTTCATCGGGTCCAATTGGGGAAGCTTCGCGGATTCGGTAACCGGTCGCGAACGCGCGGACATAGTATCAAGGACTGCACTCATCTTGCCGATTCTCCCCGTTGGCAAACACAAGGGATGGGCCCCGTTCGAGGCGCCATCCCCTGACTACTTCCCAGCCTCGTGAACCAGGATTACTGCTGCCACACGGCCTTGCCGTCGGCGCTCTTGACGTCGGTCTTCCACTGGGCGGCGATCGCTTGCGTCACTTCGGCGGGCAGCGCGACGTAGTCGAGTGCGCGGGCCGAGTCGGTGCCCTTGGCGAAGGCCCAGTTGAAGAAGTCGAAGACTTCCTTCGTCTTGGCGGGGTTGTCGGCGGTCTTGTGCACCAGGATGAACGTGGCGCTGGTCACCGGCCAGGATTGCGCACCCGGCTGGTTGGTCAGGACCACGCCCATGCCCGGGGCGCTCTTCCAGTCGGCGCCAGCGGCGGCGGCTGCGAAGCTTTCGTACTCAGGTTGCACGAACTGGCCGGCGGCATTCTGCAGGGCAGTGTGCGCGAGGCCGTTCTGCTTGGCGTAGGCGTATTCCACGTAGCCGATCGAGTTGGCGAGCTGCTTGACGTAGTTGGCCACGCCTTCGTTGCCCTTGCCGCCCTGACCGACCGGCCACTTCACGGCCTTGCCTTCGCCCACGGTGCTCTTCCAGTCGGCCGAGACCTTGGACAGGTAGTTCGTCCAGCCGAAGGTCGTGCCCGAACCATCCGAACGGTGCACGACGACGATGTCGGCGTCGGGCAGCTTCACGTCCGGGTTGGCGGCGACCAGGGCGGGATCGTTCCACTTCTTGATCTTGCCCAGGTAGATGTTGGCGAGCAGGTCACCCGTGAGCTTCAACTGGCCCGGGGCCACGCCGGCCAGGTTGACCACGGCCACGGTGCCGCCGATCACGGCGGGGAATTGCATCAGACCGTTCTTGTCGAGGTCTTCGCCCGGCATCGGATCGTCGGTCGCGCCGAAGTCCACGGTCTTGGCGATGATCTGCTTGACGCCGCCGCCCGAGCCGATCGACTGGTAGTTCACGGTGTTGCCGGTCTCGGCGCGATAGTCAGCCGCCCAGCGCGCGTAGATCGGGTAGGGGAAGGAGGCACGGCGCCGGTGATGTCGGCATGAGCGACCATGGTGGCCGAACCGAGGGCCAGCGCGAGGGTGACTTGGCGGAAGACGCTTTTGAACATGAAGGATTCCTGTGTGGTCCCGGGGATGGCAGGTCGATTCCTGCCTGGCGCGAGCAGAATATCGAGAGGCGATGACCGGGACATGACAGGGACGTGACAGAAATATGACAACGCGCCCGGCTGAGGGGGCGCGACTGTCATCAAGGCCAGAGGGTGCGCCCGTCCGCCGTGCGCAGCTGCTGCGCCCAGCGGTCACGGACCAGGTCGGTGACGGTGTCGGGCAGGGCGACGTAATGCATGTCGTCCGCGGCCTGATCGCCGTTCTTAAAGGCCCAATCGAAGAAGCGCAGCGCGGAGCGGGTGCTCTCGGGGCGGCGGCTCACTTCGGGCACCAGGATGAAGGTGGCGGCCGCGAGCGGCCAGGAAGCCTCGCCCGGCTGGTTCGTCAACATGACGCCCATGCCTGGCGTACCGGCCCAGTCGGCACTGGCGGCCGCGGCCGCGAACGAGGCAGGCGTGGGGCTCACGAAGGCACCGGCCTGGTTCTGCAGTTGAATGTAGGTGAGGTTGTTCTCACGGGCGTAGCCGTATTCGACGTAGCCGATCGTGTGACGCAACTGGCGCACGTAGTTGGCCACGCCCTCGTTGCCCTTGCCACCCTGGCCGGCGGGCCACTTCACGGCCTTGCCGACGCCGACCGTCTCCTGCCAGGCAGGAGACACCTGGGCGAGATAGTGCGTCCAGCCATAGGTGGTGCCCGAGCCGTCGGAGCGGTGCACGACAAGGATGTCCGCATCGGGCAGCTTCAGATCCGGATTGCGCGCGACCAGCACCGGGTCGTTCCAGCGGCGGATCTTGCCGAGAAAGATGTCGGCGAGTTCGCTGCCGGTGAGCTTGAGCTCACCGGCGCTCACGCCGGGAATATTCACCACCGGCACGGTGCCGCCCATGACGGCCGGAAACTGCACCAGGCCCCGCGCCTTCAATTCCTCGGCGGACAGGGGGGCATCGGTGGCGCCGAAGTCCACGGTGGGCTTGCTGATCTGGGCGATCCCGCCGCCCGAACCGATGGACTGGTAATTGACCGCCTCGCCCGTCTGGGCGAGGTAGGTCGAGGCCCATTGCGCATAGAGCGGAAACGGAAACGAGGCACCGGCACCCGTGATGTCCGTGGCGCCCACGGGCGCAGCGAGAGCGAGGGCCAAGGCCCATCCCGTCATCCAATGTGTTCCGCGTCGTTTGCGCATAGGCCTCCCCGGTCTGGCATGCAAGAAAGGCCATCTACCGGGATAGGGTAGCGGCCTCGACAGCCGCGCAGCATAGCCCGATTTGATGACAGTTTCATGACACGACCGCCAAGGCCTCATGTCACCACACGCCGAAGAACACCCCGGCCGCCTTGGCGGTGTTGGTCTTGGCCGCCACGGTGGCGTCATCCAGCGTGGTGCGCGGCTTCAACTGGCTGAACCAGTCCAGCAGATGGCCGCGCATCGTGGTGCGAATGGCGTCGTGGCCGGCGTCCGTGCCCAGGTCGTCGAACTCGTCCGGATCTTTCTCCAGATCGAAGAGCTGCGGCGGCAACCCCTGCCAGTGCACGTACTTCCAGCGCGCGGTGCGCACCATCCAGGCACGGCATTCGCCCGGCTGGCGGCCCAGCACGAGCCTGGCCTGGCGAAACGCATAATCCAGCTCGGAGACGACCGCGGTGCGCCAGTCGTCGGAGGCCGCGCCGCGAGTGGCCGCGAGCAGGGAGCGTCCTTCGACGCGATGGGCATGGGCCGATAGGCCCAGCGCCGCCAGCACGGTGGGCACGACGTCCACGCCACTCACCAGGCGCTCGTCCACCGTCCCGCGCGTCGTGTCCGCGTCGCGGCTCGGATCGACCACGATCAGCGGCACGCGCTGAACGGTGTCGTAGAAGAGCTCCTTCTCGCCCAGCCAGTGATCGCCCAGGAAGTCGCCGTGATCGGCGGTGAAGACGACGAGCGTGTCCTGCCAGCGTCCGGTGCGCTCTAGCGTTTCCCACAGCCGCCCGAGATGATCGTCGATCTGTTCGATGAGACCCTGATACGCGGGCCGCACGTGCCGGGCGACGTCCTCGCGCATGAAATTCGCGCATTCTTCCTGCGTGCGATAGGCCGCGACCGCCGGATGGGGGTGGTCGAGTTCGCGCGCGTGCCGGTGTAGCGGCAGACACTGGTCCTGCGTGTAGCGCTGGTGATAGGGCGCCGGCGCAGATACGGCCAGTGGGGCTTGACGAGCGACAGGTGCAGCACCCACGGATCGTCGCCCGCGCGGCCGATGAAGTCGATCGCCTGCTGGGTGGTGTAAGCCGTCTCCGAATGTGGCTCGGCCACGCGGGCAGGCAGGTGCACGTTGCGCATGTGCCAGCCCGAGACGATCTGGCCATCCGGCGTCTGCGCGCTGATGACGTAGTCGGACCACGGGTCGGCACTGTCGTAGCCCTGCGCGCGCAGATAGTTTGCGTAGGCGCTGTGCGGCTCGGCATGGTGGCCGTCGTGGCGGTCGAGCTCCGCAAAGTAGCCGGCGCGAAGGCGCGCGGCGATCGGCTCGCCGATCCCGAGCCGGGCGATGTTGGCGTTGTCCGGCATCATGTGCGTTTTGCCGGCCAGGGTCAGCGCGAGACCGGCGTCGCTCAGGTACTCGCCCAGCGTCATCTCGCCCACGCCCAGGGGCACGCGGTTCCAGGTGGCGCCGTGGCTCGCGGCGTAGCGCCCCGTGTAGTAGCTCATCCGCGACGGGCCGCAGACGCCACTGGTCACGAAGGCCTGGGAAAAGCGCACGCCGCGCCGGGCAAGCGCGTCGATGTTGGGCGTGCGCAGGTAGGGGTGATCCGTGCAGCCCAGGTGATCATGGCGCAGCTGGTCGCACATGATGAAGAGGACGTTCCTGGCGGTCATCGTCGTCTGCCTCAGTCGACCTTCAGGCCGATCTTCTGCACGATCGCGCGCCAGCGCTGGGTATCGGCGGCCAGGCGCTCGGCGGCTTCACTGCGCGAGGAGCCCACGGCCGCCATGTCCAGATTCGTCAGGCGCTGCTGGCTTGCGTCAGTGGCGATCGCCTGGACGGCCGCCTGCTGCAGGCGCTCCAGGATCTCGGGCGGCGTGCCGGCAGGAGCCATCAACACCTGGAAGAATGTGGCGTCCATGCCCGTCACGCCGGCTTCGGCCGCCGTCGGCACCTCCGGGGCCATCGCCGAGCGCTGGGCGGACGACACGGCCAGCGCCTTCAGCCGGCCGGACTGCACGTGGGGCAGCAGTTGCGGCGTCGTGAGAAAGCCGCAGTCCACCTGGCCGCCCACCACGTCCGTGATGGCGGGGCCGGGGCCGCGATAGGGGATGTGCGTCATCGTAATGCCCGTCTCGGCGAGGAGCATCTCGGCCGCGAGGTGGCCTGGCACGCCCGCGCCGCCGGAGGCATACGTGAGGTTGGTGCCCTTGGCCTTCTCGCGCAGATCAGCCACGGTGGCGATGCCCAGCGCGCTGTTGCACACGAGCATCTGCGTGAAGCTCGCGAGCACGGTCACGGGCACCAGATCCTTACGGGCGTCGAAGGCGAGGTTGCTGTAGACCTCGGGATTGACGGTGATGACGGTGTCCGAGGTCACGAGAAACGTATGGCCGTCCGGCTTGGCACCCGCCACCTGCCCGGCGGCGAGGTTCAGCCCTGCGCCCGGCTTGTTCTCCACGACGAGCGGTTGGCCGAGCTGCTCGCCGATCTGGTCGGCGAGCGAGCGGGCCACAATGTCGGAAGGTGCACCGGGGGGCGAGCCGACCAGCAGGCGGATGGGTTGCTCGGGCCAGGCGGCCTGGGCGGAGAAGGCGGCACAGAGCAGCGCAGTGGCGAGCGAAGGACGCAGGACGGGCATGAGGTGTCTCCGACGAGTGGGCGGGTCGGGTCCCGCCGCATAGGGAAACCCGCACGCTAGCAAAGCGGTCGATAATTGACCAAGTCAACGAATCGACGGGCCGAGCCAGGCTCGCACGGAGAGACAGGCATGAGCGGCGCCCCACGGCTCCCGCAGGAACGCGCAGCGGATATCCCCTCTGCCGACGAGGCGCCGCAGGCGTCGCGCCGGCCCGGGGGCGCGCGCGGCATGTCTGCCCGCGACGATGCGGCACCGAGCGGCTTTCGGCAGCCCGCGCGTCTGGACGAGTATCTGATCTTTCACCTGCACGCGAGCACGCGGGCCGCGACGGCGGGCATCGACGTCCATCTGCGGCGCACGGTCGGGATCAGTCGGCGTGATTGGCGCGTGCTGGCGTTTCTGGCCGAGTCGCCGCAAGGGCAGGGCCTTACCGCACTGGCCGCGAGTGCGGGTCTCGACAAGGTCGTGGCCAGCCGCCTGGTGGCCTCGCTCGTCGATCGCGGGCTCGTTGCACGCACGCGCGACGTTCAGGACGGGCGCGCCGTGGTGCTGCGCCTGACGACACGCGGCGAGGACCGCCATGCCGCGGCCCGTGTGGCTACCACGCGCTACAACACCCGGCTCGCCGCGTGTCTCAGCGCCGAGGAGGCCGAGATGCTCGAGGCCGTCCTGCCGCGGCTTGCCGAACGGGCACGGCAGTTCTGGCGAGCGGAGCGCACCGAGCCTTCCGGCGCGCCGGAAGGTTGGCCGGACCCGTTGCACATGGCGTGGCGACCGAGCGGGTCCGAGGACGACTGAGGAACGCGCCTGCGCGATCGTCCGGGCTCGGGCGTCGCGGTGCGTCTTCGTTTCGCGCGAGTGCTTGCGGAGTGCCTCGGCACACGGTATCCTCCTTCGCTTCGGCTTTTCACGATCCGTGAATAGCCAACTTCGCAACGGCCTTGGCCCACCCGCCAAACGCCCTTCGCGCCGCAAGTCGAACACTATGCCTGGCTCTCGTGCCACAAGCGCGGCAGCGGGCTTTCATTCAATGTCCGGTGTCCGTTCCGATAGGACGTGTACTGGGACGTCGGGGCGTTCGGGCCGAGTGGTTCTGTGAACCATGAAGCGCCAAGCGTGCCGTCGAGTCCAGCTGCAAGTCCGGTTCGTCCCTTGTGAAAGGGCGATGCTCGGGGCGTCACACATCGGTTTGAAGGGAACATCATGGAACTCAATGGCGCCGAAATCCTCGTGCGCTGCCTGGCCGATGAAGGCGTGGAACACGTCTTTGGCTACCCTGGCGGCGCCGTGCTGTACATCTACGACGAAATCTACAAGCAGGATCGCTTCCAGCACATCCTGGTTCGTCATGAGCAAGCTGCTGTCCATGCAGCCGATGCCTACTCCCGCTCCTCGCAAAAGACCGGCGTCTGCCTGGTGACCAGTGGTCCCGGGGCGACGAATGCCGTCACGGGGATCGCGACCGCGTACATGGACTCCATTCCGATGGTCATCATCAGCGGCCAGGTGCCGACGGCGGTGATCGGCGAGGATGCCTTCCAGGAATGCGACACCATCGGCATCACGCGCCCCTGCGTGAAGCACAACTTCCTGGTCAAGGACGTCAAGGATCTGGCCGAGACCGTGCGCCGCGCGTTCTACATCGCGCGCACGGGCCGCCCGGGTCCGGTGCTGGTGGACGTGCCCAAGGACATCACCATCGCGCGCTGCAAGTACACGCCCGCCACCGCCCCGGTGACGATGCGCTCGTACGCGCCGGTGACCAAGGGACACCAGGGTCAGATCAAGAAGGCCGTGCAGCTGCTCAAGAGCGCCGAACGCCCGATGATCTACACGGGTGGCGGGGTCATCCTCGCCAATGCCTCGGACGAGCTCAACACGCTGGTCCGCCGCCTTGGTGCGCCCGTCACCAATACGCTGATGGGCCTGGGCGCCTACCCGGCCAACGATCGCCTCTTCGTGGGCATGCCCGGCATGCACGGCACCTACGAAGCCAACATGGCCATGCAGCACTGCGACGTGCTGATCGCCATCGGTGCGCGCTTCGACGATCGCGTGATCGGCAATCCCAAGCACTTCGCGCAGAACGCGCGCAAGATCATCCATATCGACATCGATCCTTCCTCGATCTCCAAGCGGGTCAAGGTGGACGTGCCGATCGTGGGCGACGTGCGCGACGTGCTGCAGGATCTCATCGCCCAGCTCGATGCGGCCGGCGGCACGGATCACGCCGCGATCGCCCCCTGGTGGGAGCAGGTCGAGGCCTGGCGTGCGCGCGACTGCATGAAGTTCGCGCTGTCCGACGAGCTCATCAAGCCGCAGAAGGTCGTGCAGACGCTGTGGGAAGTCACCGGTGGCGACGCTTTCGTGACCTCCGACGTGGGCCAGCACCAGATGTGGGCCGCGCAGTACTACGGCTTCAACAAGCCGCGCCGCTGGATCAACTCCGGTGGCCTGGGCACGATGGGCGTGGGCCTGCCCTACGCCATGGGTGTGCAGATGGCGAACCCGGATTCGGACGTGGCCGTGATCACGGGCGAGGGTTCGATCCAGATGAACATCCAGGAGCTCTCCACCTGCTTCCAGTATCACCTGTCGCCCAAGGTGCTGTGCCTGAACAATCGGTATCTCGGCATGGTGCGTCAGTGGCAGCAGATCGATTACGGTTCGCGCTATTCCGAGTCGTACATGGATGCGCTGCCGGATTTCGTGAAGCTCGTCGAAGCCTATGGTCACGTCGGCCTGCGCATCGAGCGCCCGGCGGACGTGGAGCCGGCGATCCGTGAAGCCTTCGGCAAGTACAAGAAGCGTCTGGTCTTCCTGGACTTCATCACCGATCAATCCGAGAACGTCTGGCCGATGGTCAAGGCGGGCAAGGGCCTGACCGAGATGATGCTCGGTTCCGAAGATCTGTGAGGAGGCACGCATGAGACACGTCATTTCCGTGCTTCTGGAGAACGAACCGGGCGCGCTCTCGCGCGTGGTCGGCCTCTTCTCGGCACGCGGCTACAACATCGAAACCCTGACGGTGGCGCCCACCGAGGACGCGACGCTCTCGCGCATGACCATCGCCACGCACGGCTCGGACGACGTGATCGAGCAGATCACCAAGCACCTGAACCGGCTGGTCGAAGTCGTGAAGGTCGTCGACCTGACCGAAGGCCCGCACCTGGAACGTGAGCTGATGCTCATCAAGGTGCGCGCGGTCGGCAAGGAGCGCGAAGAGATGAAACGCATGGCGGATATCTTCCGCGGGCGGATCATCGACGTGACGGACAAGAGCTACACGGTCGAACTCACGGGCGACCAGAGCAAGCTCGACGCCTTCATCGACGCGCTGGACCGCACGGCGGTGCTCGAGACGGTACGCACCGGCAGCTGCGGCGTCGGTCGCGGCGAGCGCATCCTCAAGGCCTGACGCCTACTCAACCCCCAATAAACGCAGCACCAGGGCAGGGCAGCCTGAGCGCGCCCGCCCACCCCAAGAAAAACTGGAGAAATGTCATGAAGGTGTTCTACGACAAGGATTGCGATCTGTCGCTCATCAAGGGCAAGACGGTTGCCATCATCGGCTATGGCTCGCAAGGCCATGCCCACGCCCAGAACCTGAACGATTCGGGCGTGAAGGTCGTGGTTGGCCTGCGCAAGGGTGGCGCGTCCTGGAACAAGGCCGCCAACGCCGGTCTGCAAGTGGCCGAAGTGGCCGACGCCGTCAAGCAAGCCGACGTCGTCATGATCCTGTTGCCCGACGAGAACATCGCCGAGGTCTACAACAACCAGGTCGCCGCCAACATCAAGCCGGGCGCTGCGCTCGCCTTCGCGCACGGCTTCAACGTGCACTACGGCCAGGTCGTGCCGCGTGACGACATCGACGTCATCATGGTTGCCCCCAAGGCTCCGGGCCACACCGTGCGTGGCACCTACAGCCAGGGTGGCGGCGTGCCCCACCTCGTGGCCGTGTACCAGGACAAGTCCGGCGCTGCCCGTGACATCGCCCTGTCGTACGCCAGCGCCAACGGCGGCGGCCGTGCCGGCATCATCGAAACGAACTTCCGCGAAGAAACGGAAACCGACCTGTTCGGCGAACAGGCCGTGCTCTGCGGCGGTGCCGTCGAACTCATCAAGGCCGGCTTCGAAACCCTGGTGGAAGCGGGCTACGCGCCGGAAATGGCCTACTTCGAGTGCCTGCATGAGTTGAAGCTCATCGTGGACCTGATCTACGAAGGCGGCATCGCCAACATGAACTACTCGATCTCGAACAACGCCGAGTACGGTGAGTACGTCACCGGCCCGCGTATCGTGACCGAAGAGACCAAGAACGCGATGCGTGCGGTCCTGAAGGACATCCAGACCGGCGAATACGCCAAGAGCTTCATTCTGGAGAACAAGGCCGGTGCCCCGACGCTGCAATCGCGTCGCCGCCTGAACGCCGAGCACCAGATCGAAGTCGTCGGCGGCCAACTGCGCCCGATGATGCCCTGGATCGCCAAGAACAAGCTGGTCGACCAGAGCAAGAACTGATGTCGGTGCCGCCCGCGAGGGCGGCAGCAGGCTCAGACACGACAAAGGCCCCATCCGTGAGGATGGGGCCTTTGTCGTTGTTGACGCGATGGGCGGGCTCTGTGGAAGCCAGAGCCGTGCACCGGCGCGAAGCGGTGCGCCTAGGCTGCGGCGTGGCCCTCAGGGTGCCGCGCGAAAGCCCGAGGCTTTCACCACCGGCGCCCATTGCGCCCGGTATTCATCCAGCAGCTTCTGGCTCTCCTTGGCATCGGCCGCAATGGGCTCCATGCGGGTGTCGCGGATGATCTGCGCGAAGGCCGGGTCCTGGGCGATCTTCTTGATCGCAGCGCCGTAGCGCTCGACGTCTGCCGCGGGCATGGCCGCCGGGGCAAAGATGCCGTTCCACGCCGTGGCCACCACGTCGATGCCCGCTTCCTTGAAGGTGGGCACCTCAGGCAAGGTGGCCTCGCGCTGCTCGCCGGATACGGCCAGGATGCGCAGCTTGCCGCCGGCGTGCTGGGGCTCGAGGGCGTCGAAGGTGTCCAGACCATACTTGAGGTGGCCGCCGATGAGCTCGGTCACGAGCGGCCCCGAGCCGCGGTAACCCACCACTTCGGGGTTCTCGCCGAGCGCCTTGCCGAGCATGAGCCCGAAGAAGTGCGGCAGGCTGCCCGTGGCCGGCACGCCCAGGTTGAACTGGCCAGGGTTGGCGGCGAGCGTCTGGCGCAGGCCAGCGACATCCTTGACCGGCGAATCAGCCGGGACAGCAAAGCCGAAGCGATAGCCGGCCACCAGCGCCACCGTCTGGAAGTCCTTGGCGGCGTCGTAGCCCACGTCGTCATAGACGAGGGGCGCCACCACCATCACGGCCGGGTTGCCCAGCATCAGCACGTTGTCCTTGGCCGAGGCGCGCGCCACGTACTGCGCGGCGATCCGCCCGCCCGCCCCCGTGCGGTTCTCGATCACGACGGGTACACCGAGCTCCTTGCCCAGGCGCTCGCTCACGAGCCGCGCGACGCGGTCCGAGCTGCCGCCGGGCGGGTAGCCGACGATGAGGTTCAGCGGCGTCTGCGCCGAAGCTGCCGAGATGGCAGCGAGCGACAGGGTGAGGGCCAGCACAGGGGTCCAGGGCTTCATGGCGAAGGTTCCGGCAAGAGGGCGCAGACAGCGCGCGGATTGAGAGACTGGTAGACAAGTGGACGCTCGATGCCCAAGGCAGTGCGAGCGCGGTTCGAGTGTCAGGCAGGCGTATCGGGTTGGGATTGCAGCGTCGCCTTGATGGTCTGGTGACGGCGCTCCATTTCCTCACGCAACTCGCGGCGCAGCTTGGCCGCCTCGAAGCGGTGGCGCTCCTCGGCCGTGCGTGGCTGCAGCGGCGGCACCGTGACCGGCTTGCCATCGTCGTCCACGGCGACCATGGTGAAGTAGCAGCTGTTGGTATGGCGTTCGAGCTTTTGCCGGATGTCTTCCGTGACCACCTTGATGCCGATCTCCATCGAGGTGCGGCCGGTATAGTTGACCGCGGCATAGAACGTGACCAGTTCGCCCACGTGGATCGGCTGGCGAAACACCACCTGGTCCACCGACAAGGTGACCACGTACGCGCCGGCGTAGCGGCTGGCGCACGCGTAGGCGACCTGGTCGAGGTACTTGAGGATGGTGCCCCCGTGGACATTGCCGGCGAAATTCGCCATGTCCGGGGTCATCAGGATGGTCATCGAGGTCTGGTGGCTGGACTCGTTCATGGCGTGCGACAAGAGGCGTGGGCGAATGCTACGACGATTCCGGGCGAAGGCTCATCACCCGGCGTTCAATGCTTATATCAGGCCGGCGTCGCTCAGCTCACGCTTCACGTAGGCGTAGTAGATCGGCGCGGCAACGAGACCTGCGATACCAAAGGCCGCCTCCATCACCAGCATGGCCGCGAGCAGTTCCCAGGCGCGTGCATGGATGCGCGAGCCAACGATGCGGGCATTGAGGAAGTATTCGAGCTTATGGATGATGACGAGAAAGGCGAGGGCGGCGAACGCCACGCCGATCGACACGGACAGGCCGACCAGGACGATGGCGGTATTGGAAATGAGGTTGCCGATGACCGGCAGCAGCCCGGCGACGAACGTCACCAGGATGAGCGTCTTCACGAGCGGCACATGAACCCCGAAGGCGGGCAGGACGACGAGCAGAAAGAGCGCGGTGAACGCGGTGTTGAGCGCGGAAATGCGCACCTGCGCGAATACGATCTGCCGAAAGGCGCCCGCGAGCAGCGATGCGCGTTGCGTGAGCGTGCGCGCGAGCGGGCGCAGGCTGTCCGGGGCTCGCTGCGCCTCGAAGGCGACCAACCCGCCCAGCACCATGCCGATGATCACGTGCACCACGGCGCTCACGGCGGTCTTGCCGGCGATCTGGAGCTCGCCCAGGTGCTCGCTGATCCAGGCGGCCACGCTGGACTGCATCTGGGCCACGTCGCGTGGCAGGTACTGACGCAGGATGTCCGGCAACTGCGTGTGCGCATGCTCGATCACCATCTGCACCTTGAGCTCCAGATGCGGCAGGTGCTGACCGGCCCGGGTGAGCCAGGTGATGCTGGCGAGCACGAGCGGCGTAACGAGCCCGATGACGGCAGCCACGAGCAGCGCCAGCGCCACGGCATGGCCGCGTCCCGAGAAGCGGCCGGCCAGGTGCGGCGCGAGCAGGTGGATGAGCTGGTGCACCAGCAGCCCCGATAGTAGGGCCAGCAGCAGGTGGTACTCCAGGACGAACCAAAGGCCCAGGGCGGCGGCGGCCCAGCCGATGATGAGCAGCGTGGGCAGACGCGAAGGGACGACAGGCGGCAGGGCGGCGGGGGGCGTCACGGGAAGCTCGGGCTCGTCAGGGGGCGATACGACGCGGGCTGGCTGTCGGCGCCGGCAGCCTCCGTCGGTGGGCTCGTCAAGGCCGCGTGGGGATCCCGGCCATGGCGCGGGCCGCACGGCGGCGGGGTCGTCTGCCGCACAGGCCGATGGCATCAGACGCTGCCGTTGTCGTCGCTGTCGTGGCTGTAGTACTTCTCGCCGATGCGGATCGCCTCGCGCCCGGTCTGGCGGCGCCAGCGGTTGGTGTCGCGCAGCGAATAGATGCAGCCGCAGTATTCCTGCTGGTAGAACGATTCGTCCTTGCTGATCTCGATCATGCGCGCGCTGCCGCCACCCTTGCGCCAATTGTGCGTCCAGTACGTCATGCCTGGGTAGCGCGCCGCTGCGCGCTCGCCACAGCCATTGATCTGCTGCATGTTCTTCCAGCGCGAAATCCCGAGCGAGCTCGTGATGACGTCAAAGCCATGCTCGTGGGCATGCAGCGCGGTGCGCTCGAAGCGCATGTCGAAGCACACCGTGCAGCGTTCGCCGCGCTCGGGCGCATTCTCCAGGCCTTTGACGCGCTCGAACCAGGGCTCGGTATCGTAGTCCGCGTCGATGAATTCGATGCCGTGCTTTTGCGCGAAGCGGATGTTCTCGTCCTTGCGGATGAGGTATTCGCGCTCGGGATGAATGTTCGGGTTGTAGAAATAGATCGCGTAATCGATGCCCGAGGCGAGCAGGGCTTCCATGGGCTCGCCGGAACAGGGCGCGCAGCACGAATGCAGCAGCAGCCGTCCGCCTTCGCCAGGGAGCTTGAGAGGTTGGCGTTGTGTGGTGGTCATGGCCGGGCTCAGCGGCCGCGCAGGGCGCGTTCGATCTTCTGATCCGTCTTGTACTGACTCAGCGAATACACGGACCAGATCGCGGCAGGAATCCAGCCGATCAGGGTGATTTGCAGAATCAGGCAGATGATGCCGGCGAACGGACGCCCGATGGTGAAGAACTGCAGCCAGGGCAGGAAGATGGCGAGAATGAGGCGCATGGCGAAAACTCAAGAAAATGGCCCGCGCTTGCCCCCGGCTCGCTGCCCCCGCGGGGGGCTTTCTGCCTGGAGGCGGCCCGCCTGTAAAAAGGCGCAGGCCTAGGGCGTGCAAAAGCGCGATCGTACAATGATATCGGTTAATCTTGGCCCACTATGCAAAAACCCCACTATCCCCATCCCATTCTGGCTCGCGAAGGCTGGCCGCACATTGCGATCGCCCTGACCTTGGCCCTGGTGGCCACCCTGCTGTTTGGTGCATGGTCGCTGATTTTCTGGCTGGCTGCCGTCTTCGTGGTGCAGTTCTTCCGCGATCCGCCGCGGCACGTGCCGCAGCAGGCCAATGCCGTGTTGAGCCCCGCCGATGGGCGGATCGTGGTGGTGGAAAAGGCACGCGACCCGTATGCCGATCGTGATGCGCTCAAGATCAGCGTGTTCATGAATGTCTTCAACGTGCATTCGAATCGCAGCCCCGTCGACGGTCGCATTCGTCACGCCGAGTATTTCCCCGGCAAGTTCGTCAATGCCGATCTGGACAAGGCCTCGCTCGAGAACGAGCGCAATGCGCTCGTGGTCGAGACGGACCAGGGCGTCACGGTCACGTTCGTTCAGGTGGCGGGCCTGGTGGCGCGCCGCATCCTTTGCTATGTGAAGCCGGGCGAACGGCTGGCCCGTGGGCAGCGGTACGGCTTCATCCGCTTCGGCTCGCGCGTGGATGTGTACCTGCCGCTTGATGCCCAGCCGCGCGTGGTGATCGGCGACAAGGTGAGTGCCACCTCGACCATCCTTGCCGATCTGGCGCGGGTGGGTGCCGCCTTGGCCGCCCCGTCTGCCGCAGCGGCCGCGACGCCTGCGCCGAGCGTGGTGACGGGTGCCGTTCCCGTGTCCGCGGCCGTCGCGGAGCTGGTGCCCGGGGCTGTCGCCGCAGCAGCGGATCCGGCGCCCGCCGCACCCGCACGCAACGACGCGACGGACGCCGCGCCGCCCGCCCAGGAACGCTAACTGCTGCCCATGACGACTGTCCCTGATCCTCGTGAAGGCCGCATGAACGAATCCGACGCCCTCGAACGCCGCCGGCGCGGCATCTACCTCCTGCCGAATGCCTTCACGCTCGCGGCGCTCTTCGCGGGCTTCTACGCCATCGTGCAGGCGATGAACAGCCAGTTCGAAGTCGCTGCCATCGCCATCTTCGTGGCCATGGTGCTCGACGGCATGGATGGGCGAGTCGCGCGTCTCACCAACACCCAGTCGGCCTTCGGCGAGCAGTTCGATTCGCTGTCGGACATGGTGTCCTTCGGCGTGGCGCCAGCGCTTGTGATGTATGTGTGGGTGCTCAATACCCTCGGCCGCTGGGGCTGGCTTGCCGCCTTCATCTACGTGTCGTGTGCCGCGCTGCGTCTGGCGCGCTTCAACACGAACATTGCAGTCGTCGACAAGCGTTTCTTCCAGGGCCTGCCCAGCCCGTCGGCGGCGGCGCTCGTCGCTGGCCTGGTGTGGCTCGCAGCCGATAATCGCCTGCCGATCAATGAGGCCTGGTTGCCGATCGTGGCGTTCATCGTGACGGTGTATGCGGGCCTCACCATGGTCTCGAATGCCCCGTTCTACAGCGGCAAGTCGTTCACCGTCGGGCGCAGTGTCCCGTTCTGGGTGATCCTCGTCATGGTGCTGGTGTTCGTGTTCGTGTCGTCGAACCCGCCCATCGTGCTCTTCGGTCTCTTCGTCATCTATGGCGTCTCGGGCTGGGCGCTGATGGTGTGGCGCTGGCAGCGCGCCCGTCGCCTGCAGCGCGCGCGCCGCGAAGGCCCGCCGCCCGCTGCCGGGCTGTGATCGCCTGCTGAACGAAGACGCCCGCGATGCGGGCCGTCTTTCATGGCGCGGCGTCGCCGACGGTGACGCCTACATCCAGCCGAAGCGCGAGTCCGTGTCGTAGGCCGGATCCGGGCCGGGGTGCACGCGGGCGACGTACCCCGCGTCGTCGAAGTACACGAACATCAACGAATTCCAGACCGTGTCCTGCTTGTACGCGTAGGACCAGACCCGTTGCGGGTGGCCCGGCGCGCCCACCGCATCGATGATGGCCGGCGGCCCGAACGTGCAGCGCACCTGTTCGGCGCTCCAGCTGCCTTCGCGCAGTCGGTTGAAGTTGGCGTCGGTGAGGATCTGCTGGACGCCGCTGCTGCGCCCGTCCGGTGCGACATCCGTGGCCCAAGAGGCCTGACGGAACGGCTGGCCGGACCAGACCAGGCGCTGGCCTCCGCCCGGCAACGGGCAGGCAACGCTGGGCGTACCCATGCTCGCCTGCACCTGGTCGCCGGTGGTGCCGGGCGGCAGGCGTTGCTCCAGCGTGGTACACCCGGCTGCCAGGGCCAGAAAGCCGGCAGCGCAGGGAAGAAGGCATCGACGCAGCATGAGGACTCTCCTCGCCGCCAGACGGATGTGGGCGGCAACGTCGATTTTAGGATAGAATCCCCGGTCCAGCTCCCGTGTGGGGGCGGAGGGTCGTCGGGTCAGTGGGGCTCGAGACCGGTTTATCAATATCTCACGGCAGGGCACCTCGGCCTTGCCGCACGTCTGGAGAGGAATATGTCCGT
This sequence comes from Verticiella alkaliphila, assembly GCF_018904615.1. GTDB lineage: Bacteria > Pseudomonadota > Gammaproteobacteria > Burkholderiales > Burkholderiaceae_B > Verticiella > Verticiella alkaliphila. Next base: position 26,016 of record NZ_JADCNH010000009.1, on the reverse strand, counting down.
AGCCGACATCAACAAGGCTGATATCGTTGGGCAATATCAACGTGCCCAGGGCGACACCGGTTCGCCCGAAGTGCAGGTCGCTCTGCTCACGGCTCGTATCAACGAGCTGACCGAACACTTCAAGGAACACAAGAAGGATCACCACTCGCGTCGCGGTCTGCTGCGCATGGTGAGCCGTCGCCGCAAGCTCCTGGACTACCTCAAGGGTCGCAACGCCGATTCCTACCGCTCGCTGATCGAAAAGCTCGGCCTGCGCAAGTGATCCGGCGGCCTTCCTAGGTCGAACGCAACCGTGGTCGTGGCGATCTGTCGCCGCGACCACGGTTTTTTTATGCAAGGAATATTGCCATGTTCAACAAAGTGACCAAAACGTTCCAGTACGGTCAGCATAGTGTGACCCTGGAAACTGGCGAGATCGCACGGCAGGCATCGGGTGCCGTGATGGTGACGATCGACGACACGGTGGTCCTGGCAACCGTGGTGGGCGCGAAGAAGGCCAAGGCTGGCCAGGATTTCTTCCCCCTGACGGTCGATTACATCGAGAAGACGTACGCTGCCGGCAAGATCCCGGGTGGCTTCTTCAAGCGCGAAGGCAAGCCCTCCGAGAAGGAAACGCTCACCTCGCGCCTGATCGATCGCCCGCTGCGTCCGCTGTTCCCGGAAGGCTTCTACAACGAAGTCCAGGTGGTGATCCACACGCTGTCGGTGAACCCGGAAGTCGATCCGGACATCGCCGCCATGATCGGCGCCTCCGCCGCGCTCGCGATCTCCGGCATCCCGTTCAACGGCCCCATCGGTGCCGCCCGCGTGGGCTATGCCGAAGGCCAGTACGTGCTCAATCCGACCTCCACGCAGCGCAAGGGTTCGCAGCTGGATCTGGTCGTGGCCGGCACCGAAGCCGCCGTGCTGATGGTTGAATCGGAAGCCCACGAGCTCTCCGAAGAAGTCATGCTGGGCGCCGTGGTCTATGGCCACGAGCAGATGCAAGCCGCCATCAATGCCATTCACGACCTGGTGCGTGAAGCCGGCAAGCCCGAGTGGGATTGGCAGGCAGCCCCCAAGAACGACGCGCTGATCGCCACCGTGCGCGCCGCCGGCCTCGACGGCCTGAAGGGCGCCTACCAGCTGCGCAACAAGCAAGAGCGTACGTTGAAGCTGCGTGAAGTCTACGCCGACGTGCACGCCCGCCTCGCGGCCGACGCCGGCGAAGCCGGTGCGCCGGATTCCGTGCTCGTCGACAATCTCCTCTTCGACCTGGAAGCCGAGATCGTCCGCGGCCAGATCCTGAATGGCGAGCCGCGTATCGACGGCCGTGACACGCGCACCGTGCGCCCGATCGAAATCCGCCTGGGCGTGCTGCCGCGCACCCACGGCAGCGCGCTGTTCACCCGTGGCGAGACGCAGGCCCTGGTCGTGGCCACGCTGGGCACGAAGCAGGACGAGCAGATCATCGACGCGCTCATGGGCGAGTACCGTGACCGCTTCCTCTTCCACTACAACTTCCCTCCCTTCTCCACGGGCGAGACCGGCCGCATCGGCTTCACCAAGCGTCGCGAGATCGGCCACGGCCGTCTGGCCAAGCGTTCGCTGGTGCCGCTGCTGCCCGAGCCCCAGGATTTCCAGTACACCATCCGCGTGGTGTCGGAAATCACCGAATCCAACGGCTCCTCGTCGATGGCCTCGGTGTGCGGTGGCAGCCTGGCCATGATGGACGCCGGCGTGCCGGTGAAGAACCACGTCGCCGGTGTGGCTATGGGCCTCATCAAGGAGGGTGGCCGCTTCGCCGTGCTGACGGACATCCTGGGCGATGAAGATCACCTGGGCGACATGGACTTCAAGGTGGCCGGTACCGTCAACGGCGTGACCGCGCTGCAGATGGACATCAAGATCCAGGGCATCACGAAGGAAATCATGCAGGTCGCGCTGGCCCAGGCCCGCGAAGGCCGTCTGCACATCCTCGACAAGATGACCGCAGCCATCGATGGTTCGCGTGGCGAGCTCTCGGCCTTCGCGCCGCGCATGCTCACCATGAAGATCAACCCTGAGAAGATCCGTGACGTGATCGGCAAGGGCGGCGCCACCATCCGTGCGCTGACCGAAGAGACCGGCACGATGATCGACATCTCGGATGACGGCACCATCGTCATCTCGAGCGCCGATCTGGACAAGGCTCGCGAAGCCGAGCGCCGCATCGCCGACCTCACCGCCGACGTCGAAGTGGGCCAGGTCTACGAAGGCAGCGTGCTGCGTCTGCTGGACTTCGGCGCCATCGTCCAGGTGCTGCCGGGCCGCGACGGCCTCTTGCACATCTCGGAGATCGCGAACTACCGCATCGCCAACATCAACGACGTGTTGAAGGTCGGTCAAGTGGTGCGGGTGAAGGTCATCGAAGCCGACGACAAGGGCCGCCTGCGCCTGTCGATCAAGGCCATCGGTGGTCTGGAAGCCCAGACGGCTGCCGCCACGCCGGACGCCCCCGCTGCCGAGTAAGTCTCACGTGTGATCCCGCCTGGCGCATGTCGGGCGGAGCAGAACACCCGCTGCGCCGCGAGGCCAGCGGGTGTTCTGCATTCTAGGCGGTGTGTTCCGCGTCAGCCGGCTGCAGATGGCTCAGCGGCACCCAGCCGGAAGCGCCATCGGCCTCGCGCTCGCACCAGCACCAGCCGTTCAGGTGGCGTCTGCCGCACAGCATCTGGCCCGGGTCCACGTCGAGTTCGCGCGCCGTGTAGTCCTCGAGCACCTGGGCAACATCCTCGTCGTTACGCGCGAGGATCTGTCCGGGCACCCAACCGGAAACACCGGTGCCGTTCGTGCAGCAATACCATTCGTCCCAGCCCTCGGGCCCGGCATAGCGTTCGCCGACGGCGACCGTCTCGCCCGCCGCAAGCGCAATGGGCGCCGGGAATTCGCTGCGATGCGCGGCCGTTACCCGATAGTGGAAAGAGGTGTCGGACACCGTCATGCGCACACCAGCGCGGCGAGCAAGTCCGGAGCCGCAGCGGGCGCGGGCGGGCGCGAGCGCTGCACCGTGTCGAGCAGCTTCTCCAGGTGGCCGATGTGCGGCAGCATCGTGCCGTAGAACAGGACGCCCGCGCCATCCTGCACGAAGAGGGTGGGGAAGTCCTCGATGTCTTCGTCGATGGCGACGGCATCGTCTTCCACGTCGATCCAGACGAAGGTGGCCTCGGGCCTCCGGGTGGCCAGATCCGAGAAGCGTTCGTAATACTCGCGGCAGGTGCCGCACCAGTCGGCGCACAGGCAGGCGACCAGTACCGCATCGGGGGCGGTGAGACGAGAGGCGAGGGCAGGCTCGCCGGGACGATGCACGGACACGGTCGTGAGCTCTCCACGGGAAGACGAGGCATTGTAGACCGCGCGTTCCCCCCTTCCCGCGCGCTGGCAGTACACTCTGCGCATGTCTCGCACGACTCCCCCTTCGACGGCCGGCAAGTTCGCCGCTGTCTCGCGTGCCTTCGGGCGCGCCGTGGTCTCGCAATTCCACCCGCGCATGCTGCTGGCGCTGCTGCTGCCGTTCGCGGTGGTGCTCGTGGGTTCGGTCGTCCTCATCTGGGCTTTCTGGCAGCCCGTGACGGATTGGCTCAGCAATACGGTGTTCAACTGGCCGGCCGTCGCCCAGGTCGACCAGTGGCTCGTCACCCTGGGGCTGATCTCGCTCAAGATCTGGCTGGCGCCGCTGCTCGCCGCGGCCCTGCTGCTGCCGGCCTCCGGCATCCTGGGCGTGGCCATCGCGGCGGTGTTCGTGATGCCGCTCGTGCTGCGTCACCTGAAGCAGAGCCACTACGGTGACGTGGCAGAGAAGGGCCGTCTTGCGCTGATCGTGAGCGGCTGGAACGCGATCTGGGTGCTCGTCGTCTTCGCGCTGGGCTGGCTCTTCACCATGCCGCTGTGGCTCTTGCCACCGCTCGCCGTGATCCTGCCGATCCTGTGGTGGACGTTTGCGTTCACCCGAATGCTGCGCCTGGATGCGCTGGCCGACTTCGCCACTGCCGACGAGCGGCGTCAGCTGCTCGGGCTGCACATGGCCGAGTTCTGGACGCTGGGCCTCATCTGCGCACTGCTGAGCCTGCTGCCGCCCGCCTGGTTCTTCCTGCCCGTCTTCTCGTCGTTGCTGTTCGCGCACTTCAGCCTGGACGCACTGCGCGATCTGCGCGCCCGTACCTTGCCGCCTGCTGCACCTGCGCCCACGCCGCTCGACCCTCCCGTCGTCACGCCTTTGCCGCCTGCCCAACTTCCATGACTGCCACCTCTTCTGTCCGTCGCTTCGGCTTGATCGTCGTGGGCGATGAAATCCTGTCCGGCCGCCGTCAGGACCAACACTTCACCAAGGTCGTGCAACTGCTCGGTGCGCGCGGGTTGGCGCTGTCCTGGGCCCAGGTGGTGGGCGACGACGAGGCGCTGCTCGTACAGACCTATCAGCACAGCTTCGCTTCGGGCGACATCGTCTTGTCGTGTGGTGGCATCGGAGCCACGCCGGACGATCGCACGCGCCAGGCGGCGGCGGCCGCCCTGGGTGTGTCAGTGGCGTTGCACCCGGAGGCTGCCGAGCTCATCGCGCAGCGTTGCGCGGCCATGGCCGAGAAGGGCCAGGGCTCGGCTGACATGACCACGCCGGAGAACCAGCAGCGTCTGCAGATGGGTGAGTTCCCGGAAGGCAGCGAGATCGTGCCGAATCCGTACAACCAGATTCCGGGGTTCTGGATTCGTGACCATACCTTCGTGCCGGGCTTTCCGGTCATGGCCTGGCCGATGCTGGAACACGTGCTCGACACGCGTTATGCGCATCTGCACCATGCCACACCGCGTGGCGAGTTCAGCTTCATCGTCTATGGCCTGCCGGAATCGCGCATCACGCCGGCGCTGCGCGAGGTGGAATCGCGCTGGCCAGGTGTGCGCAGCTTCAGCCTGCCGCACATGGGCGGTGGTGGCCGCGCGCACATCGAGTTGGGCGTGAAGGGCGAGCCCGAGGCCGCCGAGCAGGCGCTGCAATACCTTCGCGAAGAAGCCGCGCGCCTGGGCGCCGAGTTCGCCGCCTGACGCGCCACGCCACCGCCATCATGCCTCGCCCTCGCGCCTTAGCCCCCGCCGCTGTCGAATCCCCTGGCCTGTCAGCCCAACCCGTGGCGATCCAGGTGCTCGACCGCGCGATGCGGCTGCTCGATGCGCTGGCCGAGCGTTCAGGCCCGGTCAGCCTGAAGGAGCTCGCGCTCGCCACGGATCTGCATCCGTCCACCGCGCACCGCATCCTCAACGACCTGGCCGTCGGCCGGCTCATCGAGCGGGCTGAGAACGGCTATTACAGCCTTGGCATGCGCCTGCTCGAGCTGGGGCATCTGGTCAAGACGCGGCTGGACGTGCGTGAGGTGGCCGTCAATCCCATGCGTGAGCTGCACGAGCGCACGGGGCAGACGGTGAACCTGTCCGTGCGCCAAGGTGACGAGATCGTCTACATCGATCGCGCCTACAGCGAGCGCTCGGGCATGCAGGTGGTGCGCGCCATCGGCGGTCGCGCGCCACTGCATCTCACGTCCACTGGCAAGCTCTTCCTGGCCGCCGTGGACGAACGCCATCTTCGGGCGTATGCGGTGCGCACGGGCCTGGCCGGCAATACCCGCAACAGTCTCACGGACCTGGTGCTGCTCGAGCGCGAGCTGGGACTGGTCCGGCGCCACGGCTACGCACGCGACAACGAAGAGCTGGAAGTCGGGGTGCGGTGCATCGCAGCCGGGATTCGGGACGAAAGCGGCCGGCTCGTGGCCGGCCTGTCGCTGTCCGCGCCTGCCAGCCGTCTGGACGACAGCTGGATCGACGATCTCGTGGACACCGCCCTGGACATCTCCCGGGCGTTGGGTTTCGCAGGCGCTGAGCTCAGGCGGCGAGCAGCCGCTCGAGATCTGCGCGCGCGCCTTGCAGTGCCTGATTGAGCGCGGCCTCACCCATCTTCACGCCTTCGGCAGCCACGACGGTCACTTGCGTCATGCCGAGAAAGCCCAGGAACGTCTGCAGATACGGCGTGATGGTGTCCATCGGCGTGCCCAGGGCGACACCACCGCGGGCGATGATGACGATTACGTCCTTGCCGGTCACGAGCCCTTCCGGCTTGCCTTCGGCGGTGTAGCGAAACGTGATGCCGGCGCGCGCCACCAGATCGAAATAGGACTTCAACTGGGCGGGGATGCCGAAGTTGTACACGGGCACCGCGATGATGACGCGATCGGCCGCCTGGAGTTCGGCTACGAGCGTGTCGCTCAGATCGACGACGGCCTGTTGCGCAGCGGTGCGAGATTCGGCGGGCGTGAAGAGCGAACCGGCCGTGGCGGCATCGAAGTAGGGCAGCGGCTCGGCGGCCAGATCGCGAATCGTCACCGTGCCCGTGGGGTCGGTCGCCTTCACGCGCGCGATGGCGTGCTGGGCCAGGTGATTCGAACGTGAAGCGTCGCCAAGAATCGAGGACAGCAGGACAAGCGTGTTCATGAGGGGCTCACAGGGATAGGTAGGCAATGGATGACACTCTACCGATTCCGATTGAAGCGATAAACCCGGTTTTTTGACACGCGGCGTTCCACTGGTGGGACAATACGGTCATGGAAGACCTGAACGATCTCTACTATTTCGCCCAGGTGGTCGAGGCCGGCGGGTTCAGCGCCGCCGCGCGCCGGCTGGACATCCCGAAGTCACGCCTCTCGCGCCGGATTGCGCTGCTTGAGGAGCGCCTGGAGATGCGCTTGCTGCAGCGCACGACGCGGCGCCTGCGGCTCACCGCGGCGGGCGAGCGATACCTGCAGTATTGCCGCACCGTCACGGAATCTGCCCGCGCCGCGGAGGACGCGATGCGTCAGTTGCGCGCCGAGCCCGCAGGCGCAGTCGTCATGAGCGCGCCCGTGGCCATCGCGCGCGACCTGCTGCCGGGCCTGCTGCCCGCGTTCCTGACGGCCTGGCCCAAGGTGGACGTGCGTGTGCTCGCAACCAACCGGCGTGTGGATCTGGTGGCCGAAGGGGTGGATCTGGCCTTGCGCGTACGGTCTCGCCTGGACACCGATGCGGACATGGTGATGCGCGAACTCGGCCAGAGCGCATCGTACCTCGTGGCGAGCCCGGCATTCGTGCAACGGCTCGGGCACCCACAGCATCCAGATGAACTCAGCGAGCTGCCGACGCTCTCGTTCGGCGGCAGTCCGCCCCCGCATCGCTGGACACTGCACGGCCCGCGGGGCGACACCGTGGACATCACGGTGCATCCTCGGCTGTGCGCAGACGACTTTCCAAGCCTGGCGGACGCGGCCATCGAGGGCTGCGGCGTCGCCCTGCTGCCGGACATGGCCGTTGCGCAGCCCTTGCACGAGGGGCGGCTGGTGCAGGTGCTGCCACAGTGGCGGTCCGACCCAGGGATCTTCCACCTCGTGTACCCATCGCGCCGTGGCATGCTGCCGGCGGTGCGCGCGCTGGTGGATTTCCTCATGGAACGCCTGCCCACGCGCTATGCGCTATGCCCGCAGATCGACACGGCTGGCGGGATGAGTCTGCGTGGGACGCGTCCGGTGGAGTGACCCGGTCCAGCGGGTCCCGCCGCAGCCGCATCTGGCGTCGGTGCGCTCAGTGAGACGGCGGCGGGTGACGGCACCGCCAAAAACAAACGGCGCCAATGGCGCCGTTTGCGATCCGGGCGGAACTGAAGTCTTTACTGGGCCTCGACGCCGGCCTTCTTGAAGAGCTCAGCCCACTGCGGCACTTGCTGGTCGACCAGCTGCTTCAGGGCCTGCGGATTGGCCGATTCGGTCATCACGCGCGCGCCAAGATCCTTCATGCGGCTCTGGAAGCGTTCGGAGGCCAGCGCCGTTTGCAGCGCCTTGTTGACCTTGTCGACGATCGGCTGGGGCGTGTCCTTCGGCAGCCACAGACCGTGCCAGATGCCCACTTGGAAGCCCTTGAAGCCGGACTCGTCCATGGTCGGCAGATTCGGCAGCGTGGGCACGCGCTCCAGGCTCGTGACGGCGTAGGCCTTCACCGTGCCGCTCGTGATCTGCGCCGTGGTGTTGGTGGTCTGATCGCACAGCGTGTCGACCTGCTTGCCGACTAGATCCTTGATGGCAGGCGCAGTGCCGCCATAGGGCACCGTCAGCAGCTGCACGCCGAGGGCATCCATCAGCATGGTGCCGCACAGGTGCGAGGCGGCACCCACGCCAGCGTTGGCGAGCGACACCTTGTCGGCATTCTTCTTCAGGTAATCGACGTACTCGGCGATGTTGTTGGGCGGGAAGTCGCTGCGTGCGATGATCGTCATCGGCACGTCGACGACCAGGCCGACCGGGGCGAAGTTATCCACCTGGTAGCCGGGATTCTTGTAGAGCGAGGGCGCGGTGGAGAAACCGATGTGCATGAGCAGCATCGTGTAGCCATCCGGCGCCGCACGGCCCACCTGGCTCACGCCGATGGTGCCGCCCGCGCCGCCCTTGTTCTCGACAACGACCGTCTGGCCGAGCTCGGTGCGCATGGCTTCGGCCAGTGCGCGTGCGACGCTGTCGGTCGGGCCGCCGGCGGCGAAGGGGACCACCATGTTGACGGCGCGCGTGGGGTAGGCGGCGTCGGCGGCGTGAGCGACGGTGGCGATGCCGGCCAGGCTGATCAAGCCTGCCGAAATGACCGATTTGAGTTGCATGAGATCCTCTGCGATTGAAGCCTCGGGCGGGAGCGGCGCACGGCCAGTTGCGTGGCACTGACGCCCGGGGTGCCAGCGTAGCGGAGCGAGGGCATTCGCAATACGGGGAATACCCTGTCTCAGCCGCGATTTAGACCAAAGTCGGGCGGCAACATGTTGCGCTGCATGCAAGACGCCTCGCGAACGGTCTTGACATGTCATCTTGCTTCGGTAAAATTGAATTTGTGCGGTGCAACAAAGCCGCCGTACCGAGCCCGGACCGACTGGTCGCGAGGCTCCCAACCACGTAGCAGCCTCTACCAGGAGACCGACGCATGTCCACCGTCCCGCCCCAATTCTTCGCCAGCCAGAAAGCCACTTTCGACACCTTCCTGGCCCTGCACAACACGGCGTTCGCCGGCTTCGAGAAGCTGGTCGACCTGAACCTGCGCGTGGTCAAGGCGTCGTTCGACGAGTCCGCCCAGAAAGCTCAGGAAATGATGGCGCTGGAAGATCCCCAGCAAGCCGTGGCCTACGCCACTGCACTGGCCCAGCCCAGCACCGAGAAGATGGTCGCCTACAGCAAGCACGTCTACGACATCATGTCGGGTGTGCAGTCTGACGTGGCCAAGCTCACCGAAGCCCAGATCGCCGAAAGCCAGAAGCAATTCTCCGAAGCCGTCGATCAGTTCTCCAAGATGGCGCCGGCTGGCTCGGAAAGCGCCGTGGCCTTCATGAAGTCGTCGATGGCCACCGCCAACTCGGCCTACGATTCGTTCTCCAAGGCTGCCAAGCAGGCCGCCGAAGTCACCGAGTCGAACATCACCGCCGCGGCCAACGCGACGTTCGAAGCCGCTGAAGCCGCCAAGCCCGCTGCCTCGTCGCGCGCACGCCGCACCGCCGCCTGAGCCTTGACGCCCAGGTGTGACGCTGCGGGTCGTCTGGCAGCGCGAAACCCTCCGCTTGCGGAGGGTTTTTTTTCGTACGCGCCCCGCGCCTGCCGTGCGGCGGGCAGTTGGCGTACCATGCCATCTCCTTCATCGATGATGCCGCCGCGCCCAGGCGACGGTGGCGGGAGACAGGCATGCTCAATCACGTCATGGTCGGCACGAACGACATCGAACGCGCCAAGCGCTTCTACGACGCCGTTCTCGGCACGCTCGGCGCTGGCGAAGCCGTGCGCAACACGTCAGGGTCGGGCCACCAGCGGCTCTTCTACCGGCACGACGGCAGCACCTTCGGGGTGACGCAGCCCATCAATGGGGAGCCGGCCAGCTGCGCCAACGGCGCGACCATCGGGTTCAAGTGCACCTCGGCAGAGCAATTGAAGGCGTTTCACGATACGGCTGTCGCGCACGGCGGCGTGTCGATCGAGGATCCGCCTGGCCCGCGGGGCGATTCGCATGCCGCCATGCACCTGGCCTACGTACGGGATCCTGACGGCAACAAGCTCTGTGCGCTCTATCGTCCGAGCTGAATGTCGAGGTAGCCCGCGCGACGCCCCGCGGCGCGTGCTACTCGCAGCGCGCCGGCACCCGACGCCACGTCGGGTGCAAGGCGGCAGGCTTTTGAGGATTGCTGTCCTGGCTGTCAGGCCACCGAGCGCGCGTGCTTGTTGCGGTAGCTCTCAAGGAAGGTGGCGATGCGGTTGATGGCCTCGCGCAGATCGGTTTCGTGCGGCAGGAACACCATGCGGAAATGATCCGGGCGCGGCCAGTTGAAGCCCGTGCCCTGCACGAGCATGACGCGGGTGGCCTCGAGCATCTGCAGGAAGAACACGCGGTCGTCCTGGATCGGATACACCTCGGGATCCAGGCGCGGGAACATGTAGAGTGCCGCCTGCGGCTTCACGCAGCTCACTCCCGGGATGGCGGTGAGCATCTCGTAGGCGATGTCCCGCTGGCGGCGCAGGCGGCCACCTTCGCATACCAGATCGTTGATGCTTTGGTAGCCACCGAGCGCCGTCTGGATCGCCCATTGCCCCGGCACGTTGGCACACAGTCGCATGTTGGCGAGCATGTTGATGCCTTCGATGTAGTCCGTGGCGCAGGATTTGTCGCCCGAAATGATCATCCAGCCCGCGCGATAGCCGCAGGCGCGGTAGCTCTTGGACAACGAGTTGAAGGTGAGCGTGAGCACGTCTGTCGACAGGCTCGCGAGCGCCGTGTGCTTGGCGCCATCGTAGAGCACCTTGTCATAGACCTCGTCGGCGAAGATGACGAGATTGAACTCGCGTGCGAGCTCCACGATCTGCTGCAGCACGCTGTCCGGATACAGCACGCCCGTCGGGTTGTTCGGATTGATGACGACGATGCCCTTCGTGCGCGGGGTGATCTTGGACCGGATGTCGTCGATGTCGGGAATCCAGCCCTGGCTCTCGTCGCACAGGTAGTGCACGGGCGATCCGCCGGACAGGCTGGTGACCGCCGTCCAGAGCGGGTAGTCCGGCATCGGCACCAGCAGCTCGTCGCCGTTGTCGAGAAGGGCATTGGTGGCGATGGCGATCAAGTCCGAGGCGCCGTTGCCGAGATAGATGTCATCCAGCGTCACGGCCTTGATGCCTTGCTGCTGGGTGTAGTGCATCACCGCCTTGCGCGCGGCGAAGATGCCCTTGCTGTCTGAATAGCCGGCCGAGTTCGGCAGGTTGCGGATCATGTCCTGCTGCACTTCTTCCGGCGCGTCGAAACCAAAGGGCGCCAGGTTGCCGATATTGAGCTTGATGATCTTCTGGCCCTCGTCCTCCATCTGCTTGGCGCGATCCATGATGGGGCCGCGGATGTCGTAGAGGACGTGGGCAAGCTTGCTCGACTTCTGGATGGTCTTCATGGCGGGGCAGCGATGCGGCGCGCCGCGCAGCGGCAGGCCGGGGGTGGGGAAACCCTCATTCAACCATAAGTGCGCCCGTTGTGGCAGGCCGCCTGGCCCGACAGATCGCGGCACTGGCCTGGTCCTTCGACCGGACACGGGGCATGCCTTACCATGACACCGGGCACGGCGTGCGTAGCCGCGCTGTCACGTCAGTCACGCAAGACGACGGTGAGGGGATGCCCGACGATTACAATGTGGGCATGATTCCGCTTCTGGCTCCTGTGCTCTCTGGACCTGACGCCGCACATGCCGGCGCGCTGCATCTGGCCCCGGGGCCGCGCGGCGCCATCGGGGCCAGCACGTTCTTCACATCCGCCGCGTTGACGGCCTTCTTCGACGAACAGCAGGCGAGCCGGCAGATCGCAGATCGCCGGGCCTTCGTCTCCATCTGGTCCAAGCGCTACGTCGCGAGCTTTCTCCTGCCCACGCTCGCGGCCAGCCTGCTCTTGCAACGCCGCCTGCCCGTGGCACTGAAGGACGTCGGCGTGGTGCTGGCCGAGGACGGGCGCCCGCTAGGGCTGGTCCTGGCCGACGAAGGCCAGCCGCACGACCCCGCCGAACCGCCGTTCGTCCGCTTGGCGACCTTGATCGACCACCACCTGACCCCGGTGGTCGACGCGCTGGCGCAGGTGTCGGGGGCCTCGCCACGGCTGTTCTGGAGCAACGCCGGCAACGTGTTCGAGTTCGCCACGACGCGCATCGCGCAGCATCGGCTGGCGGTGGCCGATTGCACCGCGCCTGCCGAGGCCATCCTGCAAGCGCGCGAGCGCCCCGATGGGGCACGCAATCCCTTGTTCCGGCCGGTCATCTATCGCGATGACGTGATGGACGAGGAAGGCAACCCGCAGCGCGTGCGTCGCGTGTGTTGCATCCGCTATCGCGTGCCGGGCGTGGGCTATTGCAGCAGCTGCCCGATCGAACCCGGGCGTCGCCACCACGCCGGGTGATCGCTCAGGGCGCCTGCCACGGCGCGAGGCGGCCGTCGTCCAGCCGATACACGCGATCGGCCGCGTCGAAGTAGTGGTCGTCGTGCGTGATTGCGATGACGGTCTTGCCCGCTGCCTTGAGTGCAGGCAAGAGCTCGCGATAGAACACTGCGCGAAACGCCGGATCCTGATCCGCGGCCCATTCGTCGAGCAGCAGGAGATCGTGATCCTGGGCCATGAGGAGCACGAGCGCCAGGCGCTTGCGCTGGCCTTGCGACAACGCCGTCGTGGACAGGGTGCCCTGGGCATCCAGGGTGACCTTGTCCGCCAGGCCCAATCGCTGCAGGGCGTGCGCCGCGCGTTCGCGCGCCTGCGGCGCCTGCAGCACCTGCGAGAAAACGTGGAAGTCCGACAGGATGATGCCCGCTTGCTCGCGATAGGCGGCCATCGAGTCCGGCGTGAGCGGTGCCCCATTGACGCACAGATGTCCGGCCTGCGGCGGGTAGAGCCCGGCGATGAGCTTCATCAGCGTCGATTTGCCACTGCCGTTGCCGCCCACCAGGAACACCACGTCGCCACGCGAGACCTGCAGATCGATCGGGCCGACGCCGAAGCCGGGCTCGCCTGCCGCGCCCGGGTGGCGGTAGCGCACGCCGTGCAACGTGAGCGACGTGAAAGGCGGGGCGGCCCCGGGCGCCGCGTCGCTGAAGGCCTCGCCCAGGCCCAGCGACTGCACGTTCTGCAAGGCCACCGAGCCACGCAGGAAGACCGGAATGGTATCGAGAATGAGCGCGATCGGCGTGCGCAGGAACACGATGGTGAGGGCATAGGCCAGCACCGTGGCCGGCGGCAGCCAGGCGTGCACGAGCCCCAGGTAGACGAGGTTGCCGATCAGCACGAAGATCAGCACCGTGGTCCAGGCCAGATTGACGGCCCAGAGCGTGTCGGCGCGCACAGCGGCCGTGCGCGCGGCATGCGCGGCGCCAGCCACCCGCATGTCCAGGAGCCAGCGCCGGCGCGCGTGGCTCATGGCGAGCTCGCTGCGCCCTGCAATGGCGGCCTCCGTGTGCTGACTGAGCAGGTCTTCCTGCAAGCGGACCTGCTGCATCAGCGCCTTCACGCGGCGGCCCAGGCGCAGGTCGATGGCCACCCCAACCACCACGACCATCACCGTCACACCAAAGAAGCGCACGTCGAGCCAGGCCAGGTAGGCGAGCCCCGCGGCCAGGACCAACGCGTTGTTGAGCAGCACCGGCGACTGCTTGATGGCAGCGGCGATGGCCGTGACGTCCCGGGTGAGCGCGGTGTGCAAACGCGCGCCGCCCAACGTCTCTTGTTGCGCGAGGGGCGTGGCCAGCCAGCGCCGCATGAGCCGCAGCCGCAGTTCTTGAACGAGATCGTGCCCGATGCGCACGAGCAGGATCTGCGCGGCGATTCCGCTCACGAAGAGCACGGCCAACAGGGTGCCATAGGTGAGCGTGGTGTGCGTCGGCACGCCCTCGGCCTGCTCGAGCGTGCGGTTGACGAGGGCGATTAGCGCCATGCCGGCCGCGGCGCTGATGGCAGCGGCGAGGCCGGCAAGGCAGACCCGCGTGCGTGACAGGGCGAGCAGTTCGCGCAGCAAGGTCGCGGCCGGGCGCGGGGCGGGTGTGTGCGGGCTCATGGGGATTGCAGATGGAGGGGGCGTGCCGTGAGATGCGCACGCAGCCGGTAGGCTGAGCCCAGCAGCCCTTGCAGGGTGTCGGTCGCCCGGCTGCGGTCGACGTAGAGGAGCTGCCCGTGACGGATCGCAAAGAGGTTCTGCCAGCTCGGCAGAGCCCGCACCGCTGCGGTCTGGGCCTCGGAGTCCAGGCTGGCGTCATAGCTGTCGACGAGGATGTCGCTGTCGAAAGCGCCGAGTTGCTCCAGGCTGTAGGGGATGTTGCGCTGGGCCTGCCGATAGGCCGGCAGGCGGGCAAGACCGGCGTCGGCAATGACCGTGTCCATGCCGCCTCGACCGATCAGCTGAAAGCCATCGGCATAGAGCTCCAGAGTGGTGATGGTGATCCGCTCGCGCTCGGGGACGCGGGCGCGCAGATCGGCGATCACGGCGCGGTACTCGGCGAGCATGGCCTGATAGCGGGCCCGCGTGCCGGTCAGATCCGCGAGTTCAGCCGCATAGGCCTGGATGCCGGCCTCCTGGGCCGGCAGCAGGACGACCGGCGCAATGCGTGACAGCGTCTCGCGCAGGCTCGCGTGATAGGACAGGCCGATGATGAGATCGGGCGCGAGTGCAGCGATTGTTTCCACATCCGGTGCCTGGTGCGAGCCGATGTAGCGAATGGCGCTCGTATCGAAGTGGCCCGTCGCGCCGCGAAACACGGGGGCTGCGAACAAGCGCTTGCGCCCACTCGAGCCACAGGGGGTGTAGCCCAGTTCCAGCAGCTGCGTGGTGAGGCTGAAGTCGTGCAGCGACACGATGCACCGCGGCGCGACCGGCACGGTGGCGCTGCCGAGGCTGTTCTCGAAGATGCGCGTCTCGGCTGCGCTGGCCTTGGCCATGGCGAGCACGGCGATCAGCCACGCGAGCAGCATCATGCAGGTGGCCCGGATCAGCGCGGGCCGGCGACGCTTCGTAGCGCCTCGCGCAGGGCGGAGCCTGTGCGCGAGGCGACCCGAGGCGAGGCACAGGGTTGGTGTCATGTGGGGAGGCGCCGGCGCGCGAGCAACAGGATGAGGTAGGGCGCGCCCACGAGCGCGATCATGAGCCCGGCGGGCACCTGAAGCGGCGCGGCGAGTGTGCGGCCCAGGGTGTCGCCCGCGAGCACGAGCGCCGCGCCGCACAGGCCGGACAGGGGCAGCAGCACGGCATGCCGATCACCGCCGATCTGACGTGCCAGATGCGGTGCGAGCAGGCCGACGAAGGTCATGGCGCCCACATGCGCTACCGAGACGGCGGTCAGTACGGCGCTCGCGACGAGCAGCGCGCCAGCGGTGGCGGGCACCGAGATGCCCAGACTCGTGGCGGTGACACGACCGAGCCGAAAGACGTCGAGCGCGCGGGTGGCGGCGAGCAGGGGCAGGCCGACCACGAGCAGCCAGATCGCCTGACGCCGGACCTGTCCCCAGTCGGCGCGATGCAGGCTGCCGCCCAGCCACTGCAGCGCCGACTCGACGCGATCGAGGTCACCGTAGGTGACGAGCAGATTGGCCACGGCGCCCAGCAGCGCGGACATGCCGATGCCCACCAGGATGAGGCGCAGCGGCGACACGTCGCCGCGCCAGGCGAGTGCCGCGACGACGGCCGAGACGGCGAGCCCGCCGATGAGGGCGGCGAAGGGATACGCCGCGGGCGCGAGCAGGCCGGGGGCGGCCACGAGCACCACGAGCAGCGTGACACTCGCGCCGCCTTCCACACCGATGAGCCCGGGCGCCGCGAGCGGGTTTCGCGTGATCGCCTGCATGAGCAGCCCGGCCACGCCCAGCGCGGCGCCCGCGAGCAGGGCCAGCGCCACGCGCGGCAGGCGCAGCTCCCACAGCACGAAGCTGTGCAGGTCCTCGGCGGGCGCCGTGAGCGTGGCCCAGGCCTGCGCAGCGCTCAGCGGATAGGTACCCAGGGTGGTGGCAAGCACGGTCAGCGCGCTCAGCGCCAGGGCCGCGATGACGAGGACGGGGGCTCGCGTGCGGCGGCTCATCGCACCCTGCGCAGCACGAGGAGGATGAAGAGCGGTGCGCCCACGAGGGCGGTGACGATCCCCGTATTGAGTTCGAGCGGCCGGATGAGCGTGCGCGCGAGCGTGTCCGCCAGGACGAGGAGGAGCGCGCCCAGCAGCGGCGCGACGAGCGTCACCCGACGATGGTCCTCGCCTACGAGCAGGCGCGCAGCATGCGGCGCGACGAGCCCCACGAAGCCGATGGGCCCTGCCATGGCCACGGCGCTGCCCGCGAGGAGCACGACGGCCGCGAGGCTGGCCACGCGCAGCCGCCCGACGTTCACACCCATCGTGACGGCCACTGAGGGGCCGAGACGATAG
The DNA here is from genome assembly GCF_018904615.1 of Verticiella alkaliphila. Taxonomy (GTDB): domain Bacteria; phylum Pseudomonadota; class Gammaproteobacteria; order Burkholderiales; family Burkholderiaceae_B; genus Verticiella; species Verticiella alkaliphila. The sequence continues at coordinate 9,556 of NZ_JADCNH010000009.1, read as the reverse complement.
AGATTGAGCGCGCGCGCAGTGACCGCGGCCAGCAGCACGCCCGTGGCGAGCGCGGGCCAGGGCAACGCGAGCCCGGTGCCGGCGGTGCTGCCCAAGGCGCCGGTCAGCCATCGGCGCAGGCTCTCCAGACCTTGCTGATCGAGCAGCAGAAGCAGGGCCGTCATGGCGCTGCACAGCGCAGCCACCATGGCGCCCGCCAGGGTGAGCCGCACGGGATCCTGACCGCGTCCGCCCAGGGCCAGCACGGCCACGGCAGCGGCCAGCGCACCCGCGGCGGCCAGCCAAGGAACCGGCGCGCTCGCGCCGCTGGGCGTGGCAAGCAGCCCGGCCACCACGAAGAGCGCCGCGCCGCTGTTGATGCCGAGGATGCCAGGATCGGCAAGCGGATTGCCCGTGGCCGCCTGCATGAGGCCGCCGGCCAGTGCCAGCGCGGCGCCCACCACGAGCGCGGCGAGCAGGCGCGGCAGTCGATGGTAAAGCACGATGTCGTGCGCGGGATTGCCGGGCACAGGCTCGGTGAGCGCCTGCCAGACGTCGGCCGGGGAGATCGTCACTGCGCCCAGCGCGAGGTGCAGGCCGGCGGCTGTCAGGGCCGTCGCGAGCAGCAGACCGGCCAGCGTCAGGCCGCGACCGCGAGGGCTCGGGCGGGACAGGGGCGAGGGCGCGGGGCTCATGGCGTGGCGCGTCCCGACCGCGCGGGCAATGCCGGCACACTGAAGAGCAGGCCCGAGGCAGGATCGCGCGCCACGTGCGCCTCCAGATCGAACGTGGCGCGCAGACAGGCGGGCGTGACCACCTGCGCGGGTGTGCCTTGCGCGAGGATGCGGCCTTCGCGCATCAGCACGAGGTGATCGGCGAACCAGGCCGCCTGGTTCACGTCGTGCAGGACGGCGACGATGGTGCGGCCCTGGGCGCTCAGGCGGGCGAGCAGCGTGAGCACGCTGATCTGGTGGGCCACATCGAGGAAGGTGGTGGGTTCGTCCAGCAGCACGATGGGCGTGGCCTGCGCCAGCGTCATCGCGATCCAGCTGCGCTGGCGCTGGCCGCCGGAGAGGTCCGCCAGTGGCTCGTCCAGCAGGGCGTGCACGTCGGTCAGGCGCGCCGCCTCGTCGATGGCGCGTTCGTCCTCGGTCGAGTTGGGCTGCCACCACCGCTGCCAGGGGTAGCGTCCTTGCTGGATGAGCTCGCGCACGGTCATGCGCGCAGGTGCGGTGGCATCCTGCGGGAGCAAGGTCAATTGTCGGGCCAATGCGCGGCGAGCGTAGGCGGACTGTGGCTGGCCGGCCACCTGCACGGTGCCGGCCTGCGGCCTGAGCAACCCCGCCAGCACGTGCAGCAGCGTCGTCTTGCCGCAGCCGTTGCCGCCCAGCAGCACGGTGAAGCGGCCTGCGGGCACGTCCAGACCCAGCCCGTGCAGCACGCGCCGCGTGCCGCGCAGGGCCGTGATGCCGTGCGCCCGAAGTGCGGGCGCTGTCACGCTCACCAGCGGTAGCCTACCGACGCCATGACGCGACGGGGCTCGCCATACTGGCATTGCCCGCTGTAGCATATGGAGGGAATGAACGTCTTGTCCGTGAGGTTCGTCACATTGAGAGCGGCCGACCAGGGGCCGCGCTCATAGCCGATGCGGGCATCGAAGAGCGTATAGGCAGGCCCGCCTAGCCAGTCCTGCGAGGGACGGTTCGCACGGCTCGACACGTAGCGCACGCCGGCGCCGACACGCCAGCCTTCCAAACCGAGTCGGGCCAGACGCCAGTCGGCCCAGGCCGACGCCATGTGGCGTGGCACGTTGAAGCGCTCGCCCACTTCACCCGGGATGTTGCTCGCTCGCACGGTCGCATCCGTGTAGGTGTAGGCCATGATGATGTCCAGATCCCGGCCCACCTCGGCCTTGGCCTCGATTTCCAGCCCGCGCGAGCGTATCTTGCCGGTCTGGGTAAGGAAATCGGTGGACACCGGGTCCGGCGTCAGCACGTTCGTGCGCGTGAGATCGAAGAGACTCGCACTGACCAGCGCACGGCTGCCTTGCGGTTGGTAGCGGATGCCGATCTCGAACTGCTCGCCCTCGGTCGGCTCGAAGGGGCGGGCAAGGCGATCCAGGCCGCTCGTCTGCTCGAACGACTGACTGTAGCTCAGGTAAGGGGCCAGCCCATTGTCAGCCAGGTACACCAGCCCTGCGCGGCCGGTGAAGACGTTGTCCTTGGCGGTGTTGTCGCTGGCCGGCGCGTGACGCTGACGGGTCTCGGTGCGCATGCGATCGTAGCGCCCGCCCAGCAGCACCACCCAGCGATCGTCGAACTTGATCTGGTCTTGCAGGTAGAAGCCCAGCTTTTGTTCTTCGATGTGGCGCTGCTGCCACGGCGACGTCACGATCGGCCCCGTCTGGTAGACCGGGTTGTAGGCGTCGATGGCGGGCAGGGCGCCCCGAAAGCGCTCGCTGTCATAGGTCGAGCGCGCGTAGTCCACGCCCGCCAGCACGGTGTGTTGCATGTTGCCGACGGTCAGGTCCTTCTGCACGTGGGTGTCGCTCGTGAAGATGCGTGCCTTATCGTCGAAGGCTCGCGCCGAGCGGGCCACGCGCCGTTGGGTGGCGCGGTCGACGTCGCCAGACATCAGCACATAGCGCATGTCCAGGTCGGATTCGAAGTAGCGCATCGAATGGCGCACACGCAGCGAATCGGAGAATGCGTGGTCCGCGAGCAGGCTCACCGAGCGCGAGCGTACCTCGAATCGGTTGTGGTTGGGCTCGCCCAGGAAACGGTCGCGCGGCAGCTGGCCGTTCGTGTTGTCGAGCAACGAACCCGTAGCCGGCACGGAGGGCGGATAGTACGAGTTGTCCTTCTGGTAATGTGCCAACAAGGTGACGGACGTCGCGGCGTTCGGGGTCCACGTCAGCGCCGGGGCGATGTACCGGCGGTCGTCCCGACCGAAGTCTTGCGCAGTGTCGCTGTTGCGGCCCAGCGCGACGAGGCGATACTGCCACTGGCCATCGGCATCGATGGGCCCGCCCAGATCGGCGGCGATCTGGCGGCGCGCGTGACTGCCCACTTCCACCCGCAGTTCGCGCACCGGCTCGGCGGTGGGGCGCTTGGTCACGGTGTTGATCACCCCCCGGGGGCGGCCGCGCCATACAAGATCGATGCCGGGCCCTTCAGGACTTCGATGCGCTCCAGCCCATACGGCTCCTGCTTGCCGTTGTACTGGTTGTTCATGTAGCGCATGCCGTCGCGGTAATAGTTGCCGGTCTGGGGATTGGCCTCGAAGCCGCGGATGGTCATGGTGTCTTCGAAGCTCGAGCTCACGGCAACGACGCCGCTCGACACGCCCGCCGTGTAGGCCAGCGCTTCCTGCATCGATTGCGCGTTCTGCTCGCGGATCTGGTCGGCGGTCACCACGGAGATAGACTGTGGCGTTTCGATGAGCGGCGTGTCCGTCTTGGTGGCCGTGCTGGCGCGCCGGGCGACGAAGCCTTCGAGCGGCGCATCAGGGCGTTCGCTCTGACCCACGACGGTGACGGGCGCAAGCCGAGTGGCAGTGCCTGGCGCCGATGCGGCGGGTGCCGATGCAGCGGGCGCCGCGCTCAGCGAGACGCGCCGGCCTTGCCAGTCGGCCTGGATGCCCGTGCCCTGCAGCAGTCGCGTGAGTGCCTGGCGTGGGGTGAGCTGGCCACGCAGCGCGGGCGCCTGGCGCCCGGACACGGTCTCGGGCAGGAAGAAGACCTGCACGTCGAACGTCTGGCCGAACTGCAGCAAGGCCTGGTTCAGCGACTGACTGGGCAGATCGATCTGCATCGCGGTTTCGGCCTGAGCCAGCGCGGGTGCAGGGGTGGCCAGCAGCGAGGCCGTAAGGCAGGCCACGGCCCAGGCGACATGGGAGCGGCGATACGCAGGGCGTTGGGCAATAGCGCGAGAATGAGTTGGCACGGAGGACTCTGCAGGACGGGGTGGCGGCGCGGTGGATCGCACCGTCGGAGGCAGCATCGACGCTGCCAGTACCCAAGCAAGAGTGTCGAGCGGGGCAAAACCCGTAAAGAAATCGCTGTCGGTTTTGAAACTAATTGAAACTGCCGGCGGTCGTTCAGAGGCGAACAATCCGTGGCCCGAGTCCAGCCACGTGAAGGACCTGCACGGGCATCAACCGCGGCAGCACGTCCAGGAATGCATCGGTATCGTCGACGCTGAAGACCCCGGCGATGCGGGCCTGCGCCAGGGCAGGGTCGCGTACCTCGATGGGCAGATCACGATAGCGATTGAGTTCTGCAACGACCTCGCCGAGCGGCGTGCCGTCGAAGATGGCCTTGCCCTGGCGCCAGGCGGCCACGTTGCGCGCATCCACCGCATGCAACTGCACCGCCCCGGCCTGGTGGGCCTGCAGCCCGTCGCCGGCCCGCAAGGCGTGCGACTGTCGATCCCACAGTCGACCCGTACGCACCTGCACCGCGCCGCTGGAGACACCGACCTGGACGTGCTCACCTTCCCGCCGCACGCTGAAGCGCGTGCCGACGACGCGCACCTCGGCCGGATCCGCCTGGACGTAGAAGGGCCGGGCGGTGTCGGGCTGCACCGAGAACCAGGCTTCTCCATGCTCGAGGATCACCTCGCGGCGCTCTGCGTAGAAGCGCACCTCAAGTGCGGTGCGCGTGTTCAGTTCCAGGATGGAGCCGTCCGGCAAGGCGAGCGACTGCCGCTGGCCGGTGCCCGTCGCGTGGCGCGCAACGTACTCCGGCTGGGCGAGCAACGCCGGGCGTGCCAGCACGGCGATTCCGGCCGCGCTGGCGGTCAGCGCGAATCCGGTCCAGACGAGACGGCGCCGGCCTGACGCCACGGGGCGGGCCGGTTGCACGATCGACCTGAGATCTGCCGCCCGCATTGCCGCGCTGGCCTGCCACGTAGCCTGCATGGCCCGGTAGGCAGCATCATGGGCTGGGTCTGCCTGGCGCCATGCGCGCAGCTCCCGCCGCTGGTCAGGGCTGAGCGTGCCGCCACTTTCGCGCGCGAACCACAGCGCCGCAGCATCGTGGATGGCGTCGTCGTCCCGGTCGGCGTGGGTCATGACAGCAGGCCAGCAAGAAGCCATTTGCCAGGTCGCCGCGCCCGGCTGGATCTCGGATGCGCGCGGGTCATGGGGAAAAATCTCTCAGGCGCAGTTGCAGGTGCCGGATGGCACGGGCCAGGTATTTTTCCACGGAACTCACCGACAGGCCCATGTGGGCTGCAATCGCGGGGATGGTCCAGCCTTCCAGACGGTGCCAGGCGAAAACTTGCTGGCAGGCTGGTGGCAGGTCTCTCAGGGCGCGCGTGAGCGCATCGGACAGCTGGGCGCATCGCGCGGAGGCTTCCGCATCGTCGCCTGCGGGGTGGTCGGCCTCGGCCAGCTCGTGCAGCGAGGACGTCGGCCGCTCCCGTTCGCGCCGATACTGCCCCGACAATTCATTGGCGATGCTGCGGGACAGGTAGGCGCGGCCGTCGCGGATCGTGGCGGAGGGGGTCTGAAGCAACCGCGCGATGGCATTGTGTGCAGCATCCTCGGCGTCGGCCCGATTGCCGGCGCGGCGCCGCCACATCCCAAGCACCTCGCGGTAATGGGCAAGCCAGCCTCTGTCGGTCGAATCGTGGCTGGGCATGCCAGGATGCTATGCAAATGGGAAGCATTCCATTATGGGGTATGTGCTGGCCTGGCGCAAACCGGTGTGACAGCCAGGCGCTGACCCGAATCGATTCGCCTGCATCCAACCGGCGACGCTGACCATATACCCACGCACACACGTGGGTCAGGATGCGTTGCCATGCAGTCTCGTCAGCTCACTCAGCCGGCATCGCCGCACCGGGCGCGCACGAAGACGGCGTGTGCAGCGCCATGGCCGTCGTCGATGCCCTGCGTGCCCGCACTGCGATGCGGGGCTGGGCGGCGGGATGGGCCGCCCAGGCCGCGAGGTCGCAGGGGGAGGTTCAGCCTGCCAGCCCGCGCACGCAGTCGCGTACGAGGCCGGGGCCGCGGTAGATGAGGCCGGTGTAGATCTGCACAGCATTGGCGCCGGCCGCGATCTTGGCGCGCGCGTCCTCGGCCGAGAAGATGCCTCCGACGCCGATGATGGCCAGGTCGGGCCCGGCGCGGCGGCGCAGGCGCTCGATCACGACGAGCGACTTCTCACGCACCGGACGGCCCGAGAGTCCGCCGGTCTCGTTGCCATGACGCAGGTGCGCCACCGCATCGCGCGCGAGTGTGGTGTTCGTGGCGATCACGCCGTCCACACCCAGGCTCGGCAGGACGTCGGCGATCGCGTCGATCTGCCCCTCGTCCAGGTCCGGGGCGATCTTGACAGCGAGCGGCACGCGACGCCCGTGGATGTCGGCCAGGCGCGCGCGTGCCTCGGTGATCCGCGCCAGCAACTGGCCCAGCTCATCGCCGCCCTGCAGGGAGCGCAGATTCTTGGTGTTGGGCGAGGACACGTTGACGGTCACGTAATCGGCATGCGGATAGACCGCTTCCAGGCACGTGACGTAGTCGTCCGCGGCGTTCTCGAGCGGCGTGTCGGCGTTCTTGCCGATGTTCAGGCCCAGGATGCCGCCCTCACGGCGAAAGCGGCTCTTCTGCACGTTGGCCACGAAAGCCGGCAATCCCTGGTTGTTGAAGCCCAGGCGATTGATCAGGGCCTCAGCCTCGGGCAGGCGAAAGAGACGCGGCTTGGGATTGCCCGGCTGCGCGCGTGGCGTGACCGTGCCGATCTCCAGGAAGCCGAAGCCCAGGCTGCCCAGCGCATCGATGTAGTCGCCGTTCTTGTCCAGGCCGGCAGCAAGCCCCACCGGATTCTTCAGGCGCAGACCCATCAGGGTGGTGGGCGCGAGCGGCGTCGGCCCGGCGCAGCGCGTGATGCCCAGGCGATGTGCCCGGGCGAGATTGCGCAGGGTGAGGTCATGCGCGGCTTCGGCGTCCAGCGCGAACAGCAGCGGCCGGGCGAGCGGATAGGCGTTGAATAGCATCAGGTGGGCAAGGGTGGGTCAGGGGGCGCTGGCCGGCGCGGGCAGATCCTGCCAGGTGCCGGCCTGCAGAGCCTGGATGGGACGGAAGGCGGTCTTGTACGCCATCTTGGGACTTTCGGCAATCCAATAGCCCAGATACAGCCACGCTTGCTCCAGCTGGCGGCACTGTTCGATCTGCCAGAGGATGTTCCACGTGCCCAGGCTGCCCGGCAGATCCGGGTCGTAGAAGGTATAGACAGAGGACAGCCCGTCGTTGAGCACGTCGATGATGGACACCATGACGAGCGTGTCCGCGCTGTCGCGGAATTCGACGAGCCGGGTGTTCACGCTGCTCGCAAGGAGGAATTGCGCATATTGCTCGCGATTGTCCTGGTCCATGCCACCGCCGGGATGGCGGCTGCGCTGGTAGCGCTGATAGAGGGCGTAGTGCTCGCTCGACCAGCCCAGGCTGGCGACGAGCGGACGCAGATCGGCATGACGGCGCCAGATCTTGCGCTGGGTGCGGTTGGGGGTGAAGCGTGCCACCGGCACGCGTACCGGGATACAGGCCTGGCAATCGTCGCAATGCGGACGGTAGGTGAACGTGCCACTGCGCCGAAAGCCCGCCGCCACCAGCGCCGTGTAGGCATCGGCATTGACGAGGTGACTGGGCGTGGCAACCTGGGATCGCGCCTGGCGACCCGGCAGGTAGCTGCACGGGTAGGGTGCGGTCGCGTAGAAGTGGACGACCGAGAAGGGAAGCGCTTGCAGGCGGTTCATGAGTCTCTCGGAAACGGCGGGCCGGGCCGATGGCGCTGACGCGCGGCCGGGCAAAGGCTTCTGCATGATAGCAGCCTCGCGCGCGCGCCTCGGATGGGGCGCGCTCAGCGCGCCGTCAGGCCGAGGCCGGCACCAGTACGCCCTCGGCCGTGAGCCGACCGCGTGCCCAGGGCATCGCGGGCCGCGCGATCGCCTCGCGTACGCTGGCAAGGAACGCGGTGCGGGCGACCGGGGCTGCCCCCATGCGCGCCATGTGCGGCGTGTCCTGCTGGCAGTCGATGAGGCCCGCGCCATGCCGCTCGACGAATCGGGCAAGGCAGGCCAGCGCGATCTTGGCCGCATCGTCCACGCGGGTGAACATGGATTCGCCAAAGAACATCCCGCCCAGCGCGACACCGTAGAGGCCGCCCGCCAAGCGCCCGTCGATCCAGGTCTCCACGCTGTGCACGTCGCCGGCGACATGCCAGGCGCGGTAGGCTCGCTGCATGGGTGGCAGGATCCACGTGCCGGGTTGGCCGTCGCGGGGTGCCGCACACGCCTCGAGGACCTCGCCAAAGGCCGTGTCCACGCGCACCTCCATCGCCAGGGTGCCAGCGGCAAGGCGATTGAGCTTCTTGCGCAGCTGCCGGCCGGGATGGAAATTCGCGGTGCGCAGCAGCATGCGAGGATCCGGGCTCCACCAGAGGATGGGCTGGCCTTCCGAATACCAGGGGAAGATCCCCGACGCGTAGGCCGCGCGCAGCCGCGCCACGGAAAGATCGCCGCCCACGGCCAGCAGGCCGTCAGGCTCACGCAGCGCGCGTTCAGCGGGCGGAAAGGGAGTATCGGGCCCGAGCAGGGTCAGGCGCACGACTCAGCCGCGCCGCGGCGGCAGGGCGAGATAGTGCACGCCGTACTGGCCCGCGCGCCGATCGGCGAAGAAGCGCTCGAGGGTGAGCGAGACGGTGCGAAACGCGAGATCGTCCCAGGGCACGTCGGCTTCCTCGACCCAATGGGCTTCCAGGGTCTCCTGGCCGGGCGCCAGGCTTGGATCGGTGACTTCGATCAGGAAGAAGACGTGGACCTGGTCGGCCTGCGGCACGTCGATCACGCTGAAGAGGGCGCCGAGTTCGCTCTGCAGGCCGGCTTCCTCGAGGGTCTCGCGCTGCGCGCCGGCCGCGCTCGTCTCGCCGAGCTCCATGAAGCCCGCGGGCAAGGTCCAGTAGCCCAGGCGCGGCTCGATGGCTCGCTTGCACAGCAACACCCGGCCTTGCCAGACGGGCAACGTGCCCACGACCATGCGCGGATTCTGATAGTGGATCGCACCGCAGTTGTCGCAGAGATCGCGCACCCGCGTATCGTCCGGCGGGATGCGCCGCGTGAGCGTGCTGCCGCATTGCGAGCAGAACTTCTGCGTGCGGGGCGCCGGGAAGTAGGTGAGGGTGCGAGCGAGCTCTTGCATGATCCGGCGATTCTAACGGGTTGACGAGCGCTATGGGGCGCCGAAGTGCGAATAATTCGCATTAGTGTTAGACTGCGTTGTTCCCCCCGGCCAAGGCGGGGCTGGCCACCGGGCCTGCCGCGCCGCGCGCCGATTTGTTGCCTGGTTTCATGACTTCTTCCCAGACCTGGAGTTCCAGTGCCTCGCCCGGCTTGCGTGCGGTTGCCGCCGGGGCCGTCCTTGCTGCGCATGGCGGGGTGATCGCCGCGCTGCTCTGGGCGAGCCCGGAGCCGGCCGCGGTGGAGGAGCCGCAGGTGGTGCAGGTGCGGTTCGTCGAGATCGCGCCGGAGGTGCAGCAGGTGCAGGCACCGCCGGCGCCCGAGCGCTCCGCCGGAAC
>NZ_JADCNH010000099.1 GCF_018904615.1 Verticiella alkaliphila | reverse complement strand
GTCCTGTACTGCACAGGACTCAGCCCTTTGAGTTTGAGCTTGATGCGCTCGTGGTTGTAGTAGTGGATGTAGCGATCGATGGCGCGCCTGAGCTCATCGATGCTGGTGAATTTCTTGAGCCGGAAGCACTCGGCTTTGAGCGTGCCGAAAAAGCTCTCGATGACGGCATTGTCCAGGCAGTTGCCTTTGCGCGACATGCTCTGGGTCACCCCCTTGGCCGCGAGTCTCTGGCGCCAAGCTGGCATCTGGTACTGCCAACCCTGATCGGAGTGCAGCACGGGCTTGTCTTTTGGGCCCAACTTGGCCAGGGCCTTGTCCAGCATGCGGCTGACCAGTGAGAACTCAGGTCGCTCGGCGCTTTGCCAGGCAATGATCTCGCCGTTGTACAGGTCGATGACGGGTGAGAGATACAGCTTTTGCCCACGCACGTTGAACTCGGTCACGTCGGTGGCGAGCTTCTGCAAGGGCGCGCTGGCGGCGAAGTCGCGCTGCAGGACGTTGGGGGCCACGCGCCCGGTCTGGCCGCGGTAGGAGCGGTATTTTTTCACGCGCACTACGGCCTTGAGCGCGAGCTCGCCCATGAGCCGCTGCACAGCCTTGTGGTTGATCGTCTCGCCCGCCTGGCGCAGCGCCAGCGTCACGCGCCGGTAGCCATAGCAGCCGCGGTGCTTGTCGTAGAGCGCCTGAATCCGCGTCTTGAGCTCGGCGCAACCGTCGCCCAACTGAGCCGCGCGCTCTGGTAGTAGAACGTGCTGCGTGCCAGCCCGGCGGCCTTTAGCAATGCTTCGAGCGGATGTTTTTGCCTCAACCCAGTCACGAGCCGCGCTTTTTCGGCGCTGCTGCACGCTTTTGCTGGATCAAGGCATCGAGCTTTTTTAGGTAAGCAAGCTCCGCACGCAGGTACACGTTCTCTTTGCGCAGCTGCTCGATCGTTCGCGCATCGGCACTCTCATCGTTTCGATCGCCAGCTGGCTCGACAGGTTCAGGTGGTTTGGCAGTCATGATCTTATGGCGCCCTCGACGGGACGCCAGCGCGTTCATACCCCCTGCATCATACTGGTGTGCCCAGGTGCCAATATGGCTCGCCGTGCGTATCCCGAAGAACACCGCTGTCTGTCCAAGCGACCATTGCTCGCGACGCATGCGTTCGATCACCTTGCGTTTGAAGGCCGCCTCGTAGCTCGCACCCTTGCGCTGCAAGCCGGCAACACCGTGACGGCGGTAGTGTCCGACCCAGTCTCGAAGCGTGCTCGCGTCCACCCCAAACTTGCGGCCCACGATCGTGAAGCCGTCCCGTCCGCTCAGATACTGCTTAACCACGGTCAGCTTGAACTGCTCGTCGTACTTCGCCATGAAAAACACCCCAAAAGTTGGATCCGTGTCCAACTTTTGGGG
>NZ_JADCNH010000098.1 GCF_018904615.1 Verticiella alkaliphila | reverse complement strand
CGCCGTCGGCCCAGGCGTCCAGCGGGTCGGCGGCGCGGGTGTCGCCCGCAAGCAGGTAGGCGTCGAGCCGGCCGTCGCGTCGCGCAAGGCGGCGCAGGCGGCCACGCCCGGTGTCTTCGAAGCTCGCGTCTGGCGTGGTGAGGCCCAGTGCCTGGGCCAGCTCGCGCAGCTGCCCGGGTGGCAGCGGCTGGGCACTGGCGAACCGGATGCGCACGCCGCTCTCGCCGCTCATCGCCACCGGCAGCACGCTCGCATAGCCCAGGCTCGGGTGGCTCAGCCAGGGACGCAGCCTGGCGCGCCAGGCGACGGCGTCGCCACGCGCCCAGCCCACGGCCTGCCAGGGCAGCGCGGCCGGCGTGATGGCCACGGCCGTGTGCTTGAGCTCAGGCTGGTGCGAGACGGGATCGCGCGCGGGATTGGTGAGCGCGTTGATGCCATCCCCATTCAGGAAGGCGCTTCCCCAGTGCATGGGTAGAAAGGCCTGACCCGCGCGCAAGCCGGCGTCGGGCTGCACGGGGACGATCAGCGTGCCGCGGGCGGACGTCACGCGGACGAGCGCTGCGGGCCCCAGCCCGAGCCCGTCGAGATCGTCGGGATGCAGCGACAGGGCGGGCTCCTCCACGTGACGGGTGAGGGCCGGTGCCAGGCCCGTGCGGGCCATGGTGTGCCAGTGATCACGCAGCCGGCCGGTGGTGAGCCGCCAGGGGAATGCCTCGCTCACAGGTTCGGCCACGGCGCGGTAGGTGACCGGCAGAAAGCGCGCGCGCCCGTCCGCCGTGGCGAAGATGCCATCTCCGTAAAGCCGTGGTGTGCCCTGGCGTGCCCCTGCGGGATAAGGCCATTGCTGCGGGCCCTGTTGGGCCAGGGTGGCGTAGCTCAGTCCGCTGTAGTCCAGATCGCGTCCGGCCGTCGTGCGTGTGTGCTCGGCGAACACCGCATCGGCGTCGGCATAGGTGAATGTGGGTACCAGCTCGGGCGCGATGCGCGCGGCCAGCGCTCGCGCCACCGCCGCAACGATCTGCCAATCGCCTTGCGCGTCGCCCGGCGGCGCGATGGCGGCGTGCACGCGGCTCACGCGACGCTCGGAGTTGGTGACCGTGCCGTCTTTCTCGGGCCAGGTGGCCGCCGGCAGCACGATGTCCGCGTAGGCCAGGGTTTCCGTGCCCGCGAAGGCCTCCTGCACGATCACGAGCTCCGCGGCTTCGAGCGCGGCGCGCACGCGGGCCTGGTCGGGCAGCGACTGTGCCGGGTTGGTGGCCGCGATCCAGACCGCCTTGATGCGGCCGTCCCTGATCGCCTCGAAGAGTTGCAGTGCCGGCAGGCCCGGGGCGTCGGGCAGCGCGGGCACACCCCAGAGCGCGGCGACTTCGGCGCGGTGGGCGGCGTTGCCGGGGTCGCG
>NZ_JADCNH010000096.1 GCF_018904615.1 Verticiella alkaliphila | reverse complement strand
GAGTAGGTTGAACACCTGGCTCAATTTTGGGTCGGCACAACCCTCATAAGTGGCTCAGTTTTCGGTCGGCGCCAACATCAAAGGATCCAGAAAGCTGCCAGTTGAAGTGGTGGCACCAAGTCTGGGAATGATCTGGCAGGTTTCGATCTCCAGCCCAGACCGGGAACGGGCGTTTCAGGCGTTGGAGGTGGCCACCCTGTTTGCCCTGCGCCGCGCGGTGCGCAATGGCTCGGTCTGGATTGAGCACAGCCTGAGCTTTCGGGGTCGTGCGCGCTTGTTCTTCACGGACGAGCGTTGGCAGGCAGAGTCCAAGAAACACTATGCCCGTCTATCGTTACCCAGCAAGGCTGCCACTTTCTTGAAGCCTTTGCTGGCCAGAGTAACTGCCGGTGTCGATGCGGTGGCCGCTGCAGCCCGCAGTGGCGTACTGCGCGTGGATGATGAACTCCATTTGTCGCCATTGCCCGCAGAGGACGAAGACCCAGAAGTGACCAAGCTGCGCGCGGCTTTGGGTCACCGCATCGGTGAGGTTCAATTGCCGGAAGTGATTCTGGCCGTTGACGCCCAGGTGCGCTTTAGCTGGATCATGCTCGGACGTGAGCCGCGCTCTACCGACGAGCTGCTGATGGTCTATGCCGGCATCATGGCCCACGGCACCAGTCTGACTGCGGTCGAATGCGCGCGCATGATTCCGCAATTGTCTGCCACCAGCATTCGCCAGGCCATGCGCTGGGCGCGGGACGAACGGCGTCTGAGCCAGGCCTGCCAGGCTGTGCTGGAATTCATGCAGCGACACCCGATTGCCGCCACCTGGGGGCGGTCCGATTTGGCATCTTCTGACATGATGAGCATGGAGACCACCAAACGGGTGTGGCAAGCCCGGCTTGATCCTCGGCGCAACACACCTTCCATTGGAATCTACTCCCATGTAAAAGACCGGTGGGGCATCTTCCATGCGCAGCCCTTTGTGCTCAATGAGCGCCAGGCGGGCGTGGCCATTGAAGGTGTCATCCGCCAAGAAAAGCTGGAGACCAGCCAGCTTGCTGTGGATACCCATGGCTACACCGACTTTGCCATGTCACATGCCCGTTTGCTTGGTTTTGATCTTTGCCCGCGGTTGAAGGAACTCAAACAGCGCCACCTCTTTGTGCCACGCGGCACCAAAGTGCCCGCAGAAATCGCTGCGGTGTGCGAAGCCAATGTCGACGTCGCTTTGATCGAAAAGCATTGGGATAGTCTGGTGCACCTGGCAGCCTCGGTCATGAGCGGACATGCCAGTGCGGTGGCAGCTCTTGCGCGGTTCGGTTCTGCCGCCCAGGGCGATCCAATCTATGAGGCTGGCGTGCAATTGGGGCGGTTGCTGCGTACGGCGTTTTTGGCTGACTACTTTGTCAAGGACGCTTTCAGGAACGAGTTGCGCCGGGTGCTCAATCGGGGCGAGGCTGTTAACGCCCTCAAGCGCGCCATTTATACCGGCCGGATCAGCCCGGCGCAGGCCAAACGTGTCGATGAAATGCAGGCTGTGGCCGATGCGTTGAGCCTGATGGCCAACATCGTGATGGCGTGGAATACCTCACAGATGCAGGCGGTCCTGGATCGCTGGTCGAACCGCCGCCAGGTCATTCCACCGGAACTGATCGGGAAGATTGCG
>NZ_JADCNH010000095.1 GCF_018904615.1 Verticiella alkaliphila | reverse complement strand
CGCCGCCCCACCCTCCGCCACCGCCCCAGCCACCGCCGCCACCCCGGCGGCCCCTGGTGCCGCGCATGCGCTTGTGCAGCCCCGTGACCCGAAAGACGACGTGCAGGACAATGCCCAGCAGCGCGCCCAGCACGCTGCCCCACGCCGCCTGGGTGACGATAAAGCCCACGATGCCGCCGCCCACCACCGCCATGAGCGGATTGCCGGCGAAGATCGCAATGGCGGCAAAGAGCGCCCAGTGGCCGAAGCCCGCCGCGCCCGAGGGTGGTGCAGTGTCGACCATCTGGATGGCCGGGGGCACCCCCGTGGGCGCGCGTGTCGGCGCAGGCAGCGCCTCACCGCGCGCGAGCGCCATCAGCGCATCGACGCCAGCGTCGATGCCGCCGGCAAAATCGCCCTTGCCAAATCGCGGCACGATGCGCTCGCGGATGATGCGGCCGGCCTGCACATCGCTGATGGCACCCTCCAGCCCATAGCCCACTTCGATGCGCACCGCACGGTCGTTCTTGGCCACCAGGAGCAGCGCGCCGTCGTCCACACCCTGGCGCCCGAGCTTCCAGGCCTCGAACACCTGCGTGGCATACGGCTCGATCGCTTCGGGCGCCGTCGTCGGCACGAGCAGCACGGCGATCTGCGCGCCCTTCTCGCCCTCGAAGGCAGAGAGCTTGGCCTCCAGCGCCGTCACTTGGTCCGCACTCAACGTGCCGGTGCGATCCGTGACGCGGCGCGTGAGGCGCGGTACGCCGGCAGCCGCCTCACCCGGCGCGGCCACCGCTTCGGTCGAAGGCGTGGCCGGACTCGATGCAGACTCTGCGGCCCACGTCATCGCACCGGCCTGCGCGAGGACCAGCGCGACTGTCACCGCCCAGCGGGCGGCCACGCTGCGCGAGCGGCCAACACCAAGCGCACGCATGTCAGCGCGCCGCCGCGCCGGCCGGCGCGTTGGGGGCGAAATCCACACTCGGCGCGCGCGAGATCTCGGCCTCGTTGTCCACCGAGAAATTCGCCTTCGGGCCATAGCCGAAGACACGGGCCGTGAGCACCTGCGGAAATTGACGGACCAGGACGTTGTAGGCCTGCACCGATTGCACGTAGCGTCCGCGGGCCACGGCGATGCGGTTCTCCGTGCCTTCGAGCTGCGTCATGAGATCGCGGAACAACCCGTCGGCCTTCAACTGCGGGTAGTTTTCGGTGACCAGCAACAGGCGGGAGAGCGCCGAGGAGAGCTCGCCCTGCGCCTGCTGGAAGCGCCGCACGGCCTGCTCGTCGCCCAGCATCTCCGGCGAGAGCTGCACGCTACCCACGCGGGCCCGCGCTTCCGTGACCTGGGTGAGCACCTGGGCTTCGTGACTGGCGTAGCCCTTCACCGTGTTGACCAGATTGGGCACGAGATCCGCGCGGCGCTGGTATTGATTGAGCACCTCGGACCACGCCGCGGCGACGGATTCGTCCGCCGATTGGATGGCGTTGTAACCGCAGCCGGACAGCAAGCTGGCCAGCGCGGCCATGACCACCAGCAGACGAACTCTCATGACGCGACTCCGAAGACAGGGATTCTGATTACAGCACAGGCGCAGCGCGCATTCGCGCCGCGGCCTGAGCCCGCAGCGCCGCCAGCAGCGCGCGCATCGCCGGGCCTGGCGCAAGATCCGTGCGCGTGAGCAGGCCGACGGGCTCCTCGCTGCCGGCCGTGTCCAGCGGCAGGCGCACAAG
>NZ_JADCNH010000094.1 GCF_018904615.1 Verticiella alkaliphila | reverse complement strand
TTCTGCTTCGTGCCATCGCTTCGCTCTCCAGGCATGATCATGCCATCTGATCTGTCCGGAGTAACGGGGCAAGCCCAATTTTCGTACCAAGGACCAGTGTCAACAGATCGCCGACCAGTCCGCCACAGCCAACGCACAATCGCGTCGAAAGCCGAATCTGTGCGTTGTAGGCCTCGGTCCCTTCTGCGCCTATTGCTACTGAGGGAGGCTCGATCACGGTTGTCCGGACCTGCAAGACGCCATCCAGCAAGTCCGGAATACCTAATTTCGCTGGTAACTCTGCTCCGTGTTTCGTCGTGGCCACTCCGATTGCTGCCGTCAACACGTTCAAGGCACTGACTTCAGTCCATAATGCCGAGCCTGCCGAAACAGACGGGGGCGATTCGATTCTCGCGAAAACACCGCGGTGGTTGGCGGATGAGCCCAGCCGGAGCAGCGTTCCCGGCGTCACGGTTGGGACCTTGGCTCGGATCGCCTGAAGTAGTGCAGCGTTTGCGCTGAGGAGTCCTGAATGACCTGCTGCAACGACAGTGGCATCTAACAGTTCACCCAGCGACACCTCACGCAATGCCAGCAGGCGATCGAACTCCCCGATGGAAAGATCAGCCTGGACTGGTACGCCCAGGGCGTTGAGTAACCCTGCTGGAGTCAGCCTGGCGGCAATGAGCCCATCGTAGTTCAAGATTCCAGCTTGCACCGGATCAACACCGACGACTCGCAATAATTGGCTAACCGCCCCTTGTTCAAGATCCAGCAACCGTGATCCCACACTGAAGCTGGCGAAAGGAGCGTCCTTGACGGCGACGGCATGTGCGCTAACTCGCCGTTCGCCTGACGCGGGCTCGGAAGAACTCCATGGAAAGCTGAAGAGACCGGTTGCAGGGTGGCTTACTGTCACCCAGACGGCAGTAACAGACTCCTCGGGATTCTGATCTTCGCGAACTGTACGCCAACGCCATGTCGATGGTCGAGACGGGTCTCCATCACCGAAAACGCTGACCGGTGACTGTTCGTTGATGCTGTTGTCCCATGCGCCGCAGCGAACATCGATCTCCACGCTGGCAGTTTCTACGATTGCCGTGCTGACGTTCTCCAAAGCAATGTGCCTCGCAGACTCCTGCGCGGCCGACTCACCCAATGCGGCGCAACTGACACTAGGCGCACCGTGCGCATTGCCGCGCCCCTCGGCAGTACCTGAAGCCCCCCCACCTCCCAGCATCTGCGCGCCGGCGACGGCGGCAAGATCGGCCGACTTCTGAAGTTCACGCTTCATGTAGAACAGATAGCCGATATCTGCGGACGCCAGCAGTATCAGACTCACGACCATAGCGACGGCCGCTGGCAGAATGATTGAGCCGCGCTCTTGGCGCGTGCGAGCCGTCACGGCCATTACCGCGCTCGGCCTAGTGTTGTCAGCCATACCGAGCCGCATTTGAGCCAAGACCAGCCACTGCCGTGGAACCCGCGACGTCCGAACAATGCCCCTGACTCCATTAGTCCTCCTCCACGCTGCGTTCGAACCACTCCGGGATGGGATGCGTGAAGCTATCCACGTATCGATCCCAAGCTGCCGTCGCTGTGGGGCCCAGAACCGGCCTCGCCGGCCCCGCAGCGCGGCCGCTCGCCTGCAAGGCCATGAGCGCACGTGCCGTATCGCCGCTGCCCACGCGCGACGGGCCTGCAGCACTGGCCGTGGCGGGCGCTGCAGCACGTGACGCGGCCGGTGCGGCCGA
>NZ_JADCNH010000093.1 GCF_018904615.1 Verticiella alkaliphila | reverse complement strand
GAGCGAGAGGGCAGCCGGGCCGTTCAGGCCCGGCCGCGCGACCGGCCCCGCTGCCGGCCGTCGCGCCAGCGGCGCCTAAAGAACTCAGCTGTCCCCCAAGCACACCATCACACGACGCGATGACACACCGCCGCTTGTTAACCTACCATCAGTAAGTTACTATGAGTAGGTATACAACCATTCCAGGAGCCCCCATGCACGCCCTAGTCGTCATCGCCCACCCCAACCCCAATTCACTCACCCACGCCATCGCCAACCACGTCACCCAAGGCATCACCTGCCCCCACACCTTCGAAATCGCCGACCTCACCGCCGAAGGCTTCGACCCCCGCTACAACACCGAGGACGTCGATCACTTCCATCAGCGCATCCCCGCCCCCAAGGACGTGGCCGCCGAACAAGCCCGCCTCGACCGCGCCGACGCCTTGGTTCTCGTCTTCCCCATCTACTGGTGGTCCTTCCCCGGCATGCTCAAAGGCTGGATCGACCGCGTCTTCGCCCGCGGCTGGGCCTATGCAGAACGCCCGGACGGTACACTCGTGCAGAAACTGCAGCGACTCCCGATTCATCTGGTCGCCGTCGGCGGCGCCGATGCCGGCACGTTCACGCGCCACGGCTATGACACGGCGATGAAGGCCCAGATCGAACACGGCATCTTTGGCTACTGCGGCGCGCCGGTGGTGCAATCCGAGTTCCTGCTGAACACCGACGCCGGTGCCCAGGACGGCCACTTCGCGCAGGCCAAAGCCATCGGCGCCCAGGTGTTCGCTGCACCGCACTGACCTGGACGATGACCCGCTTGCCCCAGACCGCCGAGCCCACCTCCCGCCGCCGCCTGCCCCGCGCAGAACGCACCCGGCAACTCCTCGATGTCGCCTGGACCCTTATCCGGGCCGAAGGCACCGATGCCCTCACCCTCGGCCGGCTGGCCGAGGCAGCCGGGGTCAGCAAGCCTGTGGTCTACGATCACTTCGTCACGCGCAACGGGCTGCTTGCCGCGCTCTACCAGGATTACGACGTGCGGCAGACGGCCGTGTTCGAAACCGCCGTCGCCAGCGCCTCCCCAGCGCTGGAGGACAAGGCGAGCGTCATCGCCGAGAGCTACGTCGCTTGCGTGTTGAACCAGGGCTCCGAGATTCCCGGCATCGTCGCGGCCCTGAGCGGTTCGCCCGAACTCGCGGCGGTCAAGCGCCAGTACCAGCACGCCTTCATTGCCAAGTGCGCCACCATTCTCGATCCCTACGCCGGCCCAGAGGGCGTGCCCGCCGCCCGCCTTTGGGCCATGCTCGGAGCCGCCGACGCCCTGTCGGACGCCGCTGCCGCGGGGGATCTGAGCCCGCAAGCCGCCCGCGACGAGCTCGCGCGCACCGTACGGCTGGTGGTCGAACGCTGAAAATGAACGGCGCACAGGCGCGTCAGCAAGCACCGCGACACGGCGCTCACGCCCAGGATTCATTCCAGGCAGGAAAGAGATAAGCGCGATCCGGCAGGATTATCAGCGCGACAGTGGCGGCGTATCGTCTCGGCATTCCTCACCTCGGACTGCCCATCATGATCGATACCCGCACCGCTCCCTACGCCGTTCTGCTGCTGCGCGTGGCCCTTGGCGGCCTCTTCCTGGCCCATGCCGGGCTGAAGCTCTTCGTCTTCACGCCCGCCGGCACCGCCGGCTTCTTCGGCAGTCTCGGCCTGCCGGGCTGGCTCGCCTACGTCACCATCGCGTGGGAAATCCTGGGCGGCCTCGCCCTGATCCTGGGCGTGCGGGCACGTGTGGCCGCCATCGCCATGATCCCGGTGCTGCTCGGCGCGATTTTTACCGTGCACGGCCCGGCCGGCTTCTTCTTCAGCAACCCCAAGGGCGGCTGGGAATTCCTGGCGTTCTGGATCGTCGGCCTGGTGACCGTGGCACTGGCCGGTGACGGCGCCCACGCCCTGCGCCCCGGCACGCGTGCCGTCGTCAAGGCGTGATGCCCGATGGATTGCCAGCACTTCTGGCGCCACAAAAAAAGCCTCCGCAATGAACTGCACCCCAAAAGTTGGACACCGATCCAACCTTTGGGGTGTTTTTCATGGCGAAGTATGACGAGCAGTTCAA
>NZ_JADCNH010000092.1 GCF_018904615.1 Verticiella alkaliphila | reverse complement strand
TGTTGGCGCCGACCGAAAACTGAGCCACTTATGAGGGTTGTGCCGACCCAAAATTGAGCCAGGTGTTCAACCTACTCTGCTGTTTTTTTGTGCAGCAGAGGACGAGGAGTGATCACCATGGACATGATTGGCAGGATCCGGCGTTTGCATGCCCGGAAGAACAAATCGGAGCGCGAGATCTCGCGCATGACGGGGCTGTCGCGCAACACGGTTGCGAAGTGGCTGCACGGCGAGGTGGATGGCCCGCCGAAGTACCGGCGCGGGGAGCAGCCGAACAAGCTCACTGCGTTCCACGAGGCGCTCAGGCAGGCGTTGAAGGCCGACGCCCGGCGGCCCAAGCGCGAGCGTCGCACGGCCAAGGCGCTGTACGCCGAGATCAGGGGCGCTGGCTACGACGGTGGCTACACGCGGGTGACCGACTTCATCCGGGCGTGGCGCCAGGGCGAAGGTCAATCTGCGAGCGCCAACGCCTTCGTGCCGCTGGCCTTCGAGCTCGGCGAAGCCTTCCAGTTCGACTGGAGCGAGGAAGGGCTGGTGGTGGGCGGAATCTACTACCGCATGCAGGTCTCGCACATGAAGCTATGCGCTTCGCGGGCCTTCTGGCTGGTGGCCTATCCGAGCCAAGGCCATGAGATGTTGTTCGATGCCCATACCCGCAGCTTTGCAGCCCTGGGCGGCGTGGCCCGGCGCGGCATCTACGACAACATGAAGACCGCGGTGGACAAGGTCAAGAAGGGTAAGGGCCGGATCGTCAATGAGCGCTTCGCGACCATGTGTGCGCACTACCTGTACGACCCGGACTTCTGCAACGTCGCCAGCGGCTGGGAGAAGGGCGTCGTCGAGAAGAACGTGCAGGACAGCCGCCGGCGCATCTGGATCGACGCGGCCAAGCAGCGCTTCGGCAGCTTCAGCGAACTCAACGCCTGGCTGGGCCAGCGGTGCCGGGCGTTGTGGGACGAGGTGCGCCACCCCGAGCACGAGCAGTTCAGCGTGGCCGAGATGCTCGAACACGAGCGGGCGCATCTGATGCCCATGCCGGCGCCGTTCGATGGCTACGTCGAGAAGCCCGCGCGCGTGTCCAGCACCTGCCTGGTATCGGTGGCGCGCAACCGCTACTCGGTGCCGTGCGAGCTGTTCGGGCAAATGGTCAGCACCAGGCTGTACCCGGGCAGCGTCGTCGTGGTGGCCAACGACCACATCGTCGCGCGCCACGACCGCCTGAGCAACGCCGGCGAGACGCGGTATGACTGGCAGCACTACATCCCGCTGCTGCAGAGGAAGCCCGGCGCGCTGAGGAATGGCGCGCCGTTCGCCGACATGCCCGAGCCGCTGCAGAGGCTGCGCCGTGGGCTGCTGCGCAACCCGGGCGGCGACCGCGTGATGGCGCAGGTGCTGGCCATCGTGCTGAGCGCCGGGCTGGACGCGGTGCTGGTGGCGGTGGAACTGGCGCTGGAGACCGGGCCGCCCGGCAAGGTGAGCGTGGAGCACGTGGTCAACGTGCTGGGGCGCCTGAATGCGGTGCCGATGCCGCAGACGGCTGCGACGCAGCTGAAGGTGAGCACACCGCCGCTGGCCAACACGGCGCGCTACGACAGCCTGCGTGCCGACAACGCCACCGAGGAGGCCGGCCATGACGCGTGACGTGACGGTTGAACTCAAGGCGTTGCGTCTGCATGGCATGGCCGGCGCCTGGGCCGACCTGGTGGAGCAAGGAACGAACGCAGGGGTGGACTCCTCGCGCTGGTTGATCGAGCACTTGCTGCAGGCCGAGGGCACGGATCGCGCCATGCGCTCGGTCAGCCACCAGATGCACGCCGCGAAGTTCCCGGTGCATCGCGACATCGCCGGCTTCGACTTCGAGGTCTCGCCGGTAGATCGCAAGCTTGTGAGCACACTGGCCGCAACCAACTTCACAGACGACGCACACAACGTCGTGTTGGTGGGTGGGCCGGGCACGGGCAAGACGCATCTGGCCACGGCCATCGGCGTATCGGGCATCACCCGGCATGGCAAGCGCGTGCGGTTCTTCTCGACGGTCGACCTGGTCAATGCACTGGAGCAGGAGAAGGCGCAAGGCAAGGCCGGGCGCATTGCATTGAGCTTGCTGCGCATGGACCTCGTCATCCTGGACGAGTTGGGCTACCTGCCGTTCAGCCAGGCCGGCGGGGCGTTGCTGTTCCACCTGCTCAGTCGCCTGTATGAACACACCAGCGTGATGATCACGACCAACCTGGACTTCGCGGAGTGGTCCAGCGTGTTCGGCGACGCGAAGATGACCACCGCGTTGCTGGACCGGCTCACGCACCACTGCCACATCGTGGAGACGGGCAACGAGTCGATCCGCTTCAGCCGCAGTACGGCAGAGGCCAAGAAGCGCATCAAGGCGCGCGAGCAGGCCCGCAAGGGCAGCAAGTCCGAGCTGCCGCAGGACGACTTCTGAAGCGGCGCCGCGCGGGGAAATCCGCTACGGGCTACGCCCTGCGCGGCTTCCCCCGCGCGCTCAACTCAACATCGAGGAGGTCAAAGAGCCAGGACAGACCTACACTTATCCACCGCCGGCCCTCTGAAGGCCGGCCCCCACCCCTGGCTCAATATTCGGTCGGCACGGTGGCTCAGATTTGGATCGGCGCCGACA
>NZ_JADCNH010000091.1 GCF_018904615.1 Verticiella alkaliphila | reverse complement strand
GCCCTGCCCGCCCGGCCCCGCGGACCCCCGCGACACCGCCCGCGCCTGCGGCGCCCGGAGGCTGATGCATGTCGAATTCGCGATCACCTGCCGCTTCGCACAAGCCGCCGCGCCGCACGATGACGCCGCAGCGTCTGCTGCGTGCGGCCAGCGGCGGCTTCATCGCCCTCACGCTGTTCGTGGCCTTCCTGCTGAATCTGCTGCCCTGGGGGCGCTGGCCCGGCGTGCCGGATTTCTTTGGCGTGGTGCTGTTCTTCTGGTGCGTGCATGCACCGCGCCGCGTGGGCATGCTGGTCGGCTTCATGGGCGGGATCCTGCTGGATGTCCACAATGCGCGGCTGCTGGGTGAATATGCCCTGGTCTATACATTACTGGTGTACTGGGCTATCGTGTTGCGCGGTCGCATCGTACGCTTCGGCCTTTTTGGTCAGACATTGCACGTACTGCCCGTATTTGTGGTCGCCACGGCCGTCATGGTGGGGTTGCGCAGTATCCTCACGTTGTCCGCGCCCGGCTGGTGGTGGATCTTCGATTGCATGACCACTGCCGTGCTCTGGCCGCTGCTCACCTGGTTGCTGCAGTTGCCGCAACGCCTGGCCGATGGCGCCGATCCCGCCTAGTCGCTTCGCCCTACTCTGATCGCACGCGCTTGTCCGTGCGTGCCTTCCGTCTCGCTTCGCTCAGTCTTACATGGTCGAACTCAACCATCACCGCGAGCAAACCCGGCAGTTCCGGTTGCGCCTGCTGGTCGCAGGCGTGGTCGCGCTGGTGTGTTTCGGCGTGCTGGGGACGCGGTTCTGGTGGTTGCAGGTGGTGCAGCATGGCGATTACGTCACGCGCGCTGACAACAACCGCATCTCGGTGCAGCCCATTCCGCCGCGTCGCGGCGAGATCTTCGATCGCAATGGCGTGCCGCTCGCGCGCAACGTGTCCACGTGGACATTGGAGATCGTGCCTGCCGAGGTGTCGCGCCTCGAAGAGGTGATCGATGCGGTGGCCGAGGTCATCCCGGTCACGCCGGGTGACCGCCGACGCTTTCATCGGCTGCGCCAGGATTCCAGCCGCTTCGAGAGCATCCCGCTACGCGTGAATCTGTCCGAGGCCGAAGCCGCGCTCTTTGCCGCCCAGCGCTTCCGCTTTCCGGGTGTGAATCTGGAGTCGCGCTGGATGCGCGAATATCCGCAGGGCGAGACGGCCGCCCACGTCATTGGCTACATCAACCGCATCTCGCAGGGGGACGCGCAGCGTCTCGAGGAAGAAGGTCGCACCGCCAATTACCGGGGCACGCAGCACATCGGCAAGCAGGGCGTGGAAAAGTCCTACGAGGAAGTGCTGCATGGCCAGGCTGGCGCCGTGGCGCTCGAAGTCACCGCGCGCGGGCGCCCGGTGCGCGAGCTGCGCCGCAGTGAGCCCGTCGCCGGCCGAGATCTGCGCCTGTCGCTGGACATCCACCTGCAGCGCATCGCCGAGGCCACCCTGGGCACGCAGCGCGGCGCCATCGTGGCCATCGAGCCCGCCACGGGCGACGTGCTCGCCTTCGTGTCGCAGCCGTCCTTCGACCCGAACCTCTTCGTGAACGGCATCGACATCGACAATTGGCGCGCGCTCTCCGATTCGCCGGATCGCCCGCTCATCAATCGCCCGCTGTCGGGCACCTACCCCATCGGCTCCACGTACAAGCCCTTCATGGCGCTCGCCGGCCTGGAGTACAAGGTGCGCGGCCCCAACGACGTGATCCACGACCCGGGCTTCTTCGAGCTCGCCGGGCACCGCTTTCGCAATGCCGGCAGCGTGGCCTACGGCGCCACGAACATGCACAAGTCGCTGGTGGTGTCCTCGGACACCTACTATTACTCGCTGGCGAGCGAGCTGGGCGTGAACCGCATTCATGATTTCATGAAGCCGTTCGGCTTTGGCCAGATCACCGGGATCGACCTGGATGGCGAGAAGGCCGGGGTGCTGCCCTCGACCGACTGGAAGGCGCGCAACTATCGCAAGCCCGAGGACCAGCGCTGGTACAACGGCGAGACGGTGTCCGTGGGCATCGGCCAGGGCTACAACGCGTTCACGATCCTGCAGCTCGCCCAGGCCACCGCCGTGCTCGCCAACAACGGCGTGTACATGAAGCCGCACGTCGTGAAGTCCATTCTTGCAAGCAAGCACGAATCCGAAGTGCTCACGGTACCCAAGGAAAGCTACACGATCGCGCTCGAGCGCCGCCACATCGATCTCGTGAAGGCTGCGCTTGCCGACGTGAACCGCACCGGTACGGCGCGCCGTGCCTTCGAGGGCGCACCTTACGTGGCCGCCGGCAAGACCGGCACTGCCCAGGTCTTCAGCCTGCGCGGCGAAAAATACCGCGCGAGCGCCGTCGCCGAGCGGCTGCGCGACCACGCGCTCTACATGGCCTTCGCGCCGGCGGACAAGCCGCAGATCGCGCTGGCCGTGCTCGTCGAGAATGGGGGCTGGGGCTCGTCGACCGCCGCGCCGATCGCGCGTCGGGTGTTCGATTACTGGCTGGTCGAGCGCGCAGCCGTATCGCAGCGCTTGGCCGCGGCGGAAGCTGCCGCCGGTGTCCCGGCAGACGGTGTCTTTGCGCCCACGCCGTCTGGCATGACGGGCAAAACACGTCAGGGGGCATCATGTCTGTCGGCACGATATTCACCAACAACCGCACCCAGGCCGTTCGCCTTCCCG
>NZ_JADCNH010000090.1 GCF_018904615.1 Verticiella alkaliphila | reverse complement strand
CGTGGCGGCCCCACCGGCGCCCGGCCCCCACGCGGCGGCCAGGATCGGCCGCGCTTGCCGCCACTGGCCGTGCGCATCGACCAGGTGCGCGATGCCCTGGCTGAGATCCTGCAGTGGGCTGGCGCGGCGGATGCCGTCCTGTCGCGCTGGCTGCGCGCCCACCCGAAGCTGGGCTCCCGTGACCGCGGTGAGGTCGCCGAGGCGGTGTACGCCGCGCTGCGCCACCTGCGCCGCTATCGCCAGATGGGTGAAAGCGGGCAGGGCAGCGCCACGCGCCGCCTTGCCATTCTGGCCCTGGCCGACACGCTTGGGCCCGAGGCCATCCGGCCGGTCTTGCAGCCGGCAGAGGAAGAGTGGCTCACGCGCGTGCGCCGTATCGACGCCTCGTCGCTTCCGCGCGCCGTGCGCTACAGCCTGCCGGATTGGCTGGACGAAGCCTTCGGCCGGCTGGACGATCCCGAGTCGCTCATGGCCTCGCTCAACGTCCAGGCCGCGCTCGACATCCGCGTCAATCCCCTGAAGACCGATCGCGACACGCTCATGGCCGCCATGCAGGGCGACGGTGCCGTCGTGCCCGAGGCGACTCCCTGGTCGCCGTGGGGCATGCGCCTGCCGGCGGGCACGCCCCTGCAGCACTGGGCGCGCTTTCTGGACGGCAGCGTCGAGGTGCAGGACGAGGGCAGCCAGCTGCTCGCCTTGCTCGTCGGCCCCAAGCGCGGCGAGATGATCGTGGATTTCTGCGCCGGGGCCGGTGGCAAGACGCTCTTGCTGGGCGCGCTCATGCGCTCGAGCGGGCGTCTGTACGCCTTTGACGTGTCCGAGGGCCGCCTGCACCGGTTGGGCCCCCGTCTGGCCCGCAGCGGGCTCTCCAACGTGGAACCCGTGCTCATCCAGCACGAGAACGACGCCCGGGTGAAGCGCCTGGCGGGCAAGGCGCACCGGGTGCTGGTCGACGCGCCGTGCACGGGCACGGGCACGCTGCGCCGCAATCCGGACATCAAGTGGCGTCAGGATCCCGCCGCACTGCCTTCGCTCTACGCCCTGCAGGCGAGCATCCTGGCCTCGGCCGCGCGCTGCGTGGCCCCGGGCGGGCGGCTCGTGTACGCCACGTGCAGCCTGCTGCCCGAGGAGAACGAAGCGCAGGCCGAGGCCTTCCTCGCGGCGCACCCTCAATTCACCTTGGCGCCCGTCGGTGAGATCCTGGCTGGCCGCAGCGAGGTGCCCGTCGATGGGCCCTTCCTCAAGCTGCGTCCGGATCGCCACGGCACCGACGGATTCTTCGCAGCGGTTTTCACGCGAACTTCCTGAGCCCTGGCTTGTCTGAAGAGGCGGATGTGACGGCTTCGGCCCATCACACCGCCCGTCGCCCGCGGCCACGGCAGGAGGAATGCCAAGCGCATTCTCCAGGCACTGTGGGCTCCGAATGGTACCGATTTGCCAACACTTTGATGCAGATCATTGATGGTTGGTGACAAATGCGGTATCGTCCCCGGCGCCGTCGATAGTACCCTGACGGTATTGCGGCAGCGCCGCTCGCGAGGTTATATGGACGCTTTGATTTCCTTCGTCACCAACGGCATTCTCAATGCCTCCTGGTGGCAGATCGTGCTGTTCACCCTGGTTGTGACTCACATCACGATCGCTGGGGTCACCATCTTTCTGCACCGCTCCCAGGCTCACCGGGGGGTGGATCTGCACCCGGTCGTCTCACATTTCTTCCGTTTCTGGCTGTGGCTTACCACGGGCATGGTCACGAAGGAGTGGGTCGCCATTCACCGCAAGCACCACGCGCGTTGCGAGCGCGAGGGCGATCCTCACTCGCCCATGGTCTACGGCATCAACCGCGTCCTGTTCCAGGGCGCCGAGCTCTATCGTATCGAGAGCGACAATGCCGAGACGATGAAGAAGTTCGGCCATGGCACGCCGGACGACTGGATGGAGCGCAATGTCTATTCTCGCCACACCACCCTGGGTATCTTCACCATGCTGGCCATCGATCTCGCCCTCTTCGGCGTGCTCGGCCTGACGGTGTGGGCCATCCAGATGGCGTGGATCCCGTTCTGGGCTGCCGGCGTGGTCAATGGTATCGGCCACTACGTGGGCTACCGCAACTTTGCCAGCCCGGACACCAGCACGAACATCTCGCCCATCGGCATCCTGATCGGCGGTGAAGAGCTGCACAACAACCACCACGCGCATGCGTCGTCGGCCCGTTTCTCGAGCAAGTGGTATGAGTTCGACATCGGCTGGATGTACATCAGCGCCATGCAGGCCGTTGGCCTGGCCAAGGTGAAGAAGGTGGCCCAGCGCCCGCAGATGACCACGGACAAGTCCGCGGCGGATCTGCAGACGCTCCAGGCTGTCATCACCCACCGCTACGAGATCATGGCCCGCTATGCCGACATGTTCAAGCAGGCCTGCCGCGAAGAGATCGATCGTCTGAAGCGCACGTCGCCGCAGGGTTCGGTCGAACCGCTGCGCCAGGTGCAGTCCACGCTGCGCCGCAGTGATCCGGAACTGCTCCCGGTGGAACGTCGCCAGGAGATCAACCAGATCATCGCCCAGCACGGCGTGCTCGCCACGCTGTCGCAGATGCGCGACGAACTCTCCCGCCTGTGGGACAGCTCGAGCGCCTCGAGCGAGAAGCTGCTGCATGATCTGCAGGACTGGTGCGCTCGCGCCCAGAAGAGCGGCATCAAGCAGCTGGAAGAGTTCTCGCTGCGCCTGCGCCAGTACGCCGCGTAAGCGGTCCGGTGGCAGAAAAAACCCCAGGCTTTGAACTGCACCCCAAAAGTTGGACACGGATCCAACTTTTGGGGTGTTTTTCATGGCGAAGTACGACGAGCAGTTCAA
>NZ_JADCNH010000008.1 GCF_018904615.1 Verticiella alkaliphila | reverse complement strand
TCGATCGCTTCATCTGTAGAACTCCCTGTGCGAGAAAATTCTACTTCTGAATCCCAGGGTTTTTAGGGGGCATTACCGGAGCACTAGGCGTAGAAGTGACGCTGGATGCAGAATCGGATTTATCATCACGCTTTGGAGTGCTTGGCGCTAGACTGCTGGCTGTAGAATGCGAATCCAATTTTGATATCCGAGCACGGGCAGCCTCAATCGCCCTGGGGACATTGACGCCACTACAAACATCTATTACGCCCGCGCATTTCGGCTGCGCTGCCTCAGCCAATAGATAATATGTCTTTGCAGCTTCATTATGACCAAGTCCCTCTGAGGCGCGCCCAAGGAAGTAGTAAGTCAACTCGCTCTCGTATCCTACATCTGCCACGAGATTGGCTAGCTCACCCCACCGCTCTCCTGAATAGAAGCTCATTGCAGAAGACCTTTGCGTTCCCCATCTACCGGAACATGCTAGACCACATGTGAGGCGAGCCGCTCCACTCTCAAAAGCGCTGCTAGATGTGTGCCCGTCAGGAACCGTAATGCCAGTAGAGGAACATCCCGAGAGTAATGCGAGCGTAAACCAAAAGAATGCTTTACTGGTCATGGTAAATGTACTTGGAGAGTCATTCCTGACCGAATGAATTATATTAAGAGTCCCGGCAGGCCCAAGTAAGCAGGTTTCGTGGGAGCAGTCGCTTATAGCGATTGGCAAAACGATAATGAAAAAGGGTGTGAGATTGTTGTCTCAGGTGATGAACGGCACACCATACGAACCGGCAAGTAGTAGCCCGAAAACTCAGCTTGCTGCGCTTCTGCCTTGTCAGCTAGGCACATAGTTCGTACAATTTCGTTTGTTACTTTATAACAGAGATTGCAATGGACAGAACTATTTTAGCGAGTTTTGTATGTCTGTTTGTTACCGGATGCGCCATTCCGCGACCGCCAGCGGTCCTTCTGGTGAATGCCTTCGACGTCCAGGCAACTACCCAGCAAATGGCTCAAGGTTCGGGGACGTTGACCGGAACTGCTTTCCTTCGGCAAAACGGTGGTGGGATTGTGACCTGTGCTGGCAATGAGGTGATGCTGCAGCCGGCTACCGCTTACACCGATGAGGTCACGCGGATCTCCGTAGGCGGCACGACGAGGATTGGGGCTACCCTATATGATGGTGGACGATACACGCGTGTTCCCGACAATCTCGATGAGCGTTTCGTGACCCTTTCACGTATGACTGTGTGCGATGCCGAGGGCAACTTTACTTTCGACAACGTGAAAGATGGGGAGTACGTTGTCGTGACTGATGTGAAGTGGTTTGTGGCGCGCCAGCGGCAAGGCGGCACATTGGCCACACGAGCAATTGTCAAAGACGGGAAGTCGTCGCGTTTGGTCCTCAGCAAGTAGGCACCACGGGGCGTTAACGCCCCTCAGCTCGACACTCAGTATTTCCCATCCTTCATTGCTTGCCTTCGCTTGCGCTCTAAGTAAGCGGGCTCTTGCTCTATTTTGGTTCGACAGATGGCTGAGCTACCTGTCACTGCCGACTGCTGCCATGTGCCCGACATTAAGCCAAGGGCGAGTATCTGATGGGCCTCCAAGATCAGTGCTTGCAACCTAGCGACTTCCCACAAGACCCGTCTCATATGCTCTGTTCTCTCGGCAGCATAGATGTCTCGTGCTTCTTGGGCGGTAAGTGGTGGGAACATGGTATGAAGATAGCTGTATGGGCATACAGTATATGTTTTGTCAGGCAAGATTTCCATAGCCGGAATTGTTGATGTTTCGATAGTTTTCAGACATATTGCACGCCTACATCAGATCTGGCGCTGCGAATGTGCCATCTCGACATCTTGAAAGGTAGTTTCCTGATAAAGTTTTGCTCGATGTAGAAGACATCGCAAAGCTCCTTCACGTCAGCAAAAAGCATATCTACAACCTGTCCTCAGCTAAAAAGCTCCCCTTTAAGCTTTTTAAGTCTTCTGACAAGATGCTCGTCTCTATAATCGAAATGGCAAAGTATTTGGATGGTCCGGTCGATGCCGTGGCAGAGGTAGTTGTTAGAAAGCGTGGAAGACCTGCAGGCTCAGGAAAAGCAAAAATCACTCTCGCCTTCCAGGCTGCTATCTCTTTTTCCATATTGAAAGATGAATGTCGTCAATCACTGACAGCTCTTCAAGGTGAGTTCGACAATTGGCCTACTGGTGAAGGAATGGAGCCTCCTTCAATAAACGATTTTGAGCAGGCAGTGGCAAGAGCTAAAACTCAGATAGAGAAGACATTCCTATCTCTTTCCTTAGACAGTAGAAATTCAATGCGTCTACCCAAAGCCTAATAAAATGACGATACTATTCTTAGTCGCTCTGCTTTTTGCCATTCCTACATACGGCTTATCTCTGCTGGTATATTTCGGACTTGTGCTTTTTGCAGCGCATGTGAGAGCAAAAGAAAGAATGCACCATGCGAACTCGGTCCGAGCGGACCGAGAATGGGCGCAAGAAGAGCAGCCAACTATGCCATCTTGGTTTCGCAATGCCAGTAAGGTTGAGACCTTTGAGTATGCTGTTATCAATGTGGTGAGACGCAATGGAGTGCCTGATCACTTCGTCGTGGCCGCATTCACCAATGAGCAGGCTCATATGTCACTCATGAGCTACGCAGCTCAATTGGAACGCCAAGGGTCTTCATTCATCGAGCAACAAATGGGTGTGGCGGACAAAATTCAAGAAATGTGGCGAAGGTATCGACTTACTAATCAATAGTCCATCCGTTTCAGCAGCAACAACGCCTCGCAATCAATGTTAGTCAGCAACTATGAAAACCTACATTCATCTAGTGTTCGCATGTGTTCTATTGTCAGGGTGACTGCAGGGTAAGAGTGATGACGAATTACTCATCGAGTCTGCTCAGGAGTTTGCGGCAAGGAGCATGCGTGACCCTCAATCCGTTCAGTTCAGAAACGTTCGTGTGCTCAAAGAGACCAAGAAGCCAGGCTCTAAGGCCGTTTGTGGTGAGTTGAATGCCAAGAACGGCTACGGTGCCTATGTAGGGTTCAAACGGTTCATGGTGGGTGGTCCGGTCGACACAACCACGAAGGGGTTCACGTCGGACGTCGCCAAAGTGATCGAGACCGAGCCCATGACATTGACCGACACCAAAACAACGAAGCTGAGAGGCGTTGACCTGATGACCCAGCTACTCAAAGAGCTGGAAGAGGCCAAACTCAAAGACCAAGAAAACGCCATGCTAGCTATGTGCGACACCTTGAAGTAGGTAATTTTGGTCCTCCCAGAGGGTCAGGCTGACGGTCAATACCGGTATGCAACCACAGGTTCTGCAGGGTTAGCGGGAAGTGCCCATTAATAAAATCAAGAACTTAGCTCTATTTAAGGTGGGTCATACGCGGTAGCTATTGTGAGGTCGTCGGCTATAAAAATGTTTGGTATCAACAAAGCTTAAATTAGAGCGTTATTAAGTTGACCCCATCATTCATTGTGTATCGACTCACTGAAATCCTGCTCACGCATAATTGAGGAAATTCGACGATGAGCATGAAGATGGAAGACGAGATCAAACGGTGGACGGCCAAGCAAGAGTGCGCTGGTGCTGGACATCATCCAGGGCAAAACCACAGTGGCCGAGGCCAGCCGGGCATACAATCTGTCGCCGTCCGAGCTCGAGCAATGGGTTGATGACGCCAAGCGCGGCATGGAGAACGCGCTGCGGGCCAACCCGCTGAACATCAAGGAGCAGTACGAGCGGCAGCTCAAGGACCTGCAGGAGGCCTATGGCGAAGCGATGCTGGAGCTGCGTGCCCGAAAAAAGCTGCAGGCCCTGTTGGACAAGGAAGGGAAGTGATCCTTCGCATCCAGCAGGGCTTGGCTGCTGACGGATTTGTGGTGCCGCTCGCAAAGCTGTGCCGCTGGTTCGGCGTGCCACGACGCACGGTGTACTACCGGTCCGTAAAATCGCCTCCCAAGGTAAATCCCAAGTTCGCCGAGCCAATCAAGGCGATGATTGAAGAGTCACCTTCTTTCGGCTATCGCACAGTGGCGCATTTGCTTGGGTTCAACAAGAACACCGTTCAGCGGATCTTCCAGATCAAGGGCTGGCAAGTTCGCAAGCGGCCCATCGGATTTCGCCCGCGCATCCAGGCCCTGCCCTCGGTGGCTACGATGCCCAACGAGCGCTGGTCCACAGACCTTTGTCGCGTCTGGGCCGGGCGCGACCGCTGGGCCACGCTAGCGCTGGTGATCGACTGCCATACCCGGGAACTGCTGGGCTGGCATCTGTCACGCAGTGGCAAGGCCTGCACGGCCGGCAGCGCTTTGGAACACGCACTGATTGCTCGCTTTGGCACCTTGGGGCATGTCCCTGAACCATTTCTGCTTCGATCGGACAACGGCTTGGTTTTCACCTCCCGTAGCTACAGCGCGCTGGTGCGCAGCTACGGCTTGCGCCAGGAGTTCATCCCCCCACATTCTCCTCGGCAGAATGGCATGGTCGAGCGTGTCATTCGAACCTTGAAAGAACAATGCGTGCACCGACACCGCTTTGAGACCTTGCAGCACGCCAGCCGCGTGATCGGCGACTGGATCCGCTTTTACAACGACAAGCGACCCCACCAGGCGCTTGGTATGAAGACCCCGGCTCAGGCATTCGCATTAGCCGCTTAACCTGTGCAGGCTCTGCTGGGTCAATACACGACACCCAAGCGAGTTTGGGGCGATTCTGGCAATCGGCTAGTTTGGGAAAAGTTTGGGAAAATGCTATGAATTAGCCTTGTCTGACCCATTATTAGCAATAAAATCAAATACTTATAATTTAGTGATTTTCTTGAAAATTTAGGTTTAGGTCCTGACGCCGTAACAGGTGTAGGGGTTCGAGTCCCGTCCCTCGCACCACGAATTCCTGTTGCTGACCCGCCTTCAGGCGCGGGTCATGGGCCGGCACTGCGCCGTGGCGCCTCGCGTTTTCAGCGCGCGCGTGTTGCCCGGCACGTCGTCGTCTCGCCCGGCTTTCCTATCTGAGTGATCCGTGTCGCACGCACCCGCGTGGCGCCAGCTTCCTGGCCGGCGGCGCAGGCTGCCTGCGCCGCGTTGCGGGCATCGTCCTGCGATCCATAACGCCCCAGTTTCTGCCATGTGCCGGAGGCAGCCCGCGATTCCACCTGGAACGGCGCGATCTGCGCATCAGGCGCGAGCTGGGCGGCCCCAGGTGGCGCGGTGCCCAGGACCTGGGCGCAGTCCACGGGAGGCGGCGTGTTCGTTCTTGGATTGATCACCTGCGTCTGCAAACCCGGCGGCGCCGCGCACACCGTGCGTACGTCGGTGCGCGC
This sequence comes from Verticiella alkaliphila, assembly GCF_018904615.1. GTDB lineage: Bacteria > Pseudomonadota > Gammaproteobacteria > Burkholderiales > Burkholderiaceae_B > Verticiella > Verticiella alkaliphila. The sequence goes on along the minus strand of NZ_JADCNH010000008.1, from coordinate 123,024 downwards.
CCGCGAGGGCGCGCCACCCTGGCCGGTCAAGGCCGCCCGCGTCGCGGGATCGGGGGCAGGGGCGGGCTGGGCCCAGGCAACATTCGCCCCGCAAAGCAGCACCGCGACACGCAAGGCGAATGACATGGTCTGTGACCTATATAAGACGGGATGTCTTACGCTAGCCGACACTGGGCCTGCCCGCCATCCGTCCAAAGGTTTAACCCGGGACGGCCGGCCCCTGCTCGAGCGCGTCGTGCAAGTCGGCGTGGGCGAGATCGAGCAGGGCGCTCAGGTCGTGACCTTCTCCGGAGGACCAGCCCAGGCGCGCGTCGACGGTGACGGCTTGTCCGCCGGGCGCGCTGACCTCCAGCCTGCTCAAGGCGCTGCGCAGGCGGGCTGCCGTGGCCGACAGACTGGCGGGATCGGTGTCGGAGAGCACGACGGCGAAGCGGTCGTGATCCGTGCGCGTCACGATGTCGCTCTTGCGTGCATTCTCCCGCAGTGTGCGGGCTGCCGCACGCAGGAGACGATGTGCCACGGCGCGACCGTGCACGTTGACGATGGCATCGAGATTGGCAAGGCGCACGGCAATCACACCTGGCCGATCCACGGGCAACGGCAGCGCTGGCACCCAGCTCAGGTCGTCGTAGGCGTGTCTGGCGTCAGAGCGCCGTGATGACCAGGCGTGTTCGGCCGCGGGTTGGGCGAGGCGCCCCTGGCGCAGCAGATAGGGCACGAGCGCGAGTGCCAGCGCCTGGGCCGCGCTGCCGGCCACGAGCCAGCGCACGGTGGTGATGTCCAGACCCTGCAGACTCAAGGCCGGAAGGCCGTGTCCCGCGTCCGGGCTCGCGCCAGGCACTTCGAACGAGAAGAACAAAATATAGGCACATATTCCGGCGTGTGCCACGCCAGCGCCGATGATCAGGCAGGCAAGGCTGATCGGTAACCAGGCTTTGCGCGAGCGCGCAGACTGCGGGAACGATGCGGCCATGGCGTAAGGTGCGCGACAGTCGTGTTCAGCGGCGGACGCTTGCCCGCAGTCGGGCGATGGCCTGGCTGCGCAACTGGCACACACGAGCCTCACCCACATTGAGGACGAGGCCGGCTTCCTTGAGATTGAGCCCCTGCTCGTAGCACAAGCTCAGCAGCAGACGTTCGCGCTCGGGTAATTGTTCGATGGCCCGCACCAGCGTCTCGCGCAGCTCGTGCGTGACGAGCGCCTTGAGCGGATCGGCGGTGGAGGAGACTTCCAGCGGCGAGCCCTCATCTGCGGATTCGGCACGCTCTTCCAGCGTGCTGCCGAGTTCGTCGGCGTACAGCAGCTGCGCGCCGTGAGCGTCCTGCAGCATGGACTGGTAATCCGAAAGCGACACCTCAAGCTCGGCCGCGACTTCCGCCTCGGTGGGCTGGCGGCCCAGTCGCTGGGCTGCGGCGCGCATGCCTTGCTCGACCTTGCGCCCACGCTCGCGCACGGTGCGCGGCGCCCAATCCAGATTGCGCAGTTCGTCCAGCATGGCGCCGCGAATGCGCTGGGTAGCGTACGTCTCGAATTGGGCGGTCGGGACTTCTCGATAGCGCGTGACGGCATCAAGCAGACCCATCATGCCGGCCTGCACCAGATCGTCCAGATCCACGCTCGAGGGCAGGCGCGAGGCCAACCGCAGCGCGAGCTTGCGCACGAGCCCTGCGTGACGGGCCACCATGGCGTCGCGCTGCAGGCGATCGTAGGCGTCCGGCGAGGGCGCCCCCGCAGCGCGTCGCGCGGCGGGGGCCGGCGGCGGACTCGAGATGACAGGCAGCGTGTAAGTGTCGTAAGCCATGGTTCAGGTATGGGACGCGACGTGCGTGCGCTCCCCAGTCGCATTTTCGCTACAGGCGTGCCGGACCGAACGGCCGAACACACCCGCTTTACCGGGGCTTTTCGGGTCTTTCGCAAAATGGGCCTAAATAAAGCCGCATGGATGCCGTTATAGGGGAAAACCCGGCGTATCTTGACGTATCCAGAGAATGTGACAAATGTCACGTAACGGTATGACCTGCATCAAAGATTCTCAAAAAACTAACAGAAGTGTTAGTTTCTGCGTAACTTTGCAATAAAAATCTCGCGACAATGCTATTCTTGTGTCCATTGATGTGACGAATTCTTCCGATAGTCACATGGCGTTACCGATGTAAGTGATGTGAAACAGTGATTTGCTTACATCTTGCATTACGTTTCCCCGGAGGTCGGGGAATGTCAATCAGATGGACTGAAGGCATTTGGAGAGCGTGGGATGAACGGTGGCGAAAACCTGTTGGCCGAAGTGCGCGAGGTCAACCTGTCCTATCTACTGCTGGCGCAGCGCATGCTCAATGAGGATTACGCCACGGCGGTCTTCCGCCTGGGCTTCAGCAAGGAAGTCGCGGACATCGTGCGACGGCTGACCCTCTCCCAAACCGTCAAGCTCGCCAGCTCGACGTCGCTGCTGTGCCGCTTTCGATTCGACGAAGGCGCGTTGCTGACGGCGCTGAGCCAGGACGCGCTGGGCGGCGTGCTTCAGCAGGCGCATACGACGCTGCTGCTCGCCAGCCAGCCCGTCGAGCAGATCGGCTGACGGAGACCGGGTCATGGCCAGCAAGAGCGTCGTCCTAGAAGCCACCGAGATCCGGCTCGCCATCGAGCTGATCGGATTGGGAGCCCGGCTGCAGATGCTCGAGGCCGAAACCGGCCTGAGCCGCGAGCGCCTCGTGCGTCTCTATAAAGAGATCAAGGGTGTCTCTCCTCCCAAGGGGATGCTGCCTTTCTCGGTCGACTGGTTCATGACCTGGCTGCCGAACATCCACGCTTCGCTCTTCTACAACATCTACCGATTCCTCGAGCGCGAGACGCCGGAGACGGGGGTGCGCGCCTTGATGGGTGCCTACCGCCTCTACCTCGAACACGTGGAGTCGGGTCAGGAGCCTCTCCTGAGCTTCACCCGCGCCTGGATCCTGGTGCGCTTCTTCGATGGCGGCATGCTGCAGCTGTCGCAGTGTCAGAAGTGCCGGGGGCATTTCGTGGCGCGGGCCTACGAGCCTCAAGCCAACTTCGTGTGTGCGATCTGCCGTCCGCCGCCGCGCGCCTGCCAGGGGCGGGCCGTACAGAGCTTCGTGCAGCCGCGCACCGCGGGGTTGCGGCCTGAGCCTGTGGCAAGCATGGCCTAAGTCTTTCCTACGTCGCGGGGGCCTCCCGCATCGAGCTCTACAGGGGTCGTTGTGCTGATCTTCTTGGGTTATCTCATCGTTGCGTTCTCCGTCTTCGGCGGCTATGCCCTCGTGGGCGGCCACCTGGGGGCGTTGTACCAGCCGGTGGAAGTACTCATCATTGGCGGTGCGGCCCTGGGCGCTTTCATCAGCGCGAACAACACCAAATCCCTGAAGGCCACCATGAAGATGGTGCCGCAGCTCCTGCGTGGGGGTAAGTACGACAAAGAGCTGTACATGGAGCTGATGGCGCTGCTCTACGTGCTGCTCACCAAGGCGCGCCGTGAAGGCATGATGGCGCTGGAAAGCCATGTGGAGGATCCGGACTCGAGCGCGATCTTCTCGGCCTATCCCAGCATCCTCGCCAACCGCGAACTCGTCGTCTTCATCACCGATTACCTGCGTCTGATGGTGAGCGGCAACATGAGCGCGTTCGAGATCGAGACGCTGATGGACAGCGAGATCGAGACCTACCAGCACGAGGCCGATGTGCCGGCCACGGCGCTGCGCAACATCGCCGATGGCCTGCCGGCCTTCGGCATCGTGGCGGCCGTGCTGGGCGTGGTGCACGCGCTCGCCGCCATCGATCAGCCGCCTGCCGTGCTGGGTGATCTCATCTCCAAGGCCATGGTCGGTACCTTCCTCGGCATTCTGCTCGCCTATGGTTTCGTCGGCCCGCTCGCCGCGCGCACGGACCGCCGCAATGCCGAGGCCGTCAAGATGTTCGAGTGCATCAAGACGACGCTGCTCGCCAACCTGAACGGCTATCCCCCGCAGCTCGCCGTCGAGTTCGGACGCAAGGTGCTGTATTCCACGGAGCGGCCCTCGTTCATGGAACTCGACGAGCACGTGCGTGCCGTCAAGGGGCGCTGAGGCTAGACCGGCATGAGCGGGGATTCACATCGCGTCGTCATCCGGCGCAAGGCCAATCACCAGCACGCCCACCACGGCGGCAGCTGGAAGATCGCCTACGCCGACTTCATGACTGCCATGATGGCCTTCTTCCTGGTCATGTGGCTGGTCTCCATTGCCTCACCCCAGGGTCGTGAAGGGCTGGCGGAGTATTTCCGCACGCCACTGGGTGTGGCGATCGCGGGCGGTGACCAGAAGAGCGCCAATGACAGCGCGATCCCGGCCAACAACCGATCGAGCGTGATCCCCCTGAGCGGCGGCGATCCGATGCGCACGACGGGCGAGGTGCGCCGTGCCGATCCGTCACCGACGACCTACCAGCAGTCGCAGACCGAGACCCGGGATCGGCAGCGCCTGGAGAACCTGCGCGACCGTTTGAATGCGGCAATCGAGCGCAACCCGGTGCTGCAGCAGTACCGGCCACAGTTGCTCGTCGACATGACGAGCGAGGGGTTGCGCATCCAGATCGTGGATGACCAGAGCCGGCCGATGTTCGCCACCGGCAGCGCCCAGGTCGCTCCGTACATGCGATCCATCCTGCGTGAGATCGCGCCCATGCTCAACGAGCTGCCCAACAAGCTCAGCCTGTCTGGCCATACGGATGCCATGCAGTATTCGAGCGGTGAGCGTGCGTACAGCAATTGGGAACTGTCTGCCGACCGGGCCAACGCGTCACGTCGCGAACTGGTGGCCGGCGGCCTGATCCAGGATCGCGTGCTGCGCGTCACGGGGCTTGCCTCGACCATGAACCTGATCAAGGACGATCCGTACGCCGCGATCAATCGACGCATCAGTCTCATCGTGCTCAACGCGGCGACGCAACGCCGGATCGAGCGCGAGAACGCCGCTGCCGCCGACATCCAGACAGGGTCGGCGCAGGGTGCCCTGGAGGGCGCTGCGGCCGTGAATTCAGGGAGCCCGCCATGAATGTCCCGCGCACATCGCGCACCGTCCTGATCGTGGACGATTCGGTCACCGTGCGACGCATGGTGGCCGCTGTGCTCGAGTCCGCCGGCTGGCCCGTGCTCGTCGCAAACGATGGTGCCGAAGCGCTGTCGCTGCTCGAGCGCGAGGTGGTCGGTCTGGTCATCACGGATCTGAACATGCCAGAGATGGATGGCATCACGCTCATCGAACGCCTGCGTCGCCTGCCGGCCCTGGCCGAGGTGCCGATCCTGGTGCTGACGACGGAAATGGACGAGGACACGAAGGCGCGGGCGCGCGATGCGGGCGCGTCGGGCTGGCTCGGCAAGCCGGTCGACGGGCGTGCGATCACCGACGTGACCGCGGCCTTGCTGGGATGAAGGATTCGGGCTGCGGGAAGGCGCACCGCACGCAGCCTCGACAGACGTTGTAAGGACGGCGGGCGCCGTCTGCTATGGAGACTCTCGGAACATGAGCGGTGGGCTAGACCTCAGGCAGTTCTATCAGACCTTCTTCGAAGAGGCTGAAGAGCTCCTCGCCGAAATGGAACAGTTGCTGCTCGAGCTGGATGCAACCGCACCCGACCCAGAGCAGCTGAACGCGATCTTTCGCGCCGCGCACTCCATCAAGGGGGGAGCCGGCACGTTCGGATTCGTGGCACTCACACAGACGACGCATCTCCTGGAGAACCTGCTCGACGCGATTCGACGCGGCGAGATGGCGCTTCGCGCCGACATGATCGACATCTTTCTGGAAACCAAGGACGTGCTGACCGGGCAACTCGAAACGTACCGAAACGACGCGGAGCCTTCCCCCGAGACTTACGCGCGCATCTGCGCCGTGCTGCAGCAACTCGCGCAGGAGCACATCGGCCAGGCGGCCGCGCCGGTCGACATGCCCGCGCCGGCACCCGTGGCACCCGCGCCCGCGCCGGTGGTGACCGCGCCTGCGCCGGCAGCAGCGCCCGTCGCAGCGCCCGCGACCGGCGGCCCGCTCAAGATCACGCTCAATGGCGTGGCCGAGAAGGACCGTGCCGGTCTGATCGGTGAGCTCGGCAATCTCGGCCGCATCACCGCCCAGGTGGAGAAGGGCACGCAGATCACGGTGTGGCTCGACACCTCGTGCGACCCGAACGACATCGTCGCCGTGTGCTGCTTCATCATCGATGCCGACCAGATCGACATCACGAGCGAAGCCGTGCCCGCCGCGGCCGTTGCAGCACCCGAACCGGTGTCCGCGCCAGCCCCAGTGTCGGCACCCGTGGCCCCTGTCGCCGCGCCCGTGACGGCCGATGAGCCCGCCGCGCCTGCCGCGGCCGTCCGCGCGCCGGCCGCCGCCAATCAAGGGCATGCCGCCGAGAAGGAAGCTGGCTCGATCCGCGTGGCTGTCGAGAAGGTCGATCAAGTCATCAACCTGGTCGGTGAGCTCGTCATCACGCAAGCCATGCTCGCGCAGACGGCGTCCACGCTGGATCCGGTGCTGCACGATCGCCTGCTCAACGGCATGGAGCAGCTCGAGCGCAATGCGCGCGACCTGCAGGAATCGGTCATGGCCATCCGCATGATGCCCATGGACTACGTCTTCAGCCGGTTTCCGCGTCTGGTGCGCGACCTGGCGGCCAAGCTCAACAAGCAGGTCGAGCTCGTCACCGTGGGACGCGCAACCGAACTCGACAAGAGTCTCATCGAACGCATCATCGATCCGCTCACGCACCTGGTGCGCAACAGCCTGGATCACGGCATCGAGACGGCCGCCCAGCGCGAGGCGGCAGGCAAGCCGCCCGTGGGCCAGCTCACGCTCGCCGCGCAGCACAGCGGCGGCAACATCGTCATCGAAGTCTCCGATGACGGCGCCGGACTGAACCGCGAGCGCATTCTCGCCAAGGCTCAGAAGCAGGGCATCCCGATCGCTGACAATGCGAGCGACGACGACGTCTGGCAGCTCATCTTCGCGCCGGGTTTCTCGACGGCGGCCGAGATCACGGACGTGTCCGGCCGCGGTGTGGGCATGGACGTGGTCAAGCGCAACATCCAGGGCATGGGCGGCCACGTGCAGCTTGCCTCGCGCACGGGGCGGGGCACCACGACGCGCATCGTGCTGCCGCTCACGCTGGCCATCCTGGACGGCATGTCGGTGCGGGTGGGCGACGAGGTGTTCATTCTCCCGCTCAACCACGTCACCGAATCGCTGCAGCCCAAAATGGAGAACATCCATACGGTGGCAGGCGACGAGCGCGTGATGCACGTGCGCGGTGAGTACCTGCCGCTCATCGAGATGCACCGTGCCTTCAATGTCGATGGCGCGCAGACGGATCCGCAGCAGGCCATCGCCGTCATCATGCAGGCCGAAGAGCGCCGCTTCGCGCTGCTCGTCGATCATCTCGTGGGTCAGCACCAGGTCGTGGTCAAGAGCCTGGAAACCAATTATCGGAAGGTGCACGGCGTGTCCGCCGCCACCATCCTGGGTGACGGCAGCGTCGCCCTCATCGTCGATGTGTTTGCCCTCGCGCGCGCCAACCGGGAACGTCTCGGCCAGCCCGAGGCACTTCTGAGCTGAAGGAAAGGCCATGGAAAACAAAGTGAAGCAGGCAGCGGAAGGGGAAGGCCAGGAGTTCCTGGTGTTCACCCTGGGCAGTGAGGAATACGGCATCGACATCCTCAAGGTGCAGGAAATCCGCGGCTACGACGCGAACGCGCTCACGCGCATCGCCAACGTTCCTGAGTTCATCAAGGGCGTGACCAACCTGCGCGGCGTGATCGTGCCGATCGTGGATCTGCGCGTGAAGTTCCGCATGAGCTCGGTCGAATACAACCAGCAGACGGTCGTCATCATCCTGAACCTCGCCGGTCGTGTCGTCGGCATCGTGGTCGATGGCGTGTCCGACGTGCTGATGCTCGGTGGCGAGCAGATTCGCCCGGCGCCCGAGTTCGGCTCCGTCCTGTCCACCGAGTACCTCACCGGACTCGGGACCGTCGACGGACGCATGCTCATCCTCGTGGATATCGAGAAGCTCATGACCAGCGACGAGATGGCGCTGGTCGAGCGCGCCGCTGCCTGACGCGGCCATCCACACACCCGGGCCGGAAGAGACATGCTCAAGAAGATGAAGGTCAGCACGCTGCTGTTGCTGGTGCTGTTGCTGCTGGGCGGCATGATCGCGGTGGGCAGCGCGATCGGCGGGCTGGGTGTGCGCGCCGGTAACGAAGCTCTGCACGCGCTCGACGTGGTGCATGGTCAGGGCGAGGGCCGCCTCACGGCGGCCACGCTGTATGCCGTGCGTGGCGGTGCCGTCCTGCGCGGCGCGGCTGCGCAGTCGCCGGTGCCCGCGGCCGAACTGCAGCGTGCCGAACCGCTGATTGCGCAGGCACGCTCGGCGCTGGCAGAAGCCCGCAAGGCACCGCTGTCCGAAGCAGGCCTGGCCCTCATGCGACCGGCGGCCGATGCCCTCGACGGTTACCTCGGTGCCGTGACCACCCTGCAGACGGCCCTGCAAGGGGGCAACGCGACCGCCATCGCATCCGGCCTGGCGAGTCTGGGCCCGGCCGGCACGCGCCTGGAAACTGCGCGCGATGCCTTCGTACGCTATTCCGACGCCGAAGCCCAGCGCCTGTTGGATGGTGCGGCCAGCCGCTACACCTTCGTGCGCGCGTCCATCGTCGTGGCGCTCATCTTCGTCGTCCTGCTCATCATCGCCATGCGCTGGGTGCTGCAGCGCCAGGTGGTGCGCCCGCTGCGCGACGCGAGCCAGCTCTGTGACCGCATCGCCCAGGGCGATCTCACCAGCCGTATCGACGTGACGTCCGAGAACGAGATCGGCGCATTGCTTGGTGCCCTGCAGCGCATGCAGCGCGGCCTGGCGAGCACCGTTTCCTCTGTGCGTCTCGGGGTCGAGCAGATCAGCACCGGCGCGCGCCAGATCGCGGCCGGCAACGCCGATCTGTCCACGCGCACCGAGCAGCAGGCCGGTGCGCTGCAGGCGACGACGTCCAATATGGAGTCGCTCGCCGCGGCCGTGCGCCAGAATGCCGATCACGCCCGCCAGGCGACGCAGCTCGCCAGCGGCGCCTCTGACGTGGCTGCCAGCGGGGGCGAGGCCGTGGGGCAGGTCGTCACCACGATGCGCGAGATCGCCAGCAGCTCGCAGAAGGTCGAGGAGATTGTCGGCGTCATCGACAGCATCGCCTTCCAGACCAACATCCTTGCGCTGAACGCCGCCGTGGAGGCCGCGCGGGCGGGCGAGCAGGGCAAGGGCTTTGCCGTGGTGGCAGGCGAGGTGCGCAGCCTCGCCCAGCGCAGTGCGCATGCCGCCAAGGAAATCAAGGATCTCATCGCCGAATCCACCCGTAAGGTGGGCGAGGGCTCGCAGCAGGTGGAGCGGGCCGGCACCACGATGCAGGACATCGTGCAATCGGTGCGTCGCGTGAGTGATCTCATCAACGAGATCTCCAGTGCGTCGGTGGAGCAGTCCGGCGGCATCGAAAGCGTGAACCGCGCCGTGGCGGACATGGACGACATGACGCAGCACAACGCGGCACTGGTCGAGCAGGCCGCCGCGGCGGCGGCCTCGCTGGAGGCCCAGACGCGAGCGCTGGACGTGGCCGTGGCTGCGTTCCGCCTGGAAGGGCGTGCTGGCGCGGGCATCACGATCGATGCCGAGGCGCCGGCGGCTGGCGCAGCGCTTTCACGTGCCACCCAGGTCGCGCTGCCGCGGACGGAGGCACCGGCTGAGCCTGCGCCGGCACCTGTGACCCGACGTGCCAGTGCCCTGGCACCCCCCGCGGCCAAGCCGGCCGCCACGCGCACCGCACGCGCTGCTGCGCCGTCGGCCACGCGCACCGTCGCTGCACGTGCGGCGACCCGCCCTGCCACTGGCACGGCCGCCGCTTCCAACGCCGGCACCATCGTCAAGACACCGAACCGGCCGGCTGCGTCTGCAGCACCTGCCGTCGAGCCCGCGCCCGTGCGCGCCGCAGCACGCCCCGCCGCTCGTCAGGCTCCGTCTGACGACGATTGGGAATCTTTCTGAACCACCCCGGACGGCGACAATGAAACTGAGAAAAAAGACAAACAAGGCGACACAGACCAACGCGGGTCCGCGCCCGCGCGGCTTTTCCGTGAAAGCCTCGCTGATGCTCGTGCTGGTGCTCTTCATGGGCCTGCTGCTCGTCGTGGGCGGCATGGCCGTGGTCTTCCTGCAGCAATCCTTCAAGTCGCTCGAGGAGCTCGAGTACGTCAACGGTCGTGCGAGCGAGGCGAATTCCATCAACGCGTCGCTGCAGAACGCCCGGATCGCCCTGCTGGCCTCGGCCCGCGAGCGCCAGGAGAACGACGCGCGTGCGGCCGAGACGTTCGTGAACAACGCCAAGGCCTCGGTCGATCAGGCCAAGAAGACGTTTGCGCAGTTCCAGGCCAATCCGCTGCAGGATGAAGTGGGCCGTCCGCTCTACATGAACGTGCTGCGTGCCTACCGCAGTTACATCGACGATGGTGTGGACACCATGGTGGATGCGCTCGCGTCCGGCGACTACGCGAGCTTCTACATGATCAACACCGAGTACGGTCAACCGCGGGGCGACGCGTTCGTGGCGGCGATCGGGCGGTTCGTGGCCTACATCGACCAGTACCGGACCGATCTGCAGACCACGGCTGCCGGCAATCGCGATCTCGCGATCGCCGCCGTGGGCGGTGCCATCCTTCTGGGCCTGCTGCTCACCATCTTTGCCCGGATGTTCCTGGGCCGTCGCGTGCTGAATCCGCTGAAGCAGGTGGGTGCGCAGTTCGACCGCATCGCCGCGGGCGATCTCACCTCGCGCGTGGAGGTGAAGAACCAGAACGAGATCGGGCAGCTGATGCTCGCCTTGCAGCGCATGCAGCAAGGGCTGGGTCGTACCGTGCTCACGGTGCGCCAGGGCGTGGAAGAGATCAACTTCGGCTCGCGTGAGATCGCTGCGGGCAACTCGGATCTGTCCAGCCGGACGGAAGAGCAGGCCGCCTCGCTGGAAGAGACCGCCGCGAGCATGGAGCAGCTCGCTGCCACCGTGAAGCAGAACGCCGACAATGCCCGTCAGGCCAACAAGCTCGCGGCCAGCGCCTCAGGCACGGCCGTGCAGGGTGGTGAGGTGGTCGGGCAGGTCGTCGAGACGATGGCGAGCATCGCCGGCAGTTCACGCAAGGTCACCGAGATCATCTCGGTCATCGACGGCATCGCCTTCCAGACCAACATTCTTGCGCTGAACGCCGCCGTGGAAGCCGCCCGCGCCGGCGAGCAGGGCAAGGGCTTCGCCGTGGTGGCAGGCGAAGTGCGCAGCCTCGCCCAGCGCAGCGCGCAAGCGGCCAAGGAGATCAAGGAGCTCATCCAGACGTCAGTCACGGAAGTCGATCGCGGCAGCGAGCTCGTGGCCCGCGCCGGTGCCACGATGCAGGAAGTGGTCAATGCGGTGCAGCGCGTGACGGACATCATGGGCGAGATCTCCGCCGCCTCGGACGAGCAGTCCAGCGGGATCGAGCAGGTCAACCGCGCCGTCACGCAGATGGACGAGGTGACCCAGCAGAACGCAGCGCTCGTCGAGCAGGCTGCTGCAGGCGCCGCCTCGCTGGAAGAGCAGGCGGGCCGTCTGCAGGCCGCGGTGGCCGCGTTCAAGGTGAACGAGTCCGAAGTCATCGACGTGGCGGCGCAGCAGTCCCTGCGCGGTGCGGCGTCATCCCGGTCCGACACGGGTCCCGGGGGGCTGCCCGGGGGGCTGACCCCGGCATTGGCTGGCTGACCTCACTGAGACTGGCACCATGTTCGACGCTGTCGTCGCACCAGGCGACACCCATATCGAGCGGCAGTTCGCCTTCACCGAGGCGGACTTTCGCCGGGTCCGCGCACTCATCCATGCGCGGGCCGGCATCTCGCTTGGCGAGCACAAGCGGGAGATGGTCTACAGCCGGCTCTCGCGTCGGTTGCGCTCCCTGCGCCTGACGGATTTCGACAGCTACCTCTCGCCGCTGGAGGCGCGTCCCGATGCGCCCGAGTGGGAAGCCTTCGTCAATGCGCTCACGACCAATCTGACAGCGTTCTTTCGCGAGCCGCATCACTTCCCCGTGCTCGCGGAGTACGTGGCCAAACTCAACCGGCCGGTCAATGTGTGGTGTTCGGCTGCCTCCACCGGCGAGGAGCCCTACACCATCGCCATCACGCTGCTCGAGGCGCTCGGGCGACATGCGGCGTCGAGCCGCGTGCTGGCCACCGACATCGACACCCAGGTGCTCGAGCGCGCGCGCGCCGGGGTGTACCCGGCCGAGCGGGTCGCCAAGATGGAGCCTGCACGCCTGCAGCGCTTCTTCCTGAAGGGGCGGGGGCGACAGTCCGGCATGGTGCGCGTGCGCCCGGAAGTGGCCGAGCTCATCACGTTCGAGCCGCTCAATCTGCTGCACGAGCGGTGGGAGCTCGACAAGCCATTCGACGTGGTGTTCTGTCGCAACGTGATGATCTACTTCGACAAGCCCACGCAGGCCCAGATCCTGCAGCGGCTTGCGCGCTGGACCGTCAAGGGCGGCCTTCTCTTTGCCGGCCATTCCGAGAACTTCACCTACGTCACGCAGGATTTCCAGCTGCGCGGGCAGACGGTCTACGAGCGAGTCTAGGTGTCGGCATGACTGAGGATATCAAGGCCTTGGCCACCCACCGCCACTACGACAGCCGGTTCGGCTGCGATGTGGTCAAACTCCTGCCCAACGAGTATTTCGTCACCCGCGAGCCGATCGTGCTGAGCACGGTGCTGGGCTCCTGTGTGGCGGCCTGCCTGCGCGATGCGCAGGCCGGTCTGGGCGGCATGAATCACTTCATGCTGCCCGGCAGCGACGAGCCCGACCGCATCACCTCCGCCTCGATGCGCTACGGGGCGTTCGCGATGGAATTGCTCATCAACGAGATGCTGAAGGCCGGCGCCCGGCGTGAGCGGCTCGAAGCCAAGGTGTTCGGCGGCGGCGCGGTCATCGACCAGATGCGCCAGCTGAACATCGGCGAGCGCAATGCGCAGTTCGTGCTCGAGTACCTCGCGCTCGAACAGATCCCGGTGCTCGCCCAGGACCTGCGCGGCGTGCATGCGCGGCGCATCAATTTCTTTCCCCAAACCGGCAAGGTCCTGCAGAAGAAGATCGTGTCCGAGCGCAGCGACGAGGTCGTCGCGCGTCGTGAGCAGGCGCTGCGCGAGGCGCTGCCCAAGGTCATGCCTGCTCCCCGGGTGGAACTCTTTGGCGCCGGCCAAGCCATCGTCTGCCCCGCGTGTCGAGTTGTTCGGCGTGCCTGCGAAGAAGGAAGCTTCCTGATGTCTCTGTCTGCCTCCCGAAAGATCCAAGTCCTCTGCGTGGATGATTCGGCCCTCGTGCGTGGCTTGATGACCGAGATCATCAATGGCCAGCCCGACATGGAAGTGGTCGCCACGGCGCCCGATCCGCTGGTCGCGCGCGAGCTCATCAAGCGCCACAACCCGGACGTGCTGACGCTGGACGTCGAAATGCCGCGCATGGACGGCCTGGACTTCCTCGAAAAGCTCATGCGGTTGCGGCCGATGCCGGTGGTGATGGTGTCCTCGCTCACGCAGCGCGGCTCGGAGATCACCTTGCGCGCGCTGGAGCTGGGCGCAGTGGACTTCGTAGCGAAACCCTCGCTCGGCATCCGCGATGGCCTGATGGAGTACGCGAACCTCATCGCGGACAAGATTCGCGCGGCCTCGCGCGCGCGTCCGCGCGCCGTCACGGCACCGGTCGCTCCTCCCGCGCAATTGAAGCGGCCGCTCTCGAGCACGGAGAAACTCATCATCGTGGGCGCCTCCACCGGCGGCACCGAAGCCATCCGCGCGCTCTTGCAGCCGCTGCCGCCCGACACGCCGGGCGTGCTCATCACCCAGCACATGCCGGCCGGCTTCACGCGCTCGTTCGCCCAGCGGCTGAATCAGGTGTGTGCACTCACGGTGGCCGAGGCCACGCATGGCGAGCGCGTGCTGCCGGGACACGCCTACATCGCACCGGGCGACATGCACATGCGGCTTGCCCGCAGCGGGGCGAACTACGTGATCGAGCTGGACCAGGGGCCACCCGTCAACCGTCACCGTCCCTCCGTGGATGTCCTCTTCGATTCTGCGGCCCGCGTGGCCGGCAAGAACGCCATCGGCGTGATCCTCACCGGGATGGGCAAGGACGGCGCCCACGGCATGCTCGCCATGTACGAGGCCGGCGCCCGCACCCTCGCGCAGGATGAAGCGAGTTGCGTCGTCTTTGGCATGCCCCGAGAAGCCATCGCCACCGGGGGCGTCAATGAAGTCGTGCCGCTGTCGGGCATGAGCGAGCGTGTGCTCGCCAATCTCGCCGCCTTCGGCGAACGCGCCAACCGAGTTTGATTCGTGGCGGGTCTGCCCCGCCACCTTATTTCTGGAGCAATACCCCATGGTAAGCAAGAGCCTCAAGATCCTGGTCGTCGACGACTTCCCGACCATGCGCCGCATCGTGCGCAACCTGCTCAAGGAACTTGGCTTCGAGAACGTGGACGAGGCCGAGGACGGCCAGATGGCCCTCGACAAGCTGCGCAACGGCAGCTTCGAGTTCGTGGTCTCGGACTGGAACATGCCCAATCTGGACGGCCTGTCGATGCTGCAGCAGATTCGTGCCGACCCGAACATGTCCAAGCTGCCGGTCCTGATGGTGACCGCCGAGGCCAAGAAGGAGAACATCATCGCGGCCGCGCAGGCCGGCGCCAACGGCTACGTCGTCAAGCCGTTCACCGCCGCCACGCTCGAAGAGAAGCTCAACAAGATCTTCGAGAAACTCGGCCAGTAAGGGCGCGCGCCCACAGGAGACCATCGTGACCCAGGACCAAGCCGGCATCTTTCAACTGAACTCGCCGGAAGCGGCCGACGACCTGTTGATGCGCATCGGTCAGATGACCCGGATGTTGCGCGACAGCATGCGCGAACTCGGGCTGGACCGTGCCATCCAGGAGGCCGCCCAGGCCATTCCGGATGCGCGGGACCGCCTGCGCTACGTGGCCAACATGACGGAGAAGGCCGCGCACCGCGTGCTCAACGCGACCGAGGTGGCGCAGCCCATCCAGGAGAAGCTGGCCAGCGACGCGAGCGCGCTCGACGCCCGGTGGCAGCAGTGGTTCGACAAGCCACTGGAACTGCCCGAAGCCCGTGAACTGGTGGACGACACCCGCGGCTTTCTGGGCAGTGTGCCGCAATCGGCACGGGCGACGCAGAGCCAGCTCATGGAAATCATGATGGCGCAGGATTTCCAGGATCTCACCGGACAGGTCATCATGAAGATGATGGACGTGATCGGCGCGATCGAGAGCGAGCTCCTGCAGGTGCTGCTGGACAACGTACCTCAGGAGAAGCGTCAGGAAGCCCAGGGTCTGCTTAACGGGCCGCAGGTCAACCCGCAGAAGGCCGGCGACGTGGTGACGGGGCAGGACCAGGTCGACGATCTGCTCGCGAGTCTCGGGTTTTGAGTTCGCCGCACCGATGGCGGGGGCCCCGACGGGCTGGATGCCAGGCACGGCAGCGCCTTTTGTGATTCGGGTGGCGTTTCTCACGCCAGACGTGCAGATGCGCGTGAGCCTCTTCACGGCGCTCACGCCGTTCGGGTTCGAGGTGTCTGCTGCCGAGTCGCCGGCAGAGCTTGGCACCATCCTGGCCCAGCGAGCGGTCGATCTGTGCGTACTGCACGCGGGTGCGGCACCGGAAGCGGTGCTCACCACCGTGGCGCGTCTGCGGGCGCGCAGCACGGTGGGCATCGTGGTGCTCACCGATGCGGCCCAGGCCGACGTGCGCGTGCATGCCCTCCTGACGGGCGCGGATGCCTGCGTGAATCTGCCGCTGGTCGCACGGGAGCTCGCCGCGGTGATCCTTGGGGTGAGTCGCCGCCTGGGCGCAGCACCCGCCGCGCAGGGCATTCTCGCGCCGATCCCGTCTTTCGGCGCCGAGCGTGGCATGGACATGGGCGCAGACGACGCATCCGCGTCGCGTCAGCGGCAGTGGTGGCTCACGACCGACGACTGGGTGCTCGTGTCGCCCTCGGGCGTGCAGCTGGATCTGAGCCAGGGTGAGCGCAGCCTGATCGCGTCGTTCGCCGAGGCTGCGGGCGACGTCGTCTCGCGCGATGCGATCGCCCGCGCGATCGACGGCGCCGCTCGCGCGGGCGAGGCGGGGGAAAGTGGCACGCACCGCATCAGCATGGTCGTGAGCCGCCTGCGCAAGAAGGCAGCGCGCGCCGGCGTGAGGTTGCCCTTGCGGGTCGTGCGCGGCACCGGCTACGAATTCTACGAGCGACTCACGCGCACCGGCATTGCCATGGTGCCCGCCTAGTCCCGAGGGCGCGAGCGGGCCCTTTCAGGCCGATCCCGGGAATTGTCTTGCATTGGGCGGCTTGTTCCCGCCATCGGCCGGCCGCGAGGCGGCCTAGAATCCGGCGCAGTACCTTGGCGGCCCGATGCCGCCGCGCCCGCGCGAGCGGGCGGCGCCCGGAACCCGCATGGCCGACGACAGCGACCTCGAGAAAACAGAACCAGCCTCAGAGCGGCGCCTGGAGAAGGCGCGCGAAGAAGGCCAGACGCCGCGTTCGCGCGAGCTGGTGACGTTCATGATGCTGCTGGCGGGCGTGGCCGGGCTCTGGCTTGGTGCCGACTGGATCCGCAGTGGTCTCACCCAGGTTCTGCACCATGCGTTGGCCTTCGATGCCCGTGTCGGGTTCGATACGCGGGTCATGCTGGAAGGTGCGGGAGCTCAGGCTTGGCACGCCTTGTTCACGATGATGCCGATCTTCGGCATGCTGGCTCTCGTCGCAATTGGCGCTTCCGTGGCACTAGGCGGACTGCTCTTTGTGGGCAAACCCCTGCAGCCGGACCTGAACCGGCTGAACCCGATCAAGGGTTTGGGCCGTATCTTCTCGGCGAACACGCTGATCGAGTTGCTCAAAGCGATTGCCAAAGCTTTGCTCGTCGGCACCGTGGCGTTCTTCACACTGCGGCATTTCATTGACGAAATGCTCTCGCTCATGCAGTTGCCGACCGCAGCAGCGCTCGCACAGTCGCTGCGCCTGGTGGCCATCTGCTGTGGCGTGATCGTGGCCTCGCTGGTGCTCGTTGCCGGGTTCGATGCACCCTACCAGATCTGGAGCCACAACAAGAAGCTGCGCATGTCCAAGGAAGACGTGCGTCAGGAGCACAAGGAATCCGACGGCGATCCTCACTTGAAGGCGCGAATCCGCCAGCAGCAGCGCCAGATGGCCCGAGGCCGCATGATGTCCGCTGTTCCCGATGCCGACGTGGTGGTGACCAACCCGACGCACTTCGCCGTGGCCTTGCGCTACGAAGAGGGCAAGTCGAGTGCGCCCCGCGTGGTGGCCAAGGGAACGGGTCTCATCGCCGCGCGCATCCGCGAACTCGCCGCGGAGCACCGCGTGCCGCTGCTGGAAGCGCCGCCGCTTGCGCGTGCGCTGTATCACCACGTCGAAGTCGAGGCCGAGATCCCGGCCTCGCTCTATACCGCGGTTGCGGAAGTCCTGGCTTGGGTGTTCCAGCTACGACTCTGGCGCAACGAAGGCGGCATTGAGCCGTCGCGGCCCACGGCGCTCGCCGTGCCCGCTGAACTCGATACCCGCATGGGAACGGCATGAACGCTTTTTTGTCCGCCTTTCGCGCCCATGGCGCGTCCAACGCCCGGCTGATCGCAGGGCCGCTGCTCATCGTCATGGTGCTTGCCATGATGGTGTTGCCGCTGCCGCCCTTTCTGCTGGACATGTTCTTCACGTTCAACATTGCCCTGGCCATCATGGTGCTTCTGGTGGCAATGTTCACGACCAAGCCTCTGGACTTCGCGGCGTTTCCCTCAGTGCTGCTCTTCGCGACGCTGTTGCGGTTGTCGCTGAACGTCGCCTCCACTCGGGTGATTCTGCTGCATGGACACACAGGGCCTGACGCGGCTGGCCAGGTGATTGAGGCCTTCGGCCACTTCCTGGTGGGCGGCAACTTCGCCGTCGGGATCGTGGTGTTCCTTATCCTCATCGTGATCAACTTCATGGTGATCACCAAGGGCGCCGGCCGGATCGCCGAAGTGGGCGCGCGTTTTACCTTGGACGCCATGCCTGGCAAGCAAATGGCGATTGATGCTGATCTGAACGCTGGCTTGATCGGTGAGGAAGAAGCCCGCAACCGCCGCCGTACGATCGCCGAAGAAGCGGACTTCTATGGTTCGATGGATGGTGCAAGCAAGTTCGTGCGTGGCGATGCCGTGGCCGGCCTCATCATCATGGCCATCACCATCGTAGGCGGCCTCATCGTGGGGATCATGCAGCACGGCATGTCCGCTGGCGACGCGGCGACCACCTATACGCTGCTTACCATCGGTGATGGCCTCGTCGGTCAGATCCCGGCGCTGGTCATCTCCACCGCGGCCGGCGTCGTCGTCTCGCGCGTGGCCACGGACACGGACATCGGCCAGCAGATGGCCAGCCAGCTCTTCTCGAACCCGAGCGTCATCTTCATCACCGCGGGCGTGCTGGGTCTGATCGGCATCATTCCGAACATGCCGCACTTCGCGTTCCTCACGCTGGCGCTCGGAATGGCGGCACTCGGACAAGCCGTGCGCAAGCGTCAGCTCGCCGCAGCCGCGGCGGCGGAAGATCAAGCCCAACCGCAGGCCGCAGCTGCGGCCGAGGTCGCGACGGCTGCAGCGGCTGAAGCGTCGTGGGACGACGTGGCGATGGTCGATCCGCTGGGCCTGGAGGTGGGTTACCGGTTGATTCCGCTCGTCGACATGACGCAGGGTGGCGAGCTCTTGCAGCGCATCCGCAGCCTGCGCAAGAAGTTCGCGCAGGACGTCGGTTTTCTGCCGCCCGTGGTGCATATCCGTGACAACCTCGAACTCAAGCCCGCTGAGTACCGCATCCTGCTCTCCGGCGTGGAAGTAGGGCGCGGGGAAGCGACGCCCGGCATGTGGCTCGCTATTGATCCGGGCGGCGCGAGCGCGCCGCTGCAGGGTACGACCACGACCGACCCGGCGTTTGGTCTGCCCGCGGTGTGGATCGACGAGAGCCAGCGCGACATGGCGCAAATGGCTGGGTACACCGTGGTGGATGCAAGTACAGTCGCCGCCACGCATCTGAACCACCTCATGCACCGCCACGCCGCGGAGCTCTTTGGTCGCACGGAAGTCCAGCAGCTCATCGAGCGCATCACCAAGGATGCGCCCAAGCTCACCGAGGACCTGGTGCCCAAGACGGTCACGCTCACCACGCTGCAGAAGGTGCTGCAGGGCCTGCTGCTGGAGAACGTGCCGATCCGTGACATGCGCAGCATCATCGACGTGCTGTCCGAGCATGCGCCGCGCCTGTCAGCCAACGGCGCGACGCCCGATCCGCAGGAGCTGATCGCGTTGGTGCGCCGCGCGCTGGGCCGCTCGATCACCCAGCAACTCTTCCCCGGGCATGGCGAGATGCGCGTCATCGCGCTCGATGCCCATCTGGAGCGCGTGCTGACCCAGGCCATGGGGGCGGGCGGTGCGCTCGAGCCCGGATTGGCCGAAAGCCTGCTGCGCGAGGCCGAGACCGCCGCGCAGAAGCAGGAAGCCGCGGGCGATCCCGCAGTGCTCATGGTGTCGCAGCCCGTGCGCGCGTCGCTGTCCCGCTTCCTACGCCTGCACCTGCCGCAACTCACGGTGCTGGCCAATGCTGAAGTTCCCGATGACCGCAGTATTCGCGTGACCGCCGTCATGGGCGGCAATTCCCGATGAGCCTGACCCGATTCCTGGGCGCCACCTCGCGTGAGGCCCTGCGCCGCGTGCGCGAGGCGCTGGGCGCCGACGCCATGATCGTCTCCAACCGCGAGGTGGACGGCGGCGTGGAGATTGTTGCCACGAACGACGATGCCGCGGCGGCCGCGGCCTTGCCACCGCCGCCGCGTCGCCCGCTGGGCGAGCCCGGTGCGGCGCCGGCCACAGCACCATTGATACCGGCGTTTGCGGCCCCGACGGCAGCACCCGCGATACCCGTCTCCCCGGCGCCGTCCCGGTTGCAGCAGCTGATCGCGGCGCAGGCCCAGGCAGAGGCCGGGGCCCAGCTCCCGCAGGCGCGCTCTGCGCCGCCTGCCGACGCTGAAGATGCCGACTTCCTGCCGCAGTTCCGCGTGCCGGGCATGCCACCACGCATGCGCGCGCCCGAGCTCGAGGCTGACGGACTCGCCCCTCGGTTCGGCGATATGGCGCCGGCCGCGCAGGCGGCACCGACGCTGCGTCCGACTCGGCCCGAAGCGGCATCCGGCGGCACGCTGCCTGGAAGCCGCGCTGCCGAGGCAGTGGACGATGCCGCTGGCGCCGGCGTCGTGGCAGCCCGGATCACGGAACCGCCGCCGTCCCCGCACCCAGCCTCACCCACGGCACCTGCAGCCATGGCCCCGGCCGCGGCTGCAGCCACGTCCGCATCCATCGCACCCTTCGCTTCGACAGCGCCGGTCCGGGCTCCGATGATGGCGCCCGCAGCCTCAGGCGCTGAGCCTCCTGCCGTGTTGCGCGCCATCGATGCGTTGCAGAATAGCCTCGGTGAGCGCATCGACGGCCTGCTGTGGCGCCAGCAGGCGCCTGAATCCCCCGTTGGCCTGGCGGTCTATCGCACCTTGCTCGGCGCCGGCTTCAGTGCGGCGATCGCACGGGCACTCGCGACCCGCGTGCCGGCGGGCTCGACGCGCGACGATGCCTTGGAATGGGTCCGGCATGAGCTCGCCAAGCGCCTGCCGGTGTCGCATGACGAGTCCGCCATGTTTGCCGTAGGCGGGGTGTTTGCGCTGATCGGGCCCACCGGCGTTGGCAAGACGACCACCACCGCCAAGCTCGCGGCGCGCTGGGTCATGGCCCATGGCGCCAATCGCGTGGCCATGCTCACCACGGACGGCTTTCGCGTCGGGGCGCATGAGCAACTGCGCATCTATGGCCGTATTCTCGGCGTGCCGGTGCTGGCGGTGAACGATAGTGAGCAGCTCCAGCATGCCCTGCGCGAACTGAAGGACAAGCATGTCGTCCTGATCGACACCGTGGGCATGAGCCAGCGCGACCGCAATCTGGCCGAGCAGGCCGCCCTGTTGTGCGCGGCGGGCCGACCCGTGCGCAGACTGCTGCTGCTCAACGCCGCCAGCCATGGCGACACGCTGGACGAGGTCGCACACGCCTATCGCCAGGACGAGGCCGGTGGCCTGTCGGGGTGCATCCTCACCAAGATCGACGAGGCGCGCCAGTTGGGTGCGGCGCTGGACATCGCGATCCGGCATCGTCTGCCCATTCACTACGTGTCCGACGGCCAGCGCGTGCCGGAGAACGTCGCCCAGCCCAATGCGCCCGCACTCGTCGCCCGTGCCTTGTCGGGTGCTGCATCCGCGCTCTTCGCGCCGACCGAAGCGGATCTCGCCGCAGTGTGGGGCCAGGCGGGTCAGGCGCTGGCCCCGGTGACAGACGATCCCGCGCGCCTGGCACGCCGGCAACGTCACCTGCGGGCCGCCCTGGGCGGCCTGGACAGTGGGGGCGACACGGCGGCGGCCCAGCGGCTCACCGAGCTGGCGGCGGATCGTACGACTGGACTCACGCGCCAGGTCTGGCGACATTTCCACGACAACGGCGAAGCCGGTGCGCTGACTGACCTGATGCTGGCGGACGTACGCGATCACGCTACGCAGGCAGCTGGGCGGTACGTCCTCGCCTGGCACGGCCGTGCACGCACCGCGCCCGTGTCGGGTGCCGAGCGGGCCACGCCGGGGTCCGTACTGTGGTCCGAGCAGGGCGCACCGCTCGCTGCGCCCGCCCGTCATCTCGTTACGGCCAACGGCGTCATGGCGACCTTCGCGACGGAAGCGTTGCCGCCGGCCCAGGGCGCGGAGTCCGCCACGGCGCGGGCCGCCTGGCTGGATGACGCCTTGCCGGACCTGCGCCTGGTGCATGGCTTTGACGGCATCTCGGTTGCCCAGGCGCAAGCGTGGCAAGCACATGGCTGGGCCTGGCTGGCCCGCTGTCCTGCGCCGCAGCGTGTGCTGTGGGAAGACACGCGCATCACGGTCGGCGCCCTGGCCAAGCTGCTGGGCTACGCCCCGGCGGGTGAGGTCTGGGTGGGCGACACGGCGTGCACGTGCTGGGTCGGTGGTACTTCGGTGGAACTTGCCGTTCCTGGGCAGTCGCCGCTTGGCCTGCGTCTGGTGTCCATGCGTTGCGTCGATGCCGACGGCAAGCTCCACGCCCAGGCCTGGCGTTGACCAACGTATCCGCCGATGACATCGAGACCGCCCGCGTGGGCCGCTGGCTCAGTCAGGTCGAGGCAGCCCGTCGGGCCGAGCCCTGGCTGCAGACGGCCATCGAGGCCTGCGTGCGGCAGGATGCGGATCTGCCGGCACTCACCCGTAGCCTGCTGGCCGGAGCGCAGCTTGGATTGTCGGCCTGGCATCTGAGCCAGGGCCCGGGCGCCATGGGCAAATCCCTGGGTCTGCCGCAAGGCACCGGGCCCCGCGCCCGCCGGCAGGTGCTGGATCAGATGGTGCGCGTGTTCGGCACGCTGGACATGCACGAGGATGTGCCAGCCGCATGCTGATCGATGACAATGGTTCGCGGGTAGACCAGGCGGCCGGGCTGCGCCGGCTCATGGCTCGGCCCGTTGTCCGCATTCTCGCCATGGTGGATGCGGCGGGCGACACGCTCGTGCATCAGCTCGCCGAGCGACTGGGTGAGCAGGCCTCGCCCAGTCTGGTGGTGACCCCGGCCCTGGGACTCGTCCACCAATACCCCGGCGGTGCGGTACTGCAGGCACAGACGCGCGCGCTCATCCAGGCCGACAGTGCCGATGCCGTTGCCTGGCTCTGCGGCGGGGATGTGCGCTTCGTACTCACGAGTGCGCCTGCGCTGCCGCCCGAGGGCATCGGCGCTTTCGCGAGTGAGATGGTGCTGGTGCTGGATGCAGAATCCCAGCACGAGGTCGCGGCCGGCCTGACGGCTGCCTACGGCACGCTCAAGCAGCTGCATGCGCGTGAACCTGCACCGCGCTGTCACATCCTCGTGCGTGGCGGCCAGGCCGCTGCCGCACCGGCGCTTTTCAGCCGGCTCGAGAGCGTGGCCTCGCGGTTTCTCGGGATGGGATTGGGGTTTGCCGGGCATATCGCCGGACGGGGTGAGCCACGCAGTGCCGTGGCCCACAATGCGCAGGCGGATGTCGCGCGGCGCCTGCTGGCGCTGGCTCCATACTGACAACGGCACTCGGAAAGCGCGCTGGCGGACTGGATAACCCGGCCGCCAGCGCAGACTTTCGTCAGCGGCGTGCGCCGCCGGGGTGCCGGCCGTCCGCGCCGTACAGATCGCTGCCGGTGACGGCGCGAATCGCGCGTTGTGCTGCCTGTGCGCCGCGCAGGTGCGTATGGATCATGTCGCCGTTGCGTTCGTTGAGCGCCTTGGCCATCGTCGCGGCGGACTGCAGCTCGGCCCAGGCAGTGAAAACGTCGGTGTCCTGTGCCGCGGCGGCGTCGCCGCCCGGGTGGCCCGCCACGTAGCCAGCGTGTTGCAGGGCGGCGTCACGGGCTTCGCCCAATGCCAGCAGCGCGTCGGCCGCATCATGCTTGCGCTGGGTCAGCGACTGCATCTCGGCCAACGAGGAACGCCCGGCGAGCGCCAGGCCTTCGTCCTGCAGTAGGTCGATGAACTGATGCACGGCGGCGGTTTCAGCGGCGAGGGCGTCGATCAGGCTGACCGGCGCATTCATTGCGTGAGCTCGCGCACGCTGTCGATCAGACCGTCGGCAATCCGCGAGGCGTCGATCCGCAGTTCGCCATTGCGAATCGCTTCACGCAGGGCCTCCACGCGGGCCATGTCGATGTCGCCGTCCGGCTTGGCCAGGCTGTTCGAGAGTGCACTGAGGGCGACCGGCGCGCCATCCGTCGTGTTGGCCGCCGGGGCCGCGGCGGGGCGGCGGCGCACGTCCTGCGAGCTCGTCGTGTCGGCGTCGGCGTAGGGCACGGCATTCGGTTGGATTTTCAAGGCAATCTCCAGCAGGTGGGCCGGGCAGGCAAGGCGCCAGCCACCGGTATGCTCAGATTAACGGACGCCATGCCGCAAACTTTAGCACCCCTCATAGTGGCACTACGACGGTCGTTGCATCGCGCACGATGCCGCTGACCGTCTGGCCCGAATCCGTGCGCACCTGCACCAGGCTGCCGGGCCCGGCAGCAGCGAGGACCTGGCCCTCGCTGGTGGCGACGAAGCCGGCGCCATTGACGAGCAGGCGTACGCGCTGGCCGCGCTGCACCGCATCGGCGCTGCGCAACGCGTCGGTACGCAACGGGCGTCCGGCGGGTAGGCGACGCGTGGCCACGCTGCCGAGCACGTCGTCTGCGCGCAACAGGGCGTTGGGCGGCAGGGTGAGCAGATCCGCTTCGCGCGTGGCCAGAGCGTCCTGCGTGATCACGTCGCCCACGTCGAGCGTGCGTGCGGTGACGACGTAACGACCCGGCACGGCGATGCTGGCCTGCACGTAGGCCGTCCAGGCCGAGGGCGCCGCGCAGCGCACGCCGATCGACATGCGGGGCCGCAGACGGGTGCCTGGGGCGAGAAACGGCTGGAGCGCGTCGCAGGCGGGCTGGCGGGCCGCGCTCGCCGCATCGACCGTGATCTGCGGCGTGGCGTCGAAATGGGTGGCTTGTTCGCGCAGATAGGCGGCCACGACCTGCGTGACGGCATCGGCCGATTGCAGCGGCGCGGCATGCGCCGAGACGGCGAGCAGCAGCGGCAGGGCGAGGAGGGAGGCTGAACGATGCATGGCGGCACGGGGAATTCGGCTAGCCAGATTGTAGGGAGGGCAGGGGGCCGGGCAACAACCGGATTAAGCCCTCAAACCGGGCTTTGTTCACGGCATTGATGAAGCGGGCACAAACCTAAGATGCGTGCAGTGAAAGAGTCCGCAGGCGCGCCGTCGCCAGCACCACGGTGCCTTTGCCGCACCAGGAGTTCGATGCCATGGCCGACAGGCTGGACAACGCATTTCGGTTTCACCAGCAGGCCCTGGCGTTGCGTTCGCAGCGTCAGGAAGTCCTGTCGGCGAACATCGCCAACGCCGACACCCCCGGCTACAAGGCCCGCGACATGGATTTCGCGAGTGCGCTGCGCAACGCCACCGGCGATTCGCGCGTGCCGCGGCTGCCCGACGTCTCGCTTGCCCTGACCTCGCCGGGCCACATCCCGGCCAAGGCGGTGTCCGCGGGGCCCACGGATCTCCTGTATCGCACGCCGCTTCAGCCGTCGCTCGATGGCAACACAGTCGACATGGACGCCGAGCGCGTGGCGTTCGCCGACAACACATTGCGTTATCAGGCCACCACCACCGTGTTGTCCTCTCGCCTCAAGTCGCTGATGAGCGCCGTCCAACAATAAGGAATCGATCCCATGTCCCTGATGAGTATTTTCCAGGTGGCCGGTTCGGCCATGACCGCACAGTCGCAGCGCATGAACGTGTCGGCGAGCAACATGGCCAACGCCGAGAGCGCGGCCGGCCCCGACGGTCAGGTCTATCAGGCGCGCCAGGTCGTGTTCCGTACCGTGCCGCAGGCTGGCCAAGCCTATGGCCAGCAGATTGGCGGGGTGGAGGTGGCTGCCGTGGTCAACGATACCTCGCCCGCGCGCATGGTGTTCGACCCGCGTCACCCGCTCGCCAACGGTGACGGCTACGTCGCCATGCCCAATGTGAACGTGGTGGACGAGACGGTCAACATGATCGCCGCCTCCCGCTCGTACCAGGCCAACGTCGAAGTGCTGAACACGGCCAAGGCGTTGATGATGAAGACGCTCACCATCGGCCAGTAGGCCGGCTTCCCACCATGACCACCGTCAACACTTCGAACTCTCTCACGGGCGCACTCGGCGCGGCCGCCGGCAGCAGCAATTCCTTCGCGGCCGAGACCGAGGACCGCTTTCTGACCCTGCTCGTGACGCAACTGAAGAACCAGGATCCGCTCAACCCGATGGAGAACGCGGAGCTCACCTCGCAGCTCGCGCAGCTCAGCACGGTCAACGGCATCACGCAGCTGAACAACACGCTGCTCGCGCTCTCGGGCCAGATGGACATCTCGCAATCGCTGCAGGCCACCAGCCTCATCGGCAAGGAGGTGCTGGTGCCGGGCGACAAGATCGCCGTGGGCAACGGCGTGGTCACGCCGCTCGGCGTGGACGTCGTGAGCCCGGCCGCCAACGTGACCGTGAGCATCGTCGACGGCGCCGGCGTGCCGGTGCGCAAGATCGACCTCGGTGCCCAGCCGGTCGGCGTGACGTCCGTCCCCTGGGACGGCAAGAACGATCTCGGCGAGGTGGTGCCGGACGGCGCTTATCGCCTCGTCGTGGCCGCCAAGGATGCCGAGGGCGCCTCGCTCACGGCCGGCGCCCTGACCTGGGGCAAGGTCAACAGCGTGGCGTACGGCGCTGACGGCATGAAGATGGACCTCGGCCTGGCTGGTTCGTTCGGCCTGTTCGACATTCGCAAAGTTCTGTAATCCAAGGAGAGCCACGTGGGCTTCGGACAAGCATTGAGCGGCCTGAACGCCGCTGCGCAAAACCTCGATGTCATCGGCAACAACATCGCCAACGCCAGCACGGTGGGCTACAAGACGGGCAGCATCGCCTTCGCCGACTTGTACGCATCTTCGAAAATCGGTCTTGGCGTGCAGGTGACCTCGATCAACCAGCGCTTCACGACGGGCAACATCGACGTCACCGGCAACCAGTACGACATGGCGATCGACGGCGCCAACGGCTTCTTCCGCCTCGTGAACTCCAATGGCGAGATCGTCTACTCGCGCAATGGCCAGTTCATCAAGGACAAGGAGAACTACATCGTCAACGCGCAGGGCCTGCGCCTGACGGGCTATCCCGCGGACGAGATCAATGATGACGGCTCGATCACGAGCGGCGTCGGCCGAGATCCGGTGGAGTTGATCGTGCCCGTGGGCAACATCCCGCCCAAGGAAACGAGCAAGATTTCCTTCATGCGTAACCTGGATTCGCGCGCTGATGCCATTCCCGACACGGTGCCGTTCAACCCGTCCGTGCCTACGAGCTTCACGAACTCCACGCCCATGACGGTGTACGACTCGCTGGGCAATCCGCATTCGCTGACGCAGTACTACGTGAAGCGTCCGGCGGAAGACGGGCAGAGCCAGTGGGACGTGTACTACACCGTCGATGGCAAGCCGGTGGCGCCCACCACCGCGGCGGGCAACGGCACGGCCGCCACGCCCTACACGGACTGGCAGACAACCGCACGCTTCACGTTCTCGCCTGATGGCCGTCTCACGTCCGACAATAACGTCACGTTGACGATTCCCAACCCGGGCGGCGACAACTCTCCCGCGGCCCAAATGACGGTCGCCATGGACTACACCGGCACCACGTCCTTCGGTAGCCCGTTCACTCAAAACTTCAACCAGGACGGCTTCCAGTCCGGCGAGTTCGCCAGCATTGCGGTAGGCACCACCGGCGAAGTGATCGCCAACTACACCAACGGCGAGACCCGCAACATCGGCACGCTCGTGTTGGCGAGCTTCAACAACGCCACGGGCCTGCAGGCCGTGGGTGGCAACAGCTGGAAGGAGTCGCCGGCCTCCGGTCAGGCCATTCTCGGCCAGCCGGGCAGCAACGGTCTGGCCACGGTCAAAGGCCAGGCCGTCGAAGCGTCCAACGTCGACATGAGCCAGGAACTCGTCAACATGATCATCGCGCAGCGTACCTACCAGGCGAACGCGCAGACGATCAAGACGCAGGACCAGATCATGCAGACCCTGATGCAGATGCGCTAAATCATGGACCGCATCCTCTTCACCGCGGCGGGCGGTGCCTCGCGCACCCTGGAGCACCAGGCCATCGTCACGCACAACATGGCCAATGCGTCGACGGCCGGCTTTCGGGCCGAACTCGCGCACTATCGCTCCGTGCCCCTGGTGGGCGAAGGCCTGCCCACGCGCGTGGGGACGGTGACGGCCACGCCGGGCTCGGATTTCTCGCCGGGCGCCATGCAGACCACTGGCCGGGACCTGGACCTCGCGATTCAGGGCGACGGTTTCTTCGCGGTGCAGGCCGTGGACGGGTCCGAAGCCTACACCCGCGCCGGCGGCCTGCATACGGGCGCCGACGGCACGTTGCAGACCGCGATGGGCCGGCCCGTTCTCTCTGAGGACGGCCAGCCGATCGCGGTGCCCGCGGGCGCACGCGTCACGGTCGGCGTCGACGGCACCGTGTCCGCGCTGGGCGCGGGCGATGCACCCGTAGGGCTGGCTGCGCTGGGCCGCATCAAGCTCGTCGATCCGCCGGTCAACGCGCTCGTGCGCGGTGCGGACGGTCTCTTTCGCACCACGGGCGAGAACGCCGGCCAGCCGCTGCCGCTCGCGCCGCAGGTCAAGGTGGCCAGCGGTGTGATCGAAGGCAGCAACGTGAATCCCATCGAAGCCATGGTCAGCATGATCGACAACGGCCGCCGCTTCGAGATGCAGATGAAGGTCGTGCAGCACGCCGATGCGAACGCCGACCGCGCCAACCGCCTGCTGTCTGCCAACGGCTGACGCAACGCACAGGAGAATTGCCATGATCCGCTCGCTCTGGATCGCCAAGACTGGCCTCGACGCCCAGCAGACCAAGATGGACGTGATCGCGAACAACCTCGCGAACGTCAGCACGAATGGTTTCAAGCGTTCGCGCGCCGTCTTCGAAGACCTGATGTACCAGACGATGCGCCAGCCGGGCGCCGCCGCCACCGACGCCAACCAGCTGCCCACGGGCCTGCAGGTGGGCACCGGCGTGCGCACGGTGGCCACCGAGCGCATCCACACCCAGGGCAGCCTGGAGAACACCGGTGGGAGCCGCAATGTTGCCATCAATGGCCTGGGCTTCTTCCAGGTCGAGATGCCGGATGGCACGCTGGCCTACACGCGTGACGGCTCGTTCGAGACCAACCAGGACGGTCAGCTCGTGACGGCCGGTGGCTATGTCGTGCAGCCTGCCATCAACGTGCCGGACAACGCGCTCGAGCTCACCATCGGCCGTGACGGCACCGTGTCCGTGACGCAGCCGGGCGCAGCTGGCACTTCGGTGCAGATCGGCCAACTCCAGCTGGCGCTCTTTGCCAATCCGGTCGGCCTGCAAAGCGCCGGCGAGAATCTGTACGTCGAGACGGATTCGTCCGGCCCGGCCAATGTGCTCGCGCCCGGCCTGGATGGCGCTGGCCTCGTCCTGCAGGGCTGGGTCGAGACTTCCAACGTCAGCGTGGCCGAGGAACTAGTCAACATGATTCAGACCCAGCGCGCCTACGAAATCAACAGCAAGGCCGTGCAGACCTCCGACCAGATGCTCTCGCGTCTCACCCAGCTCTGATGACTGCCGATCGTTCCGTCACGCGCCGACGTCAGGGCGCGCTGCGTTGGTCCCTGCTGGGTGCCGTCTCGGCCCTGGCGAGCGGCTGCGCCATCATTCCGCCCCCGCCGGTCGTGACCGGGCCGCTCACGGCGCCGCCGCCTGCGCGCGAGATGCCGATGGCCGTACCCAACGGCGCCATCTTCCAGCCCAGCGTGTACGGCAACTACCCACTCTTCGAAGATCGCCGCCCGCGCAATATCGGCGACATCGTCACCGTGGTGCTCAACGAGCGCACCAACGCCACCAAGAGTGTGGCGACCACGACGGCGCGCACAGGCTCCGTGGGGCTCGGGTTCGAAGCGGTGCCGCGCGTGTTTGGCAGCGGCCTCACCGGGCAGGATGCCGAACTCACCGGCAACAACGCGGCCAACGGTACCGGCAGCACCAACGCCAACAATGTCTTCAGCGGCACGATCACCACGACGGTCCTGGGCGTGCTGCCGAACGGGAACCTGCAGGTCGCCGGCGAGAAGCAGATCGCGATCAATCGCGGCAGCGAATACGTGCGCTTCTCGGGCGTGGTCGATCCGCGCTCGATCCTCGGCAACAACACCGTGTCCTCCACTCAGGTGGCGGATGCCCGCATCGAATACCGCAGCCAGGGCGTGATGGACGAAGTCCAGACCATGGGCTGGCTGCAACGCTTCTTCCTCATCGCCTCGCCGATGTGATGCTGTCAGTCCCCGGCATCGTTCCGGGGACGCTTGGAGTGCACCATGAAACGACTCGTCCTCGCCCTTGTCCTGGCCCTGGCCAGTGCGAGCGGCGCCCACGCCGAACGGCTCAAGGACCTGGCCAGCATCCAGGGGGTGCGCGACAACCCGCTGATCGGCTATGGCCTGGTGGTCGGCCTGGACGGCACGGGCGACCAGACGCGGCAGACGCCGTTCACGGCCCAGAGCCTGAACAACATGCTCTCGCAGCTGGGTATCACTGTGCCGCCCGGCACCAACATGCAGTTGAAGAACGTGGCTGCCGTCATGGTGACGGCGACGCTGCCCTCGTTCGCGCGTCCGGGCCAGACCATCGACGTGAACGTGTCGTCCATGGGTAACGCCAAGAGCCTGCGCGGCGGCACCTTGCTCATGACGCCCATGAAGGGCGCCGACGGCCAGGTGTATGCGATTGCCCAGGGCAACCTCGTCATCGCCGGGGCCGGCGCGGCCGCGGGGGGCAGCAGTGTGCAGATCAACCAGCTGAGCGGCGGGCGAATCAGCAACGGCGCCATCGTCGAGCGCGGCGTGCCCACGGCCATTGCGCCAGATGGCCTGCTGTACCTGGAGATGCGCAACTCGGATTTCGGCACGACGCAGAACGCCGTGCAGGCCGTGAACGCGCGCTTTGGCGCCGGCACCGCTGCTGCGATGGACGGTCGGGTCATCCAGGTGCGCGCGCCAATGGATCCGAGCAGCCGCGTGATGTTTCTGTCTGAGCTCGAGTCGTTGCGGGTGCAGCAGGCGCCGGTCAGCGCCAAGGTCGTCATCAACGCCCGGACCGGTTCGGTCGTGATGAACCGCAACGTCACCATCGACGAGGCCGCGGTCGCCCACGGCAATCTCTCGGTGGTCATCAGCCGCGGCGCGGCGGTGAGCCAGCCCGATACGCCGTTCGGCGGTGGCCAGACCGTGGTGGTGCCCACTACCGACATTCAGGTGCGCCAGGAGGGCGGCGCGCTGCAGCGCGTGCAGACCAGCACCTCGCTCGCCGACGTGGTCAATGCGCTGAACGCGCTGGGCGCCACGCCGCAGGATTTGCTCGCCATCCTGCAGGCGATGCAGACGGCCGGCTCGCTGCGCGCCGAACTCGAGATCATCTGACGAACCGATCATGACGCCTGTCACGCCCGATACCTTCTCGCTAGACGTCAACGCGCTCGAGGGCATGAAGCGCCGCGCGCGCGAAGCGCCCAACGACAATGCGCCCGAAGTGGCGCGCCAGTTCGAGGCCATGTTCCTGCAGATGGCGAT
The DNA here is from genome assembly GCF_018904615.1 of Verticiella alkaliphila. Lineage (GTDB taxonomy): Bacteria > Pseudomonadota > Gammaproteobacteria > Burkholderiales > Burkholderiaceae_B > Verticiella > Verticiella alkaliphila. The sequence continues at coordinate 91,571 of NZ_JADCNH010000008.1, read as the reverse complement.
CCAGCGCATGCGCGACGCCACGCCCAAGGACGGTCTTTTCGACAGCGACCAGACCCGCATGGTGCAGTCCATGTATGACGGGCAGATGGCGCAGGCCCTGGCCAACCCGGGCATGGGACTCGCCAAGGCCTTGCTCGCGCAGATGCAGCGCGGCGGTGGCGCAGGCCCGGATGACGCGGCCGATGTGGCGTTCACGCCGCTCTCGCAGCCTTCGCAAGTCTTCGGCGGCAGCAGCGGCGCCACGGGCGCGCCGCGCCGCCTGGCCGCGGGCGGCCTGATCGACGCCATCCGCGCGAGCGTGGCCGCGACAGATTCGCAGAAGGCCGGCAGCACGGGCGACTGGGGCGAGGACACCCCCGCGCACGTGGCGAGCTTCCTCGACAAGATGGGCGACGCCGCACGCGCCGTGGCCGAAGCCAGCGGCTTGCCGTTGCGCCTCATTCTCGGCCAGGCCGCCCTGGAATCCGGCTGGGGCCAGCGTGAGATCCGCACGGCGGACGGGCGCACCAGCCACAACGTCTTCGGCATCAAGGCCACGGGCGGCTGGTCGGGGGACGTGGCCAACGTCATGACTACGGAGTACGTGAACGGCGCGCCCGCCAAGATGACGCAGCCGTTCCGCGCGTACGACTCGTACGAGCACGCGCTGTCGGACTATGCGCGCCTCATCACGCAGAGCGATCGTTACCGCGATGTCGTCAACGCCCGCGACGAGAACGACGCGGCGCGTCGCATCCAGGCTGCCGGCTACGCCACCGATCCGGCGTACGCGGACAAACTCATCAAGGTGATGCGGCTTTTGCCCGTGTAACCCTAAATTTTTCCGCCTCGGCGCCGTTAATTCATTCGACGCGCCGCACTTGCCGGCTCTCTCCGTAGAAGATCACGCATGAGCTCTCTCTTCCAACTCGGCCGCTCCGGTCTGAATGCTGCCCAAGCAGGCCTGAACGTCACGGGGCACAACATTGCCAACGTGAATACGCAGGGCTTCAGCCGCCAGCAGTCGTTGATCTCCACCGCGGGCGGGCAGGGCTCCGGCACCGGCTACTTTGGCAGCGGCGTCAAGGTCGACTCGGTACGGCGCATCCACGACGGCTTTCTCACCAGCCAGTTCAATAACTCTGCCACGGTGGGCGCTTCGCTCACCACCTACGATCAACAGATCGGCCGCGTGAACCAACTGCTTGCGGATCGCACGGTGGGTGTCTCGCCCGCGCTGTCGCGCTTTTTCGAAGGGGTGCATGCGGTGGCTTCGGCGCCGGCCAGCCCGGAAGCGCGCCAGGAACTCATTGGCCGGTCCAACAGCTTGGTGAGCCAGCTGCAGTCGGCCCAGCAGTTCCTGGATGATCAGCGCGGCAGCATCAATGAGCAGATCGGCACTACGGTCGAGCAGATTAACAGCTATGCGCATCGCATCAGCGATTTGAACGATCGGATCGTCATCGCGCGTGCGAGCGTCTCTGGGCAGCCGCCGAATGACTTGCTCGATCAGCGGGATCAGCTTATTACAGAGCTCAACCAGCTCGTCCGCGTGAGTGTGTCAGAGCAAGGTGACACCTTGAACGTGTCGGTGGGCAATGGCCAGACACTGCTTGCGGGTGGCAAGGTGTTCCCCCTGCAGTCGATGGTGTCTGCCGCGGATCCGACGCGTACAGCCGTCGCATATACCGCGCCGGATGGCACCGTCGTCGAGCTCGGCGACTCGGTCATCGACGGCGGTTCATTGGGCGGGTTGCTGCGGTTTCGTCATGAAACCTTGGACGTCACGCAGAACGAGCTCGGCCGTGTTGCCCTGGGCCTGGCGCTCGCGTTCAATGAACTGCATGGCCAGGGCGTGGATCTCAATGGCACCGATGGCGGCGAATTTTTCTCGGTGGGCTCGCCGGCCGTGCTCGCCAATGCAAGGAATAGTGATCCCGCCCAGACGATCGTCGCTACCTACACCGAAGGGGCTGCGGGCGCGTTGACCCTGTCGGATTACCAAGTCACCTTCGACGGTACGGATTACGCCGTGACTCGCTATCCGAGCGGCAGCGCAGTGACGCTTCACGCTGACAGCGATGCCGCCAACGGCGTGCTCGTGTTTGACGGAATCCGCATCGAGGTGCCGGATACTGGCGATGTCGTCCGAAACGACAGCTGGGTCATTCAACCTACACGCTATGGCGCTCGCGATATTGGCGTGGGAGTAACGGATCCGAACGCCATCGCGGCGGCCGGCCCCGATGGCGGCTCCGCCAACGGTGAGAATGCGCTGGCGCTTGCGGGTCTGCAAACCAAGGGCATCCTCGCCAGCGGTACGGTCAGCATCAATGGCGGCTATGCGCAGCTCGTCAACAACATCGGTGTGAAGACCCAGGCGTCGCAGACGGCCGTGAAGGCACAGAACACGCTGACGCAGCAGAGTTTTGCAGCGCAGCAGGCGGTATCTGGTGTCAACCTCAACGAGGAGTACATCAACCTCGACTTCTACGTGCAGCATTACAACGCCAGCGCACGCGTCATCGAAGTCGCCACCAACATCTTCGACACCCTGCTGGGTCTGCGCACCTGAGGAGCACCACGATGAGAGTCAGCAATCAGATCTCCCAGCAGATCGGTCTGCGCACCATGGCAGACCAGGAAGCCCGCATGCTGCACACCATGCAGCAACTCGGGTCGGGCCGTCGCGTACTTACCCCGGCTGATGATCCGATGGCGGCTTCGCAAGCTGTCACAGTCGCTCAGACGGCGAGCATCAACACGCGCCTGGGTGCCAATCGCGACATCGCGATGCGCAATCTGACAACGCAAGAGCAGGTGCTCGGCGAAGTGACGACCATGCTGACCGGCGTGCTGACACGCGTCGTGGAAGCCGGTAACGGCACCTATTCCGACAACGAACTCAAGGTCCTCGCGAACGAGCTTCGCGAGACGCGGGAAAGCCTGCTGGGCCAGGCTAATGCCACGGACGGCAACGGACAATATCTCTTCTCGGGCAATCGGGGCGATCTCGCGCCGTACGACGCCGCAGGGCGCCTCTCGGATCCGCCGCCGTCGGGGGCTCGATCTGTGCAAGTCTCTCAGACGCGCCAGATGTCCTCGGGCGACCTCGCCACCGATGTCTTCGGTCGCGTCTCGCCGGGGGCGACCGGCTACTACGGTGAGACGGGCTCTCCGTATGCGGGCGCCGTCACGTTCGGCAGCGTGCAGACGGTCGACGTCAAGGCTGCGGGTTATGGTGCGCAGTTGAGCGTGACCTTCACCGAACGCGCCGGCGGGGGATTCGACATCACGGTGCGCGACGTCGCAGCGGATCCGGCTGACCCGGCGGCCTATGGCCCTGCCGAATACACCAGTGGCCAGACGCTGAGCTTCAATGGCGTGCGCGTGGCTTTCAGCGGCGAGCCGGCCGATGGCGATACGCTGACGCTGCAACCGACCGCCTCGGCACAGATCGATCTGTTCGATACGCTCGACAACCTGATCGCCGCTCTGGAAACGGGAAGCACCACGGCCACGGATAAAGCCGCGCTGTCCAATGCGTTGGCTACCGCCAACCGCAAGCTGAACCTGCACCTGGACAACGTACTCACCGTGCGTGCCTCGGGCGGTGCTCGGATGAACGAAATCGACGCCCTCCAAGACGACGGTGACAACCGCAAGCTCAACTACGATGCGCAGCTGATGTCGCTCGAAGAAGTGGACATTCGGGAGGCATCCAGTCAGCTCGCGTCGTACCGTGTCGGCCTGGAAGCCGCGCAACTGGCCTTCATGAAGATCCAGGGTTTGAGTCTGTTCAGCCGCGGCTGACGCAGCGCCTTAGAACTGGTAGAGCACAGGGGCCGCCGCTTAGCGGCCCTTGTGCTTCTGGGCCGCTGCCGTCACGCGCGTGTGCTCAGGGGCGCAAGCCCAGCACGATGCGTTCAAAAGCGCTGAAGGCGGCGCTGAAGAGTCGGTCGAAGAAGGGTGTGGATTGCGGCAGCACGATGGCCAGCATGACCAGGCCTGCCAGCAGTGACAGGGGAAAGCCCACGGCAAAGACCGACAGCTGGGGAGCCGTGCGATTCAGGATGCCCATCGCGAGGTTCATCGTGAGCAAGGCGGTGACCAGCGGCAGCGAGAGGACAAGGCCCAGGGTGAGCACCTGGCCGCTCCATTCGATGAGACTGCCGAACCCGCTGCGGCCGAGGGCCGCGTCGGCGATAGGTAGCACCTCGAACGTGTGCGCCAGCCCGGCGATCAGCATCAGATGCCCGTCCATGGCCAGAAAGATCAGCAACGCGATCCAGTACATCAGACGCGACAGCACGGACGTGTTGGCATTCGTGCCGGGATCGAAGAAGGTGGCGAACGATAGGCCCATCTGCAGGCCGATGAATTCGCCAGCCGTCTGCACCACAGCGAGCGCCATGCGCATGCAAAGACCCAACGCCACGCCGATCAGCACCTGCTGCAGCAAGATCCACATGCCGGCGTAGGAGCCGGGCGAGACGTCAGGCAGGGGACCGATGACGGGTGCGACCACGAGCGTGATCGCAATGCCGATGGCGAGTTTGGCGCGGGCGTTGACCGAGTTCTCGCCGAAGACCGGTGCCGTGGCCACGAGCGCCAGGATGCGCGCGAGCGGCCACAGGAAGGCCGAGATCCAGCCGTACCACTGGGCCAGCGTGAACGAGATCACGGCTCGTCCCCGCTTAGCCGATGAGAAACGGGATCGAGCTGAAGAGCTGACGCATGTAGTCCACCATCAGGCCGATCAGCCACGGTCCGCTCAGCACCAGGACCACCACCATGGCAATGATCTTGGGGATGAAGGACAGCGTCATTTCGTTGATCTGCGTCGCTGCCTGGAAGACGCTGATAACGAGACCCACGGCCAGCGTGACCAGCAGCAGCGGGCCCGCCATGGCCAGGGCGATCTTCATCGCCTGGTAAGTCATGGACATGATGGTTTCTGCCGTCACGTCGAGCCCCCTAGACGTAGAAGCTGCGGGCGAGCGAGCCCAGCAGCAGTTGCCAGCCATCGGCCAGCACGAAGAGCATGAGCTTGAACGGCAGCGAGATGGTCACCGGCGGCACCATCATCATCCCCAAGGCCATCAGCGTGCTCGCCACCACCAGATCGATGATGAGAAACGGAATGAAGATGGTGAAGCCGATCTGAAAAGCCGTCTTGAGCTCGCTGGTGACGAAGGCGGGCACCAGCACGCGCAGCGGGATGTCTTCAGGGCCCTGCATCTCAGGCGCCTGGGCAAGCTCGGCGAAGAGCTGCAGATCGCCTTCGCGCGTCTGGCGCAGCATGAACTCGCGCATGGGGCCTTCGCCGCGCGACAATGCCTCCTCGAAGGAAATCTCCCCGTCCGCGAGAGGCCGGTAGGCGCTGCTGTAGACCTGGTCGAAGACCGGCCCCATGGTAAAGAGCGTGAGAAAGAGGGCCAGACCCACCAGCACCTGGTTGGGCGGCGATGCCCCCGTCCCCAGCGCATTGCGCAGCAGCCCCAGCACGATGATGATCCGGGTAAAACCCGTCATCATCAGCAACGCTGCAGGCAGGAACGTCAGCATCGTGAGCAGCAATAGCGTCTGCACACTCAACGAGTAGATCTGGCCGCCGTCGGCGGAGGGCTGCGCGGTCAGGGCCGGCAGACCTTGCGTCTGCGCCACGGCAGGCAGCAGAGCGAGTCCGGCCAATGTCAGACTGTGCCATGCGCCCCTAGGCATCTGCTGGCGCAGTCGCGTCAACACGTCCCTCGGCAAAAGCGGCATCATCTCAGCGCTCCGGTCGCCGGCCCACGGCGCGCTGCAGGACGTCGCGCCAGACGGGCGCTGTGGGCGTCGTATTGGCTGGCGCCTCGGGGGTGGCCGGCAGCGTGTGCAAGGTCTGCATCCCCCCGGGGGTCACGCCGACGACGAGCCAGGTGTCTTCCACCTGCAACACGATCACGCGTTCGCGCGGGCCGAGCGCCATGCTGCCCACCAGGCGTGCCGGCATGCCCGCCGTGGCACGCGATGCAATGCCCATACGGCGGGCCGCCCACGCGCACAGGAGGATGAGGCCGATCACCACCGCCAGCCCGAGCATGGCGCGCACCATCATGGCGCCGCCCGCAAGTGGGTCGGTCTGGGCCAGAGCCGGCGTGGCAGTCAGAAGACAGGCCGCGGCGGTGCTGAGGCGAGAAAGCAGGTGCGAGCGCATGGCGGGAAGAAACCGGCCGGCAGGGCGCCGGCCATTGAGATCAGCGGCGGTTGAGCCGGTTGATGCGTTCCGACGGGGTGATGATGTCGGTGAGGCGAATGCCGTACTTGTCGTCCACGACCACGACTTCGCCCTGGGCGATGAGATAGCCGTTCACATAGATGTCCATGGGCTCGCCCGCGAGCCCGTCAAGCTCGACCACGCTGCCCTGGCCCAGCTGCAGCAGATTCTTGATGCTGAGCTTGGTACGCCCCAGCTCGACCGTGAGCTGTACCGGCACATCGAGGATGCGTTCGATGTCGCCGTTCAGCGTGGCGGCAGGCTGGGATTCGAGCGGTTGGAAGACCGAGGGGGCGGCCGGCCGCGCAGCCGCGGTCTGCTCGGCCAGCGCGCTCGCCCAGTCGTCGTCGGCAGAGCTCTGGTTGCCGTCGTTCTTGGAATCAGTGTCACTCATGATGGGCGGACTCGGGAGGGAAGGGGTCAGTATCCTGGGGTGGGGTCAGCTGCAGGATGCGCAGCGCGTGTCGCCCACGATGCGAGCCGTAGGCGCACTGCATGAGCGGCACGCCGTCGACGCGCGCCGTGACAACCTCGGGCAGCTCGATGGGCAACATGTCGCCGACCTGCATGGTGAGCAATTGCCGGACATTCGTGTCGACGATGGCGAACTCAGCCGACAGCCGAACATCCGCGCCGCGCACCTGGTGCGTGAGCAGCTGGCTCCAGCGCGCATCCACGGCTGCGAGCTGGCTCTGCTGCAATGGGCGCGTGAGCAGGTCGCGCACCGGCTCGATCATCGAGTAGGGCAGGCAGATGTTCAGGTCGCCACCGGTGCGCCGAACTCGATGTGGAAGGTCGTGACGACGACCGCTTCGTTCGGACCGGTGATGCTCGCGAACTTCGTGTGCATCTCAGCGCGCACGTACTCGAAATCCACGGGATACACCGGTTGCCAGGCGCGGCCATAGCAATCCAGCGTGAGATTCAGCACGCGGCGGATGATGCGCTGCTCGGTGACGGTGAAATCCCGGCCTTCGACCCGTGTGTGATAGCGGCCATCGCCACCAAACAGGCTGTCGATGATCAGGAAGACCAGGTTCGGGTCGAACACGAACAAGGCCGTGCCGCGCAGCGGCTTCATGTGAATCAGGTTGAGATTGCACGGCACCGGCAGGTTGCGCTCGAACTCGTCGTACTTCTGGATGCGGATGCCGCTGACACTGATGTCAGGACTGCGACGCATGAAGTTGAGCAGCGAGGAGCGCAGGTTGCGCGCGAAATGCTCGTTGATGGCTTCCAGCGCATGCATGCGCCGGCGCACGATACGCTCGGGCGAGCCGAGATCGTAGGGGCGGGTGCGGCCATCGGCCGCATCGGCCTTGGAGGGGGCGCTGTCCTCGCCGGTCACGCCCGCCAGCAGGGCATCGACCTCCTGCTGCGAGAGCATCGCCTCATACGCGGCCATGGTTACTGCACCACGAAGGCGTTGAAGAGGACGCTTTCCACGGGGGGCTTGTCGTTGCGGCCTTCGAATACGGTGTTGACCGTCTTGCGGATGTCGTCGGCCAGGCGACGCTTGCCGTCGCTCGTCTGGACGATCTCGGGGCTCTGCTCGGCGAGCAGCATGAGGAGCTGGCTGCGCACGATCGGAAGATAGGTGTCGAGCCGCTGGCGCGCGCTTTCCTCGGACAGCTTGAACGTCAGCCCCACGTGCAGCAGCCGTTCGCCGTCGGCCTTGTTCAGCGTGACAGTGAAGGGATCGGCCGGGTAGAAGAGGGGGATCGGCGGCGGGGCCGGCGCGGCTTCGGCAGCCATCGTGGCCTGAGGCCGCATGACGAAATAGGTGATGGCCGTGGCGGAGGCGCCGAGCACAGTCAGAGCGATCAGGGCGATGACCGGACGGCTCAGGCGGCCATGCTGGCGCGCACGCGATCCGGAGCGGTCGGACATCCGCGAGGCGAAGCGGGCAAGGCGCGAAGAGTGTGTCGGCATGGTGGTCGAGCTAACAGTCTGTGGAGCACGGCGGCGGGGACTTCGACAGTCGCCGCGTGATGGGATTATCCCTGGCGTGGCCGGGCAGAAAGGAGATGAACAACGGGGATATTCCCCGTCACCTCAGGGTATTGCGCGGCTCACGCGAAGGTGTCGATGAGTCCACGCGGGGCTGCGCGGGTAATCGTGGGCTCCGTGCCGGCCACGGTCTGCCCTGCGTCATCGCCTTCGCCATCGCGGCCACGCCCTTGTCCCTGGCTGGATTCACGCGCTTCCTGCCAAGATCCCTGATCGCCGACCGAGGTGTTGCCCAGCTGGATACCCGCTTCGGCCAGCGCCTGCTGCAATTGCGGCAGGGCGGCTTCCACGGCGGCGCGCACGGCAGGGTGGGGCGAGACGAACACCGCGGTGGCCTGGTCGCCAGACAGGTTCAGGCTGACGCGCAGCGGGCCGAGATCCGGCGGATCCAGGCGAAGCTCGGCGTGACGGATCGTGCCGCCTTCCGCGCTGCCGAGCAGGACCATCTGCCGGCCGAGGGCCGGGGCCCATTGCGGTGAATGCAGCGGTGCGCCCACGCCGGGCTCGAGCAAGCCGGCGCCCGCGGGCGCAGCGGGCATCGGGGTGACGCCCGCTGCCGGTGCTGTCTGGGGCAGGGCGGCAGAGAATGCGGTCGCCCAGGCAGGCGCCGTGGGTGTGGTGCTGGCCGTGTCGGCGCGAAGGTTGGCCGCGTCGGTGGCGGAAGCCGCGGCCGCGGTCAGGCGTGTTGAGCCGGGGAATTGACCTGCGCCCGATGCCGTGGGCAGCGCGGTGGCCCCAGCTGCGGGTGCATGTTCGGACGAACTGATGGCTGCACCCGCGGGGGCCGGGCGGGCGGCGGCCGACCCATTCAGCGCGGCCGCCGTCACGGCAGCGCCGTCCTGGGGTGCGGCCGCCTCGTTGCGCGCGTCTGCGCGCACCTGGGCGCGGTCATCGGCGCGATCACCGGACAGGGCCGGGCGCGTGGGCAAGGTTGCCGTGTCCGGCCGTGCAACGGTGCCTATGCCCGCTGGGGAGATGGCCTGCGTATCGTCGGCCACGGGCTTGGCAGCGAGGGCCGCCATGCGATCGCCTTGCACCGCCTCTGTACGAAGCTCGCGGCCGGGCGCCGCGCGCAGTGCTGGCAAGGCCGCGTCGTCGACCTCGACGTCTGTCGCGGTCTGGCTGCGGGCGGCCACGGCGCGGCTGGCGCTCGTGAGTTCGCGCACGAAGTCCGCGAACTGCATGCTGGCAGCGAGCGCCGGGTCGGTCATGGGCTCCTCGGCATCGACCTTGGCGGCCTTGTCGTCCACACCCGGGGTTGTCGCGGCGAGCGGGCCGTCTTGCGGCGTGTCGGCTTCACCCGCCGCGCCGTTGGCGGCCGTGTCGGTGTGCTCGGCAGGGCGGCGTTCGTGTCCGTCGGCGGTGCGACTCTGGTGGTGCGACTGACGTTGCGCGAGGGCCTGGGCAAAGCCGGTGTCGGGCGCGGCGGCATCCTGCGGCAGGCCGGCCGGGGCGGCGGGCGCCGCGGGCACGATGGCGTGGAGCGAAGATACGGTCATGACTGCGTCTCGGGTTGGAAGCGGCGGCGCATCTGTTGCGCGGCGAATTCGTCGGTGGCGCGCTGTTCGCGCTTGAGGGCCTGCTGGGCCTGCGCCTGTTCGCGGCGTTGCGCCAGGGTGTCGAAGGCGTTGAGCTTGCGCGTCTCCTGTTGCCAGCTGACGCGCCCGTCGTCGAGGCGGCCCTCGGCGTGACGCAGCACGTTGCGCTGCTCGCCGATGGCGCCCTCGAGGGTGCCGATGAAGCGTTGGTAGTTCTGCCAGGCGGCAGCCGACAGGCCGCTGCAGATGGCTTGTTGCAGGCGCACGCGGTAATCCTCCAGATAGCCCTCGAGCATCTGGAGCTGGCGCTCGGCCTGCAGACGCGTGGCCTGCAGCGAGCCGAGTTCGCGCGTCGCGGCATCCACCGCGTCGCGCGCGAGGCCGATCAGGACATCAAGCGGTTGCTGAGCTGACATGTCGGTTCGCCATAGGGAAGATCGAATCCAGGTGCGCCACGGCTTGCTCGTAGCTCACGTTCTGGTGCAGGTCCTGTTGCAGGAAGGCCGCCAGTTGGGGGTGCAGGGCAATGGCCTCGTCGAGCTGAGGATCGTTGCCGGGCGCGTAGGCGCCGACGGCGATCAGATCGCGATTGCGCTGGTAGCGTGACAAGGCTTGCTTGAATCGACTCACCTGCTGAAAGCGCGTGTTATCGATGAGCGCGGTCATGGCGCGCGAGATCGACGCCTCGATGTCGATGGCCGGGTAGTGACCGGATTCGGCCAGGCTGCGCGAGAGGACGACGTGGCCGTCGAGAATCGCGCGAGCCGAGTCGGCAATCGGATCCTGCTGATCGTCGCCCTCGGTGAGCACGGTGTAGAACGCCGTGATCGAGCCGTAGCTGCCGTCTTCGCGCACCTTGCCGTTGCCAGCACGCTCGACCAGCATCGGGAGCTTGGCGAAGACCGACGGCGGATACCCCTTGGTCGCGGGCGGCTCTCCGATCGCGAGCGCGATCTCGCGCTGTGCCATCGCGTAGCGGGTGAGCGAATCCATGATCAGGAGCACGTCCCGACCTTGATCGCGGAAGTACTCCGCGAGGCGCGTGGCGTAGGCGGCACCCTGCAGGCGCAGCAGGGGTGACACGTCGGCGGGGGCGGCGACGACGACGGAACGGGCGAGCCCCTCGGGCCCGAGAATGTTCTCGATGAAGTCCTTAACCTCGCGGCCCCGCTCGCCGATCAGGCCGACGACGATGACCTCGGCCTTCGTATAGCGTGCCATCATGCCGAGCAGCATGCTCTTGCCCACGCCGGAGCCTGCGAAAAGACCCATGCGCTGGCCGCGTCCCACGGTGAGCATGCCGTTGATGGCACGTACGCCCACGTCGAGCACCGAGTCGATCGGGCGGCGTGACAAAGGATTGACGGGCGGCGTATTGAGCGCGGCGCGCGGGGCGTCGTCGATCGGGCCGAGATCGTCCAGCGGGTGACCAGCGCCGTCGAGAACACGGCCGAGCAGCGCGTCGCCCACGGGCAGGCGACGCCCGCGCAGGGCCGCGTCGACTTCGGCGGTGCCAGCGGCGACTTCTTCGGCAAACACGCGAGCGCCCGGGGGCAAGCCGCTGATGTCCGTCTGCGGCATCAGGTACAGCGTGTGACCGTTGAAGCCCACGACCTCGGCGGCCGCGTACTCCGGATGTCCGGGATTGACCTCGATGCGGCAGGCCGCGCCCACCGGCAGGCGCAGGCCGGTGGCTTCGAGCACGAGGCCCGTGGCGCGGGTGACGCGACCCGAGGGCGTGCTGCTCGGCGCGGTGCGCAGGCGCGAGACGGCCTGGTCCAGCCCGGCCAGCCAGCCGTGCGTCAGCGGGTTCGCGGCGGCGTCGCTCAGGTCGGCTGCCATGGGTCGTCCATGCCGATGGCGGCGCACGCATAGCGCCAGCGCGTCTCGAGGGAGGCGTCGATCTCGCCCAGGCGGCTGCGCACGCGGCAACCGCCGCGCGCCACGGTGGCGTCGGGCACGATGCGCCAGCCGGCCTCTTTCAAGGCATCGCCCAGGTTGGCTTCGATGACGGCGGCGTCTTCCGTATTGACGAGCAGTTGCACGGGCAACGCATCGGCGGCGTGTTCCTGCAGCATCTGTCGCACCAGATGCGCCACGGCTGCAGGATGCTGGGCGAGCGTGTCGGCCACGACGTGGCGCGCGATCTGCAGGGCGAGCCGGGTGAGCGCGCCGGTCATGCCGTGCGCCAGGCCGTCGACCGCTTCGCGCGCCTGATGCACCACACCCTTCAGGAGTTTTGCCTGGGCGTCCAGGGGCGCCTGCGCCAGCCGAGAGCCCTCGGCATGGCCCGCGGCGAGCCCTTCGGCGTGGCCCGCTTCGCGACCGGCTGCGAGACCTTCCGCGTGTCCCGCGGCAAAGCCTTCGGCGTAACCAGCCTGTCGCGCGGCTTCGCGCAGCGCCTCGCGCTCGGCCTCGAGCGCGGCAGGGTCCTCGCTGGGATCCACGTCGTCGACGACCGGCTCGACGGCCTCGCCATCGGCGCGCAGCTCGGCCGTCTGCCAGCGCCGCCAGGTGCGCAGTTCGGCACGCGGGACGATCCGTGCGGCACGCGGCGGGTTGCGGTCAGACATACGCGTCGTCTCCGCGCACGCCCAGCGTGATCTGGCCCGTCTCGGCCAGACGGCGGGCAATCTGCAGGATCTTCTTCTGCTCGGCCTCGACCTGGGACAGGCGGACCGGGCCCATGCCTTCCAGGTCCTCGCGCAGCATCTCGGCCGCGCGGTTGGACATGTTGCGCAGGAACTTCTCGCGCACCGGATCCGGCACACCCTTCAACGCCATCGTGAGGACGTCGTTCTCGACTTCCTTCAGCAGCAGCTGAATCCCGCGATCGTCCACGTCGATGAGGTTCTCGAAGACGAACATCTCGTCCACGATCTTCTGGGCGAGGTCGTTGTCGCGATCGCGCAGGCTCTGGATGACGGCCTCTTCCTGCGTCGTGTTCATCATGTTGATGATCTCGGCCGCGGTGCGCACGCCACCCATGCGGCTGCGCTTGGCGCCCTGACCGGAGAACACTTCGTTGAGCACTTCGGTGAGTTCGTGCAGCGCCGAGGGCTGAACGCCGCCGAACGTCGCAATGCGCATGACGACGTCGTTGCGCAGGCGCTCGTTGAGCATCGACAGCACTTCGGCGGCACGGTCGCGCTCGAGGTGGACCAGGATCGTGGCGATGATCTGCGGGTGTTCGTCGCGGACGAGTTCGGCCACCGTGATGGGCTCGAGCCAGTTGAGCGCATCCACGCCATTGGTGCTGTTGTTCGCCTCGAGAATGTCCTCGATGAGGCCGGCGGCGCGGTCGCTGCCCAGCGCTTTGGTAAGGACTGAGCGGATGTAGTCGTCCGAGCCCAGGCTGACGGCCATGAACTGGTCGGCTTCCTGGCGAAAGTCCTCGAGCACGGAAGCCACTTCGTCGCGCGTCACCTGTTTCAGATTGGCCATGGCGCCGCCGACGGCCTGGACTTCGCGCGCGGACAGGTGCTTGAACACCTCGGCGGCGGCGTCCTCGCCGATCGACATCATGAGGATGGCGCTGCGGGTGAGGGCATCAAGACTCATCTTTTTCCATCCAGGTGCGGATCACGGCAGCCACGGCGCGCGGATCCTTGACTGCCAGGTCTCGGGCTGTCTGCAAGTTCTCGTCGTAGCGGCTCTGCTGGCGGGCCTTGGCGGCCGCGGCGATGGTGCGCTCGGCCTCTTCCGCTTCCTCGTCCGGTGGCAGGCCGGCCATGCCCGGCAGGCCGCCTGCGGCAATGCCTGCTGTACCGGCGCCCGCGGTGCCCGTCTGGCGGCGCAGCAGGGGGCGCGCGAGGCCGAACCACAGCCACAGCGCGATGACCAGGAAGAGCAGCCAGCCGCCTGCCGTCTTGGCGAGGTCGATGATGACCGGGTCCTGCCACATCGGCACTTCCGGTTCCACCGGAGTCACGAAGGCGCTGTGCAGCAGCTCCAGCGAATCGCCGCGCGCCTCGGAGTAGCCCATGGCCTGCATGACGAGACCACGCAGTCGCTCGAGCTGTTCGGCAGGCAGTGCCTGCAGATTGCCCTCGGCGTCCGGCAGGTGATTGACGATCACGGCCACGGACAGGCGAGCCACCGTGCCCGTAGCATGCCGCAGGTGCGTGATGGTGCGGTCCACTTCGTAGTTGACCGTGGCGTCGCGGCGCTCTGTCGTCGGAATGGCGGGGGCATTGGCGCCACCGGTGCCGACGGCGGCAGCCGTTTGCGCGCCCTCGGCGTTGGCTTGGGCAGCAGGATCCGTGAGCGGCGCCGTCGTCGCTGCGGGCGGCTGGTTCGTGAGGGCACCGGGCACGCCCTGCGGGCCGGGCGCACCAGATTGCAGCGAATCACTCGACTGGCGGCTGCGCACAGCGGCCTGGTCGGGGGATTGATTCGGACGATAGGCTTCCTGCGTTTCCTCGCGGCGGGAGAAGTCGACGTCCGCGGTGACCTGGGCGTGCGCGTTACCTGGGCCAAGCAAAGGTACGAGGATGGCTTCGATGCGCTGGGCATAGCCGCGCTCGATTTCGCGCAGACGACGGAACTCGGCCGGGTCGGCACCACGACCTTCGCCCACGGGAAGCGACAGCAAGCGGCCGAATTGATCCACGATGGAAATGTTGGCCGTGTTCAGTTCTGGCACGCTCGCGCTCACTAGATGCGCGATGGCCGCGACCTGGGCTTCGTCCAGGGCACGGCCGGGATAGAGCTGCAACATCACCGACGCAGTGGGTGGCTGGCGATCCCGCACGAACATCGATTGGCGCGGCAAGGCCAGATGCACGCGCGCCTCGCGCACGGACTGTACTGAGGCGATCGAGCGCGCAAGCTCACCTTCCAGCGCGCGTTGGAAGTTGACCTGCTCGGTGAATTGGCTGGCGCCGAACTTGGCATTGTCCAGAAGCTCGAAGCCGACCGAGCCGCCGCGCGGCAGGCCTTGTGCCGCCAGCGCGAGGCGCGTCTCATGGACCCGCTCGGCAGGCACCATGAGTGCCGCGCTGCCGTCCGCGAAGCGGTAGGGCACGTTCATCTGATTGAGCGCAGCAACGATGGCGCCACCGTCGCGCTCGGCCAGATTGGCGAAGAGTACCCGGTACTCCGGCCCACGGCTCCACAGCGCAAACGCCACGATGACGGCCACCAGCAGGGCGGCACCCACGAGCAGCAATGCCCGCGGGGCCGACTTCATGCGGTCGAGAAAGGGGTTGAGCGCGGCGGTCGTATTCATGGTCGTGCCGGACCTGCAGAGGCCGTGTGCATGGCGCGAAAGCGTTGACTGCGAGGTGAATCAGGCATGCGGGCCGGTCGTCGTCGTAAGAGAAGCGCGGGACGGTGCCAAAGGACGGACCGCCTCAAGGATGCCGGCGAATTATGGCCGGGCACCTCGTTGGGGCATGCGCAGAAAAACCCGGGTTTTCGCAGGCATTTCTCACTTATGACCGCCCCTCTCGTCAGGTAGCATCCCGTCACGATCAGGAGACTCTATTCATGGTGAACCCCATCCTCCAGCAGCTGCATGCCGTCGCCGGCCTGGCGTCGGGGCAGACGACGGAACGCGCCACGGCCACGATGGCCGGCGGCTTTGCGCAAGAACTGCAACGTTCGCTGGCCAAAGTGAGTCAGGCCCAGGAAGCGAGCTATGCCAAGGCGCAGTCGTTCGAGTTGGGCGAGCCGGGCGTGGCGTTGAGCGACGTGATGATTGACATGCAAAAGGCAGGCATCGCCTTCCAGACCGCACTCCAGGTACGCAATCGACTCGTGTCGGCGTATCAGGAAGTCGCCAGCATGCCGGTCTGACGCATTCCTTTCTTGTCACTCTTTCTGGACACCCATGCGCAATAACCAACCGATCGTCGATTCCGAGTACCTCCTGCGGGAGGACCAATACCTCATTTCCCGGACGGATCTGGACGGGCGCATCGTCTATGCGAACCCCGCCTTCGTCGAGGTGAGCGGGTTCGAGCGCCATGAACTCGTGGGCGAGCACCACAATGTGGTTCGCCATCCGGAGATGCCGCCCGCGGCGTTCGCCGACCTGTGGGACACGCTGCAGCGCGGCGACACCTGGGTCGGTCACGTCAAGAACCGGCGCAAGGATGGACGCTATTACTGGGTGCTGGCCACCGTGTCCCCGATCGTGCAGGACGGGCAGGTGGTGGGGTACGGATCGGTGCGGGTCAAGCCCACCGAGCAAGGCGTCGAGGAGGCCGAAGCGCTGTACGCCCGCATGCTGGCGGGCGAGCTGCGCGGCTGGCGCCTTTCGGGCGGTGAGCTCCAGGGCATCGGCTGGCGCGGCGCCTTGCGCCGTCTCATGATCTGGCGCACGGACAGCCTGCGCAGCCGCGTGTACATGCTGGCCGGCAGCGCAGTGGCCGGGGTGGCGGGCCTGGGTGGCCTGGCGCTCTATGCCGCCGCGCAACCCGCTGGTGCCACGCCGTGGCTCGTACCCGGCGTGGCCACGGCCATTGGCGTGGGCGCGCTCTGGCTCGCCTGGCAAGGGCATGCGCTGGTCCGTCATCTGGTGGAGCCGGTCCGCGAAGCCCTGTTGTTCTCGCGTCAGCTGGGCGCGGGCAACCTGACGGAAGCCCTCGAGACGAACGGCACCGCAGAGATCGGCGAGCTCACGTTCTCGCTGGACATCATGCGCAGAAGCCTTTTGAGCATCGCGTCAGACATGAACGCTGGCGTGCGTGGCGTGGTCGCGGGCGCCGAACGCATCGCGCAAGGCAATGCTGACCTTTCGGGCCGCACGCAGCAGCAGGCCGCCGCCCTGGAAGAGACGGCCGCGAGCATGGAAGAGTTCGCCGCGAGCGTCGAGCAGAACGCGGGCAATGCCCAGCAGGCCAGTCAGCTGGCGCGGCAGGTGTCCGACACGGCTGGCCGTGGCAGCGATGTCGTGCAGCAGGCCATCCAGCGCATGCATGCGATCTCGGCGAGCTCGCGCAAGATCACGGACATCATCGGCGTCATCGATGGCATCGCCTTCCAGACCAACATCCTCGCCTTGAATGCAGCGGTGGAGGCGGCCCGGGCGGGTGAGCAAGGACGCGGGTTCGCCGTCGTCGCAGGCGAGGTGCGCAGCCTCGCGCAAAAGAGCGCGCAGGCCGCCAAGGAGATCAAACAGCTCATGAGCGCTCGGTGGACGAGATCGAATCGGGCTCTGGCCTGGTAAGCGAGGCAGGCACCACCATGAACGAGGTGGTCTCGGCCATTCAGCGCGTCACGGCCTTGATGGCCGAGATCGCTGCCGCCTCGCAGGAACAGTCCAGCGGCATCAGCCAGGTGAAGTTGGCTGTCACCCAGATGGACGAAGTCACCCAGCAGAATGCTGCCCTGGTGGAACAGGCTGCCGACGCCGCAGCCGCGCTGCGTGATCGCAGCGGCCACCTGGGCGATTCCGCCGCGGTGTTCATGCTGCAGCACCGTCGTGTGCCGCAGGATACCTGATACAGTAGCCCGTCTCGGAACCGCGTCTTCTCGCGCCCTGCCTCATGTTCGACTTTTTCACGCTGCTGTTCGTCGTGCTGCTTCTGATGGAAGCCATCGGCGGCGTTTTGCTGGTCGGGTGGTGGATGCAGAAGCGCGGGGGCAATACCCTGGCCTGGTGGAGCCTCGCGCACGGCGTGGGGGTACTGATGCTGTGGGGCAGCTGGTATGCCGTGGGGCCTGCGCTCAGCAATCTGCCGTATGCGGATCTGCTGCTGGGCGGCTTTCTGCTGGTGGCCGTGGTGCCGGCCTTCGCCTATCTCATGACGCGCATGCTGCGCGCGGAAGCCAAGCTGCATGGCACGCGCAGCCAGAAGAATCTCTGGCATTACTTTGCTTCCGTCGATTCCGCCGAGACGGATCGTCTGGCCATCGAGCTGCGCATGGCGCTGGAGCGCCCCGAGAAGCAGCTGTCGGTGGAATACCAGCCCATCTTCAACGCTGCCACGCGCCACGTGGTGAGCTTTGAGGCATTGGTGCGGTGGCATCATCCGGTTCGCGGCGCCATCTCGCCCGCACAGTTCATCCCCATCGCCGAGGCATCCGGCTCCATTCTTCCGCTAGGCCAGTGGGTGCTCGAGACGGCCTGCGCCACGGCTGTGCGGTGGCCCCAGCCCTGGCTGGTGTCGGTCAATGTGTCGCCGGTGCAGTTGCGTCAGAGCCGCTTGGTCAGTCACGTGCGTGATGCGCTGCGACACAGCGGCCTGGCTGCCAATCGCCTGCAGCTGGAGATCACGGAAGGCGTGATGATCGATTCGGCCAGCCAGGTCATGGCGCGGCTGTCGGAGTTGCGAAGCCTCGGGGTGCGCATCGCCATCGACGACTTCGGCACGGGCTATTCCAGCCTGCGATACCTCGAACACCTCCCGTGCGACACCATCAAGATCGATCGGCTCTTCGTGCACGATCTGGAGCATGACCAGGCTGCACGCTCGATCACCAGTGCCGTCATCAATCTGTGCCACGAGCTGGGCCACGAAGTGGTGGCTGAGGGCGTGGAAACGGAAGGCCAGCTGTCCGTGCTCAACGCGCTCAAATGTCAGGCCGTGCAGGGATGGCTGTTGGGCAAGGCGATGCCGCCAGAGCGCATCGGGCCCGTGTTCGGCAACGACACCCTATACGAAGGCGGACGTGCCGCGCGCGAAGCCGAGCAGGCGCTTGTCGATGACGTGGTGTCTGCCGAGCTGCCCGCAGAGCCGGGATCCGACAGGGCCGAGATGGAGCCCCCGGCGTGGCAACCGTTGAGCCGACTGCCCGCTTGAGACCAGGCGGGCAGTCAGCACTACCTGATCAGATAGCCGCGTTGCGGCGAACGTCCAGCTGACGCACCAAGCGCTCCAGGAAGCGCTCGCGCTGGCGATCCACTTGCACGAATTCGCAGCCCACATGGGTGTAGCGCACTTTACCTTGCGTAAAGCTGTGTTCGACCAGGCTGTGGTGGGCCACCACACGCAGGCTCGCTTCCAGCGTGCCGTACTCATTGAAGTCCAGTGTGACGTCGTGCAGCACGTCTTGCGGCTGGGGCAGGTTGTCTGGCGTGAGCGGGCTACGCAGGCCGACGCCGCCCAGTGAGACATTCTGAATGCGCAGTTGCTGACGCTGCCCTGACGCGGCGCGCCAGCTCGCCGTGCGCGTATCTGGCGGCACAGCCGGCGATCGGTAGAAGGCACGTCGCTGCACACGATAGAGCTGCGTGGGAAAGTCGGCTTCCAGCACGGGCGCATCGAGCTCGGGATCGTCACGCTCGTCAATGAGACGTGCGTCGTGCAGCTCGAACGTCATCTGCGCGCCATGGGCCGAGCCCGTGAACGACAGCGTGTCGGCGCGCTCGAAGGCGGAGAGTTCACTCGATTTGAAGGGGTGAAAGCGCAGCCGCCTTTCGCGCAGGTTAACGCCACAGATCGCCACCCCGAGCGGGCCCGAGGGCCGGCTCACGCTCAAGCGCTCGGCGTGTCGCGCGAGCTCGTTGAGTGCCGACCCGATGTCGATGGCGTGGGTCAGGAGGAATTCGGGATCGGACGTGGGACTCACGATGCGTTCTTCTGAGGAGGAGTCGAGGGAGGCACCAGGCCGCCCGCGGCCGGTTCGGCCTCGAGCTGGTAAAGCCACGCCAGCAGTTCGGCGACGGCCTGATACAGGGCAGGAGGAATGCGGGAATCGAGGTCGACCTGCATGAGCAGGCCGACGAGCTCCGCGGATTCGTGGACGTACAGGCCGTGCTCGCGGGCGGTGCGCACGATGGTGTCGGCGAGCACGCCGTAGCCCTTGGCCACGACGCGGGGCGCGGAATCCCCTTCGCGATAGCTCAGTGCGATCGCGTGCTGGCGGGCGGCGGACGGGTCGTTCGGCATGCTCATGATGCCGGGGAGGACTCAGCCGCGTTGTCCTGGATGGCGAGTTCGCTCAGGACAAGGCCAACGCCCGATAACCGTTCGCGCAGCAGGCTGGCGCCCGCATTCAAGGGGCCGTGTGCGTGGTCGGAAGCAAGACGCAACACCAGCTGGCTCCCGGCGATCGACAGCCGGGCTTCGATGGGCCCCAGCCGCGGAAGATCCAGTGTGAGGCGCGTTGACCAAGTGGCTGGTGTCTCACTCTCGGCCCCGGGATGCTCAGCGACTTCCCATTGCATCGGCGCGCTTCCCAGGCCTGTCCTTGCCACTGGAAGTTCGCGTGGGCGAGCACTTCGAGTTGCTGGCGCACCATGGCGGTGGCGTCGGCATGTAAGCCGGGCACCGGTGCGGCAGGTGCCTGCGGGGCGGCTGTATTGGCTAGGGACTCGAAGGCGCGCAGTGGCGCACTTTCTGATCGGGCGGTAGGCGAGCCTTCGGCGCCGGCGCGGCCGGCGTCGGTGCCCGGCGTCTGGGGCGTGTCAGGGGTGGACGGCCGGCCCAGCAGCGCTTGCGGCTCGCGCAGGAGCGTTTCCGGCTTGCGCTGGCCGAATGCGAGCTGCGACAAATGGGATTCGTAGAAGAGACCGCTTTCGCCCACCGATCGCGCGAGCGCGGTAGCCAGGGCCTGTGCCATTGGGCTGCTGAACGCGGGCGCAACGGTGAGCGGTGCACCCGCGCCCACAGCGCTGCCGCCAGAGCCCGAGGGCGGTGCCCCGCGGCCCGTCGTGGCAGCGTCGGTCAAGGCCGTATCGAGAAGCGACGCAGCGCGTACGGCGGCAGAGGAAGCGGCGGTCGATGCCGAGCCGGGCTGAGCGCCGCCGGAGGCCGCGCCTGCGGCACCGCGTGCGCCTGCCGCTGCCGCGGACGCGTCACGTGCGCCGGTAGCCTGGGTCGGGGGGGCGCTGCCGCGTGTCGGCAAGCCACCGGGCGGTGGCAGATGCACGGACGCCGCAGCCAGCCGCAGCATGGGCACGGCACCGCGCACGCCTGGCGCGACATCCGGACGCGCCACCAGCAACGCCAGAATGGCCTTGGCAGGCTCGCTCAGAATGGCGCGGGCTGAAGCCGGGACGGTTGCGCGGTCTGCCCCGGGCGTGGACGCTCGGTCCTGTGAGGCCAGCTCGGCGCCCGCGCGTCGTGCGCCCTTGGCGGCCGCATCGGCAGCCGGGTCGGGGGCCCGACGGATCACGTTGTCTTGCGGGTGAAGCGCCGAGGTGGCGAGCGCCGCCTGATTCGGCCGCACGTCCAGCAGGGTGGTGTGCTGCGCCAGCGTGGTGCCGAGCACCGCGTCCAGACGCGTGGCCAGCAGCGTACTCAGCGGTGAGGTGGAGGTCACCGCAGCGCGGCCGCGCCTTGGCCGTAGGTCTTGTTCACCGTCTGTTGGCGCCGCAGCGTGCCGATGAGCGCGCCCAGGCGCTCCAGGCTCGGCACGACAAGGTCGCGAGTGGCAGCATCGTTTTCGACGATGTCCACGAGCAGCGCGTGCTTGGTCGCGAGATCGTCTGCATCCAGGGGAGGCACCTCGCCCAGCTGGCGGATCTGCTCGACGATGCCTTGATATTCGTTGCCCAGCGCCACGACACGGTCCCAGTCCGCTTCGCGCGCGTGATCCAGGATCTCGCGCGTGACAGAGGAGGCCATGCGGTATAGGCGCAGCACGTGATCAGCGGGAGTCATGGCTGGATTGTCTCGGTTCGTGGTGCCTACGCAGCGCGGGCTGCGCTCATTTCCTTCCACGCGCTGGCCAGATCGGACAGCAGGCGGTCGGCTTCGGCAAGCTTGTCGGCATCGGCGTGCAGGTTGGCCAGCAGCAGGCAGCGCTCGATGTAGTCGTACAGGTTCGACAGATTGGCGGCGACTTCGCCGCCAGCTTCATGATCCAGCACCGCACGCAGACCATTGCCGACGATGTCGATCGCCTTGGAGATGGCTTGGCCGCGGGCGGGAATGTTTCCTTGCTCGAGGGCAAGACGTGCCCGGCCGATGGCGCTCAACGCACCATCATAGAGAAGGGCAATCAACCGCTCCGGTGATGCGGCATTCACGCTCGTCTCGAGGCCCACTTGCGCATAGTGGCGCGCGCCTCGCGCATACATCGGTGCATTCATCATGAGAGTTGAGCGTTCAATTCACGCAGTCTATGCGAACCGGGTCAGGACAATCGCCCCAAATAGCGCGGGAAATCTGCCCGATTTCCCGGCGCTGCATCACTTGCTGTTCTTGGCCGTTGCAGCCAGCATGTCGAGTTGCTGCGCCAGATAGCTGCTGGTGCCGTTCATCTGCGAGATGAACTTCTCGAGCTGCACGAACTGGGCTTCGTAGCGACTCATCGTGTCTTCCACGCGAGCTTGCACGCGGACGGCCTGCTTCTCGATGTCCTTGACGGATTGCTTGAGCCCATCCTGCGCCGTGGTGATCAAACCGTCTTTGGACAAGAGCTGGTCGACGGTGGTGTTCAGTTTGGCGACAAGGCCCCGCTCGCCCGTGAAAAGCTTCATCACGCCTTCAGGGTCATCGGCGAGCACCTTGGTCAGCTTGTCCTTGTCCAGCTCAAGCTTGCCCGTGATGACGTTGGTTTTCACGCCCAACTGCGCCATGGTGGCCAGGCCGCCATTGTCGATGGCGTTGCCCAACACATTGCGCAATTGATTGTCGACTGAGCGCGGCACGCGATCGCCCGTGAGCGCGCTCGCCTGGTCCGTCTCGGCGTTGTAATTAGTGAGGTTGGTCAGCACCGTCTTCAGGGCGTTGTAGCCATTGACGAAGGCTTCGACGGCAGAGACGGCGGGGGTATCGTCCCGGGCGATGCGCAAGGTTACCGGCTTATCCTGCGTCTTTGCCGACAGGGTGATGTTGACGCCCTCGATCGCGCCTTCCAGGGTGTTCTTGCCGCTGGTGATAGCAATGCCATTGACCGTGATGCGCGCATCCTTCGCTTCGGCACCTTCGGGCTGCGTCACGTTCGTCGGGTTCGTGGCGGAGGTGGCTTCGTCGTAACCGAGCACATCTGCCAGCTCGGCGTTGCCGTGCACCGTGATGTTCGTCACGCGCGCATCCAGGCCGGTGTCCTTTGTCGAAAGGCTCAGAACAAACGGGGCATCCGGGTCGCCGCTATTGATCAACGTGGCCGAGACACCTAGCTTGCTGTCGGCATTGATGGCAGCGCGAATGCCTTCCAGCGAGGTGCCGTGATCCAGTAGATCCACGGTATGCGTGGTGCCGTCGCCCAAGGTGAACTCAATGGTCCCGCCGCTGCCGATGCTGGCGTCGCGGCTGGCCTGTCCAGCGACGGACAAGCTCTGATTGGTGGCGAGCTCCTGCACATGGATCGTATATTGCCCCCCGACAGCACCGCCATTGGCGGGCGCGGTGGCCGTCAAGACGTCCGTCTGGCTCGAGGTGGCCTTGAACGTGCCGAATGTCGATTCTTTACCGACGTTGGCGATCGTTGCCTTGAATGTCGACAGGGCGCTGCTGATGACGCCGTAGGCGGACACCTTAGCTTCCATCACGTCCGCACGCCTGGCGAGTGCGGTAAGTGGCGCTTCCTCTACTGTGCGCAGCTTGGCAAGGGTTTCTGCAAGAGGCAGGCCGCTGAGCCCGAGAGTGCCGCCAATGGACGCCATGACGTGGATCCCTTAAGGAATGATCGTATGCGTAGGATAACGGCAGCCGCGTGACGTTCTTTAACATCGCGCAGGCGGCTGCCCGGCAATGGGCAGCCGAGCAAGAGCAGCAGCTTTCCGGCCCCGTCACAACGCCTTTTTGTGAAGACGTCGAAAAAAGCCCTAAAGCTTGCGACGGTCGTTCCGTTAACTAGGTCAACGAGCCTTTACCGCTCTGCATCGACGGGCGGGAAGCCCGTTGTGGGTCGCCAGGCGGCGGCCCTCTCCAAGGCCTAACCCAATTCGGAGCTTACGATGTCTGTCATCAGCACCAACTACCTGTCGCTCGTCGCGCAGAACAACCTCCAGAAGTCCCAATCCGCCCTGGGCACCGCCATCGAGCGCCTGTCGTCGGGTCAGCGTATCAACAGCGCAAAGGATGATGCGGCTGGTCAGGCGATTGCTAACCGGTTCACGGCCAACGTCAAGGGTCTGCAGCAAGCTGCCCGTAATGCCAATGACGGCATCTCTATCGCGCAAACGACCGAAGGCGCCCTTAACGAGATTAACAACAATCTCCAGCGAGTCCGCGAACTGACCGTACAAGCACAAAATGGTTCTAATTCGGCTTCAGATATCGATTCGATCCAGCAGGAAGTAAATCAACGGCTCGAAGAAATCAATCGTGTTGCTGAACAGACGGACTTCAACGGAATTAAGGTGTTGAACTCGGCAGTCGCTACTAAGTTGAGCATTCAGGTTGGAGCAAATGACAACCAAACTATCGATATCGATATCGCTGGCAACACCGGTTGGAATTTTGCGTCGGGTGCTCCCACTGTCGCTAGCGGTGTAGTAAACGGAAATAGCCGTACGGGCACCATCAGTGGATTTGATGTGCTTCAATCGGCCGCCTCTACAGTTACTGCTGACATGCCCTCTGTTGCTACTGCAAACACCGCTGCAGTTACGGAGTCAGGGTTTACGGCTGCCCCGACTAGCTCGATCTACGCATATGGGGACGGCACTGTTTACGCTGCAGTTGTCACGAGCGGCACCGACTCTAAAGCTTATGCCGTGTCGTTTGACAGCGCGGGTGCGGCAGTTTTGGGCCGAGAACTTGACGCAGTCGGGACACAGGCTGCCGTCGCTGCTTCTGCAACGGCTGCCAACGAAGTGGCAACCGGACAAACGGAGAATGTTACGGTGAGGGGAACCAGCACGGCTTTGCAGACTATCGATGATGCACTCAAAGCCGTTGATAATCAGCGGAGTGCGTTGGGTGCCATTCAAAATCGTTTCGAATCCACGGTCACAAACCTGAACAACACCGTAACCAATCTCTCCGCCGCCCGTTCGCGCATCGAAGACGCTGACTACGCCGTCGAAGTCTCGAACATGACCCGCGCCCAGATCCTGCAACAGGCCGGCACGTCGGTTCTGGCTCAGGCCAACCAAGTCCCGCAAGGCGTCCTGTCGCTGCTGCGTTAATTCGTACAGTAGGCTCTTGCGAGGCAAGGGCGCCTTGCAAAAGGTCCCCAAGCCAAGCGAGAGTGCAGGAACTGCCTGGAAGCAGATACGCCGCCAACGCCATCCCGGGTTGGCGGCTTTTTTCGCTTTGAATGGATGACATCGCCCCATGTTGCCAGACACTTCATCTGCACCGCGATGATGTAGTCGAACTGGCCAAACTCGGGCGTGATATCCGTCAGGCTCATCGCGCGCAGGTCCAGATTCTTCGCGCCGACGGCGGCTGCCACCTGGCGGCCCGCTTCCACCTCTACCACAGAGAGATCGATGCCGACAACCTGGGCCTCAGGGTACGCCAGGGCGAAGGGCAGCAGATTGCCGCCCGCTGAGCAGCCCAGTTCCAACACGCGCGCCTTCGCCAACGGCACAGTGCTGATGCCATAGAGGTGCGCGGCAGCGCGCAGATGTCCGGGCGCAGCATAGAAGAAGGCGTTCGAGTTGTACGGACGATCGTCGTACGCTTTGGCAATCTGTTGGCTGGCGAGGTCGGGGGCGTTCACGTAGGTTCCTGGCGCAAAGGGCGATGGTGGCGCCAGCGTGCCTATGATCGATGGCTGTCAATTGCCTGATAAAACGGCGAAATCCTGCTTATTGTCCGAGACCTCCTTGCTGCCGAAACACGCCGTCTTGGACATGTCCTTCCATGCCCGCTGCCTAAGACTTGCGTGGAACACAAAATGTCGCTGTCAAGCCGCAGCCTGCTCACGCCGTTAGCCTCGCTACTGGCAGCCGTTGCGGACCCGAACAAGGGTTTGCCTAAACTCCCTGATCAGGGTAGCCGAAGCGGCAAAGTCTGTTGCGAAAGGACGCTCTGGCGGGCGGTCTGCCTGAACTCAAAGGAGATTTCCACGTGCTAGTCAAACCCGTTTCCCAGACCGTGGCCAAGCTGCTCGGCAATCCTAACGAGCAATATGTGGTTCCCGCCTACCAGCGCCGTTACTCCTGGCAAGCCAAGCAGCTGAACGAATTGCTGAATGACATCCTGGCGCTTGAGAACGGCGACGGCCATCTGCTGGGAACCGTGGTGTGTTTGGTCGGACCCTATGGCGCTGGTCTCAACCAGCTTGAAGTGGTGGATGGGCAGCAGCGCATCACAACGCTCAACATCCTACTGCACTGCATTTTGGAGAGACTGCGCCGAGAACGTGTAGCGGATCAGGCGGCTAAGGTGGCGGCGATGCTGGAATCGCGTGCTGAAGGCGGGGTGGCGCACCCCAAGATTCTGCTGGATACGATTGATGCCACCGAGTTCGAGCGGCATGTGAAGCAGCGCCCTGTCGACGGCCGACACAACGCGAATCTTGCCCTGGCGTTTGCGCTTTACCGCGAACGTGTCGATGCTATGACGCTGAGTGAACTCAACACCCTGCTGCAGCGTTTGACGCGACAGGCGACGATCATCCGGCTCGAAGTAGCAAACGCGAAGGACGCCTTCAAGCTGTTCGAGACGATCAACAACCGCGGTCTTCGCTTGAACGCCACGGACATCATCAAGAACTTCATCCTTGGCAACGCGGCGCGGTTTGGTGACTCGGAGCTCGCGGAGGCCCGCGTGCGTTGGGCCGAGTTGATCGCGCATCTGGACGGCACCAACTTCGAAAGCTTCTTTCGCCATTACGTGTCTGCCACGCTGACACGCCGCGTGACGCGCGCGTACGTAGTCACGTACTTCAAGGCGATCTTCCTGCGGCAAGTGCTGGAGGCGCGCACGTTGCCTGAGCAGACGGTGTACGCAGACGAGCCCGAGCTCGAAGATGCCGACAATGCTGCCGACACGGAAGCCGTTGCGGATGACGAGGAGGTGCAGATGGCGGACGTCGCGGCTGGCACGTTGACCTTCACGGCCTTTCTTGAACGTCTTGCGCAGCATGCCAAGATGTATGGCGCGATCGTTCGCGCCAAGACCGGCGTGCCAAAGATCGATCGACGGTTACGTCACCTGCGCATGATTCAATCATCGCAGACATATGGGTTCCTGATGGCGATGCGGGCAGGCGGTTGCTCAGACGCGAATTTCGTCGAGATCCTTGCGCTGACTGAAGCGTTCCTGATGCGCCGCCACATCTGTCGCGAGCGAGCCAACGAGAACGAGTCCATGTTTGCAAAGCTGTGTGGCGCAGACGCCAGCGATCCCGTTCCCGTCGTTCGTGCGGCGTATCGCGCGCTCTCGCCATCCGACGACCTTTTCGAGAGCCGCTTCGCTGAGTACCAGTTCACGGCCAACGTGATGGACCGAGCGCGTTATTGCCTGGAGCAGTTCGAACAGGGCGAACATAGTGCGTTTGCCGAACTCCACGTGGCTGGCACGGACGATGTGCATGTAGAACATATCATTCCGCAGAAGATCAAGACCCGAAAGGCCGTTGCAGACCACGGAGACTGGGTGGTGTACCTTGGTGATAAGGCTGTGGCGCGTCATCGCGATTACGTGTCGCGCATCGGAAACCTGACGCTATTTGCCGGCACGCTGAACATCAGCGCGTCCAACAACCCGTACGGCCGCAAGAAGACAGCCTACGAGCAGTCTGGCATCAAGCTGACTCAGCAGCTCCCCGCGGACTTCCCCGAGTTTCGGTTCGAGGAAGTCGAGTCGCGCTCTGCGGGGTTTGCGAAGCGTGCGGTTGGGCTGTGGCCGATGGCTTAGCCGTCGGGGCGAGCGGACATCAGGGCTGCGCCGGCTACCGCCCTCGTTCCCTGATTGCCAGACGTCCCTAGCGCTTGGCCCTTTGCGGCAAGCCCTTTCCGTGTCCTGAGTGATGGCGCCCGCTGCCACGCTATCGTTCAAGATGCGCGTGGCTGGCCACTGGTGGGGCAGGTCACCCCAGGAGATACGCCTCTGGGTCCGTGGCAGCCCCGATCACCTCGAGCGCTGCGGCGCTACTCACCGACGCCATTTCAATCCATTCGATGGGCTCGCCCAGCTCGTCCCACAAGAAAGAGTCGATGACATCGGGCCACGCGGGCTTCACCCCAGCCTGCATAGTGACGATGGCAGCGTGCGCAGACGCAGTGTCAGTTACCCCGTCGAGCACGGCGACCAGATCGATCGGTGCCGCGCCCTTGCCGGACACCGAGGCCTGGGCGGCATATCGCGCCACGGCCACGCGGGCCAACACATAGTCCGAGTCTCCTTGTGCGGCAAGCGCGGACGCCAGGAACACGGCGATGAATTCCGAGCGTGAACCGCCGGCGTCCAGGTACTGCGTCCAATAGGCATGTCCGGACGCTTCTGCCTGCCTGCCCAGCACACCTTGGTACAGGTGGTGGACGTACGCACTGTTGTCGAGATCGGTACCGGCCTCGCCATGTGCAGCGCCGGAAAAATACATGCTGGCTGCGACTTTCTTGACGGCGTCGGCATCGGGCAGGTGCGTCAATGCGTTTGCCAGGTCTCCTGCCCAGTAGTTCAAGCCGTCATGCTCCGGCGCGCGCAGGAAGGCGGCGACGTAAACGGCCGTGAGCAAATCAGCGTGGTCATCGCTGATGGGAAGGTTCAGTGACACCTCAGGCAAGACAATCGGCGGCAGGACGATTTCTCCGTCGTCCGGCAGCGGCGTGCTTGGCTGGTAGTAGCCGGTGTCGGCCAGGCCCTTCAGGATCTGCTCTGCACCTAGGCCGGCTCGCACCGGGCTGCCCATCGTGACCCACCCCAGCATCAAGTCCGCGATGCCGAGCGCTTTGTTCGTGATGGCGTCAACCATCGCAGCCGAGGTCTGCGCAGATGCGGCAGGCATCAAAGCGTGCACGAACTCGGTAGGATTGATCGACTCGATGTAGCGATCCAGAAACAGCGGAAAGAACTCCTCGAAGGCTTCGGCGCTGCTGGGCAGCTTGTGATCGAAGTGGAACGAGAAGATGAAACTTTTAACCCGATGCTCGTAATTAGCCTGGACCTCACGACTGATATCGACACCAAACCGGAAACTGTTGATCTCACCCCGGATCTGCGCGTCTGTGTAGTGGGTGTATTGCGCATAGTAAGCACGCAGATTGTGTTCGGCTTGTGCGAGGGTGATGGCCATGGCGTGTTGGGAGGTAGGTCCAGAACACGTCAAGCGTGTGCTCTAGACAAAGTTGCGAGAATTTGTGACTTTGCGATACGCAATGGATCTTAACGTGTCGCGAATCGCTTCGCCATGCCTATCGATTTGCGCCCAGGTTCTAGGACGTCTGCCCGCAGCATAGGCGGCCACCATCGCTCAGAAAACCTTGGCGCTTACGGAAGTCGCGGATTGGGTGGGCCTCCGTTTCCAGCGCGATTACGCCGATCACTGGCGGCGATGCTGCATCGACCGGTGGCGAGGCAACCCCTCACGCCACCCGCAACCCCGCCCGCCACAGCATCTCCAGCACCTGCGTCAGCACCTTTTCCGCCTTGGCCTCCAGATCCGGCCCACGCTGCTCGGTGAGCAGGGTGCCATCGAGATCCGGCACGCGGCCATGCTGCAGCGCTTCGCGCAATTGCGTGCGCAGCTCCACAAGCGTCAGCCGGCCGCCGAGCCGGCTGAGGATCCAGGTTTCGGTGGCGCCTAGCTGCTCGAGGTTCACGGCGTCGTGCCACAGGTTGAAGCCGACGATGCGTACGGCGGCACCTGCGGCCTGCTGGCGCTGGCGCAGGTGCACGATCCCGGGCAGGGCGCGCGGGGTGGCGGTCTGGGTGGCGGGCCGGGCGGTGTCGTCGCGGGCGATGTAGACGGTATTCAGGCGATACAGCGTCTGCACGGCGTGGCGCACGGTGATGCGGTGTGCGTCGCCGCTGGCGCCGGTCTTGCCCTCGGTGGCTGCGATCAGCGCTGGCAGCGAACATGCCTGGGGCCACGCCTGGGTCAGGGCTTCGACCACGGCGGCTGTTGCGGGCTCGCGCGTGCGCAGGATGCGGCCGCGCTGGTTTCGGTAATGGACAAAGCCGGGCGTGGAGGTCGCGGGCGCGTGTGCCCGGAAGTGGCCGGCAATACGCAGTTCGGCGAGCCGGTCAGGGTCCGGGCGCGGCGTGGCGTGGCTGGCGCGCTCGGCATGGGCGAGCAGGCTCATGCGCATGTTGCGTCCCGTGGCGAAATCCTGCCACTGTTCGTAGCGGCGGCGCTCGCCGTCGGCTTCGGAAGCCTGCGGACGTTCGCCCGGCGGTGCGAGTTCTCGGTGTGCCTCCGCGTCGCCCACGTAGTCGAGTCCGGCAAGCCGCGCGGCATCGATGAGTTCGGTGACGTACAGGGGCGTGCCGTGGTGGGCCTGGCGATGCAGGGCGCCCGATTGCGTGGACTGACCCAGTTGCTGCGCCGTGGCGCGCAAGGCGGGCGCGAGGGGGTTGTTCGGATCCAGGTCGGTGCCCAGCCGTGAGAGGACGGAGCGAGCGCTGGCCTCGTGCGCTGGGCTGCCCGGATCACCCTCGCTGAGCAGGCCGATGGCCTGCCGCACGATGTCAGCCGCCGCGGCGCCGGGGTAGGTCGGGTAGCTGATGCACACCACGCCGTCAGGCGACAGTTGGTCGCGGCAACGCTGCAGCAGGCTGGCGCGTGCATCGGCCGGCAGCTGCGTGAAGAGGCCATGAACGACGATGTAGTCGAACGTACCGAATGTCGGGCCGAATGCCTCCATCTCCACGGCCTGCAGCTGCAGGTTCGACGCGCCGACGCTGGCGGCGGCTTGCCGTCCCGTCGCGATGGCAGCGGGCGACGCATCGATGCCGACGACGGCAGCCTTTGGATAGGCGAGGGCAAAGGGCAGCAGATTGCCGCCGGCGGAGCAGCCGAGCTCCAGCACGCGCGCCTGCGCGAGCGGTACCGTGTCTACTGCGTAGAGGTGTGCCACGGCGCGCAGGTGACCTGGCGACGTCAGGAAGTTAGGCTGCGACAGGCTGGGCGGAGAAGCTTCAGACAGCGCCGTGCCGGACGGCAGAGAAACAGCAGGGACGGACATGAGGCTTTCAGGGTGACGGACGGGCCGTAGCGTACTGCGTTTAAGGCTCGAGGAGTTGTCTCGCCAGCCTCGCTATCGTCAACGGCGCACACCCTTCCGCATCATTGCTCACGGTCACGAACGCCGGCTGACCTCGGCTCGTCGTCCCACGAATCGTACGGGCGAGCCATCCCAGCGTGTGGGTATCCTCGCTGCGGATCTCGTTGAAGGGGTCATGCTTCTTCTGGGCGGCCTCGTAGCCGTAGGGGCCGAAGATGCGGTTCAGGCTCCAGCGGCAGACAAGTGGCCCTGGCCAGAGGCTGCGCAGCACGTCGAGTTGGTCTTCGATCGGCGGCATCTTGCTGTGAAGGCCCAGGCAGAAGGTGGCCTGGTGGGCTTTCAGCGTATGAATCAGCGCGTCGCCGAGCAGTGAGGCATCGCGCAATTCCACGGCGACGATGACCGGGCTGGCGTCGGGCAGGAAATCGCGCACGGCGGCCAGCAGCTGGCCCAGTCTGGCGAAGAGGGCGTCCGGGCGTTGCAGCCACTCGCGCGACAACGGGCTCAACTGGAAGACGAGCACGCCGAGCTTGTCGCCCAGGCCTTCGGTGGCAGGGCGCACGAACTGGTCGATCGCGAGTTGCGGATCGAGGAAGTCGGCGTTCGCCTCGCGGGCCTTGCCGTCTTCGGCGCGCACCTGCGCATCGGTGATGCTGGCGGGGCATTTGACGACAAAGCGGAAATCCTCGTTCACCTGACCTGCGTAGGTCTCGTACTGCGTGGTGGTGAGGGGCCGCCAGAAGGTGCGGTCGATGCACACGGTGCGCAGCAGCGGATGCTGGTGATAGGCGGTCAGTCCCTGGCGCGACAGCAGGCTGGGCTCGTACGCGCCATCCCAGACCAGGCCGTCCCAGCCGGGGTAGGACCAGGTGGACACGCCAAAGCGCAAGTGCGCAGGCAGCTGCGCGGCGATGGCCTGCAGGCTTGCGTCGACGGTGGCGGGCTGCACGCCCGCGCGTTTGGGGCGGCGCGACGGCGCCTGCTGGGCGGCGGGTTCGGCAGGCGCGCCGGCGTCTGCATCGCCGAAAAGATCGTCTTGCATCGGGTTCATGGCCGAATTGTCGCAGTCGCATTGCAACACGGCCAGGCGTTGCACGCCTTCGGGTAATCCTGTGCCGCGGCGATCGCCGTTTTTGTATCATCCAGACATGAACAGACACTCCTGTCCTGTTCTCCATTGCGCGTGCCGCCGGTGCGCCTGCGAGATCCAGCCATGACGCTCCAACCTGCGTGCGCCTGCCGCGACATCAGCCACTTCATCCGTGGCATCACCGACTTCAAGGAGCGCAACTACGGCCATGCGCCCTCGCTCATGCAGGAGCTCGCCCACGGGCAGGCGCCTGCCACGCTGGTGATCTCCTGCAGTGATTCCCGCGTGGATCCGGTGGCGCTGTTTGGCGCGGACCCTGGCGAACTCTTCTCGGTGCGCAACGTGGCGAACATGGTGCCGCCGTATGCGGCGCCCGCCGATGAGGGCTCGGCCCAGCACGGCGTGGCCGCGGCGGTGGAATACGCGGTGCGCGATCTGAAGGTCGATCACATCATCGTGCTGGGCCACGCGCATTGCGGGGGTATCAAGGCCATGCTCAACATGGCCGCGGGCGAGCCGCTGCCGCGCGAATTCATCGGGCGATGGGTGCGCATGGCCCTGCAGGCTTGCGAGCAGTACGTGAAGGATCCGGCGGATCCGTCCGGCCGGCACCAGGTCTCGCTCGACGTGCTGCGCGAGAACCCGGCACTCGTCGAGCGTGCGGCGATCCAGGGTTCGCTCGCGAACCTGATGCAGTATTCGTGGCTGCGCGAGCGCGTGGAGGCGGGCAATCTGCAATTGCACGGTTGGTGGTTCGATCTGGACACGGGCGATCTCTGGACGACGGCGCCGGGACAGACGCACCTGATGCCCGTGCTCTGACGATGGCACACAAGCCCCGAAAGCCCGCCAACATCCAGTTCGGCAGGGACGAGGCGCCGCCGCCCCGGGTCGCCCTGGCGCTCGCGGCCCAGCAGATGGCGTTTCTGGCCGCGCTGCTGGTGGTGCCGAGCCTTTTCGTGCGGCAGGCGCAGGTGCCGGCCTCGACGTTCTTTTCGCTGGCGGCGGCAAGCCTGTTGCTGTGCGCGGTCACGCTGGTCGTGCAGGCGCGTCAGCGCGGGCTCGTGGGGTCGGGTTTCTTCTACCCCGTACAGGCGTCGACCCTCGTCTTGCCCGCCTTGATGCTGGGCGTGCTCGGGCCGGGCGGCCCGGCGGGGGCGTTCACGATGGTGGTCGTGATGGGGCTGGTGCACTGGGCGGCGAGCTTTGCCGTGGAGCGCCTGCGCAGCGTGTTCACGGTGGAGGTGGCCGGGCTGTGTGTCCTGTTGCTTGGGCTCGGGCTGGGCAAGATGGGCATCGCGGTGGCGTTCAACGACGCCATTGCGTATGCCGGATTCGAGCCTGCCACGGGGGAGGAGCTCCTGGTGGGCCTCATTGCCTTCGCCACGATGGTGGGGTGCAACGTCTGGGGGCGCCGTCACGTGAAGTGGTTCGCCACGGTCATCGGGCTCGCCGCAGGCTTTGCTGCGGCCGTGTCCCTGGATCTGATCGCACCGGAGGCGTGGGCACTCATCGCGTCCGCCCCGTGGGTGTTCCTGCCCACGCTGCCCGTATTCGGGCTCGCCTGGGATGCGAGCCTCATCGGACCCTATGCGGTCACTGGTCTCATCCTGGCGCTCATCTCGATGGGCGTGCAGACGGTGGCCCAGCGCTTCAACGATGCCAACTGGGTGCGGCCAGATCTGAAGGCGATCGCGCGTGGCCTGCGCGCCGAGGGTACGGGGCTTTTCTTCGGGGCGGTGGTCAATGGCCTGCCGCAGGTGGCCAGCGGCGGGGCGGTGGGGCTGTCGGCGGCCTCGGGCTGCACCAGCCGGCTGCTGTCCTATTGGGTGGCGGGGCTGCTTGCGGTGCTCGCCCTCCTGCCCAAGATCATGGCGCTCTTTCTGGCGCTGCCGCTGCAGGTCACGGGCGCGCTGTTCCTCTTCCTGTCCGTCTTCACGCTCATGAGCGGCTTGCAGCTCATCGCCTCGCGCATGCTCGACAATCGTCGCATCATCGCGCTGGGCGCAGGTCTCGTGGTGTTTGTGAGCTACGAACTGCTGCACGCGCACGTCAGCATGCTGCCAGCCGCGTTCGCCGCCGTCACCTTCACCGGCTTCGCCTTGGCCGTGGCCACCACCGTCACGCTGTCGCTGATCGTGCGACTGGGCGTGCGCCAGCGCGCGCACGAGGCGTTTTCCGCACAGGGCACGTCGCTCGACGACGTCATGGATTTCATGGAGCGGCAAGGGCGCCTTTGGGGCGTGCCGCCCGACGTGGGCCGGCGTGCGCAATTCGCCGCGTGGCAGGCCTTCGAGATCCTGGCCGGGCAGGAACACGTGCAGGGCGAGGTGGACATCCACACCGCGTTTGACGAGTACACGTACGCAGTCACCTTGAGCTATGACGGCGAGGTGTTGACCTTGAGCGACAAACGCCCGGACGCGGAGCAGATGCTGGAGGACGACCTGAGCGAAGCCGCGCTGGCCGGCTACCTGGTGCGCCGATCGGCCGATGCCGCCAGTGTGTCGCGGCGCGGCAGCAAGGCCGTGTTGCGGCTCACGTTCAGCAACTGACGCTCAGCAACTGACCTTCAGCTACTGACGCTCAGGCCCTGGCCGTCAGAAAACGGCGGTGCCGCATGTGTTCCAGGCCGTGCGCCGCCGCCAACGCAGCGGGCACCCCCAAGGCGGCGCCCGCCATTCACCTCACTCCAGTGAAATGCCGGCCTTCGTGACCAGCTCGCCATACTGGTCGTACTTCACCTGGGCCTGCTTGCGGATGTCCTCGGGCGACCAGTTGAGCGTTTCGAATGCGAAGGTCTTGTAGCGGGCCTGGATCTCCGGATCGGCCACGGCCTTGGCGACGGACGCATTGATGCGGGCCGCGATGTCGGCGGGCACGCCCTTGGGTGCGACCAGCGACACGAACGAGTTCACATAGACACCTTGCGGGCCGCCAGCCTCGGCCACGGTGGGCACGTCCGGCTGCTGCGGGTGGCGCTCGGGCGCGGCAATGGCGATATAGCGGATCTTGCCGGTCTGGTAGACGCTTTGCGTGGACGGCAGGGTGCCGTAGGCCCAGTCCAGATCGCCGGTGGACAGGTTGGTATAGAGCTGGCTCACCTCGCGGTAGGGCACGTGCTCCATCTTCACGCCCGTCAGTGACTGGAGCTGTTCGCCGCCCAGGTGGCCCGGGCTGCCGACCGCCCACGAGCCATAGCTGAGCTTGCCCGGGTTGGCGCGCGCCTTCGCGACCAGGTCACCGACGGTCTTCAACTCGGAATCCGTCGGGACGGCGATGAAGAACGGTGTGCGGAACAGGATGGCGACGGGGTCGAAATGATCCAGCGTCACGAAATTGCGCGACTTGTAGAGGTGGGGCAGGGCGCCCAGGTGCTCGCTGTCCAGTTGCAGCAGGGTGTAGCCGTCCGGTGCGGCACGGCGCGCGGCCTCGATGGCGATGAAGCCGCCGCCTCCCGGGCGGTTCTCCACCAACACGCGCTGGCTCCAATCGCGCGAGAGTTTGTCCGCAACCAGGCGCAACACGGCGTCCGGGCCGCTGCCCGGGGCAAACGCGGTCATGATGGTGACGGGTTTGGACGGAAAAGCGCTGGCGTCTGAGGCAAATGCCGCCGGGGAGGCAAGGGCGGCCAGACTGGCTGCCAGAGCCAGGCAAGCCTGGCGACGGGAGAATGCGGTCATGGGATGTCTCCGAGGCGGGTCACGCCTTTCTAGGAATCGGTTTTGCATCCGATTATTTCGGC
Source organism: Verticiella alkaliphila (assembly GCF_018904615.1). GTDB lineage: Bacteria > Pseudomonadota > Gammaproteobacteria > Burkholderiales > Burkholderiaceae_B > Verticiella > Verticiella alkaliphila. Next base: position 55,985 of record NZ_JADCNH010000008.1, on the reverse strand, counting down.
CACCCCATGCGGCGTAAAATGAGTTTTTCGTCTGATCCATACGATTCACCGTATGGCGTTCAGGGGGTGTCCATCCCCAGCTTCAGTTCGGCTTCGCGCAGCGCGTCCAGGGCGTGCGCCAAGCGCTCGATGAACGATTCGATCAACACCGGCAGCTGCCGGCCCGCCATCACCTGGATCTGCACGCTGCGAAACTGCATCTCGGGGTCGATCAACGGGCGGGCCACCAGGTTGTTGCGCGCAAGGCGTCCGGCCATCGACACGTAGCCCGCGAGCAGGATGCTGTGGCTCTCGCGCACCAGGGCGTGCAGCGTGCCCGAGTAGTTGCTGGTGACAGCCGCTTCGACATAGACGCCGGCCATGCCGCGCGAATGGTCGTACATGTTGCGCGTCATGGTGCCCTTGTCCGTGAGCGCGAGCGGATAGCGCTGGATGTCGTCCATGCTCAGGCTGGGGCGGGCGGCGAGCGGATGGTCGGCTGCCATCACGGCGTGGACTGGGGACTGCACACTGTGCCTCACCTGGATGCCGGGTGTCGGATCCACGCTGAAGGTGACCGCGACATCGGCCTCACCTTCAGCCACCAGTTGCGTGGCCACCGACGATTTGCCGACCCACAGCGCGAATCGCGTATCGGGATGCCGGTCGCGAAAGCGGGCCACTTCCGTGGGCACCAGATCATTGGCCAACCCCTGCGAACACGACACACGAATCAGGTTGCCGGGGATGCCGGCCAGATTGCCGATGGCAGTGAGCACCGATTGCGTTTCGAGCGCCGTGCGCCGTGCATGGGCCAGGAGCATGCGGCCGGCTTCGGTGAGCGTCATGCCGCGCGCAGCGCGTTCGAAGAGCGGGGCGCCCACGTCTTCTTCGAGCCGGGCGATCTGCCGGCTGATGGCGGAAATCGCCACGTGAAGGTTGACCGAGGCCGCGCTGAGACTGCCGGTATTGGCCACTTCCAGGAAGTAGCGCAGTGCCTGATTCAGCATAAGGGTTTACCCGAAATTTCTAAAATTGGCAAAGCAGCTGCGAAAGATTGTAATTGTTTGAGAAATCTCACGTCACTAGAATTTGCCGCTTTCCCGCACCAGGAATCTCGCATCATGTCTGTCCGTCTGTCGATTCTCGCCCGGCTGATCTGCAGCCTGGGCTGTCTGGCCGCCGCCGGCGCCGCCCATGCCGAGTCGCTGCGCATGGGTCTTGCCTCCGAGCCCACTGCCGCCGATCCGCACTATCACCAGGGCACGCCGAACGAGGCGCTGGCCAGCCACATCTTCGAGCCGCTCGTCGGCATGAACCCCGACATGCAGCTCGAGCCGCGTCTCGCTGCCTCGTGGTCGGCCGTGGACGACCTGACCTGGGAGTTCAAGCTGCGCGAGGGCGTGCGCTTCTCCAACGGCGAGCCCTTCGGCCCGGACGACGTGGTCTTCACGCTGTGCCGCGTGCTGAACAACGAGACCTCGCTGAGCTCGGGCTTCTCGAACGTGGCGCGCCGCATCGTGAAGGTCGAAGTGCCTGATGCCCAGACCGTGCGTCTCATCACGGCCACGCCGTATCCCGTGCTGCCCAACGAACTGGCCCGCGTGCCGGTGATCTGGAACGGCATCGCCGAACACGGCAAGCTCGAGTACACGCCCAAGGAAGGCTGCGGCGTCACCGGTGCCTGGCCCAACGTGAACGACTTCAACAACGGCAAGTCGGCCATCGGCACGGGCCCCTACGTCATGAAGTCCTACGTGAAGGGCACGGGCATCGAGCTCACCCGCAACGATGACTACTGGGGCGAGAAGCCGCACTGGGAGAGCGTGCGCATGGTGGCCGTGCCCGCGGCCGGCCCGCGCCTGACGGGTCTGCTCGCCGGTGACTTCGATATCATCGAGAACCCGGCCGCGCGCGATCTGCCGCGCATCAAGGCCGGCGGCTTCGGTCATGAGATCAAGCCGTCCGTGCGCGTCATGTTCTTCCAGCTCGACGCCGGCCGCGAGCAAAGCCCCATGGTGAAGTCTGCCAAGGGCGACAACCCGCTGCAGGACGTGCGCGTGCGCCGCGCCATCTCGATGGCCATCGACCGCAAGGCCATCGTCGAGCGCATCATGGACGGCGTGGCCACGCCGGCCTACCAGTTCCTGCCCGATGGCATGTTCGGCACGCTGGAGAATCCGCCCGAGCTGAAGTATGACCCCGCCGCTGCCAAGGCACTACTGGCCGAAGCCGGCTATCCGGATGGCTTCGAGCTCACGCTGTCGGCCACCAACGATCGCTACATCAACGACGCTCAAGTGACGCAGGCCGTGGCGCAGTACCTGACCCGCGTCGGCATCCGCACGCGCGTCGACACGATGACGCGTTCGGTGTACTTCCCGCGTCGCGCCAAGCGCGAATTCAGCGCCTCGCTGGGTGGCTGGGGTTCGGAGACGGGTGAGGCCAGCAACTTCATCCAGTACTGGACGACGACGACGCGCCAGGACCTCGGCCTGGGCAGCAGCAACTACGGCGCCTACAGCAACCCCGAGCTCGACGAGACCTTCATCGAGGCGATCCGCACGGTGGACGACGCCAAGCGCACGGAACTGCTGCGCCGCGTGCTGACGATCGCGCTGGATGAAATGCCCAACGTGCCCCTGCACTTCGAAAGCGGTCTGTGGGCGTTCCGCAAGGGCCTGGTCTACGAAGGCCGGGCGGATCAGCGCACCATGGCCACGGCCCTGCGCCCCGCGCAGTAATCCGGTCACCGGGTCTTCCAGGGAGAACAGGCTTTGGCGTTGTTCATTCTTCGCAGGTTCATCCAGAGCCTGTTCGTCATCCTGGCCGTCTCGGTCGTGGTGTTCTTCGCGGTGTATGCGGTGGGCGACCCGATCGAGCTTCTGGTCAGCCCCGAGGTGGGACAGGCCGAGCGCGACGCGCTGATCGCGCGGCTCGGCCTGGATCTGCCGATCTGGCAGCAGTACGGCCACTTCCTGTGGAACGCGCTGCACGGCGATCTCGGCAATTCGTTCGTGCACGGCATGCCGGCGATCGAGCTGATCCTGCAACGCATGCCGGCCACGTTCGAGCTGGTGGTCGTGGCCATCCTCCTCACCTGTCTGCTCGGCATTCCGCTCGGGCTCGTTGCGGGCCTGTATCGGGATGCCCCGCTGGGCCGCGGCATCATGGCAGGGTCCGTGCTGGGCTTTTCGCTGCCGAACTTCTGGCAGGGCATGGTCTTCATCCTGTTCTTCGCCGTGTGGCTGGGCTGGTTGCCAGCCTCGGGGCGCGGCCCCACCGTCGAGGTGCTGGGGGTGCCCTTCAGCGTCTTTACCACCGAGGGCTGGCGCCATGTCGCCATGCCGGCGGTGAACCTGGCGCTCGCCAACATCGCACTCGTGCTGCGGCTCACCGCCACCGGCGTCGTTGAGGCGCGTACCCAGGATTACGTGAAGTTCGCCCGCGCCAAGGGTGTGGCGCCCGCGCGCATCGTGCGCCGCCACATCCTGCGCAACATCCTTATCCCCGTGGTCACCGTGATCGGCATGGAGTTCGGCAGCCTCATCGCCTACTCCACCATCACGGAGACGGTGTTCTCCTGGCCCGGCATGGGCAAGCTCCTGATCGACAGCGTCTACCAGCTGGATCGTCCGGTGGTTGTCGCCTACGTGATGCTCGTCACCCTGATCTTCGTGGTGATCAACCTCATCGTCGACATCCTCTACGCCGTGCTCGATCCGCGCGTCCAACTTCTCGAACCGGCTCACTGACATGGCAGAACCGATCCGCACTGACCGGGTGCCCACGCGCCCGCCGCTGCAGGACACGCCGCAACGCCGGCGCATCCTGCGCAAGATCAACGCACGCCCGAGCGTGAAGGGCTCGCTCATCGCGCTGGCCCTGCTGCTGGGCTTCATCCTCATCGCACCGTTCTTCGCGCCGCAGAATCCGTACGACCTGATGTCGCTGGACATCATGGCCGGCCGTCTGCCGCCTGGGGGCGAGAGCTTCGACGGCACCCGTTACTGGCTGGGTACCGACCAGCAGGGGCGCGACATGCTGAGCGCCATCCTCTATGGCCTGCGCATCAGCCTGATGGTGGGCCTGGGGGCAGTCGCGCTTTCCACGCTCATCGGCAGCATCGCCGGCCTGCTCGCCGCCTTCAAGGGCGGCTGGGTCGATACGCTCGTCATGCGCCTCGTCGACTTCATCCTGGGCTTTCCGACCATCCTCGTGGCGCTGGTGCTGCTCGCCGTGATGGGGCGGGGCGTGGACAAGGTGGTGATCGCGCTCGTGGTGGTCCAGTGGGCGCACTACGCCCGCATCATGCGCGGGCGCGCCCTGCAGGAGCGGCGCAAGGAATACATCGAGGCCGCGCAGAACCTGGGCTTTCCGGCCTGGCGCATCATGCTGCGTCACCTGATGCCTAACTGCATGAGCCCGATCCTCGTCTTCGCCACGATCCAGATCGCCACCGCCATCGTGCTCGAAGCCACGCTGTCCTTCCTCGGTGTGGGCGTGCCCGTCACCGAGCCCTCGCTCGGCCTCCTGATCGCGAGCGGCTTCGAGTACCTGTTGTCCGGAGACTACTGGATCAGCATGTTCCCGGGGATCGCACTGCTGCTGCTCATCCTGTCCATCAACATCATCGGCGACCGCCTGCGGGCTGCCCTGGATCCGCGATGACTGACTCCGACGTTCTTCTGGACGTGCGCGGCCTGCGCACGGCCTTTCACACCCGCGAAGGCGCCTGGCCTGCGGTCGACGGCGTCGATCTGCAGGTGCGCCGTGGCGAGATCGTGGGCCTGGTCGGCGAATCCGGCTCGGGCAAGTCCGTCACCGGCTTCTCGCTGATCGGACTCATCGATCCGCCGGGCGAAGTGGTCGAAGGCCAGATCCGTTTCGATGGCCGCGAACTTCGCGGCATGTCCGAGACGGACCTGCGGGCGCTGCGCGGCAACGACATCGCGATGATCTTCCAGGATCCGCTGATGACGCTCAATCCGGTGTTGACCGTGGGTGAGCAGATGCGCGAGGCGATCTTCACGCATTTCCCGCGCACCTCGCGCGCTGACGCCGATGCGCGCTGCTGTGAGGCGCTGGCGATGGTGGGGATTCCCTCGCCCGAGAGCCGGCTGAAGGCCTATCCGCACGAGTTCTCGGGCGGCATGCGCCAGCGCGTGGCGATCGCCATCGCCATGCTCAACCAGCCTCGGCTGATCATCGCCGACGAGCCCACCACGGCGCTGGACGTGACGATCCAGGGCCAGATCCTGTATCAGATGCAGCGTCTGTGCCGCGCGCATGGCACGGCACTCATCTGGATCACCCACGACCTGGGGGTGGTGGCTGAGCTCGCCGACCGCGTGGCCGTGATGTATGCCGGACGCATCGTCGAGACGGGGACGGTGGAGGAGGTGCTGAGTGCGCCGCGTCATCCCTACACGCGGGGCCTGCTCGATTCCATGCCCGCCACGGCCGAGCCGGGTGAGCGCCTGTCGCAGATCGATGGCATGGCGCCCAGCCTGGCCGGGCGCGAGGCGGGCTGTGCCTTCCGGCCCCGCTGCCCGCGTGCCCAGGCGCGCTGCGCCGAGCAGTCGCCCGAGCCCGTGAGCGAGGACGGGCGCAGCTATCGCTGTTTCTTTCCGCTGGCCGCCGAGGTGGCCGCGAGCGTGACGGCCGGCACGTTGCCGCCCGTCGCGAGGAGTGTATAAGCCATGACTTCCTCATCTCCTGCCATGCCGACGGCCGAGCGCGCGAGCGTGCTCGACCTGAAAGGCGTGCGCAAACGCTTCTCTCAGCGCCCGGACCTGGCCCAGCGCCTGCTGAAGCTGGCGGCCGGCCGCAGTCGCTACGCACGGTGCACGCCGTCAATGGCGTGGATCTCACCTTGCAGCGTGGTGAAGTGGTGGGCCTGGTCGGCGAATCCGGCTGTGGCAAATCCACGCTCGGCCGCATCGCGGCCGGTCTGATCCGTCCGACGGAAGGCACCGTGCACTACCAGGGCCGCGATGCCGCGAGCCTGAAAGGTAGGGACAAACTGGATTACACGCTCGGCGTGCAGATGATCTTCCAGGATCCGCAGGCCTCGCTCAATCCGCGCCAGCGTCTGCATCAGATCCTGGGCGAGGCACTGCACGTGCATGGCCTGGCCGCACGCAGCGCCATTCCCGCCCGCGTGGACAAGGCACTGGCCGAAGTGGGCCTGGGCCGGGAATACCGCGAGCGCTTTCCGCACCAGATCTCAGGCGGCCAGCGCCAGCGCATCGGCATTGCCCGGGCGTTGATGGTCGAGCCCTCGCTGCTGGTGTGCGACGAGCCCGTGGCCGCACTGGACGTGTCCATCCAGGCCCAGGTCATCAACCTCTTCATGGATCTGCGCGAGAGCCACGGCTTCACGTATCTCTTCATCAGCCATGACCTGGGGGTGGTGCGGCACATCGCCGATCGCGTGGCCATCATGTACCTGGGCCGCATCGTCGAGACGGCGCCGGCCGCCGAGGTGTTCGCCCGCGCGAACCACCCCTACACGCAGGCGCTGCTGGCCGAAATGCCCGACGTGGGCCGCCGGCGGCGCGACTTCACGCCGATCCAGGGCGAGATCCCGTCGCCGCTCGCGCCGCCTTCTGGCTGCACCTTCCACCCGCGCTGCCCGCACGCGATGCCACGCTGCAAGACCGAGGTGCCGCTATTGCGCCAGATCGCGCCCGGCCATCAATCGGCCTGCCATCTGAACGACGCCGCCTGATTCCTATTCCCGCGGGGATATCCCCGGGCCATCACGGCCCGGGTTGCCCCGCGCGTCCCTATCTTCCTGGAGAACCCTGCATGTCTCATCCCGAGAGCGCCCAGACACTCGTCGACGGCATCAGCGAATGGGTGCGTTGCGAATCCCCCTCGCACGACCCTGCCACGCTGCGCACCATGGCCGAGCTCATCGCCACGCAGGCTCGCGCCGCGGGCTTGCGCGTGACCGTGACCGAGCTGGGCGAGCAGACCGGCCCCGCGCTGGTGTTGTCCAACCGCGCCAGTGATGACGAGCGCCCGGGCCTGCTGCTGCTCGCGCACTACGACACGGTGCACGCCGTGGGCACGCTCACGCAGAACGCGCTGCGCATCGAGGACGGCAAGCTCTACGGCCCCGGCACCTACGACATGAAGGCGGGCACCTATCTGGCGCTGAAAGCCCTGCAAGGCCTGACGCAGCCGGGCGATACGGCGCTGCCGGTGGATTTCCTGCTGGTGCCGGACGAGGAGATCGGCAGCCCCTGGTCGCGCCCACTGATCGAGTCCTGGGCGAAGCGGGCGCGCTACTCGCTGGTGTGCGAACCGGCGCGCGCCAATGGCGGACGTTGCGTGACGGCGCGCAAGGGCACCGGCCACGTGTGGATCACCGCGCATGGTCGCCCGGCTCACGCCGGCGTGGCCCACGAGAAGGGTCGCAGCGCGATCCGTGAGCTCGCGCATCAGGTACTGGCACTGGAGGCCATGACCGACTATGCGGCCGGCGTGACGGTGAGCGTGGGCACGATCGAAGGCGGCACGACCGTCAATGTGGTGCCGGGCACGGCGCGCGCGGTCGTCGACTTTCGTGTGCCCACGCCGGAAGCCGGCGAAGCCCTGCTCGCACGCATCCAGGCCCTGCAACCGAAGGATCCGGATGTCCGCCTGGAGATCGATGCGCGCCTGAACCGCCCGCCGATGCCGCGCACGGACGCCACCGGCGCGCTGCTGGCGCAGGTGCAGGCACTGGCAACGCAGGCCGGGTTCACGCTGGAAGAAGCGCCGATGACAGGCGGCGGCAGCGACGCCAACTTCGTCGCCGCCCTGGGTGTGCCCACCCTGGACGGTCTGGGCGCGGAAGGGGACGGTGCCCACACCCTGTGGGAACACGTGATCGTCGAGACGCTGCCGCAGCGCCTGGCGTTCTGGCGCCTGCTGCTCAAGCACGTCGCCTGATCGCGCAGCGGCGGCGTGCACGCCGCTGCCTGTCAGTTCAGTCCGATGTCGCGCACGACGGGCGCCCACGTCTGCAGCGTGTCCGCCAGATGCGTCTTGAAGGCTTCAGGCCCCTTGAAGTCGGGCTTGAGGCCGAACTGATCAGCGCATTGCGCGAACTGTGGCGTGCGCATGCCGCCCTCGAAGGCTGCAGCAAGTGTCGATACCACGCCCGGCGGCAGGTCGCGCGGGCCGACCACGCCGAGAATGCTGGGCGCGACGAGGTCATAGCCGGCTTCGCGCAGTGTCGGCGCTGCCTCAAAGCCGTCCATGCGTGCATCGCCGTAGGTGGCGAGCAGCCGCAGCCGCCCGTCACGCACGTAGGGCACCCACTCGGCAGTCTGTGACATCACCTGAACGTCGCCGCGCATGAGCGCAAGAATGGTCTCGGGCCCGCTCTTGTAGGGCACGTGCGTCCAGCGCACGTCCGCCATCCGTCCCAGGCGTTCCATCGTGAGGTGTTGCGGCGTGCCAGGCCCTGCGGTGCTGTAGCTGATCGCCTGGGGATCGGCCTTGGCGGCCGCGATGACATCCTCGATGCGCTGAAAGGGTGAGTCGGCACGCACGAGCAGGCCCATCTGGTATTGCGCCACCTGGGCAATGGCGGTCAGGTCCGTCGAGACGTCATAGCCGGTCTCCACGGGTAGGAGCTGATTCATCAGGGCGCCCGTCGAGAACGTCGCGAGCGTGTGGCCATCGGCGTTCTGCCGCGCCACGTAGGCGATGGACAGCGACGAGCCGGCGCCAGGCCGATTCTCGATCACCACGCTGTGTCCCAACGCCTCGGCCACGTGCTGGCCGAGCGCTCGCGCGCACATGTCGGTGCCGCCGCCTGGGCCATAGCCAACCACGAGCTGGATGGGTTGCCGGGGAAAATCCGCAGCGCTGGCGCTGGCGGCAACGAGGGTGCAGGCCAGGGTCAGGCCGGCCAGGGTGCAACGTGCCATCGGGTGTCTCCTGTGCGTCGTTGTTCACGACGACCAGGCTGGGCGGCCGGTGTGGCGGCCTGCCCGGGGGCGGGCTCACCACCATGCGGACGCCAGGCCTAGCCCGGCCGTCCTCGCGCCGCTCGATCGGCGGCTCCGCACCAGTATAGGGGGAAGGGCCCGACGCCTAGCCGACCACGCGGGCGCGCAGGGAGCGGCCCTTGATCGAGCCGCCTTCCATGCGGGCCACGGCGGCTGCCGCCTGACCGCGCTCCACCGCCGCATAGGACACGTGCTCGAAGACGTGAATGCGGCCCACGTGCTCGCCCGTCAGGCCGCCCGGACCGGTGAGCGCGCCCAGCACGTCGCCCGGGCGCAGCTTGTCCTTGCGTCCGCCCTGGATCGCCACGGTCACATAGCGCGCGCGCAGCGCGCCGCCCTTGGGCGAGAGGCGGCTGGCGTCTGCCCACTGGGCGCGCTGTCCCTGATAGGTCTCGATGCGTTCGATGTAGTGCATCTCGCGTGGCGTGCATAGCGTGAGGGCGAGGCCCTGTTCGCCATTGCGGCCGGTGCGCCCGATCCGGTGGATGTGCACCTCCGGGTCGCGGCTCACCTCGACGTTGATGACCGCGCCGAGTTGCTTGATGTCCAGCCCGCGGGCGGCCACGTCGGTGGCCACCAGCACGGTGCAGCTGCCATTGGCGAACTCCGTCAGTACGACGTCGCGGTCACGCTGTTCCATGTCGCCGTGCAGTGCGAGCGCGTCATGGCCTTGATCCTGCAGCGCCTGCGCCAGCACGTCGCATGCCGCCTTGGTGTTGCAGAAAGCGAGGGTGGATTCCGGCCGGAAGTGCCGCAGCAGCGTGTCGACCGTGCGGGTGCGTGCGTCCGGCGCCACCTCGAAGACGTGCTGCTCGATGGTGCTCGCGTCGTGCAGCGCAGCCACGCGCACCTCCACGGGATCGCGCAAGAGACGCGCGCTCACCTGCCGGATGTTGTCTTCATACGTGGCCGAGAAGAGCAGCGTCTGGCGGCGCTCCGGGCATTCACGGGCAATCGCGTTGATGATGTCCTTGAACCCCATGTCGAGCATGCGGTCGGCTTCGTCCAGCACCAGCGTGCGGATGCGCGAGAGGCTGAGCGTGCCGCGCTCGAGGTGATCGGCGATGCGCCCCGGGGTGCCGACGATCACGTGCGAGCCGTGCTCCAGCGTGTCGGCCTGCCGTCGCACGGACACCCCGCCGCCGCACAGCACCACCACCTTGATGTTGCCGGCGAACTTGGCCAGGCGCCGGAACTCGTGTGCCACCTGGTCGGCGAGTTCCCGCGTCGGGCAGAGCACCAGCGTCTGGGGGGCGAAGAACGTCGTGTTCAGGGCGTGCAGGGCACCGATCGCAAAGGCGGCCGTCTTGCCGCTGCCCGTGCTGGCCTGGGCGATGAGGTCGCGTCCCGCCAGGACTTCCGGCAGGCTTTTGGCCTGGATGTCCGTCATCTCGGCATAGCCGAGTTGGGCGAGATTGGCGAGCATGGCCGGCGAGAGCGGCAGGCTGGAGAAGGCGCGGTCCATGGCGTGGCCTCGAATTCGGGGGGTAACCTGCCAGTCTATCAGCCGTGTCAAGTCGGCTTCGCCTGACGACGGGGTGTTGCGCCACGACCGCACCGACAATGCGAATTGTCAGCGGGCGTCTCCATAGTTTACGTCCGCAGGGCGAGCGACTACGGCGGGCCTTGTCAAGGTAGGTGATTTGCACGCAAGACACAGAAACTCCCTTACTGGGCCTCACGCACTGTTTCAATCCTCTCAAGGATACTAGCCGCTTCGCAGCGTCTGTAGCAGCTCTTCCTTCGGTTAGGTCCGAGGACGGCAGGTTCACAGCCGATGACCTAACCCATAGGGGCCACGATGCAGGGCAGGGCGCAGAACCGGCGCAAGATTGCGTACAACGCAAAAAATAAGCGACGCACGCGGTATTTCTGGCTGGGATTGGCGCTGACGCTGAGCGCCAGCGCCAGCTTGGCAGCAACGACGAATTACGACCCCGCGACCCACGATGCCTTGATCGCCGACGTGCGCTCGGGCGAGCGCACGTGGCGCGAGGCCGTGCCTGTCCTGCGGCGATGGGAGGCCTCGGTCGCCGTGCCCGACGAGCGCCGGCGCGTGGCGGCCGATCTCGTCGTCGCCGCCTGGGAGTCCCGGGACGCGGCATCCGCCGTGGCAGCCGCACGGCGCCTGGGGCCGTCGGCATTGCCGACCTATGCGCTGCCCGCGGCCACGGCCGCCGCGCGGGACCAGGCAGACCGTGAACTCCAGGGCGCAGCCATCCAGGCGTGGCTGTCGCGGGCGCCTCAGGATTGGGATGCCCGCGTGCAGCTGGCCCTCTGGCAGATCGACCAGGGCCACTTCGCCCAGGCCGATACCACGGTTCAGCAGTTGGCGCAGGATGCCGGGGCCAGCCAGCCCCGCAAGGTGGCATTGCTGGAAGTGCGTGGCGCCCTCGCGGAGGCCCGATCGCAACCGCTGCACGCCCTGGCCATCTATCAGGCGGTGCGCACGCTGGCCCCTGCGCATGCGTACGCGAATCGGGCGCCGGCCTTTCTGCTGTCCGAGCTCGGCGCGCCGGCGGCGGGCGATGCCTATGCGCGAGACGCGATGGCGCGCGACACCGCCGAGTTCAGCATGCTCGAGGCGGCCGAGCTGGCCCAGCAGGCCCTTGGTCAGTCGCTGCGCTGGGCCGTGCGCGAGCGTGATCAGCGCACGGGCGAGGGCCCGGCACGCCATGCGGCGCTGCACGCGGTCTACGCCCGTATCGCCCCGTTGCGCGCACAACTTGTTCACGGCGAGGCGCAGGCCACGGCCACCGGGCAGACCGATCCCGCGGAATGGCAGGCGATTGCGCGCCGTCTGGACGACGACGAGATCGTGGCGCTGGCGGCCCTGGGCCGCTACGCCGACGTGCTCGCGCGCTATGAGGCCCGGGTCCAGCGCTGGGGCGCGGCGCCGTATTACGTCCTGTCGGCCGCCGCCGGCGCCCACCAATTCCAGCGCCGCTCGGATCTCGCCGTGCCGCTCTATGAGGCCGCGCTGCGCGATGGCGGTGAGGCGCTGCCCGTGCCGAGCGACGTTCACGTCGGCCTGGTCTTCGCCTATCTCGACACGGCGCGGTTCACGCAGGCCGAGGCCTTGCTGCGCGAGCTCGAGGCCGCAACACCGGCCTATCTGCGCCTCACGCCCGAGGCGGGGCGGGCAAACCCGGATCGCACGCAGGTCGAACATCTGCGCGCCCTGAGCCTGCTCTACGCCGACCGCGTGGCGCAGGCGCGCGCGCGCTTCGATCTGCTCGTCAGCCAGGCGCCGTTGCACGCCGGCCTGCGGGCCGGGCAGGCGCAGGTCGCGCAGCGTCAGGAACGCCCGGAGCACGCCGTCGCGCTCTATGAGTCACTCGCCACGGATCACCCGGACGACGTCGCCGCGCGTGCGGGGCACATCGGCGCCTTGCAGTCGGCGGCCATCATCGCGAGGCCCACGAGCGGCTCGCGGTGCTCCAGGCGGAGGCGCCCGAGGCGATCGCCGTGCGCAACGCCGACCGCTCGCTGCGCACCTACCGGGCGACGCGTCTGGAGGTCGAAGCCGGCGCCGCGCGCGATGGCGGCACGCTGTCCAACCGGGACGCCCGGGCGGACGTGCGGCTGTCCTCACCCCTGCTGGCCGACGGCTGGCGGGTCTTCGCGCGCCAGGTGTTTGCGCAGGCCACGGTGGACGAGGAGCGGTTGCGTTTGGCCCGCACCGGGTTGGGCCTGCAATGGGAATCTGGCCGCTGGATGGCCGCAGGCGAAGTCCATCACGCCAGCAGCGGCGCGCCGCGGCAAGGGGCTGCCGTCAACGTGTCGTACCGCGCCGGCGATGCCTGGCGCCTGTTGGCCGAGGCGGACACCCATAGCCTTCAGACGCCCTGGCGGGCCCGTGCGGCCGGCATCGGTGCCCGGGATGTGGGCCTGACGGCGCGTTGGCTCGCGAGCGACGAGCGCAACGTCTCCCTGCGCTATGGCCTGCTGGACTTTTCTGACGGCAACCGCCGTCAGGGCCTGGGGGTGGACTGGAACGAGCGCTGGGTGTCTGGCCCGCGCTTCAAGTTCGACACCACCGTGTCGCTGGACACGGGACGCTACGCCCAGCAGGACGTGCCGTACTTCAGCCCCTCGCGCGAGAGCGCCGCGCGCGTGACCGCGCGGGCCGAGTTCCTGACGTGGAAGCTCGACGACCGTCGCTTCGTGCAAGCTATCGAGGCCACGAGCGGGGTGTACCGGCAGGCAGGCTTCGGCGGTGGCGCGCTCTGGGAAGTGCGCTACGTCCACGAGTGGCGGGTGGGCGAGACCTTCGCCCTGCGCTATGGCATCGGTACCGGCAGTCATCCCTACGACGGCGTGGCCGAGCGCCGGCACGACCTCTTTCTCACCCTGACCATGCCGATCGCGCCATGATTGCTCGCCTAGCCACCCCGTTCCTCGCGGCCTGTCGCGAACTGCGCCGCGTGCTGCGCGCAGGCGTCGGCCTCTTGCTGGCCCTGGCGATACTCACGCCGGCCAGTGCCCAACGGCTGCCACCGCCGGATCCGGACGACGGCCAGACCTTTCGCGCCATCGCCTTTCATGACGTGCGCACCGACGTGCGGGCGACCTTTGCGACAGCACCCGAGCCCACCGCCATCGACGAGACCACGCTGGCCGAGTTCTTCGCATGGCTGCAAGCAGCGGACTACCATCCGGTGAGCCTGCAACAGATCATCGACGCACGCGCCGGCGGCGCGCCGCTGCCGCCCCGCGCCGTGCTGCTCACCTTCGACGATGGCTACGTCAGCACGTACGAGAAGGCCTTCCCGCTGCTGCGCGAGTTCGGCTATCCGGCCGTCGTCGCTCTGGTCACCGAGTGGATGCGCGAGCCGCAGGGCCAGCCCCTGGTGGCGAGCGGACTCCAGCAAGCGCAGCTCACCGCGCGCGAGAACTTCCTGTCCTGGGATCAGGTGCGCGAGATGGCCGCCTCCGGCCTCATCGAATTCGCGAGCCATAGCGATGGCATGCACCGGGGCGTGCCGGGCAATGCGCAGGGCAATGCCCAGCCGGCCGCGGCCACGCTGGCCTACGACGCGCAGACCGGCCGCTATGAAAGTGTCGAGGCCTACGCCGATCGTGTCGGGCAGGACCTGCGCCGCAGCCGTGCGCTCATCGAGGCGCAGACGGGCGTGCCCGTGCGCGTGATGGTATGGCCCTACGGCGCCTACACCGAATCGGCGCTGGCGCTGGCGCGCGATGCCGGCATGCCGATCACCTTCACGCTGCAGGAAGGCGCGAACACCCCTGACGTGCCGCTGCAGACCCTCCGACGCGGGCTGGCCACCTACGACATGACCGTGCCGGACCACACGCTCTTTCGCGCGCCGGCAGGCGACGGCAGCATCTTCCCGCTCAACCGCGCCATGCACGTCGATCTGGACTATGTCTATGACCCGGACCCGGCGCAGCAGGAGCGCAATCTCAGTGCGCTGCTCGAGCGGGTGCAGGCGGTGGGGCCGCGTTCGGTGTTCCTGCAGGCCTTTGCGGACCCGGATGGCGACGGCGCCGCGGACGCCCTGTACTTCCCGAACCGCCATCTGCCGATGCGCGCGGATCTCTTCAATCGGGTCGCCTGGCAGTTGCGCACGCGCACCGGGGTGCAGGTCTATGCCTGGATGCCGGTGCTCGCGTATCGCCTGCCTGCCGGGCATCCGCTGGCAGGTCGCACGGTCACGCACCGCGCGGGCGTGCCGCATGTCGACACGCCGACCCCGACGGCCGAGGGCGACGTGCGCTATCACCGGCTGACCCCCTTCGACCCGGACGTGCGCGCCATGATCGGGGACATCTACGAGGATCTGGGCCGGCATGCCACCTTTGCTGGCATCCTCTTTCATGACGACGCCCTGTTGGGCGATGACGAGGACGCGAGCCCGCTGGCGCTGCAGACCTACGCCGCCTGGGGCTTGCCGGCAGACATCGCGGCGATCCGGGCAGACACCGCGGCCAGCGAGCGCTGGGCCCAGGCCAAGACGCGGTATCTCACCGCCTTCACCCTGGCGCTCGCCCAACGCGTCGCCCAGTGGCGGCCAGGGCTCATCACCGCGCGCAACCTCTATGCAAGACCGGTGCTGGCGCCCGAGACGGGGGCGTGGTTCGCCCAGGATTACGCCGATGCCTTGGCGGCTTACGACTATGTTGCCGTGATGGCCATGCCCTACATGGAGCACGTGTCGGATCCGCACGCCTGGTTGCAGTCGCTCGTGGCGCGTGCCCACGCTACGCCCGGTGGCATCGAGCGCACGGTGTTCCAGATCCAGGCGCGGGACTGGCGCACGGGCCAGGCCGTGCCCGATGACGAGCTCGCACGGCAATGGTTCACGTTGCATCGTGCAGGCGCCCGGCATCTGGCCTACTACCCCGACGACTTCATTCTCGGACAACCGGGCGTGCCGGTGCTTCGGGAAGCCCTGTCGGTACGGGGGCTGTTGCCAGGCAGCGTCCACGGGCTGGACACGCCGCCCGCGCTGACGCTGTGGCCGAGCCAGAGGTAAGCGCCATGATGGCAAATCTTCTGGACAGCGGCTTTGCATCGTTCGTCTACGCCTACGTGTTCTATTACCCCTTCCTGATGGCCTACGTCTGGATCGGGGGTGGGCTCGCCCATGCGCTGGTCTTCGAGCGCCGGCGGCACGAACGCATCGATCCGCTCACCTTGCTGCCGCAGACGCCGCTCGTCACGGTGGTGGTGCCTTGCTACAACGAGGAAGCCGGCGTGCGCGACGTCATCGACCAGCTGATGCGCTCACGCTACCCGGCGTTCGAGGTCATCGCGGTCAACGACGGCAGCACCGACGCCACCGCGGCCATCCTCGATTCGCTCGCCGCGGTGTACGGCAACCTGCGCGTGCTGCATCACGATGGCAACCAGGGCAAGGCGGTCGGTCTGAACACGGCCACGCTGCTGGCCAATGGCGAATACATCCTCGGCACGGATGGCGACGCGTTGCTGGACGTCGATGCCATCGCCTGGCTCATGCTGCCCATGTTGCGCTCGGAGAAGGTCGGCGCCGTGACCGGCAATCCGCGCATCCGCACGCGCACCTCGTTGCTGGGTCGCATGCAGGTGGGCGAGTTCTCCTCCACGATCGGACTCATCAAGCGCGCGCAGCAGCTCTTCGGCCGGCTCTTCACCGTGTCAGGGGTGATTGCGCTCTTTCGCCGCAAGGCCTTGCTCGAGGCAGGCTTCTGGAGCCCCGATGTCATGACCGAGGACATCGACATCAGCTGGAAGCTGCAGCTCGCGGGCTGGCGCCTGCGCTTCGCGCCGCGGGCCCTGTGCTGGATCCTGATGCCGGAAACCTTGCGTGGCCTGTACCGCCAGCGGCAGCGCTGGGCGGTGGGCGGCGTGCAGACCATCCTGCGCTACACGAGCATGATCGTGAATCCGCGCCACGCCCAGATGTGGCCGATCTACCTGGAGTACGTGGCGAGCGTGGTGTGGGCGTACGCCATGCTCTTCGTGCTCACCGTCGGCTTCATCGAGATGGTGTTTCCCGTGGATTGGGAGACCGTGGGCTTCTGGCCCGAGTGGCATGGCGTGCTGCTGGGCATCACCTGCATGCTGCAGATGGCGGTGAGCCTGTGGATCGATCGCCACTACGACCGCCAGATCCTGCGCTACCTGGTCTGGACGATCTGGTATCCCTTCGCCTTCTGGACCCTCAACATGATCACCAGCGTGCTGGCGCTGCCCATGGTTCTTTTGCGCCGCGCCGGCCAGCGTGCGGTTTGGCGCAGCCCTGATCGAGGATTGACTGATGAACTCTGACAGTGCCAACGCGCACGCCACCGGCACCGCGTCACAGCCCGCCGTCACGCCCCCGGAGCGTCCGCGCTTCTGGGCCCAGCCGCATCCGGAGCCAATCCTGGACGCGGCCCGTGTGTCGCTCGCGGATTTCCGGCGCGCACAGCCCACCTGGAAGGCTTACGGCAAGTATGTCTGGCTGCGTGCCATACGGCCGGTTCTCTTCGCGCTCTTCTGGGCCGGCGTGCTGATCTACGCCTGGCGCCACTTTTTCACGTCGACGGGCGAACTGGGTGACGTCAGCTTGCTCGCGCTCTATGCCGTGATCGTGCTCGCCATCCTGCTCGGCATGCTGCTGCTTGCGCCGGTGCGGCGCGTGCTGCTGGCGGCCGAAGAAGGTGAGGCCGGCGATCCGCTCGACGATACCCGCCCCGAAGTGGCCGATTTTGCGCGCATGGCGCCGCGCCGTCTGTCCTTGTGGCGCCATACGCGTTCGCTGCGGATCCGGCATGACCGCAAGGGGCGGCTGCGCAACGCCGAAGCGGGCGAGGCCGCGGTGCCTGGCGCGGCCACAGCCACCGTCGATCAGGCGGCCTGAGGCCGCCCCGGCATCAGCCGAGCAATCCTTCTTCGCGCATGGCCTGCTGCACAGCGGGACGTGCCGCGACGCGCGCCTTGAAGGCCTGCAGCTTCGGATAGGCGCCGATGTCGATCTGCATGCGCTCGGCCCACGTCAGCATGACGAAGAGGTACGGGTCCGCAACGCTGAACTGCGCGCCCGTCAGGTAGTCCTGATTCGCCAGCTGTTGCTCCACGTAGGCAAAGCGCTTGCCGATCATGTCGCGCGCACGTGCCTTCATGTCGTCCGTGGAATCCGGCTTGAAAAGCGGGCTGAAGTTCTTGTGCAGCTCCGTGCCGATGAAGGTGAGCCACGCCTGGACCTGCGCGCGTGCCACGGACCCCGCCGGCGGCAAGAGGCCGGCATCGGGCTTCTGGTCGGCCAGGTACTGCACGATGGCCGGGCCTTCGGTGATGACCTCGCCGCCGTCCAGTTGCAGCGCCGGGACGTAACCCTTGGGGTTGATGGCATAGAAATCCGCGCCATCCTTGGTCTGATGGGCACGCAGGTCGACCTGAACAAGATCGACCGACATGCCGAGTTCGACGGCGGTGATGTGGGGCGAGAGCGAGCAGGCGCCGGGGCTGAAGTAGAGCTTCATGGAATCTCCTGGGAAACGAGGAAGCGCAGGCCTAGTGCCAGCGCGGTGTGAACCCATCATACTGCCGCTGCGTGTCGTCTCACGCGGGCCGCCAAGGGGGGCGAGGTCGGAATGCCTGCTTCAGCGCGGTGGTGAAGAGCCGCGCCCGCGTCGAGGCAATTCGAGACTGGGGCACCAGCGCCGTGATGTCTGCATCCGGCGCGCGGTAGTGCGGCAGCAAGGGTACGAGGGTGCCTGTCGCCAGCCCCTCGGCCACGTCCCACTCCGAGCGCAGCATGATGCCTTTGCCGGCAACGCACCATTGACGGATCGTCTCGCCGTCGTCCTCGGCGTTCTCGCGCAGCACCAGGCAGGCGTGTTGCACAAGATCCACCGGTATTTGCAGCGGCGGCGCCTGCCGCAGATAGGCGGGCGAGGCGCACAGGATGCGCCGACTGGGCGCGATGCGATGCGCGACCCAGCGCGAGTCGGGAATGGCCCCGATGCTCACCACGACGTCGAAGGCTTCGGTTCCCTGCGCAGCACGATCCAGTGCGGTGATGAAGCGCAGGTCGTCCACATCCAGGTTCATTCTTAACCCAACGGTGAATGAAGAAGTGATTTTTCATTAACCCATTATGGCACTCAGGTTCCTACACTGAACGCATTCACCTTCACCGAGTGCCTGCCATGACCCGCCGTTACGACGTTATGCTCTTTGATCTGCTGACCGCGTTGCTCGATTCCTGGACGCTGTGGAACGATGTCGCACAGGGAGAGGCCGAGGGACATGAATGGCGCGCGGCCTGCCTGCGTCTCACGTACGCTCGCGGGGCCCATCGTCCTTACGAGATCTTGGTGCGGGAGGCCGCCACACAAGTCGGACTGCCCGCGAGCGCAGCCGACGCGTTGGGAGACCGACTTCGTGTGTGACCAGACGACGACGGCGCAGCGCAGCGGCGCGACAGACATCGATTTCCGTTCCTGGAACGGACTCTTCGCGCCCGCGAGAACGCCACCCGCCGTCGTCCGGCAGCTCAATGACGCCATCCGGCGCGCCCTGAGCGACCCCGAACTGCTTCAGCAAATACGTGCCGTCGGGGTCACCTCCCCGAGCGCTCAGACCAATACGCCAGAGGCCTTGGCCACGCGCGTCTCCAGCGAGATCGCACGGCTGCGGCTCATTCTCGAGTCCAAGCATGTCAAAGTCGATTGAGTCGCCCATGTCCTTCTCGTTACACGATCTGGAGACGCCGTTTCTGGTGCTCGACCGCACCCGGATGGACCGGAACATTGCGCGTTTGCGTGAGCGCCTGCAGCCCTTCGGCGTGGTGTTCCGTCCCCATGTGAAGACGCACAAGTCGATCGATGTCACCCGCCGCCTGGGCCCGCCGGGGATGCCGATCACGGTGTCCACGCTGAAGGAGGCTGAGTGTTTTCTCGAGCAGGGCTGGCAGGACATCCTCTATGCGGTCGGCGTGGTGCCGACCAAGCTGCCGCACGTCGAGCGGCTGGTGCGTGCGGGCGCCGTCTTACCGTCGTTCTGGACAACCTCGAGGCGGCGACCGCCACTGCCACGCATGCCAGAGAAGCAGGTCTGTCGTTGCCGGTGCTCATCGAGATCGACACGGATGGTCACCGCGCGGGCGTCAAGCCAGAAGACGGGCAGTTGCTGGAGATTGCCGCAGCGCTGGGCCGGACCGAAGGCGAGGGCGCATGGCTGGCTGGGGTCATGGCGCACGCCGGGGATTCTTACCTCGCACGGTCTCGGGCTGCCATCGAAGCCTGCGCCGAGCAGGAGCGGGCGGGGGCCGTGCGGGCAGCGCAGCGCTTGCGCGAGGCGGGCTATCCGGCGCCTGTCGTGAGCGTGGGCAGTACGCCGACCGCCCACTTTGCGCGCAACCTCGACGGCGTCACCGAAGTGCGGGCGGGCGTCTTCGTGTTCTTCGATCTCGTGATGCATGGCATCGGCGTGTGTGAGGTCTCGGACATTGCCTTGTCGGTGCAGTGCACCGTCATCGGACACCAGCGTGACAAAGGCTGGCTCATCACCGATGCCGGGTGGATGGCGCTGTCACGCGATCGGGGCACCGCAAAGCAGCCCATCGATCAAGGCTACGGCATGGTCTGCGACGTCAAGGGTGAACTCCTGGACGATCTGGTGGTGAGCGACGCGAACCAGGAGCACGGCATTCTGTGCCATCGCACCGATCCGCACGCAACGCCCATGTTGCCGATCGGCACGCCGCTCAGGATTCTTCCCAACCATGCCTGCGCTACCGCCGCGCAACATAGCCACTACGTGCTGGTCCATGATGGCGAGTCTGAGGACGCGTGCACACGGTGGCCAAGGTTTGGAGGCTGGTGATGCGTGCCGATGCCTCATGCCGCATCACCCGGCCGTCCGTGCCTGAGCTGGCCGCGCCGCGCGGCCATTACGCGCACGCCGCAATCGTCACTCGGCTGCGTTTGAAGGGCGGCAATTGCGCGTCACCGTGTCATGCAGGGCCTGGACGGCGCGCGACGGTGTTTGCCTGCAGGCCACCACGAAGTACGGCAGGCGCGGCCACGGTACCGGCCCTTCGATGCGGCGCAGGCGCCCCTGGGCAAGATGTTCCCGATAAGGCTCAACGGGTAGGAAGGCAGCGCCGAGACCCGCCAAGACCAGCTCGCTGATGGCCACCAGACTGTTGCTGGCCAGGCTGCGTTGCAACGTGAGGCCATGCGTGAGCGCCCAAGCGTCGAATCGTTCCGTGAGTCCCGAGCCACCGGATTGCGCAAGAATGGGCCAGCGCGCCAGCGCGTCGTTGTCCAGGCGCGGGGGCGGGGACAGGGCGGGGCTGGCCATCAAGGCGAACGACACCTGTGCGATCTCCTCGCTGGCGAGCGTATCGTCCACGGGTGAAAGGGGCAGGACCGCCAGCGCGATTTGGCCGGCGCGCAGGCGCTCGATGAGCGCGCAGGACACGTCGACGTAGGGCTCCAGCTCCACACCCGGGTACGCCTGCCGCATGTGCGCCACCCAGCCGGGAAGCCAGGTGCTTGCCACGAGCTCGGTCACCCCGAAAGCAACACGCCCGGAAGGCGGCCTCACATCCACGCGCTGGCGCAGGCGTTCGCGCAAACTCAGCAGCTGCTCGGCGCTGGCCTGGATGTCCTGGGCGGCGGCGGTCGGCACCGCGCGCGTCCCGGCTCGGATGAACAGGGTGTCGCCCAGCGTGGACTCCAGCTCGGCGATGCGCTTGGACAGCGTGGACTGGGTGATGTGCAGATGCTGCGCGGCCTGAGCGAAACCGCGCAGACGCACGGCCCATACGAAGGCCTCCAGTTGCTTGAAGGTGGGCATGTCGAAAAGTTCATGAGTTGTTGTCGAAATTTATCGCTTTTTCGACGTTTCAAGGATGATTACAGTCGTCTCGCCACTTCCTTCATTGCGAGAGCTGCATGATTTCTTCCGCCGACGCCGCCAGCGCGCTGGACCTTTTCGAAGGAATTCCGACATCCGCCGTCAGTGACTGCCTCGGCCGACTCGCAGGCACCCATACGCTGCGTCCCCAACACGGCGATTCCTGGCTGCGTGGCACCGCGCTGACCGTGCGTGTGCGCGCAGGCGACAACCTCGCGATCCATGATGCGTTGCGACAAGTGCGCCCAGGTCACGTCCTCGTGATCGACGGCGGGGGTTCTGAAGAGCGTGCGCTGGTCGGCGAGATCCTCATGAAGCTTGCGCAAAAGCGCGGTGCCACGGGGTTCGTGATCGATGGCTCCGTTCGCGATGTCGCTGCGTTTCGCGCAGCGGCATTTCCCTGCTATGCCCGCGCGGTGACTCACCGCGGTCCTTACAAGCTCGGACCGGGGGAGGTCGGTGAACTCGTCGTCCTCGACGGACAGCCCGTGCATCCGGGGGATCTCGTTCTCGGTGACGAGGACGGCGTCGTGTTCGTGCGGCCACAGGATGCCGTGATGCTGGCGGGCGCCGCGCGCCGCAAGCTCGCGGATGAAGCGGCCACACTGGCGTCGATCGAACGCGGCGACTACGACGAGCGCTGGATCGACGCAGCATTGGCGAACAGCTTGCCTACGCGACCCTGATCGCGCTCGACTTCCCCACTAGAACTAGGAGACATCCCATGCGTTCATTCCTGGCACGCAGCGCAACGGCGCTGGCCATGCTCGGCTTGTTGTGTGCGCCGCTCGCATCGGCGCACGCCACCTATCCAGACAAACCCGTGAAGCTGGTGGTGCCCTGGCCGCCAGGCGGCGCCACCGATGCCCTTGCGCGCATCCTCGCACAGCATCTGGGCCAGCGCCTGGGGCAGCCTGTCATCGTGGACAACAAGGCTGGTGCCGGCGGCAACATCGGCACCGCGAGCTTTGTTCGCGAGCCCGCCGACGGCTACACCTTGCTGATGGCCACGAGCTCCACGAATGCCGCGAATCCGCACCTCTACAGCCGTCTGGGCTTTGACGCTGCAAAGGACTTCACGCCCATCGCCTTCGTTGCCTCGATTCCGAACATTCTGGAAGTCCCCAAGTCGTCCCCCTTTGCCAGCGCTACCGATCTGGTGGCCTTCGCCCGAGAAAATCCGGGCAAGCTGAACTATGCCTCTGGCGGCGTGGGTTCCTCCCAGCACCTTGCGGGGGCGATGTTCAATCATCTCATGGGCACAGAGATCGTCCACGTACCGTACAAGGGCAGTGGTCCGGCGGTTGCCGATCTGCTGGCAGGCCAGGTTGACCTCATGCTCGACACGGGTTCACTTGCCCAGGTGAAGGCGGGCGCGCTGCGGGCGCTGGCCGTGGCAGCCCCGGAACGTCTGCCCGCGTTGCCCAATGTACCGACCCTGGCGGAGGCGGGCCTGCCTGCCATGCAGGCGTCTGCCTGGTACGCCATCACCGCGCCGCGAGACACTCCCGCGCCGATCGTATCGCACCTGAACGCCGAAATCACTGCGGTTCTGGCGATGCCTGATGTGCGCTCCCGACTGCTCGACATGGGGGCGATCCTGCGCGAGCCGCAGTCTCCCGAGGCCCTCGGCGCATTCTTCCAGGCCGAGATAGACCGCTACCAGGAGATCGTGGCCGTCTCTGGTGCCCGCGTGGAGTGAGCCAGCCGAGCCCGGCGCTTGCAAGTCGTTACCGGAAAGCGACGGGCCGTTACACGGTGAGCTCAAACCGCCAGCATGGCTTGGCCGACAGACGTATCGCTGCTCAGCGCAGGTCGAAGCCCTGCGCGACGGCCTTGAACTTGTCGATCTCGGACCGGATGAATTCGATGCTGGCGGCGTGGCCGCTCACGTTCAACACGCCCCGGCCATCCGACTCGATCATCCCGATGACGGCCGGATCGCTCATGACGGCGTCCATGCCCTTGACCAGGCGTTCGCGCCCGTCGTCCGACATCATTGCCGCGGCAACGAGATGTCTGATTATTTCCCAGGTGCGGCGCCATAGGGGGGTACATTCCTGCCCCATCGCGCAGATCCGATCTGCTGCGTGCCTGCTTGCAAGTGGTCACGGGAAGTGGCACCGCCGTCACACCTGTTGCATGTCGTCTCCGATACGATCCCAACACCTTTGCCTGCGTATCGGAGAACCTCATGAGTGCACGTCAGTTACTCGATCAACTGTTGCAGTCCGGCCAGGGGCTGGTTCGCCAGGCGGCTGGCCAAGTCCAATCTTCGGGGGGCGGGAAAGGGGGCGGGCTCTCGCCCATGCTGTCCGGCGCCTTGAGCGGCGGGGCCATCAGCCTGCTGATGGGCAGCAAGGGGGCGCGCAAGTACGGCGGCAAGGCCGTCAAGTACGGCGGCATGGCCGCGCTGGGCGCGCTCGCGTTCAAGGCCTACCAGCAATGGCAGACCACCCAGAGTGGCCAGGCTGCGCCCTCGGACGCGCCGGCCACGATGCCGGCGGCCTTGCCGGCGCCCCGCACGATGGACCGTCTTCCCGCACCCGAGGTCGAGCAGCACAGCAAGGCCGTGCTCATCGCCATGATCGGGGCGGCCAAGGCCGATGGCCACATCGGCGACGCCGAGCGCGGCCTGCTCGAAGGCGAGCTGGTGCGTCTGGGCGAAGCTCAGGACCGACCGTGGGTGCAGGAAGAACTGGCTCGCCCGCTGGATCCCGCCCAGGTGGCCACCCATGCACAGACCCCGGAAATGGCGGCCGAGATGTATCTCGCGAGCCTGCTTGTCGTCGACGAGGAGAGCTTCATGGAGCGCGCCTATCTGGATGAGCTCGCGCGTCGTCTGAATCTTGCCCCCGAGTTGAAGTCCACCCTCGAAGCGCAGGTGAAGACCGTATGACGCCGCAGGGTTGCCCTACGCTGGCGGGCGCCCGAGGCAGGGGAGGCGCCGATGGCTGACACCTTGAAGCTCAATCGCCTGCGCCCTGGCGCGCCCCTGGCCGATTGGTATGCGGCCACAGGCAATACGCCCAAGCCGCCGGACCCGCACGACGAAGGCCATCTCTTCGGCCCCGAGTTGAGCGCCCGGGCAGGCGCGGATGGTCGGCTGGGCCTCGTGCGCTTCGGGATGAAGTTTCCTCAGCAGGAGCCGATCGCAGGCGTTTCCCTGGGCATGACGGCAGAAGCGTTGCGACAGGTGCATCCGCAAGGCAAGGCCGTTGCGGCGCTGCCCGAGCTCCAGAAGTACGGCTGGAGCCTCGTGGAGACGGTGCTGGAGGACGGCGTGGCGTTGAGCGTGGGCCTGCGCGATGGCGTGGTGGGCACGATCCAGCTCGAAGATCCGCAGGCCAGGTACCCGGAACGTCCCTTCCAGGATGCGGACCCGAGCCTGATCGAGGCCTTCGATCTCTCCATCGCACCGCCCGTGTCGCTCGATCGTCGTCCGGCTCAGGGCTGGTGCCTGGGCCTGCCGCCCGGCATCGAGCCCGCCCACTGGCCGCTCAGCCGGCGCAGTGGCCTGCCGATGCGGCATGCCTTCACCTTGCGGCTGCCCGAAGCCTACCGTACCCAGGGCCCGGATCTCGTTGCGATCACGCTCTTCGTGGACGATCCGCTGGAGCAGGACCGTCCGCTCGATGGGCTCTCGGCGTGGGTGGCGGGCCTGGGAGACGGCGCCTCGTCGGCCAGCGACCCCCGGTTCGGGCCCCTCGCGCCGTACTACGCATCGCTGCCCGCGCATCATCATCGGTTGCAGGGCGCCGTGGGGGAGGAATACCGGCTGGTGTGGCTGACGCAGGCGCAGTTCGATGCGCCGCTGGCCACGCCGCCCGCGGTGCCGCCGATTCCGGCACTGGCCGGGCGCGAGCCGGCGTGGCTGAAGGGCACCTGCGGCGACGTCTTCGGGCCGTATCACCTGCCTTTCTCGGATTCGTCTGCGGTGCAGGCCTGGAAGGCCTTGCCGGCGCCAGAAGCGCTGCACTTCGGCTGGCCGATCAGCACGACCGGGCGAGAGGGCGATCCGAACGTGGGGCGTCCACCCCGCGAATGGGAACATCAGAACAAGCGTAGCGGCTACGTGCCGGCCTACAGTGACGAGGGCCAGGCGATGGACCTGCCGCGGTTCGCCGGCGCGGTGGCGCACCTGGGTGGCACGATGTTCCCGATGCAGGGCTACCTCGATGCCTCGGCACACTATCTGGAGTTCGAGGAAGCGTTCGGCGCCTTCAACTTCGGGGGCGGCAATGCCCAGCTTTGCCTGCGCCAGATGATCTTCGACTGGGCCTGCTAGGGCGGTACGCGTGCGTTGCAGAGGTGGCGGGGTGGCCACCCGGGGGCCGTCGTGGGGTCAAGGGAGTGGGCCGCCAGCGCCAACATATGCCGGCTGCCCACCACCCTCAGGCAGCCCGTTCGGGCGTGGCTTCGGCGGTTGCCCCGACGTCTGCGTCTGCAGATGCCTCGGCCGCTTCCTCCACCGGCGCCTCTGGCGGCGTCACCAGCTCCACGACCTTCGCGCGCGACAGCATGCCGACGAATTCGTCGTTGTCGTCCGTCACGGCCAGCGGGGCATCCGTGCGCAGCAGGTGGCCGAGCACGTCCTCCAGATTGGTACCGGCCGGCACGGAGGCCATCTCGTCCACGTAGGCCGAGATGTCCCGGCTTGCCGCATCGACGGCGTCACGCGCGCGTTCTCGCGTGAGCACGCCGGCCAGCCGCTTGCCATCGAGCACCGGCGCATACGCATAGTCCAACGCACGCATGCGTTCGAGCACCTGGGCGGGCCGCGAGCGCATGGTGAGGGTGAGCCGCGAGGGGTTGGCCGCATGGGCTGCGTTCAACACCTTGCTGCGGTTCACGTCCTGCAGGAAGGACTGCACGTATGCATTGGCCGGGCTCAGCAGGATGTCCTCGGGCGTGCCTTCCTGGACCAGCTCGCCGTCCTTCAGGATGGCGATGCGGTTGCCCAGGCGCAGGGCCTCGTCCAGGTCGTGCGTGATGAAGACGATCGTCTTGTTCAGCTTGGCCTGCAACTGCAGCAGCTGATCCTGCATGTCCCGGCGGATGAGCGGGTCCAGCGCCGAGAAGGCCTCGTCCATCAGGAGGATCTCGGCGTCGGTCGCGAGCGCACGGGCAAGGCCCACACGCTGCTGCATGCCGCCCGAGAGCTGGTGCGGGTACTGGTGCGCAAAACCTGCCAGACCGACCTGGTCCAGCCAGTCGGTGGCGCGGCGCTCGCGCTCGGCTTTCGCCACGCCCTGCACCTGCAGCCCGTAGGCGGCGTTGTCCAGCACCGTGCGATGCGGAAAGAGGCCGAATCGCTGGAACACCATGCTCATCTTGCGCTGGCGGAACTGCTCCAGGCCGCGCTTGGAGAGCTGCGTGACGTCTTCGCCATCGACCAGGATGCTGCCGGCGCTCGGCTCGATGAGCCGATTGAAGTGGCGGATCAGCGTCGATTTGCCGGAGCCCGAGAGCCCCATGATGACGTAGATGCTGCCTTCCTCGATGGAGAGCGAGATGTCGCGCAGGCCGAGCGTGTGGCCGGACTTCGCGAGGAGCTCTTCCTTGCTCATGCCGGCCTGGGCAGCGGCGAGCCACCGCTCAGGCTTGGCGCCGAATACCTTGTAGATGTTGCGGACTTCGATCTTGCTCATCGCTGGCCTCCCACGCGCACGCGCTGACCATAGGATTGGGTGATGCGATCGAACAGCACGGCCAGCACCACGATGGCCAGCCCGGCGAGCAGGCCGCGGCCCACCTCCAGGCGATTGATGCCCAGCAGCACTTCATAGCCCAGGCCGCGTGCGCCGATCATCGAGGCGATCACCACCATCGACAGGGCCATCATGGTCGTCTGGTTGATGCCGGCCATGATGTTGGGCAGGGCAAGGGGCAGCTGCACGCCGAAGAGTTGCTGGCGCGGATTGGCGCCGAAGGCGCGCGAGGCTTCGAGCACTTCCTGGTCGACCAGGCGAATGCCCAGGTCCGTGAGACGAATGAGCGGCGGCACCGCGTAGATGACGGTGGCGATGATGGCCGGGATCTTGCCCAGGCCGAACAGCATCACCACGGGGATCAGGTACACGAAGCTGGGCATGGTCTGCATGACATCCAGCACCGGGCGCATGATGGCGCGCAGCCAGTCGATGCGGGCCATGGCGATGCCCATCGGAATCCCGATCAGCACCGACAGCAGCGTGGCCATGATCATGAGGGAGAGGGTCTGCATGCCTGCGTCCCACAGGCCCAGAAGACCGATGCCGCAGAGCAGGGCGCCCATGCCGAGGGCGAGGCCGACGCGTCGGCTCACGAGCCAGGCGATGCCGACGACGGCGAGCACGATGGCCCACCAGGGCGATTGGCGCAGCACGCCTTCGAGCCAGTTCAGCGCCAGCAGCAGGGGGCGGGAAAGCTCGGAGAGGGTGTCGGCGTAGTCGGTGACGAGATGATCGACGAAGGCGTCGATGCTGCCGCGCAGCTCGCGCGGGGCAATGAGTTGAGGAAAGCTCAAGGAACAACGGCTCCGGAAAGAGACCGCCGCGCAGGACAGGGCGATCGCCCCGGCGCGCGGCTGGCGGAAAGCCCCGGGTGCGTCATGCGCGCCCGGGGCCGGCGGAGTGCCGTGGAAGTCGGATTACAGCGAGGACTTCACGCGGTTGGCGACGTCTTCGGGGACCCAGGCGGTCCAGACGTCAGCGTGGTTCTCGAGGAACCACTCGGCCACTTGATCGGCGTCGTCGCCGGACTCGTCCATGTGGGCGAGCGTGGCGTCCATGACGGGCAGCGGCACGGACATCGACGAGAAGAACTTCGTCAGTTCCGGGGCGGCCTTCATGAAATCCGCATTCAGGGCGGTGAACACCGGGTTCTCCGGGTAGGCGCTGGGCTGGGGATCCTTGCACGTGGGCGAGGTCAGGCACTCGTGCGCCTTCGCGTCGTACTCGGGCAATTCCAGCTTGACCAGGTCCATGGCGCCCACGAGCGGCGTGGGATACCAATAATAGAAGGCCACGTCCTGCTTGCGGCGGTATGCCGAGGACAGGGCCGCCTTTTGCGCCGCGCCGGTGCCGGGCGAATAGAGCGTGAAGTCGTTGCCGAGCTCCAGCGCGTTGAAGAGATTGGTGCTCACGACTTCGCAGCCCCAGCCGGCCGGGCAGCCATAGAAGCGGCCCTTGTTGGGCTCTTCGGGGTCCTTGAAGGCTTCCTTGAACTTGGGCAGATCGGCCGCGGACTTCAGCTCCGGGTGACGCTCGGCGGTGTAGCGCGGGATGAACCACGCTTCGCCGCCCATGAAGACGTCGGCGACGCGCTTGACCTTGCCGGTGGACTCGGCCTTGGCCCAGGGATCGGCCACGCTGTTGAGCCAGACTTCGGTGTTCACGTCCAGATCGCCGCGCTCGAGCGCGGCCAGAGCGGGCAGCGTCTCGGTGGGCAGGACTTCGGTCTTGCAGCCGTAGCCCTTCTCGAGGATGGTACGCTGGACGTCGACGAGGACGAGGTTGGATTCCCAGTTCATGCCACCGAAACGCACGGTGCGATCGAGTTCGCAGGTGGCATCGGCGGCCTGGGCGGCGCCGGCAGCGCCGAACATCAGGGCAGCCGCGATGGCGGTGCGCAGACGCAGGGCGGGGGAAGCGGCACGGGCCGACAGAGAGACTTCGAGGGAACGCATGGCATTTGCCTCCTTAAGGTTCGTGGGTGTCCTTGCCGGCCCGCGAGGGCTGACGAGGAACGCCAGTGAGCTAAGGGGGTTGTGCGGAAGACGGACAGCGCCGCCAATACAAACCGACAACTAGCAGACGGGTGCGCAGGGGCACCCAGGCGATGCGCTTTGCGGATGCGTCGCGCGACGCATCGGCAAAGCACGCGAAGTGCGCTCCGGGAACCGGAGCGCGACCACGTTGTAACCGAAAAATGCCTGAGAAGACAAATCGCCCGGGCGAAAACCTTCGCGCGATTGGCCTAAACCGTCACGTTGGCTGGCCTTTTTTGACGGGGGCCTTACAATGTGCGCCCCGACACGATGCCCGCCCTACGCCGGCGGGAGCGTTGCGGTTCCCGCGTTGCCTGCGGTGGCCGCATCACCACGGAGATTTTTCGTTCATGAATGCTGCAGTCAGCCCCAGCACCCAGGACGCGAACGCGCCCACCTGGGTGCGCCACGCACGATTGAAGGCGTGGGTAGCCGAAATCGCCGCGCTCACCCAGCCCGATCGTATCGAATGGTGCGACGGCTCGCAGGAAGAGTACGACAGACTATGTGACATGATGGTGAAGGCCGGCACGCTGCGCCGCCTGAACCCGGAGAAGCGGCCGAATTCGTTCCTCGCCTGGTCCGATCCGTCGGACGTGGCGCGCGTCGAGGACCGCACCTACATCTGTTCCGAGAACAAGGATGACGCCGGCCCGACCAACAACTGGATCGAGCCTGCCGAGATGCGTGGCACGCTGAACGGCCTCTTCGAAGGCTGCATGCGCGGCCGTACGCTGTACGTGATCCCGTTCTCGATGGGCCCGCTGGGTTCGCCCATCGCCCACATCGGCGTCGAGCTCTCGGATTCGCCCTACGTGGTGGTGAACATGCGGCTCATGACGCGCATGGGCCGCAAGGTCTATGACGTGCTGGGCGAGGACGGCGAATTCGTGCCGTGCGTGCACACCGTGGGCAAGCCGCTCGCCGCCGGTGAGGCCGACGTGCCGTGGCCGTGCAACGACACCAAGTACATCGTGCACTTCCCGGAAACGCGCGAGATCTGGTCGTACGGTTCGGGTTACGGCGGCAACGCGCTCCTGGGCAAGAAGTGCTTCGCCCTGCGCATCGCCTCGAACATGGGCCGCGACGAAGGCTGGCTGGCCGAGCACATGCTGATCCTGGGCGTGACCTCGCCCGAGGGCCGCAAGATGCACGTCGCTGCTGCCTTCCCCTCGGCCTGCGGCAAGACCAACTTCGCCATGCTGATCCCGCCGGCCTCGCTGCCGGGCTGGAAGATCTCCACCATCGGCGATGACATCGCCTGGATCAAGCCGGGCCAGGATGGCCGTCTGTACGCGATCAACCCGGAAGCTGGCTACTTCGGCGTGGCCCCGGGCACGAACGAGAAGACCAACTTCAACTGCATGGCCTCGCTGCGCGAGAACGTGCTGTTCACCAACGTCGCGCTGACCGACGACGGCGACGTGTGGTGGGAAGGCATGGGCCCGGCGCCCGCGCACCTGGTGGATTGGCAGGGCAAGGACTGGACGCCGGACAGCGGTCGCAAGGCGGCGCACCCGAATGCCCGTTTCACGGTGTCCGCCGAGCAGAACCCGGCCATCGACGAAGCCTGGAACGATCCGGAGGGTGTTGCCATCGATGCGTTCATCTTCGGTGGCCGTCGCTCGAGCACGGTGCCGTTGGTGACCGAGGCCCGTGACTGGGTCGAGGGCGTCTACATGGCCGCCACGATGGGCTCGGAGACCACCGCTGCCGCCGCCGGCGCGCAGGGTGTGGTGCGCCGTGATCCGTTCGCCATGCTGCCGTTCTGCGGCTACAACATGAGCGACTACTTCTCGCACTGGTTGAAGCTGGGCGAGCGCGTCGAAGCCGCGGGCGGCAAGCTCCCCAGCATCTTCTGCGTGAACTGGTTCCAGACCGACGAGAACGGCAAGTTCGTGTGGCCGGGCTTCGGCGAGAACATGCGCGTGCTCAAGTGGATGCTCGAGCGTCTGCAAGGCCAGGCCCAGGGCGAGGAGAACGCCTTTGGCGTGACCCCGCGCTACGACGATCTCACGTGGGACGGCCTGGACTTCGATCGTGCGCGCTTCGAGCGCATCACACACGTCGATGCCAGCGCGTGGCGCAGCGAACTGCAACTGCACGATGCCTTGTTCGAGCAGCTCAGCAACCGTCTTCCCGCGCAACTGCGCGACGTGAAGCAGCGCCTGGCGCAGCGGCTGGAGAACTGATCCGCCGTGTGGTAACCCGCCCCGGCCTTGGCCGGGGCGTCGAGGAGCCGGTCCGGCGTTACTGCCGCACCGGCTCCTTGTCCGTCAGGATCCGTGCGCCCGCGGGCCAGTCCGGCTTGTCGCGGAATCCCTGCAACTGCGCGTTCACATCGATACCGTAGGGCGCGAGCCGCGGCGCGAGCGCTTGCGCCCGCGCACGCAAGGCCTTGGCATCCGGCAGGGTATCGCGCGCGGCGATGATGACCCGATTGCTTTCGCGCAGGTTGTAGAAGCGCCCGAAGACCGCGGCATACGTGCTCGACTCCTGGGCGTACAGCCCGCTCGCCGTGAAGGTGTTGGCAGCGAGAATGCCACCGGGGGCGAGCCGCTCGC
Organism: Verticiella alkaliphila; assembly: GCF_018904615.1. Taxonomy (GTDB): domain Bacteria; phylum Pseudomonadota; class Gammaproteobacteria; order Burkholderiales; family Burkholderiaceae_B; genus Verticiella; species Verticiella alkaliphila. The sequence goes on along the minus strand of NZ_JADCNH010000008.1, from coordinate 24,323 downwards.
GCACCAGGGTCAGGAATTCGCGCGTGAGCAGGTGCGGCGGAATATAGGTGACGTCGAATGCATCCAGGAAGATGAGGTCGTACTGCCGGCCCTGGGCCGCCGCCTGCTCGACGAAGGCCCGGCCATCGGCGATGTGCACCGTCTGACGCGGCCCCTGCGCGAACCCGAAGTGTTCCGTGGCCACCTTGAGCACCGCCGGGTCGATCTCCACGGTATCCACCTGCGCTTCGGGCAGCACGTCCACCAAGGCGCGCGACAGCGTACCGCCCCCCAACCCGATGACGAGAATGCGCCGCGGATCGGGATGCGCAAAGAGCGCACTCATCATCATGCGTGAGTAGGCGAACACCATGTGCTGCGGGTCGTTCAGTGCCTGGCAGGTCTGGCGGCCCGCGGCACGTACGGCGCCGAAGGTCATGCAGCGCTCGTCCGCCTCCTCGTAGACCACGATGGGCGAGAAGGTCGACGGTTCGACGTGGACGACCAGCTGAGCGTTGGCCGTGTGCAACGGCCCGCAGGCAGCGGCGAGCGCAAGCGCGAGGTGAGCGGAGTAAGATCCGGTACGGGCAGTCATTGACAGAGTGTAGCGTTGGATTGAAAAACGTATCGGGTGCATCTCTGACCCCTGGCGCCCCTCCCCGTAGCACCCTCCCTGGAGTCTTCTCATGTTCTCTCTGCTTCGCGCCTCTGCCGTCCTGGCGGCAGCACTCGCTTGCGTTCCTGCGCAGGCGCAGTCGCTCCAACCCGCCAGCCGCGGCGCCTTTGGCGTGCAGTACGGTATGGACGGCGATCTGCATCGCCTGACGCTCAATTACGAAACTGCCCCGGTCTGGTCCTACCGCCTGGGTGGCACGCGCATCGACCTCGTCGGTGAGTTCGGGGTGTCGCACTGGCGCCTGCGCGACAATGACACCGGCCGCAGCCGCCTCTGGCAGGCGAGCGCCATCCCGATGTTCCAGTGGTGGCTGACCGAGCGCTTCTTCGTGGAGGCCGGCATCGGTGCGACGGTGTTCAATCACACGAGCATCGGCGAGAAGAACATCAGCACGGCGTTCCAGTTCGGCGACCATATCGGCGTGGCTTATCAATTCACCGACAACGTGCGCTTCGGCATTCGCGCCTCGCACTTCTCGAACGCGGGCATCAAGCGTCCGAACCCGGGGCTGAATTCCTATCAGGCCGGTCTTACGATGCGCTTCTGAGCGCCGTGGCGTTCGCACCCGTCTGGCGCAGGCTCGCCGCGAGCGCGCTCAGACGGGTCGCGCCCGAGCTCTTGATGAGCACGTAGTCCGCCTGCGCCAGATGCGTGTGCCATTCGGCCTGCACCGCCTCCACGTCCGGGTACCAGGCCACGTCCAGATCTGCGAGCGCCTCCGCGAGTGCCTGCATCCGCTCGCCGCACAGCACCACACGATGCGCCTGCACGGCGCGCACCGGATCGCAAAGATCGCGGTGAAATCGGATTTCGTCCTCACCCAGTTCCAGCATGTCACCCAGGACCAGCAGCTTGGCCGCCGCGGGGTGCTCCCGGGCCGTGGCGAGCGCGGCTGCCATGGACGCCGGATTGGCGTTGTAGCTGTCGTCCACGACCGTGACGCGGCGCGCGTCCACCCGGATTTCGAAGGCATCGCCACGCCCGGCGGGCGGCGTGAACGTGGCCAGCGCCGCGATCACGGCAGGCAGTGCCAGGCCCAGCGCGTGGGCCGTTGCCAGCACTGCCAGGGCATTCATCGCCAAGTGGCGTCCCGGTGCGCCCAGGCGAAGCGCCACAGCGCGGCCGGCCACGTCGGCCATGACCTGGTGCGTGGCCGGGCGGTAGGCGCGCAGGCGTATGTCGGCAGGGCCCTCCGCCCCGTACGTGAGAATGCGCAGTTCGCGAGCGCGGGCGGCCTCGATGACGCGATCGGCACAGGCCATGTCGCGATTGATGATGGCCGCGCCCCCCGGACGCATGCCATCGAAGATCGCGGATTTGCGGTTCGCTACCGTTGCCAGATCCTGGTGATAGGTGAGGTGGGCTGCGGCGATATTCGTGAAGATCGCGACGTCGGGTCTGGCGAGCCGCGCATTCTCGCTCATTCTTCCGATGGCCAGCTCGAGCACGACATGGGCGGGATCCGCTGGCAGTGACGCCAGATTCCAAGCCACGCCACGGGGCAGGTTGGCATTCTGCCGGGTGAGGCCGACCGCGCCGAAAGGCATCAGAGCCTGCGCCAGCATGGCGACGGTGGTGGTCTTGCCCGCGCTGCCGGTCACGGCAATCACGGGTGCCGTGAGCGACTGACGTGCGCGCCGCCCCAGTGCCATCACGGCGCGATCCATCGAGGGTGCCCACAGGATGGGCATGCCGGCGGGAAAGGCCATGTCCGCCTCCTGCACGAGCCAGCCGCTGGCCGGCAGCACCGCCGCGGTTGCCGGTTGCAGGCCGAACCGCATGTCGCCCGTTCTCAACACCGCAAGATCACCGGCGCGCATGGCAGGGCGGGTCGTGCAGACACCGCTCGCACGCCAGCCGGCTGGCGGGGGGCGCAGCCAGCGTCCGCCCACCGTGGCGGTCAGGGTATCTGCGTCCCACGGACCGTCTGGCGCACCTCGCGCCGCCGAGTCGTCGGGCAGCGCGCGTGCGGTGGCAGGTCGCGGGAGCCGAGGTCGTCCGCGTCTCACGTACGCCAGATACGCAATGAGCCCGGACAGATAGTGCTCGACGTCATCGATGCGCACACGAAAGCCGTGATGGCGGATGAAGCACGCGCCAAGAATGCGATCAGGGTGACGCATGAACATGGCGAACTCAGGCCAGAATATGCCATCCAGCAGACGATGGGCACGTCGCTCCAGGGCGTGCTCGAAGGCGTCGATGTCGACCTGGGCGTAGAGTGCCGCGTGGGCAGGCTCGTCACCCAGGCGCTCCAGCATGTCGCGCGCGGCCATCATGAGCTCGAGGAGCGTCGGGAAGGTGGTGGCACGCTCGGCCACGAAATCCAGATAGCCGGCCACATTGCGCACGCCGAACTGCAGGTAGGGGATTTGCGCCCGCACGCGCGTGAGCTCGTTCACGCAGTAGCTCAACCAATGATCGTGCGCGCGCCAGTGCTCCGCCCGGATGAAGTGCGCAAAGGCTTTCTCGACCAGGGCCAGCCAGGTGGCCTCCTGGGTCGCGTGATAGAGACGCATCAGGGCGAAGGCCGCCTCGCCGTCGTAATAGATGATGCGATGTTCGGCCTTGACCGCCAGCGTCGGGTAATGAAGGACGTGCGTGAACCGGCCGCTTGCCGAGTCCTGCATGCGCCGTATGCCGCGGGCCAGGGCGCGCGCCAGATCCAGGCCTTTAGCGCGCCCCGTGACCTGTGCGTACTGCGTCAGCGCGAGGATGAGGACGGCGTTGCCGCCCAGCTTGATCTCGTCGCCGGTGTCCACGAGCACCGCCACCGGCCCGTCGGCGTCGTGAGCCACGACCTTCACCCACTCACGCTCGAGGTGCGCTAACGCGCGCTCAATGGCCGCCCCCAGCGTGGGGCAATGCGTGAGCGCCCACGCCTCGATCATGGCGTAGGTGGTGCTCGCCTGGCGCAACGTGTTGTAGCCCGCGACGGGGCGGTCAAAGCACGGGTAGTGCCCGTAGGTGAAGCGGCCCTGTGCATCCACCTGCGCAGCCAGATAGCCAGACGCATCGGACACGAGTCGGCGCACGTCGTGTTCGCAGAGTTCCTTCAGCACGCGCCGCCCGGCTGCGAGCCCATCGCTGTCCAGCGCGTGCAGCCCCTCGGCGTCGACGAATACCCCCGCGGTCGTGAAGCGATGCCACGGGCCTGTTGAGGGCAACGTCCAGGCAGGGTCGGCGAAGCGGGCTCTGGCACACGTCTGCAGGTTGTGGACGTTGAGCGCGGCATGCGGCGTGCCGCTGCCGGCGTACAGGGCGGCGTGGGCGTTGAGCTCCTGCTCCGTGATCGCGGTGCGCATCTGCGTGTCGAACGCCAAGCCCTCGCGCCAGTAGTTGCGCTTGGTCTGGCGCAGCAGGGCCTGCAGCTGCGCTGACGACACCGCTTGCGCTGTCGTGACCCAGTCCACTCGCAACCAACGCCCGGTCAATCGCCGGCGTGTCATGAGCTTGTGCAGCGCCTGTACCCCATCGCGCCAGGCCACGTCGAAACGGGCCGCGCTCGCGTGGGCCACTACCGCCCTTGCCGGCCCATCGCTCACGGCAAGGAAGAGCGTGCATGCAGGGTAGGGCGCGGGCATTGGCGTCCACGCCGCCATCGCCGCGTCGCGAGCCTGAAGCAGTCGGTCAGTGAAGGACATGTCAGCGAACGCGTGAGAGGGAATGTCCCCACTATACGTGCGCCGGGGCGCGATGCGAATGCTCCGGCTCGGCGGGTCTAATCTTGCGACGTGCGCAAATTTGTTTGTGGTGTCGAGCAGCTGAAGCCGGTGCTGATGATGACGGATGAGCACGAGATCCGCGCCCCTTCTTTGCTCGATCCGCGATGCCAGACGCAAAACCTGTTTGCAGGCCGGCGATGCCTGGGTTGGCTTGCGCGCCCGACGCCGAATAAGGCGGCGATCAGAGATGGTTAATACGAAAAACCAATCGGAAATCGAGATGCATTCATGGGGCTGCATTTGCGGCCGATTCTCGACCATTCAGTGATCACAGCTGTTCACGAATCTGTGAATACAGCAGGAGGAGCGGCTATGTACCGTCAGTTTCCCCTAAGGAGCCGGCAACAAGAGTAAGAGTTTTCTACCTCGAATTCTCATGAATCATTTTTATGCAAGAGTTCAAAAAACGATTTTCTGGATGCCTGTTTATTCGATTCCACTTCCGCAGAAATGCTGGACCATTAGGAGATATCCATGGCTGCGCCCTTCGATGCCGACACGCTGTATCGCTTCATCCTGCAACGCGAACCCGACCCCGGCGGGCGTGCCTACTGGAACGATCAGATAAGCCAGCGTGGAACCGCTGCCGTCGCCTGGGATCTGATCGAATCGGCAGAGGCGCGGGCCGACGGCTATGGCATCGTCTCCGCGTTCCAGTTCGTGTTCGGGCGCGTCCCCGATGTGGAAGGTTTCGCCTACTGGAAAGATGTGCTGGAGGATGATTATGGCGTCCCGGTCCTCATCGCCTCGCTGTTCACCTCCGACGAGTTCCTGCAGAGCCCGGCCGCCTCTGATCGCGGTGCGTTCGTCACCGATCTGTACCGCAATGGCCTGGGCCGTGAACCGGATGCCGCGGGCCTCCTGTACTGGGTCAACAGCGGCTTGAGCTATCCGGAGCTCGTGACCACGTTCATGACGTCCTGGGAGTGGCTGGAGCGCGCGAGCACCAAGATCGGCGAGTTTTACGACGATGTGAACAACGACACCCAGGATTACGAAGGTTCGCTCTTCGATGTGGACGTGCCGGTAATCACGAGCATCGGCGGTGCGCAGCCGGGCGAAGGCCAGATCGAACCGCAGGCTGAGTTCGCCGGCGAAGGCCGCCCGGGCCACACGGTCATCCTGCTGATTGACGGCGTCGAGCACGGACGGGCCGTCGTCGATGAGAACGGCAACTGGGTGCTGACGCCCGACGAGACAATCGCGACGGGTGAGCGCAATGTCACCGTCGTGGCTGAGGATGCGCTCGGCGAGCGCAGCGACCCCTCCGATGAGATCTCGGTGGTGGTCGGCGCAGATGATACTGACGCAGATGCAGATGCAGATGCAGATGCTGATGCTGACGCTGACGCAGATTCTGATGTGGAGTCCCCGCTCGTCGAAGAAGTCGTCAATGTCTTCGATGACGGCACGGTGACGGGCGCCATCGTCTCGGGGATCGCGGTGCCGGGTAGCCTCGTGGAGATCCGTGATGCTGACGGCTTAGTCGTTGGCAGCGACACCGCCGATGATGATGGTGCATTCGAGATCCCGACCAACGGCCCTCTGGCCGACGGCGAGACCTACGATGTGGTCGCCATCGTCGATGACGTCGAGAGCGATGCGGTCCAGATCGTGGGCGACCAGACTGCGCCGGATGCACCGATCGTTGGTGGTGTCATCGACGTTCTCGATGATGACGGCCAGGCCACTGGCACCCGCGTGACGGGGGACGCCGAGGCAGGCGCGACCGTGGAACTGCGTAACGAAGCGGGCGACGTCCTGGGCTCAGGGCTGACCGATGAGGATGGACGCTTCGAACTCATCACGGATGGCGCGCTGGAAGACGGTGTGTCCTATGACGTCGTGGCCATCGATTCGGCGGGTAACACCAGCGACGCGACGGAAGTGACGGGTGGCGTCACCGTCGTCGAGACGCCTGACGTGGAGAGCGTCGTCAACGTATTCGATGACGATGGTATTGCCACCAGCACCACCGTGACGGGGACGGCCCAGCCGGGGAGCACGGTTGAGATCCGTGAGGTGGGCGGCGCGGTGGTAGGCTCCATCGCAGTCGATGACGACGGTGGCTTCTCCATTCCGACTGACGGGCCTTTGGCCGACGGCGTGACCTATGACGTAGTCGCCATCGTCGGTGCGCTCGAGAGCGAGCCGGCACAAATCGAAGGGGACCTGACCCCGCCGGACATGCCGACGGTGGATGCCGTGACCAACGTGGCGGATGACGAAGGCACCGGCATCGGCACCAGCGTCACGGGCACCACGGACCCCGGGAATGTCGTGGAGATCCGTGACGCCGAGGGTGAGGTGATCGGGTCGACGCAGGCCGATGACGAAGGCAACTTCGAGCTGGTCACCGAGACGCCCTTGGTGGAGGACGAACCGTACGACGTGGTGGCCATCGACGGCGCGGGCAACACCAGTGAGCCCTCGGAAGTGACGGGGCCGGACACTGCCGAAGATGGCCTCAGCCCGGTCGCAAACGGCCTGGGGGTGACGGCCAACGTCGAGCTCAGTGGGGTGGAGACAACGGGTGAGTTGCCCGAGGCGTCCGACTCGGTTGCGCTTGGTCTCTACATCGGCACACCGTTCTCATCGTACGAGTTCTCTGTGCCCGCGGATGTCACCCGGTCTGTCGACATCTCGGCTGAGACAACAGGCGTCTTGACGCTCAGCGTGGCGCCGGAGGTGCGACTGCAAGTCTTCAATTCAGAAACTGGTACATGGGAGACGTTGGCGACCTCGGAGACCAGTGCGTTGATTGAAGTGGGCTTGCTTGGGAATCGCAACGTCGATATCAGCATCGATGATCTCGCCACCGGCCAGTATCGCGTCGAACTTTATGCTCCCGTCAATGTAGGTCTGCTTTCCGGGGTGGACTACAGCGGCACGTTCGTCGACCTTAGTGACGTCACCGCCGTAGGCCAGGATCTCACCGGTGTGCTGACTGAGGGTGACGATCTCGGCCCGGGCAATCTGGCTGTCGTGCACATCCAGAACGAGGAGGGCGACTTCGTGCCGGCAGACGGTAGTGCGATCGCCGGTTTGTATGGTGAGTTGACCATCGATGCGCAGGGTAACTACACCTACACGCCGAACGATGATGCTGATGTTGTCGGCGAGACCGATAGCTTCATCTACAAGCTCGTGCATCCGAATGGTCGGGAGAGTGACGAGGCTCAGTTGACGATCGTGATCGAGGCCGCTCCGGCTACAGATGACGGCGATGAGATTCAGGGCGACCTCGTGTTGCTGTCCGTCGAATCCTTCCTTGAGGGTGAGGACCTGGTCTTCGACGAGGGCGCGGATGGGGTGAGCGACACGGCCGATGCCCCCACGCCCGAACCCGACGTGCTCGCCGAGTTGGTCGGCGTGCCGCAGGACACGGGAGGTGAAGCGATCATCTGAACGCGGTGTAGGGGTTGCCTGGGACATCACCTCGGCACCCTGCAAGGCGACGCCCCAGACCGGTCAGGCTGGGGCGTTTTCTCTGCGATTTGAAGGGCAGGTGCCCCCAAAGGATGATGCGGATCAGTCCAGCTGGCGGAATCAGCGCTGCTTGCGCGCCTCCGTCAGGATCTCCTGCGCCACATCCGCCAGCCGCCGGCCACTTTGCATGGCGGCCTGCTGCAGGCGCTCGTGGGCGGCGGCTTCGGTCATCCGCAGATGACGGATCAGCCAGGCCTTGGCCTGCTCCACCGTCTTGCGTTCGGCCAGGCTGCTGCGGGCCTCGTCGAGTTCGTGCGATACCTGTTGCAGGCGTTGCGCCTGCGTCTGCACGAGATCCAGCAGCGAGCGCGCCATCTGGCTGCCAACGCCATCCTGTGGCGCGGCGTCCAGCACATGCTCCTGCAGGCTGAACACGCGGGGCAAATCCGGCTCGTCGACCTGTTCGGCCAGGCGGCGCGACAACACGCGGTGATTCTCGAGTTCCCGCCGGGTCTGCACGAGCCGCGCCTGGCTGCGCTGCAGCAGGGTCTGCACGAGCAGGTTGTCCACCGTCTTCATGGCGTCGATGCGCTCGGTGAGCAGATCGAACCACGTCTGGGCAAGGCCAGGATCGACGGGCTGTGCAGGCGACGTGCGCCAGGCGATATCGCGCAACGGCTGCACTCGGGACTGATCTGCGGCGATGGGTGTCCAGGCCCGCAGGACGTCGTCGCCCGCGTGCTGGGCGAACACCGCAAAGCAGCGTTCCTGCGCATCGCCCAGATGCCGCAGCTGCGCCTTCTGGGCGTCGGTGAAATAACCCGCGCTGAAGCCTGCCGTGCCGCAGGCCCGTTCCTGCCCGCTCAGCTCCTTGCCCTGGAGCAGGTTGAACAAGGCCACGAGGGTGCGTGTGAGTTCCGGGTCGAGGGCCGTGTCGGCCGCCTCGAAGACCAGCGAGAGCAACGCGGCGATGAGCCGGGTGAAGGACTGGGTCGCGCTGTCGCCATCGACGCCCTGATCGCGGATGCGCCGACGCAGGCGCGGCAGTTCGTCCAGTCGATAGAGGACGTCTGCCACGCGGCTCAGCAGGCGCGCCTGATCCGGACCATGCTCGGCCGCGGGGTCCACGTGCTGCAGGCAGTGCCGCACGTGTGTCTCGTGGGCCTGGGCCGCGTCAGTGAGCCCGTTGAGTGTGTTGAGCAGCGGAGTATGCGGCTGTCCGAGGTACAGGTTGGCGTAGCCGCGCTCCTTTTGCAGGGCGTGTACGAGCTGGCTGGTCACGCCGACGAGCTCGCAGGTGCGGGCAAGTTCCTCCAGCCCGCGCAGCTCGCTGCGGCGGGCTGCCAGCAGGTAGCGCAGCGGCAGGGGCAGGTGATCGTCGGTCATGCCGCCATTGTCGCGGTTTTCTCGGACGCGGCGGGGGCGGTCTCGCCCAGCACTTGGTAGGCCGCGACCTCGCCGATCACGAGCACGGCCGGGCTGCGCAGGCCGAACTGCCGGGCGTCCGCCGCCAGCCGGCCGAGCGTGGAGCGCGTCTCGCGCTGATCGGGCAGTGACGCGCGCTCGATCATGGCCACCGGCGTGTCCGCCGGCATGTCGGCCGCGAGTAGCTGACGTTGCGTCTCGGCCAGAGTGGCCACGCCCATGTACACCACCAGCGTGGTGCCCGTGCGCGCGAGCGCTGCCCAGTCCGGCGTGGCGTCGTCCTCTGTGTGGGCGGTGACCAGAGTCACGCCACGGGCTACGCGGCGCTGCGTGAGCGGAATGCCGCAGGCCGTGGCTGCGGCCAGCCCGGCGGTGATGCCGTTCACGATCTCACAGGGCACGCCGTGCGCGCGCAGCCACAGCGCCTCTTCGCCCGCTCGGCCGAAGATGCACGGGTCACCGCCCTTGAGCCGCACCACGCACTTGCCCTGGCGCGCATACCGCAGCATGAGGCGCTGGATGAAGGCCTGCGGGGTGGAGCGGCAGCCGCCGCGCTTGCCCACGCGGACGATGCGTGCCGTGGGGGCATGCGCGAGGATCTCCGGGTTGACCAGGTCATCCACCAGGACGACGTCGGCTTGCGCTAACGCGCGCACAGCCTTCAACGTGAGCAATTCGGGATCGCCGGGGCCTGCGCCCACCAGCCAGACGGTGCCAGTCATGAGGTTCTCCAGAGAAGCGGATGTGTGTGAATGCAGCAAAGCGGGCGCGGCCCGGGTGTCGATCGGCCTTCCATTCAGGTGGCCAGCAGGATGAGGTTCAGGACGGCCAGCGCGAGACACAGCCCTTTCCAGAACAGGAGCGGATCGCGCTCGATCCAGGGCGGCTGGCTGCGCCGCACGTATGTCGGGCTCGGCTGCCGGAACGCGTGCACGAACTCCGACAGCTCGCCGTAGCGGTGTGCCGGGTCGGGATGCACGGCGCGGCGCAGCACATCGTCCAGCCACGCGGGAATCGCGCGATCGTTGTCCTGTGCGCTGGCATAGGCGAGCCGACGCAGCCCTGCGCGCCCGCGCAGGCGCGCGATCTGGTTGCCGTAGGGCAGCCGGCCCGTGAGCATCTGGTAGGCGAGCACGCCCAGCGAAAAGATGTCCGAACGCTGGGTGCCGGGCTCGCCCAGCAGGTACTCCGGCGCCATGTAGGCCGTGGCCCCGAGCGGCAGCCCCGGATCGCCGGGCAGGGCGCCATCGTGCATGCCCGCCACGCGCACCGCGCCAAAGTCCAGGATGCGCACGGTGCCGGTGGCGTCGATGAGCAGGTTGGCCGGGCGGATGTCCTGGTGCAGCATCTCCAGGCGGTGAAAGGCCTGCAGCCCGCGCGCCACCTGTTCGATGATGGCCCGCACCTGGGCGATCTCCGGACGTGGGTGATCGAGCATCCACTGGGCCAGCGTCTGCCCCGGCACGTACTCGCTCACGGTGTAGAGATGGGCGCGTGACCGCGTCGAGGGCCAGGCCTTGACGACGTGCGGATTGTCGAGGCGCCGGGCCACCCATTCTTCCATCAGGAAGCGCTCGCGATAGCCTGCGTCGTCCTGCAAGTCGATCGATGGCGTCTTCAGGGCAACCTGCGCGCCCGAGTCTTCGTCCACGGCCAGATAGACATGGCTACGGTGGCTTGCGTGAATCTCGCGCACGATGCGATAGCCCTCGAACACCGTACGCGGCGAGAGCAGGGGCGGGCTGGGCAGGTGCTTCGACTGCGCCGGAAGATCGGCCGCGTCGGCAGCAGGCAGCGCATCGACGCGGACGATTTGTGCTGTCAGATTGTCGTCGCTGCCGGCAGCCAGCGCATCGGTGACCAAAGCCTTGGCAGCCCCATCCAGGTCGTCGCCATGTTCGGCCACGCATCGCACGATCTGCCGCGCGCTCAGGTGCTCGTAGACGCCGTCCGTGGCGCACAGGAAGATGTCGCCCACGTCCAGGGCATGCGCCTGGTAATCGAGTTCCAGATGCGGGCCCAGTCCCATGGCGCGCGCCAGATAGCTCTGGCCGGGGGCGACGGAGACGCGATGATCGGCCGTCAGGGGCTCGAGCGAACCGCCGCGCAGGCGATAGATCCGGGTGTCGCCCGCATGAAAGAGATGCGCGCTCGTCGCCTTCAACACCAGGGCGCTCAAGGTGCAGACATAGCCGCGATCGCGGTCGTAGCGGTGCTCGCTCTGGCGTGTCTGCGCGTACAACCACGCATTGGTGGCCGCGAGCACGCGCTGCACCGCCGTCTTGACCGACCACGTATCGGGCGTACTGAAGTAGTCTGACAGAAAGCTCGCCACCGCCGTCTCGCTGGCGATGTGGCTCACGTCACTGCTGCTGATGCCGTCGGCCACGGCCAGGGCGATCCCCTTGCTGCCAAGCTGTGGCTCGAGCGGCACGCAGGCGCCGTGGAAATCCTGCTGGACGGGCTTGCGGCCGCGGTCGGCGTGCTGACCCAGGGTGACGCGCAGCGTGTGGCTCATGGCAAAGAAGGCCGGCGGACCGGCTCGGGTCCGATCAGGGAAAGGCGCGCTTGGGCGCGGTCTTCACGTGGGTGGTGTAGAGCGTGAGGCCCGTCAGGGTGAGGCCGCCGATGAGGTTGCCCAGCACCACGGGCAGCTCGTTCCAGATCATGTAGTCCATGATGGAGAAATCCGCGCCCATGATGAGGCCGAAGGGGAACAAGAACATGTTCACCACCGAATGCTCGAAGCCCATGGCAAAGAAGAGCATGATCGGCATCCACATGGCGATCACCTTGCCGCCCACCGTGGTGGAGATCATCGCGCCCACCACGCCCAGCGAGACCATCCAGTTGCACAGCACGCCGCGAATGAAGATCGTCAGCATGCCCGCTGCACCGTATTCCTTGTAGCCCAGCGTGCGGTCCTCGCCGATGTGCGAGATCATCTCGCCGATCTTGCCGCCGTCGGTGGAAAAGCCGTAGGTGAAGACGATGGCCATGAGCAAGGCCACGGTGAGCGCGCCCAGGAAGTTGCCGACGAACACGACGCCCCAGTGACGCAGGATGCCCGACAGCGTGACCCCCGGCCGCTTGTCGAACCAGGCGAGCGGCGTGAGCACGAAGACCCCGGTGAGCAGATCGAAGCCCATGAGGTACAGGATGCAGAAACCCACGGGAAAGAGCATGGCGCCCAGGATGGGATAGCCCGTCTGCGCGGTGACCGTGACCGCGAACACGGCCGCGAGCGCCAGGATGGCGCCAGCCATGTACGCGCGGATCAGCGCGTCGCGCGTGGCCATGGTGAGCTTGGATTCACCAGCATCCACCATCTTGGTGGCAAATTCCGAGGGGACGAGGTAGGACATGGGCGTTTCCTGAGTGCTGCGGGATGAAAGGGGATAGGGTCAGGCGATCTCGACGACGTCGCCCTGCACGCGGACGCGCCAGGTGCGAAGCCGCTGCGTGGGGTCGTCCAGGCAGACGCCATCGGCAAGCCCGAAGCGTTGCTTGTACAGAGGGGCAGCCACGTACAGGACGTCGCCTGCCTGGCCGATGAGGCCGCGGCCGATCACGTTCGCACCGGAGCGCGGGTCGCGATTCTCCAGGGCGTGGACGGCGCCGTCCGGGGTCTGGAAGACGGCCACCTGCTGGCCGTCGAGCAAGGCGACGATGCCTGAGCCGCGGACGAGATCCTGACGCGCGCACAGGCGTTGCCAGGCCAGGGTTTCAGGGGAGGCAACGGCATTCATGACAGGGACTCCTCGATGAGGGGAAACACGCGGCGCTCGTCGGTACGGGCCGGGCGAGGCTGGCCGCGCTCGTCGACGAACTGGATGTCCGGATCGCCGCCCGGCGCGTTCACGAAGGTGCGAAAGCGCTTGCGCTTCTCGGGGTCGTCGATGGCGTTGGCCCACTCGCATTCGTAGCGGTCCACGACCAGCTGCATCTGGGCTTCGAGCTCGGCGGCCAGTCCCAGGCTGTCGTCCAGCACCACGGCCTTGAGGTAGTCGAGCCCGCCGTCGAGCGATTCGCGCCACACGGAGGTGCGCTGCAGCTTGTCGGCCGTGCGGATGTAGAACATCAGGACGCGGTCGATGATGCGGATGAGGCTCTCATCGTCCAGATCGGTGGCGAAGAGCTCTGCATGGCGCGGCCGCATGCCGCCATTGCCGCATACGTACAGGTTCCAGCCGCGGTCCGTGGCGATCACACCGATGTCCTTGCTCTGGGCTTCCGCGCACTCGCGCGTGCAGCCGGACACGGCAAACTTGAGCTTGTGCGGCGCGCGCAGGCCCTTGTAGCGGTGCTCGATGGCGATGGCCATGGCGACGCTGTCCTGCACGCCGTAGCGGCACCACGTGCTGCCCACGCAGGATTTCACCGTGCGCGTGGATTTGCCGTAGGCGTGGCCGGTCTCGAAGCCCGCGGCGATGAGCTCGGACCAGATGTCCGGCAGCTCATGCAGCTGCGCCCCGAAGAGATCGATCCGCTGGCCGCCCGTGATCTTGGTGTAGAGCTTGTACTTCTTGGCCACCGCGCCGATCGCGATGAGGCCGTCCGGCGTGATCTCGCCCGCTGGCACGCGCGGCACCACCGAGTAGGTGCCGTTCTTCTGCATGTTGGCGAGGAAGGTGTCGTTGGTGTCCTGCAGCGGCACCAGATGCGCCTCGTGCACGGGGCGGTTCCAGCACGAGGCCAGGATGGAGCCCACCGCGGGTTTGCAGATCTCGCAGCCCACGTGCCCGCGGCCGTATTGCGCCAGCAGGTCGGAGAACGTCTCGATGCCGTGCACGCGCACGATGTCGTAGAGCTCCTGGCGGGTGTAGGCGAAGTGCTCGCACAGGCTCTTGTCCACGGTCACGCCGCGCGCCGCCAGTTCGTGCTCGAACACCTGCTTGACGAGCGCTGCGCAGCCGCCGCAGCCGGTGGCCGCCTTGGTGCAGGCCTTGATGCCTGCCAGGTCGGTACAGCCGCCGTCCACCGCGGCGCACACCGCGCCCTTGGTGACGTTGTGGCAGGAGCACAGCGTGGCGGTGTCGGGCAGTGCGTCCACGCCCAGCGCGGGAGCGCCGTCGCCCACGGGCAGGATGAGGCCGGCGGGGTCTGCCGGGGCGGCAATCCCGTTCTGCACGTACTGCAGCAGCGTGTCGTAATAGCTGTTGTCGCCCACCAGCACGGCGCCCAGGATGCGCTTGCCGTCCTCGGACACCACCAGGCGGCGGTAGCTCGACTGGGTCTCGTCGATGAAGCGGTAGCTGCGCGAGCCCGGCGTCGCACCATGCGCGTCGCCAATGGAGCCCACGTCCACGCCCAGGAGCTTCAACTTGGTCGACATGTCCGCGCCGGTGAAGGGCAGCGGATCGGCGGCACAGACCTGCGCGGCCACCGTGCGTGCCATCTGATAGCCCGGGGCGACCAGGCCATAGACCATGTCGTCGAAGACGGCGCATTCGCCGATGGCGTAGATGTGCGCATCGCTGGTGCGGCAGTTTTCATCGATCACGATGCCGCCGCGCGCGCCGATCGCGAGTCCCGCGGCCCTGGCGAGCGCATCCTGGGGGCGGATGCCGGCAGAGAACACCACCACGTCCGTCTCCAGCGGCTCGCCGTCGGTGAAGTTCAGGCGCCAGCGATAGCGCACGCCTTCCTTGACGTTCTGCGTCGAGCGCGAGGTGTGCACATGCACGCCGAGCCCTTCGATGCGGGCCTTGAGCGCGGCGCCGCCCAGGTCATCGAGCTGCACGGGCATCAGGCGCGGGGCGAACTCCACCACGTGGGCCTCCAGGCCCAGCAGGCGCAACGCATTCGCGGCTTCCAGTCCGAGCAGCCCGCCGCCGACCACCACGCCGCGCCGCGCGCCCTGGGCCGCTTCGCGAATGGCATCGAGATCGTCCAGCGTGCGATACAGCAGACGCGAGGTGCCTTCTGCGCCGGCAATGGGTGGGACAAAGGGGTAGGAGCCGGTGGCGAGAATCAGCGTGTCGTAGGCGTAGCGGCCTTGCGCGGTGACGATCTCGCGGCGCTGGCGGTCGATCTGCAGCACGGGCTCGTTCAGGTGCAGCGTGAGCCCGGGTTGGTCATAGAAGTCTGCCGCGCACATCGCCATGGATTCGGCATCGCGACCGGACAGGTATTCCGAGAGGTGCACACGGTCATACGCGCGGCGGGGCTCGTCACCGAACACCGCGATGCGATAGGCCGCGAGCGCGCCCTGGGCCACGAGCTGCTCGACACAGTGATGGCCGACCATGCCATTGCCGATGACGACCAGGGTGGGCAGTGGAGATGGGGAAGTGAAGGGGTTCATGGTCTCGGCTCGTCCGTACGCAGTCCATCGAAGACAAACGAAAAGGCGCCCTGAACCATGCGGTCCGGGCGCCATTGCCATTCGTCGAATTGTGGGCCGGGGCGATCACTCGCCGGGGCAGACGTCTTTATGCGAGATCCATGCCAGTGTGAGATTGCTGGCGAATTTCCCTGGTCGATCAGGGGGTTGCCGCGCGTTCGACCGCGGGGGCGCGCGGCCAGCGTGCACGCTCATGACGCGCGGTGGGGGCGCGGCCATGGTGCATGGCGATCACCATGCACCATGCGGGGGCGGCGCCGTCAGCCGCGCCAGGCCTGGACTTCGATCTCGACCTTGGCGCCGCGATTGAGGGTGGCCTGTACCGTGGAGCGTGCGGGCAGCGTGTCGCCAAAGTACTCGGCATAGGCTGCGTTGAATCCGGCGAAGTCGGCCAGGTCCGCCAGCCAGATGGTGGCGCGCACGACATCCTGTCGGCGTGCACCGAGCCCTGTGAGCACCTCGTCGATCTGCCGCAGCACGGCGCGGGTCTCCTCCTCGATCTTGCCGCGCAGTGGCTGGCCGTCCGGGTGGGCGGGCAGCACGCCGGACAGAAAGAGAAAGCCGCCGGCCTGGACGGCGCGCGACAGGGGCAGGGGTTTGGTGCTGGGGTGGCGAACGAGGGCGGTCATGCGGTTCCTGGAGAAAGGATGGCGGGGTTGGCCTGGCGCGTGAGCACGCGCCCGGTGCGGGTGTGTCGATGCTGGCCGTCGCGATAGGCGAGCGTGCCGTTGACGATGACGGCGACGATCCCGTCGGCGGGCCGGGCGGGGTCGTCGTAGTCGGCCACGTCACGCACGGTGCCTGCATCGAACACGGTGATGTCGGCGTGAAGCCCGACCGCCACCCGGCCGCGGTCGGGCAGGCCGAACACCTCGGCCGTGAGGCCACTCATCTTCCAGACGGCGGTCTCCAGCGGGAAGAGGCCGATGTCGCGACTGTAGTGGCCCAGCACCCGCGGAAACGTACCCCACAGCCGGGGGTGAGGGCGATCGCCTGTGGGCACGCCATCGGACCCGATCATGGTGGGCTCGAAGGCCAGGATGCGCTGCACGTCCGCTTCGGCCATGCTGTAGTACACGGCGCTGGCCGGTTGCAGGCGGCGCGAGGCCTCCCCGAGCGATACGCCCCAGGCGTCGGCGATATCCTGCAGATCCTTGCCCTGCAGCTCAGGGCGGGCGCCGCTGGAGGCAATCGTGATGCGGCCCTGCAGACGCGCTTCGTCCAGGTGCAACATCGTGGAGCTCGCCGTGTACGGGTAGCAGTCCAGGCTGATGCACTGGCAGCGCATCTGCTCGCGGATGCGCGCGAGCGTCTGTACGGACTTGCCGTGATTGGCCGCGCGCATCAGCTTGTGGTGCGAGATCAGCACGGGAATGGCGGCTTCCCGCCCGATGGTGAAGGTCTCTTCGAGCGACTGCAGGCAGGCATCGGCCTCGTCACGCATGTGCGTGACGTACAGCGCGCCGTGCTCGGCCAGGGGGCGCGCCACGTCGATCAGTTCCTGGGTGGTGGACGATGCCGCCGGCGGGTAGTAGGGCCCTGTGGACATGCCGACAGCCCCGGCCTGCAGCGCCTCGCGCAAGAGCCCCTGCATCGCGGCGATCTGGTCCGGGGTGGCAGGCACATCCAGATCCGGCATCGTCATGACGCGCAGGGTGGTGTGGCCCACCATCGGCACGACATTCACGGCCGGTGGCTTGGCGCGCAGGGCCGCCACGTAGGCGGCGAACGTGCCGAAGCGTTCATCGCCAGGGCCCTCGAGCAGGTTGAGCGGTGCTGGCATGGCCTTTTCGGTGGCCAGCGGCGCGAGGCTGATGCCGCAATTGCCGGTGACCACCGTGGTCACGCCCTGCGACACCTTGAAGGGAAGATCAGGGTCGGCCAGCAGCGCGCGATCGTCGTGCGTGTGCGAATCGATGAAGCCGGGCGCGACGATCCGGCCCGTGGCGTCGATGATCGTGTCCGCCGTGGCGCCGGACAGATCACCGAGCGCCACGATGCGAGTACCCATGACGCCGACGTCGCGTCGAAGCGGGGTTGCCGGGTGCCGTCGATGACGGTGCCGCCCCGGATCAAGAGGTCGTAATGGCGGGATTCAGACATGGGCGTCCTTGGGTGGGGGCCAGCGCGGCATCGAGCGCGTCGACCAGCCGGCGGGCAGCGCCGAAGGCCAGGGTCAGGCCGAGCGCGCCGTGCCCGATGTTCAGAAAGAGATTGCGTACGGGTGACTGGCGAATGATGGGCACCGAGTTCGGCGTGGCAGGGCGCAGGCCCGTCCAGGGCGTCGCGTTGCCGATGTCCACGGCGTCGCCGAACGCCTCCCGTGTCTGCGTCGCCAGCGTGGCGACGCGGTGCGCGTCCAGCTGGTGGTCATGGCCGCGGATCTCGGCCATGCCGGCCACGCGCAGGTGCCCGCCGATGCGGGCGTACACGAGCTTGCGGGCCGCGTCCGTCACGCTGACGCGCGGCACGGCCGTCGGGTCGCGCAGCGGCACGGTGAGGCTGTAGCCCTTCAAGGGATAGACCGGCACACGAAAGCCGAGTTGGCGGGTCACGGCGGCACTGTGGGCGCCCGTGGCGAGCACGACGGATTCGACGTCCCGGTGGCCGCGCGAGGTCTCGAGCCGCACGATGCGATCTGCGCGCCGTGCAAAGCCCGTCACCTGCGTGCCGAGTTCGAACTGCACGCCGCGCGCGCGCAGACGCATCTCCAGATCGCGGCACAGGGCGGCGCTGTCGATGGCGCAGTCGCTGGGGGTGTAAATAGCCCCGGCCATGCGGTGGCGTAGCTCATGCAAGGCTGGCTCCAGGTCCAGACACGCATCGACGCCGACGGCATGCTGCACGGGGCCGAAGGGCGCCTGCAGCGCCATCTGCCGCCGGGCTTGCGCCATGGCGTGTTCGCTGGGCATGACCACCAGTTTGCCGTGGTCAGAGAAGCCCAGCGAGGCGCGATCCGCATCGCGCAGCCAGGCATCGGTCTCGGCGCGGCTCAGACTGGCCAGGGCCAGCAGCGCAAGCGATCCTTCGCGCGCGCGCCGGGATCGGCAGGCGGCCAGGAAGCTGAGCAGCCAGCGCCATTGGGCCGGGTCCCACCGCGGCACGATCTTCAGGGGCGCATGGCGCGACAGCAGCAGTTGCGGCAGCTCGGCCAGCACGCCTGGCTGCGCGAGCGGCGCAACATAGGCATACGAGAGTTGGCACCCGTTGGCGAGGCTGGCGCCTTGGCCCACCTCGGTGTGCGCATCAAGCACCGTCACCGTGCGGCCTGAGCGCACGAGGGCTGCGGCGCTCGTGAGTCCGATGATGCCGGCGCCGATGACCGTGACGTGTCCCGTGCGCTCGGCAGGGGCCGCATCCCAGTAGGTGGCAGTCGCAGGGGAAGTCATCGGGCGATCAATCCACCTTCGCGCCGCTCGTGCGCACGACCTCGCCCCACTTCACGCGCTCGGCCTGCATCCAGGCCGTGAGATCCGCCGGACTGCCGCCGGCCGGCACGAAGGCGAGCTGACCGAGCTGGGCCTGCACCGCCGGATCCTTGAGGATGGCGTTGAGTTCGGCGTTCAGGCGCTGCACGACGGGCTCGGGCGTGCCGGGCGGCGCGACGATGGCCGCCCACGCCTGCATGTCGAAATCCGTCAGGCCGGACTCGTGCAAGGTGGGCACATCCGGAAAGCGTGGCGAGCGTTCGCGCGACGTGATGGCGAGCGCGCGCAGCTTGCCGCCGCTCACGCTGGGGCCCACCGACGCGAGATTGTCCAGCATGAAGTCGAAGCGCGCGCCCATGAGATCGCTGATCGCCTGGGGAGCGCCCTTGTACGGCACGTGCATGCCAGGCACGTCGACCAGCGTGCGAAAGAGCTCGGCGCCCAGGTGGCCCGAGGTGCCGGTGCCGCCGGATCCATACGAGAAGCCGTGCGGCTGGGCCTTGCCGTAGTCGATGAGCTCGGCGATGCTGTGCACCGGCAGTTGCGGGTTCACCACCAGCAGGCTGGCGGTGCGCGCCAGATAGATCACTGGGGTGAGCGCGGCCGGGTCATAGGGCAGTTGGCTGAAGAGGAACTCGTTGGTCGCCAGCGTGGCATTGTTGCCAAAGCCCAGCGTATAGCCGTCGGGCGCAGCCGTCATCACCGTCTGCATGCCGATGTTGCCTGCTGCGCCCGGGCGGTTCTCGATCACCACCGGCTGGCCCAGGCGTTCGGACAGCGGCTTGCTCAGGAGGCGCGTGACGATGTCGGGGCTGCCACCCGCAGCCGACGGCACGACGATACGCACAGGCCGTTCTGGCCAGGCAGCGTGAGCCGCGGACATCGACAAGGTGGCAAGGACGAGAGGCAGCAGGCGAACGAGACGGGCAGACATCGGATATTCCCCGGAGAGGCTGCGCGACGGTTGACGCGCCACGGCCAGTATCGGACTGCCAGGCACCTGCTGCCTATGGAAAAAAGTCCGCGGGGGTAGTCGTTTTCGACTGCCCTCAGGGCGCCGGAAGCGCTGCCTTGAGGTCGCCAACGAACGCATCGAAGGCCAGCGAGCGCACGTCCGCCGTCGCGTGAAAGACCACCGCCCGCACACTCACGGCTGGAGCGATCGGCGTGATGCGCATGTCGTGGCCCAGCGCACGGGCGCTGATCTCATCGACCAGGGCGAAGCCCAGGCCTTCGCGTGCCAGCGCGGCTGCCACGGAGTAGGTGCGGGTCTCGAGCAACGGCGCGGCCTCCGGTGCATGGGACCCTTCCCAGGCGTCACGGATGGCGTGGGCCAGCGGATCACTGCCGCCCACACCGATGCCGTGTTGCGGATCGAGCGAGGCCAGCGGAATGGGCGTGTCCGGGGCAGCGTCGCCTCCCGCGGGTGCCAGGTGCACCACGCGGATATCCCCCAACGGGAGCCGGGTGAGCGCCGGGCGCAGCGGCACGTCGAAGCACACGACCAGGTCGAGCTCGCGCGCCAGTAGCCGGTCCAGCAGCTCGTCGCCATTGCCCGTCAGGACTTCCAGGGGCACCTTGGGAAAGCGCGTGCGAAACGTGCGCACGGCACCGGGGATGAGGCCCAGCCCGAGACTGGGCAGGCAACCGATGCGCAACTGGCCGTCTGGGTTCTGCTGCAGATGGCGCGCCAGGCGCCGGACCTGATCGACCTGCGCGAAGAGGGCCGCGGTTTGTCCATACAATTGCTCGGCCTCGCGCGTGTGCACGAGCCGGCCTTGCACGCGATGGAACAACGGCAGGCCCAGGGCATGCTCGGCCTGCGCGAGCGCCTTGCTCGCTGCCGATTGCGACAGGTGCAGCAGTTCGGCCGCGCCACTGACGGACCCAGCGCGCATGACAGCATGGAAGATCTCGAGGTGGCGCAGGCGCATGGGACGGAGGCTGGCGGACGATCGCAGCAGTATAGCGACGGGCTCGCCAGACGCTTGCGCTGCGAGCGGCCATGAAAAAACCCGCGGCTCTTGCGAGCAGCGGGTTTTTTCAGCCGGTGATGCGCCGGCGAATCTGGCGGAGACGGTGGGATTCGAACCCACGATGCAGTTTTAGCCGCATACTCCCTTAGCAGGGGAGCCCCTTCGGCCACTCGGGCACGTCTCCGAAGAAGATCAGTATTCTAGCACGACTATCGAGCCGTTGTGACCGCCTTTCGGCAGGTCGCGTGCGCAAGCCGAGGGCTTGCGCACCTCAGGCCATCAGAGGCTGCCGCCGGGCTGATCCAGGCCGAACGCCTTGTGCAAGGCGCGCACGGCCAGTTCCATGTACTTGTCGGCGATGATCACGGAGGTCTTGATCTCGCTCGTGCTGATCATCTGGATGTTGATGCCTTCCTGCGACAGCGTCTGGAACATCAGGCTGGCGATGCCCACGTGCGAACGCATGCCGATGCCCACGATCGAGACCTTGCACACCTTGTCGTCGGTGACCACTTCGCGCGCGCCAACGGCAGGCTGGACTTCCTTGGTCAGCACCTCGACGGCGCGGTTGTATTCGGCGCGGTTCACGGTGAAGGAGAAGTCCGTCGTGCCTGCCACGGACTGGTTCTGCACGATGACGTCGACGTCGATGTTGGCCGCAGCGATCGGGCCCAGGATGCTGTGGGCGATGCCGGGCTTGTCCGGCACGGCGAGCAGGGTGAGCTTGGCTTCGTCGCGGCTGAACGCGATACCCGAGACGGCGGCGGTTTCCATTTTTTCGTCTTCCTCGAAAGTGATCAGGGTGCCCGACGCCATTTCCTCGGCCAGCGAGCCGGTGGGGTCGGTAAGCGATGACAGCACGCGGGTGGGCATGCGATAACGACCGGCGAATTCCACCGAGCGGATCTGCAACACCTTGGAGCCCAGCGAGGCCATCTCGAGCATCTCCTCGAAGGAGATGACGTTCATGCGGCGTGCCTCGGGCACCACGCGCGGGTCCGTCGTGTAGACGCCGTCCACGTCGGTGTAGATGAGGCACTCGACGGCGCCCATGGCAGCGGCCACGGCCACGGCCGAGGTGTCCGAGCCGCCACGGCCGAGCGTCGTGATGTTGTTCTGGTCGTCCACGCCCTGGAAGCCCGTGATGATCACGACCTTGTTGGCATCCAGGTCGGCGCGCACGCGCGCGTCATCGATCGACTGGATGCGGGCCTTGTTGAAGGCCGAGTCGGTGCGGATCGGGACTTGCCAGCCCGCGTAGCTGCGCGCGGCAACGCCCAGTTCCTGCAGGGCCATGCTGAGCAGGGCGACGCTCACCTGTTCGCCCGTGGAGGCGAGCATGTCGAGTTCGCGAGGATCCGGATTTTTCTGGATCTCGCGGGCCATGCCGAGCAGGCGGTTGGTCTCGCCGGACATGGCCGAGGGAACGACGACGACCTGGTGACCGGCCTGGTGCCACTTGGCGACACGCCGGGCCACGTTCTGAATGCGCTCGACCGAGCCCATCGACGTCCCGCCGTATTTGTGTACGTATAGAGCCATTGCGATGCCTGCGGAAAAGATGTTGAGCGCCGGGGCGCACAAAACCGAAAACTATAGCGGTAACGGCGCGGATCGCCAAATCTTGCGTCTGCCGCAGGAAGCCGGCGCGGTAAAATCGGGGCTTCGCAAGGCGAGGTCCTCTATGTTCAATCCTTCCCGAGAGCAGGTGCGCAGTTTCTTCCGGGAAACCTGGCGCAAGCACCAGCAGGACGAGATTCTCACGCCGCTGGAAGCCATGGCGCTCGACTGGGTCATCGAGCACCCCGAGTATCACGAGACCCTGATGTCGGACGAAGCATCGGCGGCGGACTACGCGGTGGAGGCGGGCCAGACCAACCCGTTCCTGCATCTGTCGATGCATCTGGCGATTGCCGAGCAGTTGTCCATCGACCAGCCGCCCGGCATCCGTGACGCCTATCAGCGTCTGGCCGCGCGCACCGACGCACACCATGCCGCGCACGAGATCATGGAGTGCCTGGGGCAGATCGTCTGGGAAGCCCAGCGTAACCGGCAGCCGCCTGATTCGGACAAGTACCTGGAACTGATTCGTCGGCGCGCCACGAGCTGAGGCGGGACGCGCGCCTCACGCGAAGGCGTCATCGGCCAGGGCGAACCAAAGCCGGGCGACCTCGTGAAAAGACCCGGCCAGGCCGGGTCTTGACAGCACTGCCAGCACACCGGCGTCAACCGGTCGCGGCCTCAGCGGCGCGTGGCCAGCGGGCCGGGTTGCGAGGCAAGCCAGGCTGCCACGTTGTTGATGTCCTGATTCGATAGCTGCACGGCGAAGGCGCCCATCACGGCGTTCTTGCGCACGTTGGCGCTGGCGGGCAGACCCGCCTGGCCGCGCTGGTAGGCGCGCAGAGCGTGCGCGAGGAAGTCCTCGTGCTGGCCGGCCAGGATCGGGTAGGCCGGATCCACGGACGTCTTGGCGTCCGCGCCGTGACACGACGCACAGTTGAATTTTTCCCACACGGCGCGGCCTGCTTGCAGGTCGGCGGCGAGGGCTTGACTGGCCGATGCGGCCAGGGCGATGCCCGCAAGGGCGAGAGTGATGCGCTTCATCGTCTGCCCCTGGTCACTTCTGATTGGCGTAATAGGCCGCGAGGTCGGCGATGTCCTGCTCCGACAGGCTCTTGGCGATCGCGTCCATCGTGGGATGCGAGCGGGCGCCAGTGGCATACGCATTGAGGGCTGCGGTGATGTAGGCAGCATTCTGGCCGCCGATCTTCGGCACGTGGTAGACCTCCGGGAAGCTTGCGCGATAGCCCGGAATGCCATGACAGCCGATACACATCGAGATCTTGTTCTTCGCGTCGTCGATGTTGCCTTCGATGGGCGCCGCGGCGTCCGCTGCGCGTGCGGTGCCGAAAATCGAACAGGCTGCCAGTACTGCCAATGCGGGCACCGCCCGCCGTATGCCTAGTCTCATGGGTTGTTCTATATCTTCGAAAGCTGACGGAACGCGGCGCTGCGCGACGCGGCAAACTTGCAGATTGTAATGGACATGCCCGGAGGGCGTCCAACCCGGGCAAGCCCGGGTAGGCGCGCGCGCAACCCTGACGCGCGCACCTGGCTGCATCCAGGCGTGATCAGCCGCGGCGGTTGCCCCGGACGGCGGACATGACGAGGTGCGACTCGTGGGCGCGAGCACCACGCGGCTGGCGGTCTTCGCTGCGGCCCCGAGGCGCAGCCGCGTTGCCGCCTGCGCCATTGCCCGGACTCTTGCGGGCGGCGCTCTTGCGCGGGCCGCGCGGCCCCGCGGACCTTTGGGGGGCGTCCGTATTGCCGTCGACGCTG
>NZ_JADCNH010000089.1 GCF_018904615.1 Verticiella alkaliphila | reverse complement strand
TCGATCGCTTCATCTGTAGAACTCCCTGTGCGAGAAAATTCTACTTCTGAATCCCAGGGTTTTTAGGGGGCATTACCTCGTCAGCACCGCACCGGCAAAGATGCGGTTCCAGTGCCAGTCCACGTCGTCCTCCAAGCCCGCGTAGCCGGCCGGGTCGGTGCCCACTAGGTTGTCGAGCGTCAGCGAGACGTGTCGGGCAAGATGATCCGGTTCCACACCACTTGCACGCGGCTCTGCCCGTAGCTGACCTGACTGTTGTAGCGCCCGAGGATGCGCGACCCCTGTGGGATCAGCAGGAACTTGCCGGTGGCCGTGTCATAGACCGGCTCCGTCACGGTGCCGATCACGTCGCCCGGCAAGTCCGACTTGATGCCTGTCACCAGCGCGCCGGCGATCACCGTTCCGGCCATCACTTGATAAGGGGACGCGGGCAGCGCCAGATTGCCGGAATTGCGTGTTTCCGTAGAGCCGGCTTTCAGGAACGCTTCCTTTTGGTCTTGTCGGTTCTGCACGGCGGTCGGGTCGGCAGGCTGCGCCGCCACCGATGCCGGCCCAGCCGCGAGCGGGTCGAAGGCCGCGAGCGCGCTTGCACCACCAGGCACACCCGGCGTCGCCTGTGCCACCGTGGCGGCGGCTTGGCCTTGGCCCCCTGAACGGAAGAACACCGACGAAGCCGCAGCGGCTTCCGCCTCCTTGCGCACGGCATCGTTGGGATCGTGGCCGGGGGCCGCGTAGGCGGCCACGGCCGGCTGCTGCGAATTCACGATGGCAGGGCCGAGGTCGCCCGGCAGCGGCGGCCCCAGCTCGGGCACTTGCGGCGGCAGCTTCGAGTAGTCGGTCGGCAGGCCATCCAGCCCCTCTGATTTCGAGACGCGATCGACGTTGTAAAGCTCGGTTTGCTCGTCGGCGCTGCGCCGCTGCGGTTGCAACGACCAGATCGTGGCGCCGAGCACGGCAACCGACAGACTGCCGACGAGGATGGCCAGCGTGCGTCGGTTCAGGCGCGTGACCGGGCGCGGCTGGGCGCGCAGCACCACCGCCTCGGGCGCGACCTTGCCCGCCTGTGGCGTGGCGAGGTCGGGGGTGTCGTCCTGGCTCATGGTCAATTCCTCCGTGCCACGCCATCCGTGCGCTCGATCCGCACCACGTCGCCCTTGTCGCCGCCCAGGCGCAGCTCTGCCGCGCCAAAGAGGCGATCCACGATGTAGTACGGCGAGCGGAAGCGGTAGTTCACCAGTTGCCCGTCGCCTTCCGGCCCTATTACGAATAGCGGCGGCAGTTCGCCTTGCGCGATGCCGGCGGGGAACTGGATATAGACCTTCTGCCCGTCGTCGAAGGCGCGCAACGGCTTCCACGACGGATTACTGCCGCTGATCGCGTAGCGGAAGCGCAGGTTCTCCAGCGCCAGCCCGGTATCGACCGGCGCGGCGGCGCTGGCCGCCTGCGCCTGACGCTGCAAGGCCAGCATCCGGTCGCGCGGGTACTCCCAGGACACCGATGCCATCCACGTCTTTTCCGTCGAAGCCAGCTCCAGCAGGTACGTCCTGCGGCTGGTGGTGATGACGAGATTGGTCTTGAGGCCCGAGCGAATCGGCTTGACCAGCACGTTCACGCGCAGCTCGGCGCCGCTGCCGCTGGACGTGTCGCCCACGATCCAGCGCACGGTATCGCCGGCGGCCACCGTCACCAGTTCCTCGCCCGGCTGGAGCGAAACCACGGTCACGCGGCCCACGGCCGCATAGACCTGATACAGCGCGCCATCCGTGAAGGGCCACACCTGAATTGCGTTGACGTAGCCCTCGCGCGTGGGCGCGACGCGGGCCTCGGCATTGGCGCGCGAGACTCGCACCTTCTCGTCTGCCGGCTCCGGCGCAGGTTTGGCGTCGTCGGCTTCGGGCAAGGGCTTCAACTGCGCAGGCATCGGCAGCACCTCGGGTACGGCCACCACCTCCACCGGCGCGGGGGGCTCCGGCAGCGGCTGGGCCTGCACCGGCTCATCGAGCGAGATGGTCGGCGGCGGTTTGCCCTGCGAGGCGCAGCCCGCGAGGGCAAGCAGGATCAACGGCAAAGCGGTTTTACGGAAAAGATCATTCATGGCTTGGCTCCTTCGGAAGAATCCAGTTCGCGGCTCCACGACAGGCCGTTGACGTAGATGCCCAGGGGGTTCTTGCGCAGGCGTTCTTCGGTGCGCGGCGGCTGGAGCACGATGGACACGACGGCCGTCCAACGCTCCAGCCCAGCCGCGGCGCCGTTGACGTAGCGGCGTTCCGTCCAGCGCACGTTGAAAGACGTGTCACTAGCGCGCACGACGCTGGTGATCTGCACCGTCACCGACTCCTTGCCGATGCGCGCGAACGGGTCGTTGACCCGCGCGTAATCGTTGAGCACGGCTGCGCCCTTGTCGGTCGTGTAGTCGTAGGCGTCGAGCCAGTTCTGGCGGACGACGATGGGGTCGATGGACAGCGAGCGCACCAGCGTCACGAAGCGCGCGATGTGGTGCGCCGTCTGCGCATCGCCCGGCCGGTACGGCGTGGCGGCTTCACCCACTGCGCGCACCTGGCCCGCGTTGTCCACCTCCACGACGTAGGGCGTGACGATGGACTGCGCCGAGCGCCACACCAGGCCGCCGGCCATCAGCAGCGCGAGCGTCAGGCAGCCGAAGGCCATCAGGCGCCAGTTCTTCGCCTGCACGCGCGGCGAGCCGATACGGTCGTCCCACACCTGGCCGGCAGCTTGGTACGGCGTGGCAGGCTGCGGCGTGTCGGCGTAGCGCACCTGCGGTTTCTTGAATCGCATGGTCAGTTCTCCTTATGAATCGGAATCGCGCAGGCTCGGCCCCTGGCCGGAGCCGCCGCCATCGCCACCGCGGAGCGTGTGGGCGGTGGTGGTCGCGGCCTGGGTGAGTTGCTGGCGGCGTTGCAGCCGCTTGGCCCAGGCGGGCTGCTCGGAGGGCTGTGCAGCGGCAGCGCCTGCGGGGGCTTCGCTGGTGGCGCCTGGCCGGCTGACGCGCCGGCGTCGCCATTCCGAGCC
>NZ_JADCNH010000088.1 GCF_018904615.1 Verticiella alkaliphila | reverse complement strand
CTACTCCAGCGAAAAAACGACAGACTCCGAAGGAAGTTGGAGGCATGAGAAAATTATCTTGAGTCCAGACTCTCTTCGAGACGGGTACAAGCCGATCGTTATCCGAAGAGACGGCTATAACGACACTTTCAATATTATCGCTGAGCTACTATTTATATTTGACAACGAAGATTAGAAGCGTGTCGATGTCTCGACCCACTCATAAACCATCTCATACGAACGGCCATTATGTCGAAAAAATGCATACAGAAAAACCCATTTGCGCATGCATGCGCAATCTAGATCAACCAAGCCACCCAAGTCTTTAAATTTTATCCAATCCGCAAACGCCTTTAACATATAGCACCTTCACTCCTCACCCTGTGCTTGCGGCGAAGACCTCAACTAAGGAAAATTAGCCTTGGCAACATCATCCTCGAAGAAACGAGTATCCCGCCATTTTTCCTTGGGAAGGGATCAAACCACCTTAGATTTCGTGGACATCCCTATCGGCAGTGATATTCCGGTGTTTTTGGACCCAAGTAGAATAAGAGCCATGGGTACGACTTGGTCCAGAGAGTGCGAGTCATTGCTACAGCACTTCTTTCAGCGGCTACTGGATCTAATAAGGCGCAGTGACCGAGCATCTGGATTACTGATGCTTGAGGGCCTTTCCGAGCGAAATGAATTTCACCTTGGATTTTCGAAAGGCATGTCACAGGGAAGCGGAATAGGCTCCAAGTTTGCACTGATCTTCTGGAATGCGTTAAATAAAAGCAAGGCAGGAAAGACTGGGCTTCTGCATGACTTCGAAGACGCTTGTCTATTTATAGAAGGCGTGGGTCCCGACCGAATATCCGACGCTGTGTGCAACATTCTCAGAGGACCTCTGATTCGATACACCCAGGACATGTGCCGTTACTATGGAATACCGCTAACCAAAGACGTAGACTCAGGTCCACTATGGAATCCGCAAAGTGAGTGCTGGGAGAACAGTTTAGTCGAACTTCCCGCAACATCTTATGGGAAGATTTTATTGGTACCTAAAACCGCCGTTCGACACAAATTCTCGTACGATTATCAAAATTACTACACCCACTACCTTCTTCCCGGAATGCAAGAACATGAAAAGTCACTTAATTCCGCTTTGGTACTCGTACTGAGAGATGGAAGAAAAAAAGTCACAAAAAAATCTTTACGTGAGAAATATGGCGTAGACAAGCTAGCGGTCGCGAATCAAACCATAAAGCACCCTGACATACTAACCCAGTATAAAAAAGACGTCATCAGAACCTCCAGCCCTCTTACACACTATGAGTTCTCAGAGATAGAGAATATCGACATTCCGCGTTTTGATAGAATTCTTAAAAATGCAATTGATATAAAACCAGGACGAAAAGAAGCCACTTCGTATGAAAACGCTATCGAGGCACTTCTAAGCGCAGTGTTTTTCCCCTCATTAACCTACCCGACAAAACAAGACGTAATTCATGATGGAAGAAAAAGAATAGACATCACATACACCAATATCGCTCGAGACGGGTTTTTTAATTGGCTTGCGCTAAACTACTCGGCTGCCAATATCTTTGTAGAATGCAAAAACTACGGGGAAGAAATAGCAAACCCCGAAGTAGATCAACTCGCAGGGAGATTCGGACCATCTCGAGGAGTAGTCGGCATTCTCATCTGTAGATCGGTAAAAAATGAAAATCTTTTGTTCGAACGCTGCAGAGATACCGCCAAGGACAATCGTGGATTTATTATCCACTTGACTGACGAAGACTTGAAGAAAGTCGTGCAAGATTATGTCGATAGCGACGGAAAATCAGATTATCCAGTGCTCCGCAAAAAATTCAGATCTCTGATTATGTAATTTGCAACAGATGGAAGGTCAGTGTGGAGAAACCATTTTTAACCGACAGGCTCGAGTTCTCTGCAAACTCATGAAACCACACTCCCCTCATACCGCTTTCCGTTACCAGTCTCGCTTCCCACTAAACGCGCGGGTTACAACCTGCGGTTGCACGCGTGGCCCCGTGCGATTTCTCCCTACGACTACAAAAGCATATCGGAGTCCACAGCCCGCGCGAACACGTGGGCATGAAGGCATCATTGACCAGATGATTTCTAAACTCGCATAACGCGCCTGAGTAATGGGTCAAGCAGCTATCGAGTCTAAGTGTTATACAACTATAGCTGCGTGCTCTTATCAAGCATCAATTTCGCTAATGCAGCGAGTGAAAAAGCCCGCAGTTGCGCGGGCTCGTTAAATTCTGAAGCTACGCTAAGCTCCTTGATCGAACTGCCTTATCACTCCCACTCGATCATCAACAGGTCACGCAAGCCCGCGTGGGTAAAGGGATTTGCGATGATCGACATGGGCCATTACCGTCGCTTTTACCGTCATCCGACAAGAGCTTTGCCTGGTGCGGAAGATGGAAGGATTTGAGGGGCGACGACTCTGGCAACTCCATCGTCAATCGCCCTCTAGGATAGCGCAGACAAGCACAGCGGTCTTCCTCCAAGCCTTACTTCGCCGATGGATTCGGCGTTGCCTGCCCTCCCCTCTTGAAACCACGATCCCCCGCCATGAACGCCTCCAGCATGTGCGGGATCAACTTCTCTGCATCGACTGCTACGCCATATGTCTGTGCGTGCAGCGCGGCGTAGCGGTCGAGGTCGGCTTTCAAGCTGGCCGGGCAGGCAAAGGTCAGTTTGACGCTTTCGGTCTTGGGCAGCGGCCCGAGCCGCATCTTCTTGGTCGTGCTCATTGCGAAGCTCCCCGATTGAAGAACAGCGGCTGGTACGGCCGCAGCACCAGATCCCGGTTGACGATGATTCGCACGGGCAGGCCAGGCCGCTCGGTCAGCGTCGGCTGGATGTTCATGTTGCGTCGGGTGATCTCCTGGCCGACCTGATTGATGCTGTCCTGGGCGCTATCACGCCCGGCGATGACGATGCGGTTGCCGTCCTGGCGGTTCTCCGGCGCGGCCAGTTCTGCGCCGACGCCTAGCAGCGTCGTGGTAATGCCCCCATTTTTACTGGGTCGCAGAAGTAGAAACTGATGCGGCCATGGCCAGCCGCTGCTTTGGTGTGAAC
>NZ_JADCNH010000087.1 GCF_018904615.1 Verticiella alkaliphila | reverse complement strand
CGGATACGGGGCTTCATGGGAATAAATGCCTGACGATGACCTACTTTCACAGACGTCCGTCCACTATCATCGGCGCAAAGGCGTTTCACAGTCCTGTTCGGGATGGGAAGGCGTGGGACCACCTCGCTATGGTCGTCAAGCGTAACTTGTCGCCGGCGCGCTTTTGGAGCGCACCAGCCAATTTGGAAAGAAGCAGTGGCTATCGTGTCTGCAGCGTGTGCTGCGGATCACGCAAGCCCTAAGTATTGTGTGTGTATCGTGGATTCACGAGGGGTGATTGCAGGGCTCTGCTTGGCAGAGCGGGCACTCACGCTACAACCATCAGGGTTATAGGATCAAGCCGCACGGGCAATTAGTACTGGTTAGCTCAATGCATTACTGCACTTACACACCCAGCCTATCAACGTCCTGGTCTCGAACGACCCTTTAGCAGGCTCAAGGCCTGAGGGATACCTTATCTTTAGACGAGTTTCCCGCTTAGATGCCTTCAGCGGTTATCTCTTCCGTACATAGCTACCCGGCAATGCCATTGGCATGACAACCGGTACACCAGAGGTACGTCCACTCCGGTCCTCTCGTACTAGGAGCAGGCTCCATCAAGTATCCAACGCCCACGGCAGATAGGGACCAAACTGTCTCACGACGTTTTAAACCCAGCTCACGTACCACTTTAAATGGCGAACAGCCATACCCTTGGGACCGGCTACAGCCCCAGGATGTGATGAGCCGACATCGAGGTGCCAAACACCGCCGTCGATATGAACTCTTGGGCGGTATCAGCCTGTTATCCCCAGAGTACCTTTTATCCGTTGAGCGATGGCCCTTCCATTCAGAACCACCGGATCACTATGTCCTGCTTTCGCACCTGTTCGACTTGTCAGTCTCACAGTTAAGCACGCTTATGCCATTGCACTATCAGCACGATTTCCGACCGTACCTAGCGTACCTTCGAACTCCTCCGTTACACTTTGGGAGGAGACCGCCCCAGTCAAACTGCCCACCATACACTGTCCCCGATCCGGATAACGGACCCAGGTTAGAACCGCAAACAAGCCAGGGTGGTATTTCAAGGTTGGCTCCACGCGATCTAGCGACCACGCTTCAACGCCTCCCACCTATCCTACACAAGCCGATTCACAATCCAATGTAAAGCTACAGTAAAGGTTCATGGGGTCTTTCCGTCTAGCCGCGGGTAGATTGCATCATCACAAACATTTCAACTTCGCTGAGTCTCGGGAGGAGACAGTGTGGCCATCGTTACGCCATTCGTGCAGGTCGGAACTTACCCGACAAGGAATTTCGCTACCTTAGGACCGTTATAGTTACGGCCGCCGTTTACCGGGGCTTCGATCAAGAGCTTGCACCCCATCACTTAACCTTCCGGCACCGGGCAGGCGTCACACCCTATACGTCCACTTTCGTGTTTGCAGAGTGCTGTGTTTTTATTAAACAGTCGCAGCCACCGATTCTCTGAGACCCCTTCACGCTAGGCCCGCAGGGGCTTCACGCTACAAGGGCATACCTTATCCCGAAGTTACGGTATCAATTTGCCGAGTTCCTTCTCCCGAGTTCTCTCAAGCGCCTTAGAATACTCATCCCGTCCACCTGTGTCGGTTTGCGGTACGGTCTCGTACAGCTGAAGCTTAGAGGCTTTTCTTGGAACCACTTCCAGTCACTTCGCGAGACATGCTCGCTCGGTCCATACCCTTGAATTACGCGCCCGGATTTGCCTGAAGCGCCATCTTCGATACAGAAACAGGGACTTCCAACACCCTGATGACTTTCCGCGATCCGTCCCCCCATCGCACTGTACGACGGTACTGGAATATTAACCAGTTTCCCATCAGCTACGCATTTCTGCCTCGCCTTAGGGGCCGACTCACCCTGCGCCGATGAACGTTGCGCAGGAAACCTTGGACTTACGGCGAGGGGGCTTTTCACCCCCTTTATCGCTACTCATGTCAGCATTCGCACTTCTGATACCTCCAGCAGCCTTTACAAGCCACCTTCGCAGGCTTACAGAACGCTCCCCTACCACACACCGCTAAAGCGGTGCATCCGCAGCTTCGGTATATTGCTTAGCCCCGTTACATCTTCCGCGCAGGACGACTCGATCAGTGAGCTATTACGCTTTCTTTAAAAGATGGCTGCTTCTAAGCCAACTTCCTGACTGTCTATGCCTTCCCACTTCGTTTCCCACTTAGCAATATTTGGGGACCTTAGCTGGCGGTCTGGGTTGTTTCCCTCTTGAGTCCGGACGTTAGCACCCGGTGCTCTGTCTCCCAAGCTGTACTTGCAGGTATTCGGAGTTTGCCATGGTTTGGTAAGTCGCCATGACCCCCTAGCCATAACAGTGCTCTACCCCCTGCAGTAATACTTGAGGCACTACCTAAATAGTTTTCGGGGAGAACCAGCTATTTCCAAGCTTGTTTAGCCTTTCACCCCTATCCACAGCTCATCCCCTAACTTTTCAACGTTAGTGGGTTCGGTCCTCCAGCACGTGTTACCGTGCCTTCAACCTGGCCATGGATAGATCGCTTGGTTTCGGGTCTACACCCAGCGACTGAACGCCCTATTCGGACTCGCTTTCGCTACGCCTTCCCTATTCGGTTAAGCTTGCCACTGAATGTAAGTCGCTGACCCATTATACAAAAGGTACGCAGTCACCCCACAAGGAGGCTCCTACTGTTTGTATGCATACGGTTTCAGGATCTATTTCACTCCCCTTCCGGGGTTCTTTTCGCCTTTCCCTCACGGTACTGGTTCACTATCGGTCGATCACGAGTATTTAGCCTTGGAGGATGGTCCCCCCATCTTCAGACAGGATTTCACGTGTCCCGCCCTACTTGTCGCATGCCTAGTTCCACATCGATGATTTCGTCTACAGGGCTATCACCTGCTATGGCCGGAGTTTCCAATCCGTTCGACTATCAAAGATGCTAAATCATGCAGGCTGATCCGATTTCGCTCGCCACTACTTTCGGAATCTCGGTTGATTTCTTTTCCTCGGGGTACTTAGATGTTTCAGTTCTCCCGGTTCGCTTCCACTGACCTATGTATTCAGTCAGGGATACACCCGAAGGTGTGGGTTTCCCCATTCGGATATCTGCGGATCAAAGCTTGTTTGCCAGCTCCCCGCAGCTTTTCGCAGGCTACAACGTCCTTCATCGCCTG
>NZ_JADCNH010000086.1 GCF_018904615.1 Verticiella alkaliphila | reverse complement strand
CGCCGGGGGCGCGCGCGCGGCTCGGCCGCGTGCTCGGTCGGCTCGCCTGGCGCTTCGTGCGCCGCCGCCGGCGCGTGGTCATGCGCAATCTCGAGCTCTGCTTTCCTGCGCTGTCCGAGCACGAGCGTCGCGTGCTCGGGCGGGCGCACTTCATGGCGCTTGCCCAGTCCATCGTCGATCGCAGCGTGCTCTGGTATGGCGATGCCGACGCGGTCCGTGCGCTGGTGACGCTCGAGGGCTTCGGCGAGCATGCCCGGCCCGCCCTTGAGAAGGGCCCCGTCATTCTGCTTGCGCCCCACTTCGTGGGCCTGGACGCCGGTGCCTCACGGCTCTCGCTGGAGTCGCCGGCGGCGTCGATGTACCAGGTGCAAAGCGACCCCGGCTTCGATGCACTCTTTCGCCAGGGCCGCTCGCGCTTCAACGAGATCCACCTCATCAGCCGGCGCGAGGGCCTGCGTGGCCTCTTGCGGCACCTGAAGTCACGCCTGCCGGTCTACTACCTACCGGACATGGATTTCGGCGAGCGCGATTCGGTCTTCGTGCCCTTCTTTGGCGTGCCCACGGCGTCGATCACGGCACCTGCGCAGATCGCCCGCAACTGGCAGGCACAGGTGCTGCCGGTGCTAACCTACTGGAACCCCGACACCGGCCGCTACCACACCCAGGTGCTGCCGGCCCTGGCGGACTTTCCCGGCGAGCACGCGCTGGAGGAAGCCACGGCGCGACTCAATCGCGAGATCGAGTCGTGGATCGCGGCCTCGCCGAGCCAGTACTACTGGGTCCACAAGC
This sequence comes from Verticiella alkaliphila, assembly GCF_018904615.1. Taxonomy (GTDB): domain Bacteria; phylum Pseudomonadota; class Gammaproteobacteria; order Burkholderiales; family Burkholderiaceae_B; genus Verticiella; species Verticiella alkaliphila. The sequence goes on along the minus strand of NZ_JADCNH010000086.1, from coordinate 2,398 downwards.
GCTTCAAGACCCGGCCGCCCGGCGAGCCGAGCCTGTACGACTGAGCGAGGGCGCCCGCCCGGCAGTGCGATAATGCCGGGCATGACCTGGCATTTCACCAAGATGCACGGCGCGGGCAATGACTTCGTCATGCTCGACGGCGTGACGCAATCCATCGAGCTCACCCCGCAGCGGGTGCGTGCGCTCGCCCATCGGCAGTTCGGCATCGGCGCCGATCAGGTGTTGCTCGTCGAGCCGGCGCGGCGGCCCGACGCGGATTTCCGCTACCGCATCTTCAATGCGGATGGCGGCGAAGTCGAACACTGCGGCAACGGTGCACGCTGCTTCGTGCGCTTCGTGCATCATCGCGGTCTGTCGTCGGCCAATCCGCTGCGTGCCGAGATCGCGACCGGCATCATCGTGCTCGCCGAACACGAGGATCACACCGTGACGGTGGACATGGGCAGCACGCGCTTCGAGCCCGAGGCGCTGCCCTTCGACACCACCGGGCTCGAGCCGGTCAGCGTGGGCGAGGACACGCTCTGGACGCTGCCGACCACGCCGCCCAGCCAGGTCTCGCTCGTGGCGATCTCCAATCCGCACGCCGTGCAGGTCGTGGACAACGTCGACACGGCGCCGGTGGCGACGGTCGGGCCTGCCATCGAGAGCGACCCGCGTTTTGCGCATCGCGTGAACGCGGGCTTCATGCAAGTCATCGACACGCACCACATCCGCGTGCGGGTGTACGAGCGCGGCGCGGGTGAGACGCTGGCCTGCGGGACGGGCGCCTGCGCCGCCGTGGCGGCCGGCATCCGCCGCGGCCTGTTGCAGTCCCCCGTGCGGGTGGACACGCGTGGCGGCACGCTCAGCATCGCCTGGGATGGCGCGCAATTGCGCATGACCGGCCCTACCGCCATCGTTTTCGAAGGCCAGGTCTCGCCCGAAGCCCTGGACGCCATCGCCTTGCCTGCCTGAGCCGCCCATGGATACCTCTGTCACCACGCCCGCCCCTGCCGAGATCGCGGAGTTCCTGCGCACCCATCCCGAATTCTTCGCCGCGCACCCGGACGTCTTTGCCGAGATGCGCGTGCCCCATCCGCACGAGAACCGCGCCATCTCGCTGGGCGAGCGTCAGGTGCTCGCGCTGCGCGAACGCCAGCGCACCCTTGAACAGAAGCTCGCGACCTTCACCGAGCGCGCAGGCACGAATCAGGGCATCATCGACAAGGTGCGCGACTGGACGCTCCCGCTGCTCGCGCAGACGGACGCGACGGCGCTGCCGACGCAGGTCACGGATGGACTGCGCACCGCCTTCTCCCTGACCGGCGCGGCGCTGCGACTATGGGGTTGCGGCACCGGTGCGCATGCCTGGCAAGCAGAGATCCCGGCAACGCTGCGCGAGGAGGCCACCGCCCAGAAGGCGCCCGTCTGCGGCACGGACGTCACGCATGCAGCCTGCGCCTGGCTTGCCGCCGCGCCGGCCTCGGTGGCTCGCGTGCCGGTGCGCGCGCCCGACGGCAGCGTCTTTGGGCTGCTCGTGCTGGGTGACGACGACGCCGCGCGGTTTGCCACCGACATGGGCACGGACTTCCTCACGGATATCGGCCGCTTGGCGGGTGCCGCCCTCTCTCGCCTGCGCGTGACCGGCTGACGCGCTCGCCCCCTGCCAACGCCCCCATGCCCCGCCCCGTTGCGCCGCCCGATACCGTCGACGCCGCGCTGACACCATCGGCGCCCGTCGCAGCTTGGCTGGCTGAACTGCGCACCGTGCGGCGCTATTCAACGCACACGCTGCAGGCCTACGCCCGCGACATGGCCGTGCTCGTGAGCGCCGCGCAGGGCAGCCGCTGGCCCGGCTCGACAGCCAGGCGCTGCGCCGCACGTTGGCACAGCGCCATGCGGCGGGCGCGAGCCCCCGGTCGCTGGCGCGACAGTTGTCGTGCTGGCGCAGCTTCTATGGCTGGCTCGCGCGACGCGAGCCGATCGCCGTCAATCCGGCAGACGGCCTGCGCGCGCCCAAGGCACCGCGCGGACTGCCCAAGGCGATGTCCGTGGAGCAGACCGCCGCGCTGCTGGAACATGCGGGCGCTCCGGTTCCGGACTCGGCCGAGGCCCGACGCCATGCCTGCGACCGGGCCATGTTCGAACTGCTGTACTCGAGCGGCCTGCGCCTGGCCGAGCTGGTCGGGCTGGATGCGGCCTGGACCCAGACGCCGGCGCACACGTCCGCCGGCTGGCTGAACCTGGCCGAGCGCGAAGTCCACGTGCTGGGCAAGGGCGGCAAGCGCCGCAGCGTGCCCGTGGGCGAGAAAGCCGTCGATGCCCTGTCTGCCTGGATCGCGTTGCGCCCCCAGATTGCCCGCCCCGGCGACGCCCAGCGCCTCTTCGTTCGGCGCCCGCGGCGCGCGCATCGCGCGCA
>NZ_JADCNH010000085.1 GCF_018904615.1 Verticiella alkaliphila | reverse complement strand
AGAAGGCCCCGGCCAAGAAAGCCGCGGTCAAGAAGGTTGCCGCCAAGAAAGCCCCGGCCAAGAAGGCTGCGGTGAAGAAGGTCGCCGCCAAGAAGGCGCCGGCAGCCAAGAAGGCCCCGGCCCGCACGGCTGCTGCCAAGAAGGCGCCCGTCGCCAAGAAGGCACCGGCTGCGAAGAAGCCGGCCGTGAAGGCACCGGAAGCCATGACGCCGGCCACCACCGCCGTGCCGGCGGCGCCTGCCGTGACGAAGAAGGCCCCGGGTGCGAAGAAGCCCGCGGCCAAGAAGACGGCCGCCGCACCGGCCAAGACGGCCGCCAATCCGCAGATCGCGGCATGGCCGTTCCCGACGGGCGACCGTCCCTGATCGTGCCAACTGGCGCGCGCCGTGAGGCGTCGCCAGCCAGCGAGATGGCAGCCGTACGGCTGATCCCCTCTCGCGCTGTTCGTACAGGGCCAGCCATCCCCGCGTCTTTGGCGCGGGGATGCGCGGCTGGCGTCCTGCGCGCTCGTCGAATCCCGGCATCGATCCCATCGGTGGCCCGTGCGACAATGTTCGCCCTTGCCCACCTGATGTTGCGATCTGCATGTTCGTCGAGATCTTCCGCTTCCTGATCGAAATCGGCTTCACGCTGTATGCGGCCGCGTTCATCCTGCGCGCCTGGATGCAGGCTGCCCGTCTTCACCCCTTCAATCCGCTCACGCGCGGCATTGCGCAAGTCACCAACTGGCTCGTGTTGCCGCTGCGTCGTGTCATCCCGGGTGCCCGCGGCATCGATTGGGCCAGCGTCGTTGGCGCCTGGCTCGTCGCCCTCGTCTACGTGCTCATCACGGTGCTGCTGACGGGCTACAGCGTCGTCGCCGCCCTGCCCGCGGCCATCGGCGCGGCGGCGCTCATGGTGCTCAAGTGGACCCTCAATCTCATCGTCTGGGTCACGTTGATCCAGGCCATCATGTCCTGGGTCAACCCGCATGCGCCGGCCATGCCGATGCTGCAGACCCTCACGGCGCCCCTGCTCGATCCGCTGCGCCGCATCCTGCCGCGCCTGGGCGGGCTCGACCTGTCGCCGCTGGTGTTGATCCTCGTCGCCCAGGTGCTGCTGATGATGCTCAGCCACATCGCGATGCGGCTGCTGTTGGCGTAAAGCGCACTCAGGGCTGGCGCTCACGCGGCCCCGGGATTCCAACCCTGCAAATGAAAAAGCCCGCTCAGTGGCCTGAGCGGGCTTTTTCGTCGGTGCGTAGCCAGCGTCGTCAGGCGAGCGTCAGACCATAGGCCTCGTTCAGCATGCGGGCGATATCGTCACGGCTGGGCGCGTGGTTCTGCGCGCCGCGGTGCGACACCTTGATCGCGCCCATGACGCTGGCCAGACGGCAGGCGTCAGCCAACGACCAGCCCTTCGTGATGCCGTAGAGCAGACCGGCGCGGTGGGCGTCGCCGCAGCCCGTCGGGTCCACCACTGTGGCCTTCACCGCAGGGATGTCGATGATCTCGCCACCGGTGATGAGCGTGGAGCCTTCACCGCCCCGCGTCACGATCACGGCCTGCAAGCCGCTGGCGATGTCGGCCATGCTGCGGCCCAGGCGCTGCTCGACGACGCGCGCCTCATAGTCGTTCACTGTCAGCACCTGCGCCAGGCCGAGCATGCGCTTCAAGTCCTCGGCGTCGAAAAGAGGCATGGCCTGACCCAGATCGAAGATGAACGGCACACCGCGCGCATGCAGGCGCTCGGCGTGGGCGAACATCGCGTCCTTGGCGTCCGGCGCCACGATGCCCCAGCTGCCTGGCGCTTCGCTGAGATCATTGCTGGCGGACAAGGCCATCGCGCCCGGGTGGAAGGCCGTGATCTGGTTATCGGCCAGATCGGTCGTGATGAAACACTGCGCCGTGAAGGCTTCCTCGGCCACGCGGATCCAGCGCGTCTCCACGCCCAGGCCGCGCAGGCGCTCCAGGTACTCGCCCGCGTCCGAGCCCACCGTGGCCACCGGCACCGGCGTGCCGCCGAGCAGGCTCATGTTGTAGGCGATGTTGCCCGAGCAGCCGCCATACTCCTTGCGCATGCCCGGCACCAGGAAGGACACGCTCAGGCTGTGCACCTGATCCGGCAGGATATGGTCCTTGAAGTGGCCGTCGAACACCATGATGGTGTCGAAAGCCATGGAACCGCAGATGATGACGGGAGTGGACATGCCGGGATCCGTAGCGCCGGAGCCCGGCGCGAACAAAGGTTGAGGAACACTAGCCGGGCGCCGCGCAGCGCCCGGCTGGCTCAAGGGAAGAACAACGCCAGGCGATAGCCCGTGATGGGCGCGCCGCGCGCACTCACACCCACGGCGATACGCTGCTCGCTGCCGGCCGCGAACGACCCATTGGCGGCGGCAGGGCCCAGATAGCCTTCGGGCGGAACCACGCGTCGCATGATGACAGTATCCGAGAAATCCGTCAGGCTCAGTTCGAGCGACGGCCAGGGCTGATCATGGTTGGCGCGGTTGCGCAGCACCGCGTTGAGCGTGAGCCGCTGCACGAGATCCCCGCCGGGTTGCGAGGTATCCGGCTGAACGGATGAAGATTCGATGGACAAAAGGCGCGGCGCGCGCACGTAGTCGACCGTGCAGCCGAACCAGCGACACATGGTCTCGAGGGCGGGGCGCGTTCCCGGCGCGTAGGTGGCCAGCGGCGTGCGCCACCACCAGGCGGCCTGGAAGACCAGGGCGACGAGGGCCAGCACACAACCACCCAGCAGCAGGCGCCGACCCAGGCCACTCTCGCGGCGCCGGCGCGCGGCGACGAGCGGGGTATGCCAACCGTCGCCTGGCCCGGCGGCGAAAGGCGACTCGGCTTCAGTGTCCTCGTCGGCCTCTTCCGGCGCGTCCGACGACGCAGCCGGGCGCGACGTCACCGGCGGATCCTCGCGCCGAGTCCGCACGGGGGTTGCCGTCGCCATCGAGAACCGCGCTTCAGTGTCGTCGTCGGCAGCATCGTCGACGCCCAGCGGTGGCTCGCTGCGTTCCAGCGGCTCGGAGGGCGGCACATAGCGCGAGGACACGACAGGCTCGTCACGACGGCCTGGGGTGGGCTCCGAACGACTTGCCATGACCGGCTCCGCACGGGTCGTCTCGCCGGACGACGGACGCCCTGCGCGGCTGACCACCGGTTCGTCGCGATGCGATGTCGAGGCCATGCCCGAGCGAGGCGGGCTGACCACCGGCTCGTCACGATCCCACGCCGACGGCGGGTTCGACCGCGACTGCCCCATCATCGGCTCGGCGCGCTGCGATGTCGCAGCTACGTTCGGCCGCGACGGGTTCACCACGGGTTCCTCCCGCTGCGGCACCGACGGCATGCTGGATCGTGGCTGGCTCACCGACGGTTCCGCGCGCGATGCTGCTGGCGTGTCGCGCCCTGTCTGGGAGACGACGGGCTCCTCGCGTCGTGACCACGACGCCTCGCCGGGTGCGCGTTGACCCAGAACAGGCTCATCCCGCAGGGAACCAGAGGCCGTGCGGGCAGGCCGCAAAGCCGCCGGCAAGGCGGGTTCAGCGCGCGCAGGCGCCTGCACGATGGGCGCGGCACGCCCGCTCGCCACGGCGTCGGGACGGTGGC
>NZ_JADCNH010000084.1 GCF_018904615.1 Verticiella alkaliphila | reverse complement strand
CCCTTGCCTCCCGTCACGACACCCTGCGCTCGGCGCGCTCCGACGGCCCCGCTGCCGGCCGTCGCGCCAGCGGCTCGCGGTCGTGGCGGGCAGAGGTCGTGGGCGCCCGGGGTTCTACCAGCCCTGGTTCCAGGGCGCCTCGCCTTGGTAGTGCGCGACGAGGAAGTCGACCAGGACGCGGACTTTGCGGGCGACGTGTCTGCCGGCGGGGTAGATGGCGTAGACGGCGGCGGGTTGGTCTTCGCAGTCGGCGAGCAGCGGCACCAGCGTGCCGTCGCGCAGGGCGGGGGCGGCGACGAAGTCGGGGAGGCGGGCGATGCCGAGGCCGGCCACGGTGGCGGCAAGGCAGGCGTGGGCGTTGGCGAAGCGGATCTGGCCTGTCACGGTCACGGCTTCGCTGCGTCCTGCGCCGGTGCGGAACTGCCACTGGTAGGGGTCGCGGAAGTTGGTGTCGATGATGCAGGTGTGCTGGGTGAGGTCCGCCGGCGTTTGGGGTGTGCCGTGTTGGGCGAGGTAGGCGGGGGCGGCTGCGACGACGATGCGGGAGGGGGCCAGGCGGCGGGCGATGAGGCTGCTGTCGGCGGGCTTGCCGATGCGCACGGCGGCGTCGAAGCCTTCGTCGACGAGGCTGGCGAGCCGGTCGGCGAAGCTCACGTCGAGCTGGATGTCCGGGTAGGCCTGGGCGAAGGCGATCAGGACGGGCGCGAGCTCGGTGGTGCCGAAGGAGATGGGGGCGGTCAGGCGCAGCTTGCCGCTGGGGGCGGACGATGCGCTGCGGATGTCGGCCTCGATGGCCTCGTACTCGTCGAGCAGCGGCTTGATGCGCTCGTAGTAGGCCAGGCCGGCCTCAGTGGCCGACAGGGCGCGGGTGGTGCGGGTGATGAGTTGCACGCCGAGCTCGGCTTCGAGCCGGGAGACGCGCTTGGAGGCCTGGGCGGGGCTGGTGCCCAGGCGCGTGGCGGCGCCGGCGAAGCTGCCGGCGTCGAGGACGGCCACGAACATGCGGTCGCAGTCGAGGCGTTCCATGGTGGGGTGCCGGTCAGCAGGCGCTGCCGGCGGTGTCTTCGAACCAGTTCAGCACGCCGTCCAGGCCGCTCACGCTCAAGGCGTAGGTGGCGGCCGCGCGCACGGCGGGCTTGGCGTGGTAGGCCACGCTCAGGGCGGCCTCGCCCATCATGCGCAGGTCGTTGGCGCCGTCACCCATGGCGATGGCGTGGGCACCCGGTTCGGCGCCCAACTCGGCGCACACGCGGCGCAGATGGGCTGCCTTGGCTTCGGCATCGAGGATGTCGCCCAGCACGCGGCCGGTGAGGCGGCCATCGACGATGTCGAGTTCGTTGGCGTGGGCGGCATCCAAGCCCAGGCGGGCTTTGAGGCGGCTCGTGAAGAAGGTGAAGCCGCCCGACACGAGCAGGGTCTTCACGCCGAACGATTGGGCGGCTGCGATCAACGCCTCGGCGCCGGGGTTCAGGCGTAGGCGGTCGGCGTAGACGCCGTCCAGCGCGTTGGCCGGCACGCCTTCGAGCAGGGCGACGCGGCGGCGCAGGCTCTCGGCGAAGTCGGTGATCTCGCCGCGCATGGCGGCTTCGGTGATAGCGGCCACCTGGGGCTTGACGCCCACGGCGTCGGCGATCTCGTCGATGCACTCGATGTTGATGAGCGTGGAGTCCATGTCCATCGCCAGGACGCGGAAGTCCGACAGGCGAAAGCCGGGCGGCACGAAGGCGTAGTCCAGGCCGTCCTGGGTGCAGCGCTCGGCCACGAGGTCGCGGGCGGCGGCGTCGGCGCCCACTTCGCACAGGCGAATGGCGTGCGGGCCGATCTCCATCAGGCGGCTTGCGCCGAGGAGGGTGCCGATGCGCTCGGCTTGGGTGATGGCCAGGTTGGGGCCTTGCAGGATCAGGTTCATGTATCTCGGGTCACGCGAATGATTTCTTCGGGCGAGGTCAGGCCTTGCTGCACCCAGCGTTGGCCGTCCTCGCGCATGCTGCGCATGCCATGGTTCACCGCCAGGTCGCGCAGCGCCTGTTCGCCCGCATCCTCGTGGATGAGGCGGCGCAGGTCGTCGTCGATGACGAAGAGCTCATGGATGCCGGTGCGACCCTGGTAGCCCGTATGGCCGCAGGACGCGCAACCGATCGCGCGCCACTGCACGGGCGTACCCGCGTCGTCGTGCTCGGTCGGTTGCCGGCAATGCGGGCACAGGCAGCGCACGAGGCGCTGGGCCAGCACGCCGAGCAGCGAGGACGATAGCAGAAACGGTTCGACCCCCATATCCGTCAGGCGCGTGACGGCCGACACGGCGTCGTTGGTGTGCAGGGTGGCAAGCACCAAGTGGCCAGTGAGCGAGGCCTGCACGGCGATCTGCGCGGTCTCCAGATCGCGGATCTCGCCGATCATGATGACGTCCGGATCCTGGCGCAGGATGGCGCGCAGCGCGAGCGCGAAGCTCATGTCGATCTTGGCGTTGACCTGCGTCTGGCTGATGCCGGGGAGGTCGTACTCGATCGGGTCTTCCACCGTCAGGATGTTGGTGGTCGAGGCATCCAGTCGGCCGAGCGCGGCATACAGCGTGGTCGTCTTGCCGCTGCCGGTGGGCCCGGTGACGAGCACGATGCCGTGGGGCTGATGGATGAGGCGGTCGAGCTCGCCGCGCACGTCAGCGGCCATGCCGAGCTTTTGCAGCTCCAGGCGGCCCGCCTGCTTGTCGAGCAGACGCAGCACGGCGCGTTCACCGTGGCCGGTGGGCAGGGTGGAGACGCGCACGTCGATGGGGCGTCCGCCCACGCGCAGCGCGATGCGTCCATCCTGCGGCAGGCGCTTCTCGGCGATATCCAGCTGCGCCATGATCTTGATGCGCGAGATCAGCGCGGCGTGCAGGGCGCGACGCGGGCTGACCACGTCGCGCAGCGTGCCGTCCACGCGGTAGCGCACCACGGAATGGGTCTCGAAGGGCTCGATGTGGATGTCGCTCGCGCCATCGCGTGCCGCCTGGGTGAACAAGGCGTTGATCATGCGGATGACAGGTGCGTCGTCCTGCGTCTCCAGCAAGTCCTCGACTTCGGGGATGTCCTGCAGCAGGCGGTCCAGGTCGATCTCGTGTTCGGCCGCGTCCATGACGGAGGCCGCATCCCCGGTGAGGTTGGCGTAGGCGGCGGTGAGCCGGGTCTCGAGCTCGCCATCGGCGATGTCTGCGAGCAGCGCCCGCCCATGCTGGCGCTGCACCTCGGCCACCGCCCAGGGCGGCGTGCGCGGGCTGATCCACAGCGTCGCGCCATCTGCGCGCACCTCCAGCAGCGCGCGCTGCGCCCGCGCCCAGGCGTAGGGCAGTGGATGCATGTCAACCTCCCAACATCGTCACGGTCGCACCAGCAGTTCGGGCGCGAAGCCCATCTGGCGCAGCGCGTTGACCGCGGCGTCGGTGGTGGCCGCGTCGCGCGCCACGCGGATGTACACCTGCCAGTACGGGTTCTCGGCACGCACGCCCTGCACGTAGGGCGCAAAGCCGGCCTGGGTGATCTGCTGCACCACGGCATCGGCTTGTTCGCGCGAGGCGGTGCGCGTGGCGAGCAGCACGTTCACGCCGCTGTCGTTGTAGAGCGTGGCCGGGTCGCGCGGGATCACCATCAGGTCGCCCGGGGCCCAGGCGATGAAGGACGTTGTAGCCTGCGAAAAGCTGCGGGGAGCTGGCAAACAAGCTTTGATCCGCAGATATCCGAA
>NZ_JADCNH010000083.1 GCF_018904615.1 Verticiella alkaliphila | reverse complement strand
CCCTCTGAAGGCCGGCCCCCACCCCTGGCTCAATATTCGGTCGGCACGGTGGCTCAGATTTGGATCGGCGCCGACAGACCTGGGCAATGTGCCCGGCCTTCAAGTGCTATATTAGGGCAAAATGCCCTAACCTGTCAAGCACTTTAGCTAAACTTTTTTCGCTTTACCGGAATCCGAAGGCTAAACTTTAGCCGCTAAAACCTTTCCCTTGGCGTCAATCCTCTTTCCAGATCACGCCCAGCCCGGCCTGGTCGCACAGGATCGCCCATGCCGCATAGGGAATCGGGGTGTCCTCGCCGATCCAGCGGCGGATCGTGCGGTCGCCCTTCGCGCCCAGCCCCAGCGCCTTCGCGGCCTTGCTGCCGCTGAACCCGGCCAGGCGCAGCACCTCTCGGACTTCCTCGCCGGTCGGTTGCGCCCAGCGTTCGGCCGGCTTCAAGCACTCCAGCCGGATATTGGCGTCGTTCGTCATTCGTTCGTTCTCCTGGTCAAGTGATAAGCCGCAACTGGTCGAAGCCGTAGATCGACTGGATGCAGCTCGGGTCTGAATCGACCACGCGCCGGCCTGCGCGATTGGTCTTGTACGTTACCGGCCTGTCGTCGTGCGCCCACACCTGGCGGGTGTCGGGATGCACCTTCACGATGATGATGCGCTTGCCGATGTAGCGGTCGAAAACCGGGTGATGGACGCTCACGATCTCGCACCGCTGGCCGGGCTTGAACTCCACCAGGTCGGCCGGGCCTCCATCGCCATTCCTGGCGATGCTGCAGGTTGCCGCGCTCGCTCGCGGCATCGTTGTTTCCGGCGATACAGGCCCGCCCTCGCCCGGCTCGGCATCGTCGGCTTTGACGATGCTGCAGGTCATCGTCGTTTCTGGCGATGCGGGATCTCGCTCCGGGCCTGCGCCGGTGATTTTTCCCTTGGCGTCCAACCCGGCGGCCCTGGCCGCCTTGATCCTGGTCGCGGCCTCGGCCGCCCAGCGCCTGGCGATGAAGGCCCGATGCGAGGGCAGCACCACATCGACCAGGACGAACCCCGGCGGCACCAGGACGGTCGCCGGTGCGCGCCGCGCCGGCGGCTCCAAGCCGGCCAGCCAAGCGGGCAGGGGAGCATCGGCCAGGCGGTCGCGGTAGCTGGCCTCGACCATCACCGGGCGCTTCTTCTCGGCTCGCTGCGCAGCCAGGATGCCGCGCGCAACCTCGTCCACCGTCATGCAGCCCTGCGCCGTGTCGAAGTGCGAGCGGTAGCCCGTTTCGGAGATAAACGGCCTGTCCAGGTCGATGACGTGGAACTGGAAGTGGGCACCCAGCGGCCCGCCGTAGCCGGCCTCGTACTCCACCAGGGCGCGCATGTCGCCATCCGCGACCAGGAACTGGCCGCGCTGGCCCCACAAGGGCACGTCGCCAGGCACCGCCGCGCAATGGCGCTCGATGACCTGGCCGGGCGCGTCGTGGTCGGCCATGCTGCCCACGTGCGTTCCGCCGTTCATCTTCCAGATGACGGCCTCGTATCGGTCGCTGGCCGCCTCGGCGGCCGCACCGTCACCGCGCATGATCGCCGCGTCGATCTCCACCACGGCCGCCACGGCGGCGGCCAGCAGCTCGTCGCGGTCGGTGGGCAGCTCGGCCAGCAGCTCGGCCGCCGGCGCGTTCCAGTCCTGGCCCGGCTGGGCCGGCGTCTTGCGTTTCTTCGCCATCGGCCGGCCCCTCAAGTGTCAGCACGCCGCCACGCGATCACGTCGCGGGCTTCGTAGCCGTGGCGCTTGCAGTCGTCGCAGAATCCCGAGCTGAACCCCTTGTGGTTCGTGCCGATCCATGCGGCCGGCTTGCCGCATTCGTGGCCGTAGGTGCCCGGCTCGGCGTTGTGGCACTTGCCGTCCGTCGCGTAGCTGTTCGTCGGTGCCTGGGGAGCGTTGTTCCTGGTCATGGTCGCCTCCTGGAAGCCCCGGCCGAAGCCGGGGCCGCCCCTCATCAGTCAATAGCCCGGTAGATCGCGGCCGCCTCGGCGTGGCTGGCTGCGAAGCCGCGCAGGAAGTGATAGCGGTCGATCAGGGCATCGCCGGCGTCCGTGTCGGCGGCCTCGGCCGCGAGCTGACCCAGCGCGAACAGGGTTGCGACAATGCCGGCGGCGTCGGCCGACAACTCGCCTCGGAAGCCGTTGCCGTCCACCTCGATCTCCAGGCGGTCGGCCAGGTCGGGGGCCATGTAAAAACCGCCGTCCGACAAGGTGTAGTAGTGCCAATACGCGCCGCTGTAGCGTTCGCAGAGCCGGCGAAGCCAGGCATACACCAGGGCCTCGCCGCGCATCATCAGACGCGGGCCGAAGTAGGCGGGCAGGAAGTCGAGGCGCTGGGCCTCGGCGACCAGGGAAGCGGTAACGGGTTGCTCTTGGGTGTTCATCGGACTTTCTCCGGTAGTTGACCTGGGCGAAATGCCCGGCCTTCAAGTGCTATATTAGGGCAAAATGTCCTAATCGTCAAGCACTTTAGCTAAACGTTTTAGCCGCTAAACCTTGCCCTTTCCCTTGGCGTGCATTACAATGTAATTCACGAACCCAACCGGAGAACCAATCATGGCTGCAAACCAGCTCGTACAAACGCGCATCGACGGCGCGATCAAGGAAGAAGCGGCGGCCGTCCTGGCCGCGATGGGCCTTACCGTGTCCGACGCGGTGCGGCTGCTGCTCACGAAGGTGGCCCAGGACAAGGCGCTGCCCTTCGAGCCGCTGATTCCGAACGCCACCACCATCGAGGCGATGAAGGAAGCCCGCAAGGGCAAGCTGCCGCGCTTCGCCACCGTCAACGATCTGATGGCCGATCTGCATGCGGCAGATTGAGCGCACCGGCCAGTTCAAGCGCGACTACAAGCGCGAGGCGAAAGGGCAGCACCGGGCCACGCTCGACGCCGACCTGGTGCCCGTCCTGGTCGCGCTCGCCGACGACCAGCCGCTGGAACCTCGGCACCGCGACCACGCGCTGACCGGGGACTGGAAGGATCACCGGGATTGCCACGTCAAGCCCGACCTGGTGCTGATCTACCAGAAGCCCGACGCCGACACGCTGCGCCTGGTGCGCCTCGGCTCTCACTCCGAACTCGGCTTGTGATCGGCGCGGGCCTGGCCCCGCGTCTCACGTTTCATTGACACTTGAGGGGCGCTTTCCGCGCCACCGGCCGAGCTGGCCGACCCCCTTCCTTGGCGTAAAACCTGCGGCGGTGGAGCTGCTGCGATGCTTGAGGATCGCGCGGCCGGTCGAACCGCGGCGACCTGGTTGGGGAGTGTGAGGGGGCTTTGCCCCCTCGCAAGCTCTCGAACTTACTGCCTTCCGCCAGGCGCTTGCGCCTGGCTCTCCTAAGCCGTAGCGCCGAAGGCGCTCCATTGTGGGGTGAGGCCGCAAGGCGGCCGAGGGGCGTAGCCCCTGGGGGGATGGGAGGCCGCTTGCGGCCGGGTGGGATCGAGAAGGGGGGTTTCCCCCCTTCGGCGGCCGGTCATGCTGCGCGGTAGCTTGGGCCGTGTTGCCGTTTTTTTCGCCAGCCTCTGGTTAAAACTACCTGGTTATATAAAAAGGTTATAAAGACGGTTAAAAACCTGGTTAGCATGACCGAAAAACGCGCGTAAACCGTTGTCACGCCAAGGAAAAGCGCGAAGAGGCCGCCCCTCAAGTGTCAATGGATAAGCCCCCCATGTGTCAATACGCTGCCCCTCAAGTGTCAAGAACCGCGCCCCTCAAGTGTCAGTAGGGCCGCCCCTCAAGTGTCAATACCGGGGCAGGGTTCCTAACAGGGTTATCCACAACTTCGGTGGATAACTCCATGCCGATCAGGCACTTAGGCCGCCTCGGCGGCCGCCTGGACGGCTCGACCAGGCCGAAATCGGCCGCTGCCCCCCAAGTGTCAACATCGCGCCGGCCCCGCTGCCCCTCAAGTGTCAACGTCAGGGCTGCGCCGGCCGGCCTCGGCCGACTTGTCCCGAAACTGTCCACAACGGCCGCGCCGGTGGGGCAGGGCGGGGTCTCCTCGTTTTCAGTGCAATAAGTGACGGTACGAAAAGCTAGCACTGGCGCGGAGGTGGTGTTGGTAGATC
>NZ_JADCNH010000082.1 GCF_018904615.1 Verticiella alkaliphila | reverse complement strand
AGGTGACATGTCTCGTTTGATTTATTAACTTTATGTATCAGAGACGTGCGTGACGTGTGATCGCGTGATGGATCACCCTATCGCCGCGCGTTCGTGGACGGCCTGCAGCATCTCGTGGCCGCACTGCCCGCCAGCGTGCAACGCGTGGTGTTCGTATCGTCCTCGGCCGTCTACGGCGATCACGACGGGGCCTGGGTGGACGAGACCACGCCCGTGGCGCCGATGGGGTTCAACGGACGCATCCTGTGCGAGGCCGAAGACTGGCTGGCTGCCCAGACCGTGCCCAGTGTGGCGCTGCGGCTGGCGGGCCTCTATGGCCCCGGGCGGCTGCAATTGCTCGAACGCTTGCGGGAAGGCGCGGCGCACGCCCCGCGCACGCCGCCACACTGGGCCAACCGCATGCACATCGACGACGCGGCTGCTGCCGCGGCGCACCTGCTGATGCTGCCGTCGCCCGACGCGGTGTACATCGGCGCAGACGACACGCCGCTACCGCTGCACGACCTGTACAGCGAGCTCGGCGCGCAATTGGGCGCGCCCGCGGTGCCCGAAGGCCCGCCCCCGCCTCGCGTGGGCAGCAAGCGCGTGTGCAACGCCCGCCTGAAGGCCACGGGTTTCGACCTGCGCTGGCCGGATGCGCGAGCAGGCTACGCGGCCCTCATCGCGGCGGAACACGATCGGGGCTGACGGCCTCGGGCCGGTTCATGGCGACGCCGCACCGACGACGTCGGCGAGTGGCTCAGTGCAGTACCGTGTCCGGCGGGGCGCCGCCCTGCAGGCTGCTCTCGATGCCTTCGGGCCACACCCCGCCCAGCGGCCATTCCGCCGTGCGATACCGCAGATGCAGTACCTGCAGCACCCGGCGCAGGGCATCACCATCCAGCGGCAGTGCCAAGGCGCGCGCGGTCTCCCAGCGCAGCACCAGATGGTGGCCGCCGCCCGCGTGACGCACGACATTGATGGTGTGAATGAGCCCATGAGGCGCCGTGCGCGGCACCTCTACAGGCTCGCTCTCCGTGCGGGCGCGCGGCACGGCCGCAGTCGCCCGGGATTCGCCAGCAGACGACGTTGTGCCCGCAGAAGCCCCTGCGGCCGGCTTTGCCACAGGGCGCGTCATCGGCACGGCCGAGGCCTGCGATAGGCGGTCGGCCAGCACCTTGATAAGCAGGTTCGCCAGGCGCTGCGTCAGCCACAGGCCCTGCTCGTGGCCGTCGGCACAGCGCGCCGCCAGATGGAGGCGATCCTCGTTTTCGTCGTAGGTGACGGTCAGCGTATTGATGATGCGCATGCGGATCTCGCAATGATGCCCAGCGCATTGTCGCAAATCCCGGCCCGCCCCGCCTGCCCGAGGCAGCATAGAATGAACCTCCCGCTGCCGCCCCCTGGCCGCCCCCACATACGCGACCTGCGCCGCTGCCCCGAGGAGCTCTGCATGACCTGGAACGACGGCTACGTGGCCGACATCGGCTACACCCACGGCTTCTATCGTGAGTTGAGCCCCTCGATGCTCGCCTTCGCCACGCGCGAACGCGGCCTGGCCGCGCCGTCGCCCGATGCCCCCCTCACCTACTGCGAGCTGGGCTGCGGCCAGGGCGTGACCGCCAACCTGCTGGCGGCCGCCAATCCGCAGCTCCAGGTCTACGCCAACGATTTCAACCCCGCCCACATCGCCGGCGCCCAGCGCCTGGCCAATCGCGCCGGCATCGATAACGTGCATTTCCTGGAGCACAGCTTCGAGGAGATGCGCCATGACGACAGCCTGCCGATGTTCGACATCATCACGCTGCACGGCATCTACAGCTGGGTCGCCGAGCCGCACCGCGAGCACATCCGGGCTTTCATCCAGCGCCGCCTGAAGCCGGGCGGCCTGGTGTACGTGTCCTACAACGCCATGCCGGGGTGGGCGGCGGTGGCGCCGTTGCGGCATCTGATGTATCTGCAAGCCCAATCGGCATCCGGCACGTCCACGCAGAAGGTTCCCGCCGCCCTTTCCTTTGCCAAAAACGTGATCGACGCTCAGGGGGCCTTCTTCCGAACCAACAAAGTGGCCACCGCCCGGTTCGAACGCATTCAAACGGAGTCACCGGCATATCTCGCCCATGAGTACCTGAACGATGTGTGGCAGCCTTTCTATTTTGCCGATATCGCCCGGGCTATGGGTGAAGCGAAGCTGACGTACGCGGGCAGCACCAATCTTGTCGAACAACTGGACGCTGTCAGTCTGACGCCCGAACAGAGCAAGCTGCTTGCAGACATTTCCGACCTTACGTTGCGCGAGACAACGCGCGACTACCTCATCAACCAGCAATTCCGACGCGACATCTTTGTGAAGGGACGTTTGACGCTGTCCAACACCGAACTTGAGGAGAGCTGGCGCGGCCAGCGGCTGGCCTTGGTGCGGGCACCCAGCGCGGTCAACCTCAAGGTGCGCACACCTCGAGGAGAGGCGGATCTGGAAGCCGCCTATTACGTACCCGTGATCGAGGCTTTGGCGGAAGGGCCTCGCACCGTTGGCGAGCTCCTGAAGGACCACAGGGTGAAGGAAGTTGGGCCACTACGGCTGCGCCAGGCTTTGCAGATTCTGCTAGGCAGCGGGCAGATCGACACGGCGCTCGATGCACTGGGCGAGGAACAGCGTCGCTCACGCACGGATGCGTTCAATGCCGCCGTCCTTCATGACGCAGAGCACGGTGGGGAGCTCCGGGTGCTCGCCTCCCCTGTTACGGGCGGGGCGGTACCCGCGGATCGGGTCACCCAGCTATTCCTGCTCGCACGTTCGCAGGGCGCAACGGACTATCCGGCCTTTGCATGGCAACATCTGAAGCAGCGCGGTCAACGCCTCAAGCAGGGGGACACACCGATCCACGGTGACGAAGCCAATCTCGCGGAACTTGCCACCCGGCACAGCCGGTTCGAGGGCGAACTGATTCCGCTCTTGAAGCAATTGGGTATCGTGGACTAAGAAACAAAAGAAGCCCCGCAACGAGCTTGTTGCGGGGCTTCGTACAACACCGGAAGTCATGTCGACTGCACCGGAAAGTGCAGTCGACATCAACCCTGATGGCACCAAGAACTTAGTCGGCGAACCAGCTATCGTTCAGGGTGTTGACCAGGTGGTCCAGGTTGACTTCGCCGACGATCTTCACGAGCACGTCGGTGTCGTCCAGCGTGACTTCGCCGATGTTGGCGTACACGTAGGTGTCGCCACCGAACGTGAACACGAACTGACCGCCTTCACCGTTCACCACGACGCCCTTGGCGGCGACTTCCGTCAAAGCCAGGTCGAAGCTGTCCGTTTCCGTCACGGTAGTCTTGACGAAGCTGTCGAACGTCACGAAATCGTCACCGACGACCGCGCCAACTTGCAAGTCATCGTACGGAGCGCGCTCCTCGCCGTCGTCCAGGTCGACGCTCAGATCGATCAACTTCAAGCCGGTCAGCGTGTCTGCCGCATCAACGGTCGAGTTGTTCAGGTAGATGTACGAATCACCAGCGCCCAGCGAGATGGACTCGGCCAGCTCGTTCACGGACGAGTAGTAGAGGGTGCTCTTGGCGTCCATACCAGACAGGTCGATCGTGACAAGGGCGGAGGACACCAGAACGACTTCATCGTCCTCACCGTACTGCCAATCGCCATTGTAGATATCGACATAGCCCGAACCGGTAACGGTGAGCGTCGTCAGGGACGCAACGTCTGTGGAGTCCACTTCGAAGTAGGCGCCGTACATAGCCTGCAGACTCACTTCTTCTTCAGGCCACGTGGTCACGAGCTCGACATTGGCAACTTGCACATCACCCGTCAGGTCAACGCCACCGTCTTCAACGCGCAGGTTGAGCTCAGACGCATAGACGTCGAGGTCGACATAATCGTCGCCCACTTCAACGGTGACCGCGCCACCGAAGGTGCCCGCGCCCTTGTAGCCAGCGGCGAACACTTTCAGGTCATCTTCGGCAACCAGGAGTTGCGTGGCCGAAGCGTTCTTGACGATGCTCTCGTCTTGGAACGTCAGTTGGCTGAACGTCGACAGACGCGCAGCGTCCACGTCGACTTCGTTGGCGAACACGAGGTTGTCGATGTTCGTCACGCCCGACTTCAGGATGTTGTACTCGCCAGCCGAGACCAAGGCCGCTTCCGTTTCGATGACGAGGGTGTCGAAACCTTC
>NZ_JADCNH010000081.1 GCF_018904615.1 Verticiella alkaliphila | reverse complement strand
CGCCGGTGACTTCGGCACCCGCCAGCGCCTGAACCGCGAGTTCCACGTGCTGCTGGCGCGCGCCACCCGCAACCCCATCATGGCCAGCATGATGGAAGCGCTGATGGAGGTGATGGGGGAGTTCATCGGGCGCATCGGCCCGAGCGACAACCCCTTCGTGCTGCCGTCGCGGCGGCGGCTCCTGCGCCACCTGCGGGCCCGGGACGAAAAGGCGGCCGTGGCCGAGATCGTCACCAGCCTGACCCGGCTGCAGGACAAGTACCTCGCGCTGGCCGACCGGCAGCGGGCCCAGGCGGCCAGCACCCGCGATGCAACGGCGGCTGCGCTAGCCGCGCCAACGGCCAAGCGCGTCCGCCAGGTCCCCGGCGGCAGCGGCCGGCGCTGACTGGATGGCTGCCGGCGTCCGCGAGAAGCGCGGCGCCGGTGCGGGATGCGTGACGCCATCCAGCACCACGAATGCGCCACGCGCGACGTTGTGCGGGTGCCGGGCGGCTTCGCTGAGCGGCAGCACGGGCGCGAAGCAGGCGTCGGTTCCTTCCAGCAGCTCGCGCCAATGGGCCGCGGGGCGGCTCTTGAAGAGCTGCGCCAGCGCCTCGCGCAGGGCCGGCCAGCGCGAACGGTCCGAGGGCGCGGACTGCCACTCGGGACCCAGTTGCAGCAACTCGCACAAGCGAGCGAAGAACTGCGGCTCCAGCGGCCCGACGCTCACGTGCGGTCCATCGGCGGTTTCGTACACCCCGTACCACGGCCATCCGCCGTCCAGCATGTTGCTTTCGCGGCGTTCGACGAAGGCACCGCGCTGGGATTGGCCGATGAACTGCGCCATCAGGTTGACGACGCCGTCGGTGATCGCCGCATCCACCACCTGCCCCAGCCCAGACCGCCGCGCCTCGTGCAATGCGGCCAGGATGCCCATGACCAGGTAGAGGCTGCCCCCGCCGTAGTCCCCCAGCAGGTTCAGCGGCGGCACCGGCCGGTCGGCCGTGCCGATGGCGTGCAGCGCACCGGTGAGCGCGATGTAGTTGATGTCGTGCCCCGCGGCCTGCGCCAGCGGCCCATGCTGGCCCCAGCCCGTCATTCGGCCGTAGACCAGCCGCGCGTTGCGACGCGCGACCGCCTCCGGCCCCAGCCCCAGGCGCTCCATGACGCCCGGGCGGAAGCCTTCCACCAGGACGTCGGCCGCCTGCAGCAGCTGCAGCACCTGCTCGATGCAGGCGGCGTCCTTGAGGTCGGCCTGCACCACCGTGCGTCCCCGCTGCGTGACGTTGCGCGGATCACTGGCGCGTGCCCCCGGGCGGTCGATCGTCACCACGTCGGCGCCCATGTCCGACAGCAGCATGCAGGCGAAGGGCCCCGGTCCGATGCCCGCGAACTCGACGACCCGCAAGTCCGCGAGCGGGCCCGCGCGGCGCGCGGGGGAAGCATTCGGTTCCATCACGGTTTCTCCTCGATCGGATGCGCACGCGCCGATGCAGCACGACGCGCCGCAAACAGCGCGGCCCGCCAGGCAAAGACGAAGGCCGGCCCCAGTGTCGTTCCCGGGCCCGGATAGGTGCCCCGCATCACGGACGCGGCATCGTTGCCGCAGGCATAGAGTCCTACGACGACACGGCCAGCGCGGTCCAGCACCCGGCCATCGGCATCGATCGGCAGCCCCGAACTCGAAGCCGCGTCGGCCGGCAGGATGCGCAACGCGACGAAGGGCGGTTGGCCGATTTCGCCCAGGCAAGGGTTCGGTCGGTGGGCCGGGTCGCCGTTGAACCGGTCGACCGGCGCATCGCCCTTGTGGAAGTCCGGGTCACGGCCAGTTGCAGCATAGTCGTTGGTCCGCTGCACGGTGGCGAGCAGCCCCGCGGGATCGATGCCGGCGCGCTGCGCCAGCGCCGGCAGGCGGTCGGCCACGCAGACATAGCCTTGGCGGATCCAGCGATCCAGCCGGCGCGTCCCCGGCAGGATCACGCCCAGTCCGTACTTGTGCACGAAGGCCGCATCGCAGACCAGCCAGGCCGCATCGCCGCCGGTGCGCTGCAGGTGGCGCACCATCGCCTCCACGAAGTGTGGTACGAACCCGCTTCGTCGGCGAACCTGCGTCCCTGGGCGTCCACGGCAACCAGGCCCGGCTTGGCGCGGTCCAGGAAAAGATGGGGAAAAAGCCCTGGCCCACCTGGGCGTGGCACGCGCGACACCGGCTGCCAGAAGAAGTCGCCGGCGGCGTAGCGCTCGAACCCGGCGCCGGCGGATCGCGCCGCGGTGATGCCTTCGCCGTTGACTGCATCGCAAGCCAGCGAAGGCAAGGACATTCCGGCAGGAGCCAGTTCGGCGCGCAGGGCCTCGCCGTGACCAACGCCACCGGTGGCCAGGACCACGCCCGCCCGGCTGTCGAGGCGCCGCTCCTGGCCATCGACGGCAAAGGTGGCTCCCCGCACCTTGCCGCCTTCGACGGTCAGTTCCCGCAGGCGCCAGCCGAAGCGAACGTCGACGCCGGCGCGCTGCAGGCTGTAGAACAGGCGGGCGACCAGCGCATTGCCCATCACCAGGCGCGTGCCGCGGGGATAGCGGATGCGGTCGACAAGGTAGCGGGCCACCAGCCCGGCACTGGCAACGAACGCGGGCCAGGATTGCCAGCGCCGCACCAGTGCCTGGATGTCGGCCTTGCCCACCATCATCCCGCCGAGCAGCAGGAACTCCGGCATCGGCGGCCGGATCCGCGCGAATGCGCCACGCAGCAGCCGTCCGTCGAAGGGGCGCGGCGCCAGCGCCCGGCCAGCGATCGCCGCACCGGGCAAAGCCAGGTAGTCCGGATGCTGTCCCGCACTGACGAAGGCGACGTCGGTGCGCTCCTCGAGGTAGGCAATGGCCGCGTCGCCGGATTCCAGGAACGCCTGCCGCAGCTGGCGCCCATCGTCCGGCCCGATCAGCGCGTCCAGGTAGCTGGCCGCCGCCTGGACCGAGTCTGCATGGCCCGCCTCCGCCCCGTGCCGGTTGCCCGGGATCCAGAGCGTGCCGGCGGAAGTGGCCGTCGTGCCTCCGACTTGTTGTGAGCCCTCGCACAGCACGACGCGCAGGCCTTCGAGCGCCGCCACCAGCGCGGCCACCATGCCGCCCGCCCCGGCACCGACCACGACCAGGTCGATATCGGCTTGCCTTTCATCCGTCGAAGACGACCCCGTCACCGGCAGCGCCACTGCAGCAGCGTGTACGGCTGCGAAGCCTCCGGGTGATGCTCGAACACGCCCTGAACTTCGGCCCCGATGCGCACTTGCTGCAGCGGATCGCCCAGCAGGTTGCCCACCATGCGGACGCGGCCCGCGTGCGGAAGCTCCACCACGACGGCCAGGTAGGCACCGTGATCCTTGAGGGCCGGATGCGCCGGATGCCAGATGCGCTCCCAGCTGAAGATCAGGCCGGACGGTTCCACCTCACCAGGCTGGGTCGAATTGCAGGCAGGCGTGGCAGATCCATTCAGGCCCGAACTGCCAGGCCTGGCAGTGTGCGCAGCGCTGCACGCGCAGCACGCCTTCGCGCAGGCCGTTCCAGTACGGCGCCGAGACGCCATCCGGCTCGGGAACCGGAATGGGCAGGCCCGGCGGAAGGTAGGAAGAAGGCATGGTCATCGCGGTGTCTCTCCCAGTGCATCGCGCGAGCCCAGCAACAGGTTGCTCGCCGGCGACACCATCGGCCCTCCAACGACCAGCGCGACGTCGTTTCGCGCCGCCTGGTTGCTAGAAGTTCCGCGCACCTGCCGCACCGCTTCCAGCACCAATTCGAAACCATGGACGTAGCATTCCGCCAGGTTGCCTCCGCTGGTGTTGAGGGGCAGGCGGCCGCCCTTTGCCACCAGGTTGTCCAGCACGAGAAAATCATTGGCTGCCTCAGGCGGGAAAAAGCCGTGTTCGGCCAGCGCCATCAACACGCCCCCAGTAAAGCTATCGTACGCCTGCACCACGCCGACATCCTTCGGCTCAACGCCGGCCATCCGATAGAGGTCAGGCGCGACCGTGCCGAAGTTTCCAGATGCGTATTCGATTGAGTTGTGTGCGAAGCTGCCAAACCGGGGGCCGGATCCCGCGGCAGCGCCGAGCAAGTACACCGGCTTTTGCGCACAGTCGGCAGCGCGTTGTGCATCCATCAGGATCAGCGCCGCGGCTCCGTCGTTCTCCATGCAGCAGTCGAACAGGTGCAGCGGCTCGGCGATCCAGCGCGAGGCATCGTACTTTTCCGCGTCCAGCGGCTTGCCATGCATCACGGCCCGCGGGTTCGCCTGCGCATGGTGATAGGACGCCAGTGCGATGGCACGCAGCGCCTCCTGCCGGATGCCGTGCTCATGCATGTAGCGCTGGATCCGCATGGCGAAGCGCTGCGGCGGCGAGATCACGCCGTAGGGCACCAGGTAGGCGCGCTCGCCCGAGATCGTGCCGCTGCCGGCGCTCTGGCCGAAGCGGCCGTACTGCCCCTGGTTGAGCGAACGAAACACCACCACGCAGTCGGCTTGGCCGGTGGCGATGGCGGCCGCGCCATTGGCGACCGCGGCGCAGCAGCCGCCACCGCCGCCGCCCCACTGCATGGTGGCGGAGCGCAGGCGCGGCAGCCCCAGCGCGGAGGCCAGGCGGGTGGCTTCGCTGCGGTCGTCGCCGTACGAGGCGAAGCCGTCGATGTGGCGTGGATCCAGGCCCGCGTCGGCGCAGGCGCGCAGCACGGCCTGCAGCGCCAGCTTGAACTCGGCATCGGGAGACTGGCCGTGCTTGTAGTAGTGCGTCTCCCCGATGCCGACGATCGCGACACGGCCCTTCAGTGTGCGCTGGGCCATCGTTGGGACCGCATCAGACAGTGATGTTGAACTTCTTCACGATCGGCCCCCACTGGGCGATCTCGCCTTCGATCGTGCGGCCCAGCTCTTCCT
>NZ_JADCNH010000080.1 GCF_018904615.1 Verticiella alkaliphila | reverse complement strand
GCCGCCGGCGGCCTTGACCTCTTGCGCCACGAAGCGGCTGCACTTGACGTCATAGATGATCTGCGCGCCCGGGTTGCGCGAGAGCACGTCACGTGCGAACAGCATGAGCTGGCGATCGGGCCAGATGATCTCGCCCGACTTGGTGACCACGCCCAGACGGTCGCCGTCGCCGTCGAAGGCGATGCCCAGATCCAGGTTGCGCGCCTTGACCTCGCGGATGAGGTCTTCCAGATTGTGCGGATCGGCCGGATCAGGGTGGTGATTGGGGAAGTTGCCATCGACCTCGCAGAAGAGCTCGGTGACCTCGCAGCCCAAAGCGCGGAAGAGTTGCGGAGCGACCGCACCGGCCACGCCGTTGCCGCAGTCGATCGCGATCTTTAGCGGACGGGCAAGCTTCACGTCACCTGTGATGCGGCTGATGTAGTCGCCCACCACGTCGAGCTCGCGACGGATGCCGGGCGTGGCGTTGGCCACCGGATGCGCCATCGATTGCGCAAGCGCCTGGATGTCGTCGCCGTAGAGCGTGTCGCCCGCGAGCATCATCTTGAAGCCGTTGTAGCGCGGGGGATTGTGGCTGCCCGTGATCGCGACACCGGAGCCGGTGTTCTGGGTGTTGGCGGCGAAGTACACAAGCGGCGTGGGCACCATGCCGATGTCGATGACGTCGATGCCGCCCGAGAGCAGGCCATTCTGCAGGGCCTCGGAAAGCTCGGGGCCGGAGAGGCGGCCATCACGGCCGACCACGACGGCACGTACGGCCGCATCGCGCGCCTTGGCCGCCAGGGCCTGACCGAGTGCGTGGGCAAAGCCCGCATTGATCGTGTCGGGCACGATACCGCGGATATCGTAAGCCTTGAAAACGCTGGCGGGCCACGATGACTGGGGCGTGTTGCCTGATGTCACGGATGCATCCTCTGGATTGAAAGACTCGGAACGGAAGACTCGTTATAGTCGTCCATTATCACTCATCCCCTCTCGCGCAGCTTGGCCGCGCCGCTACAATCTGTACCAAGTCCTTCGCACTCTGAAAGAGCCGCCATGTCCGAATCCGCATCGCCTGCTTCCGCTGCCTCCCTGGAGTCGCTGTCGCCCAGTCTCAAGGCCGCTGTCCTGGCCGAAGCCCTGCCCTACATCCGCCGTTTCCATGGCAAGACCGTGGTCGTGAAATACGGTGGCAACGCCATGACGGACGAAGCCCTGCAGCGCGGCTTCGCGCATGACGTGGTGCTCTTGAAGCTCGTCGGCCTGAACCCGGTCGTGGTGCATGGCGGCGGCCCGCAGATCGACAGTGCGTTGAAGCGCCTGGGCAAGGCCGGCACGTTCATCCAGGGCATGCGGGTGACGGATGCCGAGACCATGGAAGTGGTCGAGTGGGTGTTGGGCGGCCAGGTCCAGCAGGACATCGTGAAGCTGATCAACGAGCATGGCGGCAAGGCCGTCGGCTTGACCGGCAAGGATGGCGGGCTCATCACGGCGCGCAAGCTCGAAATGCCCGATCGCGAGAACCCGGGCCAGACGCTGGACATCGGCTACGTCGGCGACATCCTGCGCATCGATCCGGCCGTCGTGAAGGCCTTGCAGGACGACCAGTTCATTCCCGTCATCTCGCCGATCGGTGTGGGCGAGGACGACGGCATGGCCTACAACATCAATGCGGACGTGGTGGCCGGCAGGATCGCCGAGGTGCTGGGCGCCGAGAAGCTCGTCATGATGACCAACACGCCGGGCGTGCTGGACAAGGAAGGCAAGCTGCTCACGGGCCTCACGGCCTCGCGCATCGACGAGCTCTTCGCCGACGGCACGATCTCGGGCGGCATGCTGCCCAAGATCTCCTCGGCCCTGGGCGCGGCCAAGAACGGCGTGAACACCGTGCACATCGTCGATGGCCGGGTCGAGCACTGCCTGCTGCTGGAAATCCTCACCGATGCCGGCGTCGGCACGATGATCAAGTCGGCCTGAGGGCTGACGCGGGGCCGTGGCGTCGTTCACGGCCTCGCAGATGGGTTCAGGCACGGGCTGGCAAGCCTGCCACGATGCCTGCCGCGGGCGACACCATGTCGCCCTGAGCGGCCATCAGCCGGGCATGGCCCGGTGCCCGCAGACAGGACATGCAGGATCACGCATCACGTTCACCGCACGCCATTCCATGCGCAGCGCATCCACCCGCAGCAAACGTCCCGTCAGCGTCTGGCCTGCCCCTGACAGCAGCTTCAGGGCTTCGGCCGCCTGCGTGCTGCCCACGATGCCCACGAGCGGCGAGAACACCCCCATCGTCGCGCAGCTCACTTCCTGAACGTCGTCGGCAGATTCGGGAAACAGACAGGCGTAGCAGGGCGATGCCGGCTCGGCCGGATCGAATACGCTCACCTGGCCCTCGAAGCGGATGGCGGCACCGGACACCAGCGGCGTGCCGAGCGCGAAACACACCCGATTGAGCAGGACGCGAATGGCGAAGTTGTCCGTGCAGTCGATCACGACGTCGGCAGCCGTGACTTCTTCGCGCAGCAATGCGTCATCCTGCAGGCGCACTGGCAGCGTGCGCACGCGGGCTTCCGGATTGAGGGCAAGCATGGCCGATTGCGCCGACGTCACCTTGGGCGTGCCGACGCTGGCCTGCGTGTGGGCGATCTGGCGCTGGAGATTGGTGAGATCGACGGTGTCGTGATCGGCGAGAACGATCTCGCCCACACCGGCTGCCGCCAGATACAAGGCCACGGGCGAGCCCAGCCCGCCCGCGCCTACCACCAGGGCGCGGGCGGCGAGAAGCCGCTCCTGCCCTTCGATGCCGATCTCGTCGAGCAGGAGGTGCCGCGCGTAGCGCAGCAGCTGCCCGTCGTTCACTGCTGCGGACGCGGTTGGACTGGGGTCGTACCCGGCGTCTTTTCCGGCGGTACCGTCTGGGCGGGGCTCTGACCCTGGCGCTGACGCGTGCCAGCCTCGGCGGGCGGCTTGGCGTTCGCGCCTTCGGCGAGCTCCGTGCCCGGCTGCGGCTGGGCCGCAGCGGCAGATTGCGCCACCGGGCGGCCCTGCAGGAGATTCAGCGCCTGCTGGAGCTGGTAATCCTCGGGGCTGCCGAACTCGATGGGCTTGGGCAGCTCGCGCGCCGCGCCCTGCTGCACCGACAGGCTGGACTTGATCTCGGGGCGGTCCTGATCGTTGGACAGGTGGCGCACCAGATCGGCCTCACGCGGACGTTCGTACAGATCACCCTTGGCCGTTTCCGTGACCAGGTAATCCGGCTCGATGCCGGTGGCCTGGATGGAGCGGCCTTGCGGCGTGTAGTAGCGCGAGGTGGTCAGCTTGATCGCCGTTTCGCGGCTGATCGGCAGGATCACCTGGACCGAGCCCTTGCCGAACGTGCGCGTACCGAGCACCTTGGCACGACCATGATCCTGCAGCGCACCGGCCACGATCTCGGAAGCGGAGGCAGAGCCACCGTTGACCAGCACCACCATCGGCACCGTCTTGACCCAGGCCGGCAGATTGGCCAGGTAATCCGGCCCGCCGCGCAGGTAATCCGCCGGCGTGGCGGTGTACTGCTGGTTCGAATCCGGCGTGCGGCCCTTGGTGGAGACGACTTCCGCGCCCGGGGGCAGGAAAGCACCGGACACACCGATGGCCGCATTCAGGAGGCCACCCGGGTCGTTGCGCAGATCCAACACCAGGGCCTTGGGCGCGCCGCCCTTGCCGAGTTCGGTCAGGTGGCGAGCCAGGTCTTCACCCGTCTTTTCCTGGAACTGCGACACGCGGACGTAGGCCGTACCCGGCGCCACCACCTTGCTGCGCACGCTGCGCACCTTGATGACGTCGCGCATGAGCGTGACCACGATGGGCTTGGGCTCGCCTTCGCGCATGATCGTGAGCACGATCGGCGTCTGCGGCTTGCCGCGCATCAGCTTGACGGCGTCCTGCAGCGGCATGCCTTGCGTGGCGGTCTCGTCGATCTTGATGATGAGGTCGCCTGCGCGCACGCCCGCGCGCGCAGCCGGGGTGTCCTCGATGGGGGAGATCACGCTCACGAAGCCGTCGCGCGTGCCCACTTCGATCCCCAGACCACCGAACTCGCCCTGGGTGACCGTCTGCATCTCGCGGAACGCATCGGCGTCCAGATACGCCGAGTGCGGATCGAGATCGGACACCATCCCGGCGATCGCGCCGTTCAGGAGCTTGCGATCCTCGACAGGCTCGACGTAGTTGTTCTTGATGATGGCGAACACGCTGGAGAACTGCCGCAGTTCGTCCAGCGGCAGCGGCCCGGGCCGCTGCGCCACCGCGGTGACACCCAGGCTGATCGCGACGCCGGCCAGGACGCCGGCGGCCACCAGGCCAACATTGCGGAATTTCGTACTGCTCATGTTTTCCCCCGGGCAGCCGCTGCCGGATTCCCGGCTAGCGCAGCGCTGCCCATTGAAGCGGATCGACCGGAGAGCCCCGGTGTCTGAGTTCAAAGTATATGCCCGTTTCGGCCTGCCCCCCCGAAGAACCCGCGGATGCAACGGCCTCGCCGCCCGTCACGTTATCACCGACTTGCTTCAGGATGGCCTGGTTGTTGCCATAAACCGTCAGATACTCGTTGCCGTGGTCCACGATGAGGAGATTGCCAAAGCCGCGCAACCACCCCGAGAACACCACCGTGCCCGTCGCCACCGCATGCACCGGTGTGCCTTCCGCGGCACGGATGAAGACGCCGCGCCAGGCGCTGCCGCCCTCGCGGGCCTCGCCGAAGCGGCCGGTGATGTCGCCCCGCGCCGGCAGGCGCAGCTTGCCACGCAAGGACGCGAAATTGCCACGCGTGGGCCCGGGCAAGGCTTCGCTACGGGCCACCGAGGCCGGCGCGGCGACGGGTGGCGCGACGGGCTCGGGCACCGGTGCCGGCTCTGGCGTCACAGGCTCAGGCATGACCGGGGCCTGGGCCACCGGCGGCGGCGCGGACGGCACCGGGATGCTCGGTACGGGCTGGGCGCCGCGCTCCTGGAACGTGGAGCGCGCCGAGGACGGATCTGCCGGGGGCTCGGGTGCCGCCGCGCGCGCAGCGGCTTCTGCCGCAGCCCTAGCGGCGGCCTGACGCTCCCGCTCCTCGGCCACGCGGACGGCTTCCCGTGCGCGCGCCTG
>NZ_JADCNH010000007.1 GCF_018904615.1 Verticiella alkaliphila | reverse complement strand
CCCCGCCCCCGACCGCCGCGCCAGCGGCGCTGCGACGCGTCGAGTTCGCCTGGCCTCGGGGCCTCGCAGATTGCAGCCCTCGGCCCGCCCGGGCGCGCCGAGGGCGTGTTCAGAACCGCGGTTTCCCTCAGTCCCCCAGCCCGATCCCCCGCTGCGCCCGCCCGACGGCGCGCCAATACAGCGGCTGCAAGAGCGCCAGCGACGTCAGCATGCCCGCAGTCGCCATCAGCCACAACGTGACCGTGCCCACCGGCACGCCGGGTGCCAGCCAGCTCGTCAGAGGCGCGAGCGCGCCTGCCCCCGGCCCGTAAGCGAGAAACCAGCCGCCCATGAGCCCGACGCCGCTCAGGGCGAACGCCTGCACGCACATGGGCACGAAGGCAATCCGGTAGGCGCGCAGTTGATAGATCGTCTGCGCGTGAAAGGCGTCGGCCAGATGAAAGAGCGGCAGCACGGCCAGCAGCGGCAGGGCGATGGCCTTCACCTGGGCACTGTTCGTGTAGAACGACAGGATCCAGGGCCCGGCCAGGATCAGGATCGTGAGTGTCAGCAGCACTTCCAGGCTCGTGAGCGCGAGCCCTGCCTGACCCATGCGCCGGGCAAGGAAGGCATCGCGCGCGCCCAGTGCCTGCGCAGCCTGCGAGGAGGCAGCGATGCCCACGGCCATCGGCGCCATGTAGCACAGGGCGGCCAGATTGGCAGTGATCTGGTGGGCGCCCGTGACGGCAATGCCTTCGCGGGCCACCAGCAGCGCCATGAATGTGAAGGCCATGACCTCGATGAGGTAGGAGCCGCCCATCGGCAGGCCCAGGCGCAGCAACTCGCGCTGGTCAGCCCAGCGCGGACGGCCGATGCGCAGGCCCAGGGTGGAGAAGACCGGGTCGCGCCGCAGCACGACGAGCCCGATGCCCACGCTGATCCAGAACACCAGCGCCGTGGCGATGCCGGCACCCACCGCGCCCAGGGCGGGCAGGCCGAACTGACCATAGATCAGCAGCCAGTTGAAGAAGGCCTTGAAGCCCACGCCTACCAACGCGATGGTGGTCATCACCTTGGGCCGCGAGATGGCTGCGCCCAGCGCATACATGCTGCGAAAGACGAGCGCGGCGGGCAGACCGCACGCGAGCGCGATGAGGTAGGCCTCGACGCGGGCGCGCACGTCCGGGTCGATGTTGCCCGACAGGCTCAGCCAAGGCCCGGGGAACAGCAGGGCCATGGCACCCACGGCGGAAAGCCCCAGGGCCAGCCACACACCCTGGCCCCAGCTCTCGCCCACGGCATGCAGCCGGCCGGCGCCGAAGTGACCCGCCAGGATGGGGATGAGGGCATGCACCACGCCCATCAGCCCGACGAACACGGTGATGTTGATGGACACGGCCAGGGCCATCGCGGCGAGATCGGTGGGCGAGGCGTGACCCGTCATGCTCGTGTCGAGCACGCCAAAGGCGATGCCGGCCCACTGGCCGATCAGAATGGGCCAGGCCTGGCCGACCAGGCGGCGCAGGATGGCTCCGAAGGGCTGGCCGGCCAGGGCCGGTACGGCTGCCGTCGAGCCTGCGCGGGCCATGGACGCCGCCGCCTGCGACGGCGTCTCTGCCGCGTCCGCCGACGGGGCGAGCGATGCCGCCCGGCCGGCCGGACGCTCGCCAGGCGCGGTCACGGCCGCACCCGCATCAGCCGATAGAACTCTTGCCGGTCGGACGGGCGGGCACCCTGCCACAGGATCTGGTAGCCGGGCGGCGCCGGGTCGACGATGTCCTGGGTAGTCTGTTGCAAGACCAGGGGGCAGCTGCTGTCGAAGCTGAACACCAGGCCTTCGAGCACGGCGAACGAGGCGCGCTGCGGCAGGTTGAGCCCGCTCGTGCGCACGCAATCCTGCGGCGGCTGCTCGGCCAGGACGCGGTTGATGTGCTCCGCCACGGGGCGATAGCTGCGGGCGTAGTCGATGTGGGGCAGCCAGAGCGTGTTGAGCAGCACCCAGGCGACCAGGACGCCGCCCGCCGACAGCATGGAGCCGCGCCAGAGCGCGACCGGCAAGGTGCGCAGGCGCCAGGTCAGCAGCACGATCCAGGCAGCGGTGGCGATGAGCGCGGCGAGCAGGGCGAGCCACACGATCTCATGCGCGAAGCCGGGTGTCTGGCGCTCGATGTTGGCGGCGATCTGGCGCGGCCAGCCCGAGAGCGCCGTCGTCCAGCCGAACCAGACGAGAAAGGCGGCCACCGAGAACGCCATGACGGCGAACCAGTCGAGCGCGTTCACCTGGCCACGGCGCAAGGTAGGCAGGGCGAGCGCGCTCAGGGTGGCGCCCGGAATGATCAGGCCGAGGAGCTCGGGCTCGCCCGGGTGCCCTACGATGAGCAGCATGGCGAGCGCGCCGCCCGCGAAGGCAAGCGGCATGCGCAGGTGCGGCGCACGCCACCAGCCGCGCCAGCGCCAGACGGCCAGCAGGGCCAGCGGCCAGAGCGGCCACAGGAACCAGGGGGCATTGCGCAGCGCACTCGTGAGGCCAGTGAACGTGACGAGGCCGAAGAAATCCGCGTGCCAGGCGCGCCAGCCTGCCATCCAGTAGGCGCTCGTGTCCGCCGCCACGCTCCACCACCACACGCTGGGAACGATGGCCAACGGCAGCGCGAGCAGCGCGGCAGCACGCAGGCCACGGCGCCCGGTGGCGGGCAGCGCGAACGGCAGCGCGATGAGAATCGGGATGAGGCTTGCGCCGCCGCGCGTGAGAAAGGCGCCGGCGAGCGCCAGGCCCAGCGTGGCGGCGCCCGTCCACGGGCGGTCGAGCATGCGCGCCACCGAGTAGAAGGCGAGCGCCTGCATCGCCACGACCGCGGGGATGATCGAGGTCTCGTGGCTGCGCCAGGCGAGCCCCAGGGTGGCGATGAGCAGCAGCAGCGCGGCATCGGCCAGCATCCGGCCGTAGTCGGCCGAGTTGGGCTGGCCCCCGAAAGGCAGTGCGAGCGGCTGCGCCTCGGCGCGTCGGCCCAGCAGATAGGTGCCGTACCAGAGCGAGCTCGACGTCAGCGCGAACCACAGCAGGTTGGGCAGGCGCCCGGCGGCGATGTCGCCGATCCAGGGCCCGAAGACCAGCATGCTGCCCGCACCCACCCACATGGAGAGCGGACCGTTCGAGGCGGAGGTGACGCCTGCCACCTGCGGCAGCAACCATGCCTCGCCCTGCAGATAGACGGCGCTCCACATCTGCGCGAGCCCGATGACGTCATCCGTCTTCCAGGGGTCGCGGGGGAACAGGCCGAAGATGATGTAGATGAAGCACACCCCCAGCAGCACCGGCCGCGACAGCTTGGCAGCGGCAGGGGCTGTCAGTCGGGCTGGCGTGGCACGAGGGGAGGGGGAGATGACGGACACAGGCGAGTCGACTCGGGTGGTGGGGCCGCGAGGCGGTCAGCCCCGTCCGGCATTATGGAACAACGACGCGCTTGCCACGCCCCGACGCTCGGCGATAAAAAAAGGCAGCGCGAGGCTGCCTTTCGGGTAAACGGGCGCGAGGCAGCGCATGGCTGCCGGGCCGATTTACTTGGCGACGGTGCCCGTCGTGCGCGCGAAGCGGGCGCGGAACTTCTCGACGCGGCCGGTTTCGACGATGCGGGTCTGGGCGCCCGTGTAGAACGGGTGCGATTCGGACGTCACGTCGCACTTGAAGAGCGGGAACGTCTTGCCGTCCACATCGATCGTGTCACGGGTCTGGACCGTGGAACGGGTCACGAACTTGTTGCCGGTCTGGACGTCGAGGAAGTAGACGTCGCGGTAGTTGGGGTGAATGCCTTCTTTCATGGCGAATCCTTGACGTAGCTCTAGCCGCTGTGGCGACTGACGTACTGTAAGTAAAGGGCAAGACTGCCTGAGACCGCATGCGCCTTGGCCCGTGAGCCGGGCAAAAACGGACGCTTTCCCGCCAACAGACAAGGCAGGCGTACCAAAGGTAACTAGCTATTATGGCTGCAACTCAGCCTGAGTGCAAGCGGAAAGTGCGCGGCTCAGTTCAGGCAAGACCCCACCGCATGGCCCTTCGACCTTGCAGGCGAAGAGCTCATCGGCGCGGGTGCGGCCAAGATTCACGCAGGCAACCGGTTTGCCAAGCGCCGCTGCCGCCCGCACGAAGCGCAGACCGGAATAGACCATGAGCGAGGAGCCCGCGACGAGCACGGCGTCCGATGCGGCCAGCGCATCCATGGCGGTGCGGACGACGTCCATCGGCACTGTGTCGCCGAAGAACACCACGTCCGGCTTGAGGATGCCGCCGCACCGTGCGCAGGGCGGCACGTCAAAGTCGTCGAAGTCGGCTTCCAGGTCGGCATCGCCATCCGGCGCCGCCTGCGCCCGCAGGGCGAGCCAGGCGGGGTTGCGCCTTCCGAGCTCCGCCTGGAAATCGGCGCGCGGCAGCCGCACGCCACAGCCGAGACACATCACCCGGTCGATCCGGCCGTGCAGGTCGATGACGGCACGACTGCCCGCAGCCTGGTGCAAGCCGTCCACGTTCTGGGTGACCAGGCACGTGATGTGACCCCGGGCCTCGAGCTGGGCCAGGGCATGGTGCGCGGCATTGGCGCTGGCCCGCCCGAAGTGCTGCCAGCCGATCAGGCTGCGCGCCCAATACCGGCGGCGCACGGCCGCATCGGCGATGAAGTCACGGTGGTCCACCGGCGGCTTGCGCTTCCAGGCGCCGGCATTG
This sequence comes from Verticiella alkaliphila, assembly GCF_018904615.1. GTDB lineage: Bacteria > Pseudomonadota > Gammaproteobacteria > Burkholderiales > Burkholderiaceae_B > Verticiella > Verticiella alkaliphila. Next base: position 158,886 of record NZ_JADCNH010000007.1, on the reverse strand, counting down.
TCCCGATAGTCCGGGATGCCCGAGTCCGTGCTGCAGCCGGCCCCGGTCAGGACGAAGAGGCGAGGGTGGGCGCGAACGAGATCGACCAGGTCGGTAACGGCGTTGGCGGGCACGAGCGTGAACGGAGCAGGGAAAGACTCAGTGTAGCGGGATCCGCCCGGCCCGCCCGTGCCCTCGGCGATCAGGCCTTGCCCGGCTCGGCCGCAAGACCGTTGAGCGCGTAATCCACGAAGTGCTGCATGACGTCCTGAACGCTCAGGCGCCCCTTGGGCGAGTGCCAGCGCGCAATGACGCCGAACGAGGAGAGCAGGAACTTGCCGGCGAGCGAGGGATCGACGGCGCGAATCTCGCCGCTCTCGATGCCGTCGATCACGCACTGGCGCAGGATCTTCTCGAACTGGTCGCGCAGGGCCAGGGCCTGCTCGCGATGGGCGCCCGTCTCGGCCCAGAACGCATTGGAGCCTGCCATCCACTCATACCGGTGGTTGTCCAGGTGCTCGGCTGTCGCCTGGAAATACGCCCGGATACGGCCGATAGGCGTCGTGCCCAGCGCGGTGCGCTCACTCACGAAGGCATTCAGGCGCTGCAGCGATTCGATCACCACGCGATCGTAGAGGGCTTCCTTGTCCGGGAAATGGTAGTACAAAGCCGCCTTCGTGATGCCCGCCACTTCGGCGATGTCACGCAGGGAGGTGCGGTCGTAACCCTTCTGGCCGAAGAGGCGACAGGCGATATCGAGGAGCTGCGCTTCGCGGGTGCTGGCGCTCTCGCGCGTCTGCTTGCGGGCAGCCGGGGCGAGCGCAGCAGTGCTGGCGGCCGCGCGCGGTCGGGGGCTGGCAGGACGGGTTGTCATGTCGTGAGACGCCAAAAGGTAACGGAGCATTATCGCCACGATGGCGGGTCGGTTACAAGCCGGCCGGCAGGGCAGCAAGCGCAGTGCCGCGCCATTGGGAGAAACCCCGGCATCGTCGCGCCGCGCGCTGTATTGCCACGCGAGAACGATTGATCTAGTATCGCCTAACTTACCGGCCGGCAGGTTATTTATGGACCGACCAGGCTGGAGGACGATGCCCAGGACAAGGCCATCGTCATCGGGGCAAGACGAGGAGACAAACGATGCTGGGCCTCATGCAACAACAGCCGCTGCTGATCTCGACGCTGATCGAGCATGCCGCGCAATTCCATGGTCGGACCGAAGTCGTGTCCAGCCGGGTCGAAGGCGATGTTCACCGCAGCACCTGGGCCGAGATCGCCGATCGTGCACGCCGGCTGGCCAATGCCCTCACCCAGCTTGGCGTGGGGCCGGGGGACCGTGTCGGCACGCTCGCCTGGAACACCCACCGTCATGCAGAGCTCTACTTCGGCGTCTCCGGCATGGGCGCGGTGCTGCACACGGTCAATCCGCGGTTGTTTCCGGAGCAGATCGAGTACATCGTCAATCATGCCGAGGATCAGTACGTTTTCTTCGACCTGAGCTTCACCGACCTGATCCGCGAGCTCGCGCCGCGGCTCACGGGCGTGCGCGGCTTCGTGGCCATGACGGATCGCGCCCACATGCCGGCGCTGGATGTCCCGAATCTGCTCTGCTACGAGGAGCTGCTGGCGGCCGCGTCGCCCGAGTACACCTGGCCCGTCTTCGACGAGAACACCGCATCCTCGCTTTGCTATACCTCGGGCACCACGGGCAATCCGAAGGGCGTGCTCTACAGCCACCGCTCCACCGTGCTGCATGCCTGGACCGCCTGCGCGGCCGACGGGCTTTCCCTGTCGGCGCGGGATTCGGTGTTCGTCGCCGTGCCGCTTTTTCACGTGAACGCCTGGGGTATCCCGTATGCGGCCGCCCTGTGCGGCGCGAAGATGGTGCTGCCTGGGCCGCGCCTGGATGGCGAGAGCCTGTATCGCCTGATGCGCGACGAGGGCTGCAACTTCTCGCTCGGCGTGCCCACCGTCTGGCTGGGCTTCTTCGACTACATCGATCGGCAGCGCGCCACGCTCGATCTGGCCGAGCTCGCGCTTGCCCGTGTCGTGATCGGCGGCTCGGCCGCGCCGCGTGCCCTGATCGAGCGCTTCGATCGCGAACTCGGTGCCTACGTCATCCACGCCTGGGGCATGACGGAGACCAGCCCGCTCGCCACCATCGGCATGCCGCTGCGTCAGCACGCCGGGCTGCCCGAGGCTGAACGCCATGCGCTGCAGAGCAAGCAGGGGCGAGCGATCTACGGCGTCGGCCTGAAGATCGTCGGCGAATCCGGGGAATCCCTGCCGCACGACGGCGTGGCCTTTGGCGACCTGAAGGTGCGCGGGCCCTGGGTGGTGGAGCGCTACTACGGCGCCGACGCCTCGGCGCTCGATGCCGATGGCTGGTTCGCCACGGGCGACGTGGCCACCATCGATCCGGATGGCTACGTGCAGATCACGGACCGCTCCAAGGACGTCATCAAGTCGGGCGGGGAGTGGATCTCCTCCATCGACCTCGAGAACGCCGCGGTCGGCCATCCTGACGTGCGTGAAGCCGCTGTCATCGGCGTGGCGCACCGCAAGTGGCAGGAGCGCCCGCTGATGCTGGTGGTGCTCAAGCCGGGCGCCGTGCTTGATGCGCCCGCACTGCACGCCTTCCTGGCCGAGCGGGTGGCCAAGTGGTGGCTGCCGGACGAGATCATCGCCGTGGATGCCCTGCCGCACACCGCCACCGGCAAGCTGCAAAAGGTGCGACTGCGCGAGACCTACCGGGCCCATCAGCTGCCCACCGATACCGCCTGAGATTCCGGGGCACCTTGCCCCACCTGCTTCCTGACCCCGATAACCGACGCGATACGTCGGAGGAGACAACCATGTACCAACAAAGATCCGGCCGCGTGCTGGGGGCCGCCGTACGCCTGGGCGCAGCCATCGCAGGTGCCGCCAGTCTTGGCACCACCGCCTTGGCCCAAGGCATTTCCGATGACGTCGTGCGCATCGGGGTGCTGAACGATCAGTCCGGCTACTTCTCGACCGAACTCGGCAACGGTGCGGTCATCGCCGCGCGCATGGCCATCGAGGATTTCGGCGGCACGGTCAATGGCAAGAAGATCGACCTCATCGTGGCCGACGACCAGAACAAGCCGGACGTGGGCATGGCCATTGCCCGGCGCTGGATGGACGTCGAGAAGGTGGACGCCATCCTGGGGGGCTCCATTTCGCCGCTCGCGATCGCGGTGTCCGGCCTCATGCGCGACAAGCAGAAGCCCTATCTGATCTCTGGCTCGGGCACGGCCGATCTGACCGGCAAGGCCTGCTCACCGATGTCGATCCAGTTCGTCTACGACACTTACTCGCTGCCCAAGGCGGCGGTGAAGGCGTTGTCGGAGCAGGGCAAGAAGACCTGGTTCTTCATCACGGTGGACTACGGCTTCGGCACGCAGATGCAGGAGGACGCCACTCGCTTCATCGAAGCGGCGGGCGGCAAGGTGGTGGGCGCGATCAAGCACCCGCTGGGTGCCACGGATTACTCGTCGCACCTCATGCGGGCACAGGCGAGCGGCGCGGACGTGGTCGTCTTCGCCAATGCCGGGCCGGACTTCATCAACGCCGTCAAGCAGGCCGCCGAATATGGCCTGAACGACGGCAATCGCGTGCTGACTGGGTTCGGCGTGACGCCCAACATGGTGCTGGGCGTCGGCTTGGAGGCCACCCAGGGCATGCAGTTCGCCGATCCGCAATACTGGAACAAGGACGAGCCCTCGCGTGAATGGTCCGAGCGCTTCATGAAGCAGAACGGCGGGCGTGCACCCACCTACCAACAGGCCGGCAGCTATAGCGCCGTCATGCACTACTTGAAGGCCGTGCAGGCCGCGGGCACGGATGAAGGCCCGACGGTGATGGCCCAGATGAAAGCCACCCCGATCAACGATTTCTCGATGAAGGACGTGCACATCCGCGAGGACGGCCAGGCCATGCGCCCGATGCAGCTCGTGCAGGTGAAGTCGCCGGCGGAATCGAAGAGCCGTTACGACATCTACAACGTGCGCGGCACTCTGCCGGCCGAAAGCGTCTGGCGCCCGCTGGCCGAGGGCGGCTGCGGCTTCATCACCGCCGGCAAGTGACGCGGACCTCGCCATGACTGAGATCATCCGCTATCCCCATCACGGCATCAGTGTGCTGCCCGTGGGCATCGACCAGCTCGGCGAATGCCCCTTGTGGGACAGCCGCGAGCAGGCGCTCTACTGGGTCGACAGCAAGGGCCGTGAGGTCAAGCGCCTGGTGCCGGCCACGGGCGAGTTCAAGCGCTGGTCCGTGCCGTCGGACGTGGGCTCGATCGCGCTTGCCGACGGCAAGAGCGTAGTGCTGGCCCTGGAAGACGGCTTTCACCAGCTGGATCTCGCCTCCGGTGAGGTTCGCCTGCTCGCCGAGGTCACGCATCCTGCATCGGCCATGCGCTTCAACGACGGGCGCTGCGATCGCGGCGGCCGCTTTCTCGCCGGATCCATGGTGGTGGGGCACGCCAGCCGCGAGGCCGGACTGTACCGGCTTGATGCGAGTGGCCGCGCCGCGCTGCTCGATGGCGACATCGCCATCTCCAACAGCCTGTGCTTCAGCCCCGCGGGCGATCGCCTCTATTACAGCGACAGCCTGGCGCACGCGGTCTACGCCTATGACTACGACTCTGCCAGCGGGCGCATCGGCCAACGCGACGTGCTCATCGACACCGCGCCGTTCGGCTCGGTGCCTGATGGCGCCACCGTCGATGCGCAAGGTCATCTGTGGGTGGCGTTGGTGCAGGCCGGCCGCGTCATGCGCTTCGATCCCTCGGGCAAGGCTGTTGGTGAAGTCCTGTTCCCGGTGACCCATGTGTCGTGCCCGTGCTTTGGCGGGCCCGAACTGGACATTCTTTACGTCACGTCCATCCGCAACTCCGGCAATCTGGTGGTGGACGACCATCCCTACAGTGGCAGTGTGTTCGCCGTGCACGGCCTGGGCGTGCGTGGTCTCGAGGAGGGGCGCCATGCCCAATAGCATTCTGGAACCCCGCCTGGCGGGCAAGGTCGCGCTGGTCACCGGCGCTGCGCGCGGCATCGGCCGGGAAATCGCGTTGCGTCTGGCGCGTGAAGGTGCCGCTGTCGGCGTGCTCGATCTGAAAGCGGAACTCGCCGAGGACACGGTCGACACCATCGTCCAGGCGGGTGGCCGCGCGCGTGCCTTTGCCGGCAACGTCGCCGAGCGCCAGTCGCTCGTCGATGCGGTGGCCGCGCTGGAAGCGGACTACGGCCGCTTCGACATCCTCGTGAACAACGCGATCTGGGTGCGCTATGGCCCGCTCGAATCGATCACGCAGGAAGCCCTGGACCGCATGCTTGCCACCGGCTTTTCCTCGATCGTGTGGGGCATGCAGGCCGCCGCGCCCGCCATGGTGCGCGCGGGCGGTGGCTCGATCATCAACATCGCGTCCGTTGCGGGCTATCTCGCCATGCCTGGCGCCCTCGTGTATTGCGGCGTCAAGGCCGGCGTCATGGGACTCACGCGCTCGGCCTCGGCAGAGCTCGGCCCGCAAGGCATCCGCGTGAACGCGATTGCCCCCGGATCGGTGCCGACCCCGGGGGTCGCCGTCAACGTGGACGAGACCAAGATGCAGGGCCGCATCGAGCGCACGCCCCTGCGGCGCCTGGGGCGCGTCCAGGATATCGCCGGCGCGGCGGCGTTCCTCGCGTCTGCGGATGCGGACTTCGTCACGGGCGAAGTGCTGTCCGTGGACGGCGGCATCACGCACGCCTTCAGCTAGCGGGCCACGCCGCACGCCGGCCGCCCCGTCGCGCATGCGCCGGCGGCGTGCCGGGGCGCGGGCCCCAGGAGACGCATTCTGTGAGTCAAGACTACATTCTCCAGGCCCAGGGCCTGACCAAGACCTTTGCCGGGTTCACGGCCGTCAGCGGCGTGAACCTGGACGTGCGCCGCCACGACATCCACGCGCTGATCGGCCCGAACGGCGCAGGCAAGACCACGTGCTTCAACCTGCTCACGCGGTTTCTCAATCCCACGTCCGGGCGCATTGTCTACAACGGCCGCGACATCACCAACACCAGCGCCGCACGCGTCGCGGACGCGGGCCTCGTGCGCTCATTCCAGATTTCCTCGGTGTTCTCCGGCATGTCCGTGCTCGAGAACGTGCGCGTTGCACTGCAGCGCGCGACCGGCCTGTCCACGAAGTTCTGGCTCTCCGAGCGCCGGCTCGCCCGGCTGGACGAACCGGCCCGGGCGTTGCTGGCCGACGTCGGTCTCGCAGCCGACGCGAACCGGCTCGCGGGCTCGCTTCCGTATGGAAGGCGTCGCGCCCTGGAGCTCGCGACGACGCTTGCGCTTGCGCCGGACATGATCCTGCTCGACGAGCCCATGGCGGGCCTGGGCCATGAGGACATCGATCCGGTGATGGCGCTCATCCGCCGCGCGGCCGAGGGCCGCACCGTGCTCATGGTCGAGCACAACATGCGGGTGATCGCCCAGCTGTGCGATCGCGTCACGGTATTGCGCGCGGGCGAGACGCTCGCCGAGGGCAGCTATGCCGAGGTCGCGGCCGATCCGCGGGTGATCGAAGCCTACGTGGGAGGCACGAATGACTGAATCCCTGCACACACCGACGGCGAGCGCCACGCCCGTGATCGCGGTGCGCGGCCTGACGGCGCGCTACGGCGATACCCAGGCGCTGCATGGCGTGGACATCGAGGTGCACCGCGGCGAGCTCGTCTGCCTCACGGGGCGCAACGGCGCAGGCAAGACCACGATCATGCGTTCGCTCATGGGTCTGGTCGAGCGCACGGGCAGCGTGACGTTCGACGGCACCGAGACCGTGGGCCGTCCACCCGAGGCGATCGCGCGGCTGGGCATGGCGTATTGCCCCGAAGAGCGCGGCATCTTCTCGAGCCTGTCGGTGGAGGAGAACCTGATGCTGCCACCCGTGCTGTTCCCGGGCGGCATGACCGTGGACGAGATCTACCGGCTCTTTCCGAACCTGGAGAGCCGCCGTCGCAGCCAGGGTACGCGACTCTCCGGCGGCGAGCAGCAGATGCTGGCGATTGCCCGCATCCTGCGCACGGGTGCGCGCACGCTGCTGCTCGATGAGCCCACCGAAGGGCTCGCCCCGGTCATCGTCAAGCGCATCGGCAGCGTCATCGCAATGCTGAAGTCGCAGGGCTACACGGTGCTCCTGGTGGAGCAGAACTTCCGCTTCGCCGCCAACCTCGCGGATCGCTTCTATGTGATCGAGGAAGGCCGTGTGTGCGCCGCCGTGAGCCGCGAGGAAGTGGCCGCCGATCCGGCGAGCATCGAACGACACCTCGGCATCTAGACCGAGTCACCCCAAAGGAGAAACCCCATGGCAGCGTTCTTCGCGGACGTCTCGCCGCAGATGTTGCTGGGCCAGATCTTTCTTGGCCTCATCAATGGCTCGTTCTACGCCCTCATGAGTCTGGGCCTGGCGATCATCTTCGGCATGCTGCACGTCGTCAATTTCGCCCACGGCGCCTTCTACATGCTGGGCGCCTACTGCGCCTGGGCCCTGCTCGAGTACCTGGGCGTGAACTACTGGGCGGCGCTCATCATCGCACCGGTCGTGGTGGCCGCCCTGGGCATCGCGCTCGAGAAGCTGATGCTGCGCCGGCTGTATCGCGTGGACTACCTCTATGCGCTGCTCATGACCTTCGGGCTCGCGCTCGTGATCGAAGGGCTTTTCCGCATCCAGTTCGGCACGAGCGGCAACGCCTACGCCAATCCGCTGCCGGGTGGCATGCGCCTGGGCATCGTCTTCCTGCCGTACTACCGGCTATGGGTGATCGCCGCTTCCATCATCGTGTGTCTGGCCACCTGGTTCGTGATCGAGCGCACGCGGCTCGGCGCCTACCTGCGCGCGGCCAACGAGAACCCGGATCTCGTGCGCGCCTTCGGTCTGAACGTGCCGCGCATGATGATGCTCACCTACGGGCTGGGCGTGGGGCTCGCGGGCTTTGCCGGCGTCATGGCCGCGCCCGTCTACCAGGTGAGCCCGCTCATGGGATCGAGCCTGGTGATCGTGGTCTTCGCCGTCGTGGTGATCGGCGGGATGGGCTCCATCCTGGGCGCCATCGTCACGGGCTTCGGGCTGGGCGTGGTCGAAGCCGTGAGCAACGTGTTCTATCCCGAGGGCGCCGGCATCGTCGTCTTTCTCATCATGATTCTGACGCTGGCCGTACGCCCCAACGGGCTCTTCGGCAAGGCACGCTAGGAGCGCCGCATGTCCAAACGTCCTCTGCTGATCGGGCTCGTGCTGCTGGCCGTGTGCGCAGCCGCGCCGTTCTTCTTCTACCCCGTCTTCCTCATGAAGGTGCTGTGCTTCGCCTTGCTGGCGTCGGCGCTGAACCTGCTCGTGGGCTACGTCGGTCTCCTGTCGTTCGGCCACGCCATGTTCTTCGGCGGCGCAGCCTACGTCGCGGGCTACACGATCAAGGTGTGGCATTGGGATCCGCTCCTCGCGATTCTTGCGGGGGGCGTCGTGGCCGGCCTCCTGGCGGGCTTCGTCGGGCTGCTCGCCATCCGTCGGCATGGCATCTACTTCTCGATGATCACGCTCGCCTTCGCGCAGCTCGTGTACTTCGTGTGCCTTCGGGTGCCAGCCACCGGCGGCGAGAACGGGATACAGGACATCCCGCGCGGCACGCTCCTGGGCTGGCTCGATCTGTCCGGCAACATGACCCTCTACTACGTGGTGCTCGCCATCACCGGTCTGGGCATCTTCCTCGTCTATCGGATCGTGCATTCGCCCTTCGGGCAGGTGTTGAAGGCGATCCGCGACAACGAGCAGCGGGTGGAATCCCTGGGCTATCCCGTGCGGGCCTACAAGCACCTGGCCTTCATGCTCTCGGGCGCGCTCGCGGGTGTGGCAGGCGCCACCAAGGTGCTCGTGTTCCAGATCGCCACCCTGCAGGACGTGATGTGGCACACCTCGGGCGAGGCTGTCCTCATGGTGATCGTGGGCGGCCTGCAGACGATGCTCGGTCCGCTCGCGGGGGCGCTCATGATCGTCTCCATGCACAACGCCATGGCGTGGATGGCCGAGTGGGTGCTCGTGATCCAGGGCGCCGTCTTCATTCTCTTCGTGATGCTGTGCCGCCGCGGCATCGTCGGTCAGATCGCCTGGTGGTGGCGTGACCGGGAACGCACGTCGTGAATCCCAGCCATGCCTTCATTTCATGAGGCACCCGGGTTAGTACCGATATTTTTATTAACCGGCCGGCAGGTAAGATTCAGCCATGGAAGCGCGAGCTGCCTGGCCGCGCATCGCAAGGAACCCCACCGTCATGTTGAAGTTGACTCCTGAAGAGGCTGCGTTCTGCGAAGAGGTCCGCGCCTTCTGCGCGCAGACCTTGACGCCGTCCATCACGGCACGCGTGCGCGCCGGGATGCGTCCCACGCCGGCAGACTGGCTGTACTGGCAGGCCGCCCTGCACGCGAAGGGCTGGGGCGCGCCGACCTGGCCGCGCGAGGCCGGTGGCACCGGGTGGTCGCATCGCCAGATCTATCTGTTCGACCGCGAAGTCGCCGCCTGCGACGGCCCGCCCCAGTTCCACCAGGGGCTCGAGCTCATCGGGCCCATCATTTACGCCTTCGGCTCCGAGGCCCTGAAGTCGCGGCTCCTGCCACGCATTCTCTCGGGCGAGGACTGGTGGTGCCAGGGCTACTCGGAACCGGGCGCCGGCTCCGATCTCGCGTCATTGCGCACCCGTGCCGAACGCGTGGGCGATCACTACGTGGTCAATGGCCAGAAGCTCTGGACCAGCTATGCGCAGCACGCCTCGATGATGTTCTGCCTGGTGCGCACGGAATCCGGCGGCAGCAAGCAGTCGGGCATTTCGCTGCTGCTCGTGGACATGAAGACGCCCGGCATCCGCGTGCAGCCGATCCGCACGCTGGATGAGCAGCACCACGTGAACGAGGTGTTCCTCGACGATGTGCACGTGCCGGTGGAGAACCTGGTGGGCGAGGAGGGCAAGGGCTGGAGCTACGGTAAGGTGCTGCTCGATCGCGAGCGCGCCATCACCATCAGCTACGGCCCCCGTCTGCTGCGTCAGCTCGCCTACGTGCGCGAAGCCGCGGCCCAGGTGGCCACGCCCACGGGCCCGCTGCTCGACGAGCCGGTGTTTCAGGCGCGCATCGCGCAGCTGGAGATCGAGATCCTCACGCTGGAGGCCATGGGCCTGCGCACGCTCGAGGAGATCCAGGAGGGCCTGGACTCCGGCCCGCGCGGCTCCATGATGAAGATCCGCTGGTCCGAGCTCCTGCAGACCATGACCGAACTCTGGGTGGAGGCGCTAGGCAGCGATGCCGAGCGTTTTGCCCGGCCTGGCCAGGGCCCCGGCGAGGACGACACGTTCGAGACGGCCGGCCCGATGCTCGCCTATCTGCACGGGCGCGTCACCACCATCTACGGCGGCTCCAACGAGATCCAGCGCAACATCATCGGCCGGCGCGCGCTCGGCCTGTAGGAATCCCATGATCTTCACGTTGACCTCCGAACAGCAGATGTTGCGCGACAGCGTCGCGCGCTTCGCCCGCGATCACTACGGCTTCGAGACGTGGCGCCGCCAGGCCCAGGCCGACCAGGGCTTCGACCCGCGCCACTGGCAGCACATGGCCGACATGGGCTGGCTCGCGCTCGGCCTGCCCGAGGACGTGGGCGGCATGGGCGGCACGGCCAAGGACGTGATGGTGCTGATGGAGGAGCTGGGCCGTTGCCTGGCGCTCGAGCCCTACGTCTCGACCTGCGTGCTCGCCGCCTCGGTGCTGGCCCGGGCGGGCTCTGCCGAAGCGCGCGGCCTGTGCGAGCGCATCGCCACCGGCGCGGCGCGCGTGGCGGTCGCCAGCGAGGAGGCCGACGCCCGCTTCGATCCGGCCCACGTGCGCACGACGGCGTCGCCCAGCGGCGATGGCTTCGTCCTGTCGGGCGAGAAGTCCCATGTGCCGGACGCCGATACGGCCGGTCATCTCATCGTGTCCGCCCGCACGGCGGGCGCCGCGGGCGACGCCCAGGGCATCACGCTCTTTCTCGTGCCGGCCGAGGCCGATGGCGTGCACATCGACACCTGGCGCGGCGCGGATTATCTGCGCGCAAGCCGCGTGACGCTCCAGGGCGTGCGCGTATCGGAAAGCCAGGCCCTGGGCCCCGTGGGCGGTGGCCTCGCGCTGCTGGATGAAGCCCGCGATCGCGCCGCGCTGATGCGCATGGCCGAGGCGCTGGGGGCCATGGACGAGGCGCGCGACATCACGCTCGCCTACCTGAAGACGCGCGAGCAGTTCGGTCGCAAGATCGGCGTGTTCCAGGCCTTGCAGCATCGCATGGTGGACATGGCGATCGCCTGCGAGGAGGCGCGCGCCATCGTGTATGCCGCAGCCGCCCAGATCGACGAGCCCGCGCCCGTGCGTGCGCGCGCCGTGTCCGCGGCCAAGGTGCAGGTGGGCCGGAACGCGATGTACGTGGGTCACCAGGCCGTGCAACTGCATGGCGGCATCGGCACCAGCGACGAACTCATCATCAGTCACTACCTCAAGCGCCTGGGTCGTATCGACGCGGCGTACGGCAATCCGGCCTTCCACCTGGCGCGCTTTGCGGCGCACCCGGTGCAGTAACCCCATTCCTGCATGCCGACATCCCTCAGGAGCCTGTCATGACTGTCCGCATTGCCCGCCGTCTGTGCGTTCTTGCGCTGAGTGCTGCCACCCTGGGGGCCGTCGTGCCGCTGGCCGCGCATGCCGCCGCAGGCAACTGGCCCGACCGGCCCGTGAAGCTCGTGGTGCCGTTCCCGCCCGGTGGCGGCTCGGACACCGTGGCGCGCATCGTGGCCAAGTCGCTCTCCGAGCGCATCGGCCAGGCCGTGGTGGTGGACAACCGCGCGGGCGGTGGCGGCACCGTGGGCGTGGGCTCGGCGCTCAAGTCGCCGGCGGATGGCTACACGCTCATCTGGTGTTCGCCGGCGGCGCAGTACCTGGCGCCCTCGGACGTGCCCTACAAGCCATTCGAGGATCTGACGCCCGTGAGCCTGGCGGTGGAGGCCACCTATCTCCTGGTGACCTCGCCGGATTCGCCCTACAAGACACTGCCGGACGTGATCGCCGCGGCCAAGAAGAATCCGACCGCGATCAACTACGCCACGGCGGGCGCCAATGGCCATGGCCGTCTCATGGGCGAGTACATGAAGATGCTGGGGGGCTTCGACATGCAGGCGATCCCGTTCACGGGGGAAGGTCCGGCCATGATTGGGGTGATCGGGCAGGAAGTGCAGATCGGTTTCATCAGCAGCGCCGCGTCCTGGCCGCAGGTGCAGTCGGGCAAGATGCACGCCATCGCGAACACCTCGGCCAAGGCGTTCCCTGGCATCCCCGAGAGCATCGCCCCGGTGTCCCGGACGCTGCCGGGTTATGACGTGACCGCGATCAACTACGTCGCGGTGCGTACCGGGACGCCGCCCGAGATCGTGCAGAAGGCGAGCGAAGCCCTGCAGGCGGTGCTCGCCGATCCGGAGGTCAAGGCGCAGATCGCCAAGCTGGGCGTGATCGCCCAGGGCAGTACGCCCGATGCCTTGGGCGCGCGTGTGAAATCCGAATACGAGCAGTGGCGCGACGTGCGCAAGCAAGCCGGTCTGCCGGATTGAGGCTCGCCATGGCTGACAACGCATCCTATGCCGTGGTGACGGGCGCGGCGCGCGGCATCGGCCTCGCGGTGGCCGAAGCGCTCGCACGCCAGGGGCACGCCGTCATCGCCCTGGACCTCGATCCGCAATCGGTCGAAATGGCGGCCGCTGAGCTACGCGGCCAGGGGCTGAATGTGCGCGGTGAAGCGCTCGACATCCGTGATCGGGACGGCGCCAAGGCGCTCTTCGACCGCCTGGGGGGCGAGCTGCGCGTGCTCGTGAACAACGCGGGCGTGGCCTCGCCGCTGCTGGGCTTCGAGGCCATCACAGCCGACGCCTTTGCGCGGATGATCGACATCAACGTGCGCGGCACCTTCGTCATGGCGCAGGAGGCCGTGCGGCACATGCGGCCCGGTGCCAGCATCGTCAACGTGGCGTCGCGCGGCTATCTGGGCGGCGCAGGCTCCTCGCACTACGTGGCGAGCAAGGCCGCCGTCGTCGGGCTGACCCGCGCGATGGCGGTCGAGTTGCGCTGGGCGGGCATCCGCGTGAATGCGGTCGCGCCGGGCATGGTGCAGACGCGCATGATCGACGATTTCACCGACGACATGCGGCGCGCCTGGTGAGCCGCGAACCCGATGGCAAGCCGCTGTCGCCCGCGCAGATCGCCGCCGCCGTGGCGTTCCTCGCCTCGTCCGCCGCCGATGCCGTCAACGGCCAGGTGCTGCTGGCCGACAACGGCAAGTCCATCGGCGTGCCGATGTACTGAGCCGCGTCACGACTCTGGAGCCACTTTCCATGCCACACGCCGATCCTCGTCCCGCCGCGCTGCTCGTTGGCGCGGATCTGCCCTTTGGCAGCGACATCGCCCGCGCGCTGGACGCCGCGGGATTCGACGTCGTCGCCCCGGGCGTGCCCGCGAGCCTGACGCCAGGCCTCACCTGGCTCGGGCCGATCCCGAACGACGATCTGGCCGCGGGAGTGCCCGCCGAGATCGCCGCCCGGCTCGACGTGCTCGTCATCAACGCGCCCGTGCAGCAGGCGGGCCTGCGCTTTCTCGAGGTCAGCGACGCGGCCTTTGCGTGCGCGATGCAGCGCCAGTTGCTGGGCCCGGCCGCCTGGGTGCGCGCGTGCCTGCCCTGGCTCAAGACGCAGGCGGGGCGCATCGTGCACGTCGGCTCGCGGGGTGCGCAGGGCGCATGGGGTGGTGCGCACGATATGGCCGGCAGCGCCGGCATCGTCGGCCTTACCCGTTCGCTTGCCCTGGAGTTCGCCGAGCACGGCGTGCGCGCCAATGCCGTGGCGGCCGATTTCGTGCCGGCCGACGGCGCGCCGGCCCAGGCCGACGCCGTGGCGCGCGCCGTGGTCTACCTCGCCCAGCCTGGCGAGGGCCCGAGCGGGCATACCGTATTGATCGATGGCCTGCGCAGCCTTCGCCTGTCCGAGGCACGGCGCCGCTGAGCGCCTGCCCACCCCTTTCCCTGGAGACAACATGAGCCACATCCGTCTGGACATTCGTGACCACATCGCCGTCATCACGCTGGATTCGCCGCCCGTCAATGCGGTCTCGGCACCCTTCATGGAGGAGATGATCCGAGCGATCGACACGCTCAACGATCTGGACGAGGTCCGTGTCGGCGTGATCACGGGCGCTGGCAAGGTCTTCTGCGCCGGTGCGGACATCAAGTCGCGCGCCACGGCCACCTTCGAGCCGGGTGAGCGTTGGGCTCACTCGCGCCGTGCGCGCGAGATGAGCTACTCGATGATCGAATGCAAGAAGCCGCTCATTGCCGCGATCAACGGGCCGGCGCTGGGCGCGGGCCTGGGCATCGCCGCCTCCTGCGACATCCTGCTGTGCTCGGACAACGCGGTCATCGGGCTGCCGGAAGTCGACGTCGGCCTGATGGGCGGGGGCAAGCACACCATGCGCATCTGCGGCCATTCGCTCACGCGGCGCATGATGATGACGGGCTATCGCGTCCCAGGTGCCGAGCTGTATCGCCGGGGTATCGTCGAGGCGTGCGTGCCGCGCGAGGAACTGATGCCGCTCGCCATGGCCATGGCCTCGGAGATCGCGAGCAAGAGCCCGATCGCCACGCGCATGGCCAAGCACGCGGCCTCCACGATCGAGCACATGACGCTGCGCGACGGCTATCGCTTCGAGCAGAATCTGACGGCTGAGCTGTCCGGCACGAACGATTCGCGTGAGGCCATGCGTGCCTTTGCCGAGAAGCGCGCGCCGGTATTCACGGGTACCTGAGCGCACGCCGCGTTCAGCATCGTTCAACCGCCAAGCCGGCTGCGACCGGCGGCGAGAGGGTTAGAGGAGCAAGGCCAGTCATGGTGTGGAATATCGCGGACATCTTCGATGCGGTGGCTGCCGCCGTGCCGGGCGAGCGCCCGGCGGTCATCCAGGGTGAGCACGTCACGACCTGGGCGCAGTTCGACGTGCGCAGCAACCGTCTGGCGCGCCGCTTCCTGGCGGCGGGGCTGGTGCGGGGCGACAGCGTTGCGATGGTCAGCCGCAATCACCCCGCCTATCTGGAAGGCTTCGTCGCCTGCCTGAAGGCGCGGCTCGTGCCGGTGAACATCAACTATCGCTACCGCGCCGAGGAAGTGGCTTATGTCTGCCGTGATGCCGGCGTGCGCGGCGTGCTGTATCAGGCCGAGTTCGCGCCGCTCATGGCGGCCCTGCAGACGGCGATGCCGGAGATCCATACCTGGGTGAGCGTGGGGGGCACCGACGGCGTGGCGGGTGCCGTCGATTACGAGGCGTGGGCGGGTGACGGCGATGGCACGCCGCTCGAGATCACGCGTTCGCCCGAGGATCCCTTGCTGCTCTACACCGGTGGCACCACCGGCATGCCCAAAGGGGTCATCTGGCCCACTGGCAAGTACCGCGCGGCCCAGCTCGAATCGCCGCTCGTCGCGCGCAAGCCCGCGGATCTGGCTGAGCACGTCGCGATGGTCAAGGCCAATGCGGCGCCGGGGCGCACGTTGCCCGCCGGCCCGCTCATGCATGGCACGGGATTGAACAGCGCTCTGGGCGAACTCATGAATGGCGGCACCGCCGTCATCCTGCCCGCCACGCGCTTCGATGCCGACGGTCTCTGGCAGGTGGTGCAGGATCAGCAGGTCACGCGCGTGTCCATCGTCGGGGATGCGTTCGCGCGCCCGATGCTCGATGCCCTGGAGGCTGCGCCCGGGCGCTACGACCTCTCCCGGTTGAAGGTCATCACGTCGGCAGGGCTGATGTGGAGTCTGGAGGTCAAACAAGGGCTGCTGCGCCACGTGCCGCACGTGACGCTCTTCGATGCGCTCGGCGCGTCGGAGGCCTCCGGCATGGGCTACACCATCACTACGGTGGACAGTCAGATGCCCACGGGACGCTTTCTGCCCGGACGTCGGGTGGCGTTGCTGACCGAGGACGGTCGGCTGCTCGGTCCAGGCGTGCCCGGCGTGGGGCAGCTCGCGCAGGCCGAGCCGTTGCCGGCCGGCTATCTGGGCGATCCGGCCAAGACCGCGGCGGTCTTTCGCGAGATCGATGGCGAACGCTACTCGATTCCTGGCGACGTGGCCGAGCGTTTCGCCGACGGCACCATGACGTTGATCGGCCGGGGCAGCCTCGTCATCAACACCGGCGGCGAGAAGGTCTTCGTGGAAGAGGTCGAGGAGGCCGTCAAGCGGCTGCCGAGCATTGCCGACGCCATGGTGGTGGGCGTGGCGAGCGAGAAGTGGGGCAGCGAAGTGATCGCACTCGTGCGCCTGGCCCAGGGGGCCGTGGCGGACGAGTCGGGCTGGCGTCGCCTGCTCGATGCAGGCATGGCCAGCTACAAGGTGCCGAAGGCCTTGTTCGTGTGCGAGGACATGCCGCGGGGGGAGAACGGCAAGGGCGACTATCGCGCCGCGCGCGCCCTGGCCGAACGTCTGTACGCGGCGCGCGCAGCGGCATGAGGCGTCACGCCGGCCCGAGACGCTCGATATCGGGCAGGCGGTAGCTGCCGTCGAACCAGGCTGCGCGCGGCTGGTAGGCGCGCAGGCACAGATAGAAGCCGTCCGCCGGCGCCGGCAGCCAGTTGCCGGTATCTGTCGGCGGCGCGTGCTGGATCGTGAGCGTCACGCCGCCGTCGTCATCCCGGCGCAGGTGCTGGCTGCGGTCTCCGATGGCGTAGCGGTCCAGCACGTTGGGCACCAGCATGAAATCCGCGGTGCGGTACATCGTGAGCGACCAGAAGGCGTCCACGGGCGGCAGCATGCCGGGGGCGAAGCGCAACCGGTAGCGGTGTGCACCGGAGAGCGGCTCTCCGGAAGCATCCTCGTAAGCCATGGGATACACCGCCTCGGCGCTGCACAGCGCGCCGATGTAGCCGAGCGCAATGCGTGCGCGGGTGCGGTAATCGGTGCCGAAGCTCTCGGTCAGCAGGGCGGGCATGACCCAGCGGGACGTCGTCTCGGATGTCTCGGCCTCACGAGGCTGACGGCCCAGCCGGCGGGCGCTTTGGGCGAGCGCCTCGCGCGCGCGCAGGTATCCCGCCTGCACGGCGTCCCGATGCGCGGCCGACCCGGCGTTCGACGCCTCTGCCGGCGTGACGTCGCTGCCCAGCCCCAGGGGAGCTAGCTGCGCCACGAACGCCGCGTCCGCCGCTGGCGGCGGGTTCTCCCGCAGGCCTTCGGCCACGCGCGCAAAGTATGTCTGCGCGTCATCGGGCAGACCCCGCAGCACCGGGCCCACGTCGGTGGCGATGCCTGTCGTGTCCTCCCCGTGTGGCGTTGTCAGCGTGAACCCCGCCTGCACGGCCGCCGCCTGCGGCTGATCGTCCTCGCCGTCTACCAGCAGCCGTCCGATGATCCAGACCATGGGCGTAGGACAGCGTACCGGATGCATGCCGGGTGGCACGGTGCCTTCCCAGTCGGGGCCGCTCAGCCAGAACGCCTGAGCGCGGGTGCCGGTGGTGCGCCGTCCCAGATGGGCGAAGGGATTGGTGTAGGCATCGAGCAGGCCAAGCACGTAGTAGCGGTCTGCCGTGTCAGGCGCCTGCAGCACGAGCGGGCCTTGGCGCAGGTCGAGCCAGGCACTGCTGTAGAGCGTGTCGTAGTTCGGCGTCACGACGCGGCTCTCGCCCGCCTTGAGCAGCTGAGGCGAGTGCGCGAACGTGTTCAGCCAGCGTCGGGTGCCATCGCGCGTGTCGTCGGCAAAGCGCCCTTGCGAATTGCGGCGCGGGGCGGTTGCCGCGCGCATGCGCAGCATCTCGAAGAGTGGAAATGTATAGACAAAGGCGTCGGCGGCGAGTGTGCTCAACGTCTTGTCGGGGGCGGGTGTCGTCATGCGCTGGCCTCCTCGGGGCGCGGGTTCGCCGGTACGCGTTGGACTGGGGGAATCTGATAGGCGCGGCCCAACACGCGCTCGCCGGGACGGTACATGCGCAGGATCAGGTAGAAGGGGCCGGCGGGCGCGGGGAGCCAGTTGGCGGTACCGGCGGCGGGCGCAGCGTGCTGGATGTATAGCGTGAGCGAGCCGTCCGGGTGGTGTTCGAGCCCGCGCGTGCGATCGCCCAGGGCGTAGCGCGCGATCGGGTTGTCCACGAGGAAGAAGTCTTCGCCATACAGGGTCACCGACCAGAATGCGTCTGCAGGTGGCAACTCGCCGGCAGGAAAGTGCAGGATGTAGTCGTGCTCGCCGGACAAGGGCGCCCGGTCCGCATCGAAATCGGCCAGCGCGTAGACGGCCTCCGTGCCGGCGAGTGCGCCCAGCCCCTTCATCGCGGTCGCTGCCCGCAGGCGATAGTCGTCACCGTAGACCCCCAGGCGCAGGCTCAGGCCCCAGGGCTTGGCGCGGGCGCTGCGGGTGGCGGCGAGGATGATGTCGCGCGCGTCGTGCGCGGCCCAGGCCAGCGCCTGGCGCACATCGGGGGCGAGGGCGTCGGGCATGAACGGCACCCCGGGGCGTATGCCGATCGCCCGCCACAGTGCCACGAGACCTCGCTCGGATTCGGCCACCGGGAAGTCCGTGAGGCCGCGGGCCAGGTTGCCGAAGAAGGCGAGCGGGTCCGCGCCGTCATCGTAGGCGGTGACGCTGGCCGGTGCTCGTGCCGGGCGCCCATCGGCCGGGTGCAGCGCGAAGCCTTGCTGTAGCGCCTGAGCGGCGGCGAGATCGCTCGCGTCGTCCACCAGGATGCGGCCGATCAGCCACACGAGATCCGTCGGCGCATGAATGACCTGCACGTCGGCGGGCAGATCGCCATGCCAGTCGGGGCCGACGATGGCGTGCCGCGACGTCCCCGCGCCGCCTGCCTCGGGTCCGATGTTGCACCAATTGTTGGTATGGGCGTCCAGCAAGGCCATCACGAAGTAGCGGCCGGTGGGGGCGGGCACGTCCAGGTAGACGGGGCCGTCGGCGAGGTGGACCCACGCGGTGGAGTACAGCAGGTCATTGGCGGGTGTCACCACCCAGCGATCGTGGTGCGTGCTGGGCTGCGTATCGTGATGCAGCTGATTGACGGGCGTGTCGGCCTCGGCGAGCCGCGCCGCGCAGGTGCGTAACGTCTCGACCAGCGGATAGCCCCAGATCCAGCAGGGAAGGGCGACGGCGTAGGCTTCGCGAGCAGCGTGCGAGAGCAGCGTGCGGTGATCGGTCATGGCGTCCCCTGGACTCAGTCGATGCGGATGCTGGCCGCCTGGATGACCTTGCCCCAGGTGTCGATGTCGCGCGCAATGGTCTGGGCAAAGCCCTCCGGCGTCTTGAGCGGTGGCTCGGCCATGTTGAACTGGCGAAAGCGCTCGAGCATCTCCGGATCCTGCAGGATGGCGTTGACCGCGGCGTTGAGCTTCTGCACGATGGGTTGGGGCAGGTCTTTCGGTCCCAACAGGCCGTACCAGGCGTCGGCGTTGTAGGTGAGGCCAAGCTCGTTCAGGGTGGGCACGTCGGTCGTCACCGCGCCCCGCCGCGTGCCGCTCGTCGCGAGCGCCACGATGTCACCCGTCTGCAGCATGGGCAGCGCCGTGGTGCTGTCGACGAAGGCAATGGACAGGCGCCCGCCCTTCAGGTCGATCAGCGTGGGCATCACACCCTTGTAGGGCACGTGCTGCAGGCTGATCCCCGTCTGCTGCTTGATGCTCTCCATGGCGATGTGCCCCCCCGAGCCGGCGCCCCAGCTGCCGTAATTGTAGGCATCAGGCTTGGCTTTCACCTGGGCGACGAGCTCGGCAAAGGTGCGGGCAGGGAAGTCGCGCGAGACGACGAGCAGATTGCCGCCCGCGCCGATCTGCGCGATGGGCGTGAGGTCCTTCTGCGGATCGTGCGGCATCTTCGGCATGAGCCAGCGGTTGCCGACGATGGAGGCCGCATAGGTGAAGAGCAGGGTATAGCCATCGGGCGCGGCGCGCACCACCGCCTCGTTGCCGATCATGCCGTTGGCGCCGGGCTTGTTCTCGGCGACGATGGATTGGCCGATCTGGGCACTGAGCTTCTCGGCGAAGACACGCGCGAAGGTGTCCGTGCCGCCGCCAGGCGCCGAGGCGATGACGAGCTGGATGGGCCGCGCCCGCGGCCAGGGCTCCGCCGCCTGCAGCGTGCCGGCAAGGCACAGGGCGCCGGCGACGGCGAGGAATGCGCGGGAAGTGAACCTCATGATGGTCTCTCCTGATCCTGCGGGCAACGACGATGAGGCGCAAGCCTCGGGAACGGTCAGCCGGCGGTGCCGGCCACGATCAAGGCGTCCAGCGCGAGCCCGCCCTGACCCGCCGGGAGCGCGACGAAAGGATTGATATCGATCGATGCGACGTCCGGCCGTGCGCAGGCGAGGTGCGAGAGAGCAACCAGCGCGCGAACGATCGCGGCGATGTCGGCAGGTGGGCGCCCGCGATGGCCGGTGAGCCGGGGGTAAGCGCGGACTTCCTGAATCATGGCCAGCGCGTCAGCGTCGTTCAGCGGCGCAGGTCGAAGGCTGACGTCGCGCTGCAGCTCGACGTCGACGCCACCCAGCCCGAACAGCACCATGGGACCAAAGACCGGGTCGCGCTGCATGCCGAGGATGCACTCGACGCCGCCCTGCACGAGCGGTGCGACGAGGACGCCCGTCACGCGTGCCCCGGGCGCCGCCGCCTGCACCTGCGTCAGCATCGCGGCATGGGCAGCCTGCACGGCCGCGGCGTCCGCGAGTCCGAGGCGAACGCCCCCCACGTCGCTCTTGTGCGCAATGTCGGGTGAGACGATCTTCATGGCCACGGGGTAACCGAGCGTGTTCGCCGCGCGGGCCGCCGCGTCGGCATCGTGGGCGACGCGAAAGGGCATCACGGGGATGCCTGCGTCGCTAAGCCAGGCGAGGGCCTCGGGCTCGGTCGCAGGCAGTGGCCCGGGAGCCGTCGGTGCCGCGATATGGACGGCGGCGGTGTGCGTGCGGCGCTGATGCGCTGCCACGAAGGCCAGCCCGGCCAGGGCGCGCACGGCCGCGCTGGGGTCCGCGAAAGCGGCCACGCCCGCAGCCTGCAAACGGGCGAGCCGCTCGGCGCTGAAGAGACTGCAGAAGACCACGGCACGGTCGGGATAGTCGCGGGACAGCCCTTCGGCCATCGCTTCCAGGCGCGGCCACAACGCATCCGACAGGCCGCCGGCGGCCAGGAACACCAGCAGGCTCCCGTAGCCGCCGTCGGCCAGCATGCGCCGCGCCGTTTGCTCGATGAGCTCGGGCTGGGCTGTCACCTGGCCCGTGATGTCCACGGGATTGCCGGGCGCAGCGAACGGCACCTGCGCGCGGATCCACGCTTGCGCCTCGGCCGGCATGGGCGAGATCGTCAGGCCAGCCAGGCTTGCATCGTCGGCCATCAACGCGCCGACGCCACCCGACACCGTCAGGAGCCCGATGGTGTCGTTGGAAGGGCGCGGCGCGAGGGCGAGCAGATGGCCCACGTTGAAGAACTCGTCGATGCTGTGTGCGCGCCACACGCCGTCGGCACGCAGCACCGCGTCGTACACCGCATCGTCGCCTGCCAGCGAGGCCGTGTGCGAGGCGGCAGCGCTTGCCCCTTGCGCGGTGCGGCCCACCTTGACGGCCACCACGGCCTTGCCGGCATCACGCGCGGCGCCGAGCGCCGCGCGCAGGCGGGCACCGTCACGGCAACCTTCGAGGTAGACGAGGATCACGCGGGTGCTCGCGTCGCGGGCGAGCCAGGCGATGCCGTCGGCCACCTGGACGTCGGCCTCGTTGCCGGTCGTGATCCAGTAGGACAGACCCAGTCCGCGCGCGCGAGCAAGCGCATAGGCATAGGCGCCGAAGGCGCCGCTCTGGCTCACGACCGCCAGCGATCCGGCCGGTGCGGCACCCCCCATCACGACGGGCGAGAAGGTGGCGTACAGGTGCTGGGCCACATTCATGAAACCCAGGCAGTTCGGCCCCAGCAGACGGATGCCGTTGGCCCGGGCTCGCGCGGCGAGCCGGGCCTGTTCGGCGGCGCCCTCGGCATCGACTTCGGCATAGCCCGCCGAGAACATCACGAGATTGCCGACCTGTGCGGCGATGGCGTCGTCCAGGGCCGCGGCCACGTGCTGCGCGGGCACCGCGATGATGGCCAGATCGATCGGCTCGCCGACCGCGGCCAGACTCGGCCAGGCACGCAGGCCCTGCACGGTGTCGCGTGCGGGGTTGATCGGCAGGATGCGGCCCGTGAACCCCTGGCGCAGCAGATAGCTGATCGGGATGGCGCCGATCTTCATCGGCGTGTCCGAGGCCCCGACCACGGCAACGCTGCGGGGCGTGAAGAGACGGTCGAGCGACGCGAAGGTCATGGGGATTCCGGAGCGGGGATCAACGCAAGCCGAGTTCGACGGCGGAGCCGTCTTCCAGGCGATTGGCCACGGCGTGATAGAGGCTGCGCGACACGAAGCTCGGCACCTGGCGGGCGCGTTCGCGCAGCCATTGCGCCTTCAAGGTGCGAGCCTCGCCGATCTCTGGTGCCGCACCCGGCGCGGTGGCCAGCAGGTCGATGACATGCAGTGCCAACTGCGTCTGGCCTTGCTCGGCCAGCGCGCGAGCCGCGCGGATCACGGCCGGCTTGTCCGCGATGGCGTCGGCCATGGCCTGTGCGGCCGCCTCGGGCGGGCTGGGATGCAGGCTCGTCGCATTGCGGTCCCACCAGCCGTTCTCCGAACGGTAGATGTCACGGGCGATGTAGCTCGGGTCGCCGTAGGTGGCGCGCATCCAGGGCACATCGAAGAGCTCGGGTGGCCACTGCAGATGGGCCAGGAGTTCACGTTCGCCCATGCCCAGATTGATGAGGCGCAGCACTTCGGCATGCAGCCAGCGCAGGGCGCGGGCGGTGCCGCCCAGCACCGTCTGGATCTCGGCTTCGCCGTGCAGCGTGTCGCCGAATTCGCGCACGACGGTCACCGGCTGCAGCGCGGCCAGGCGCTCGAGCGTGTCGGCCCAGCGCAGCGTGTCGCGCATGGTGCGCAAGGGCGTGCCGATGTTCGGAATGGCGTCGATGATGGCCGGTCCGCCATAGAGCACGCGACGGCCCGGGATCCACACCGCGATCGCGTCATCGGTCTCCGAGGGCGCCCACAGCAGATGAACGGCGCGTTCGCCGTGGCCGAGGACAAGGCGGTCGTCGAATACCTCGTGCGGATCATGCACGGGCAGCTTGCCCTCGAGGCTGCGAGCCGGTGATCGGAACTGCATCTCCGCCAGCCGCTCCTGCAGGGGCATCGTGGCGCGATAGCGCGCATGACGGCGAGGTACGTTGGCGTGGGCAATGACGCGTGGCGGGCGGTGGCCCCGATCGGCGGCATCGGCGAGCCAGAGCGGCAGGCCTGCGTTGTAGCCCAGATGCCCGTGGCTGTAGACGATGGCCGCGAGCGGCGCGTCTGTGGCCGTGCGCAAGGCCGCGATCATGCCGCGCGTCACCTTGCCGCCGGGTCCCGTATCGACAAGCACGAGTCCCTCGTTCAGGCGCGCAACCAAGGACTGGCCCTGGCCGTGCAGAATCCAGCTGTCCGCGTCCAGCGGCTCCAGGCCGGCGCGGGAGACGAGAGCATTCAGGCCCGGCGTTTCTGGAAAATTCATGCGTCCCGTCTCCGGTTAATGCACAAGTTTTAATTAATCTATGTGCATTATCCACTGACGTCAACGCCGGGTTTTCCCGTGCGAGCGTGTGGGCAACGTGACGAGCGCTCATGAAAAAAGCCCGCCGAAGCGGGCTTTCTGTCGCGCCTGCAAGGCAGGCGCTGGACACGGTACGCTTATTGCGACATCGTGCCGGTGGTGCCCCCCGCAGCAGGAGCCGGGGTGGTCGTGGCCGGAGCCGAATCCATCGGGGCCGTATTCTGAGGCGCCGGGGAGGGCATCGTCACCGCACCATCGTTGGCAGCCGGGGCGCCGGTCATCGATGCCGGATCGTCTGCGCGGTCGCAGGCGGCCAGGGCGGCGGAGGCGGAGAGCAGGACGGCGAGAATCAGAGGCTTCTTCATGGTGGTCTTCTCCTTCGAGGTCGTCTGGAATTCAGTGACTGTTGACTGGTGACTGCATGGTTCCCATGGTACGGACGCCGCCGGGTTTTGTCCTCTGTTGTAAGGTTAACGTAAGTATTTAGTGGGTAAGAATGTAACGAGGCAGGTGCTCCGCGGTATTTTTCGAGCGAGCCATAAGCTAATGATTCAGAAGCTTATTTTGAGTTTGCCAAGGGCGCCGTCGCCGGTTGATCCGTAATGTCTCGATGAAAAAAGCCCGCTTCCACGCGCTGGAAACGGGCTTTTTGACGTCGTGGCGTCAGGTTTCTGACACCGGCAACACTCACCGAGCATCGTCCGGCACCCAGTGCAGCCACCCTGCCTCGCGCCATGTCTCGAGCGCCTCGCGCTCGGCCTCGCTGGGCGCGCGGCCCGCGCAGGCGAGTCGTCGCGTATCGGCCAGCGCCCGCAGCCGGGCGGATGCCGGCGCCTCGGCCGGCTCCCCATTGATGAAGAGCTTGCGGCCCGTATAGAGCACGCGTGTGCTGCGTGCAAGGACGAGCGTGCCTGACTGCGGCCAATCCGCGTCCAGCGGCGAGCAGTCCGCGTCGGCAGGCTCGAACACCACGCCGGGCTTGGGTTCGGACAGATACGCACCCAGAAAGTCCGCCGCGAGGGCGCGGTCAAGGCGCACGGCTGCGAAGGCGGTCAGCGCTTCGTCGACGAGTGCCTCAGGCAAGGCTGCCGGCGTCGCCGTAGCGGGCTGGGATGCGTCCCGGTACAGGCGTTCGCCCGCCGTGGCAGGCATGCCGGGCAAGGCGTCGGCGGCGGCTTCCAGCAGGCCGCGGGCAAGTTCTGCCCGGCGCGGTGCGCGAAATCCGATCGAGATCGTCATGCAGTCGGGATCCATGGCCACGCCGTCGTGAGCCACCTGGGGCGGCAAATACAGCATGTCTCCGGGCTCCAGCACGTACTCTTCCTCGGCCCGGAAATCCTGCAGGATGCGCAGCGGCACATCGGGTTGGAGCTCGAGATCCTTCTGCTGGCTGATGCGCCAGCGACGGCGCCCGGCCGCCTGGAGCAGGAACACGTCATAGCTGTCGACGTGCGGCCCCACGCCGCCACCGGTGCCGGCGATGCTGATCATGGCATCGTCCAGACGGGCGTCAGGTACGAAGCGGAACCGATCGCGCAACGCTGCAATGGCATCGTCGTGCAGGTCCACGCCCTGCACGAGCAGCGTCCAATCGGGTTCGCTCGCCTTGGGCAGGCGCGAGAACGGGCCGTGTTCCATCGCCCACTCGCCATCCTCGCGCCAGATCAGCCGGGATTCGACGTCATCCTCGCGCGCCAGGCGGCGCAAGGCCGTCGCACGAATCGGGGCCCGCATGCCCGGGATCGCCTGGCGAATGAGGAGCGGCTTCTTCTGCCAGTGACGGCGCATGAAGTCGGCAGGGGAAAGGCCCCCCAGCAGGGGGGTGGGCTGATCTGGCGGCAGGAGAGCGTCAGGCATGGGCGTCGGCGACTGATTTCAGGCGATACAAGGCATCGAGGGCCTCGCGAGGGGTGAGCGCGTCCGGGTCGAGCGCGGCCAGCGCCAGGGCGAGCGGATCGGGCGCGGCGCTCGCCGGTTCGGCCACGGCCGTCATGGCCGGTGGGGCATCGGGCGCATCGAACAGCGAGAGCTGCGGCTGTGGGCCTGCGCGCAGTTCCAGCTTCTCCAGTTCGCGCTGGGCGGTGCGCAGCACGGCAGGCGGCACGCCCGCGCGCTGGGCCACCTGAATCCCGTAGCTGCGGCTGGCCGGACCTTCGCGCACCTCGTGCAGGAACACGATGCCTTGCGCGGACTCGGCGGCGGCCAGGTGCACGTTGGCCGCTTCGACGCGCTCTTGCGGCAGGCGCGTGAGCTCGAAGTAGTGCGTCGCAAAGAGCGTGAGCGCCTGGTTGTGCGTGAGCAGGCGAAGCGCAATCGCCCAGGCGAGCGCCAGGCCGTCGTAGGTCGAGGTGCCGCGCCCGATCTCGTCCATCAGCACCAGGCTTTGCGCAGTGCTGGATGACAGGATCACCGCAGCTTCGGTCATCTCCATCATGAAGGTGGAGCGCCCCCCCGCCAGATCGTCCGCTGCGCCGATCCGCGTGAAGATGCGGTCGATCTGACCCACGCACGCGTCGCGCGCCGGCACGAAGCTGCCGATGCGCGCAAGCAGCGCGATCAGCGCGACCTGCCGCATGTAGGTCGATTTGCCGCCCATGTTCGGCCCGGTCACGAGCAGCATGCGCCGGGCAGGGTGCAGCAGGCAATCATTGGGCGTGAAGCGTTCGATGGTGCGCTCGACGACCGGGTGGCGGCCCTGCTCGATGTGCAGCTCGGCTGCCTCGGCCAGGCGCGGTGCGACCCAGGCGTGATCGCGCGCATGCGCGGCGAGCGACGCCAGCGCATCGATCTCGGCCAGAGCCGATGCCGCACCCGCGAGCGCCGGCACGTGCGGGGCAAGCGCATCGAGCAATTGTTCGAAGAGCCACTTCTCGCGCGCGATCGCGCGCTCCTGCGCCGACAGGATCTTGTCTTCCCAGGTCTTCAACTCCGGGGTGATGTAGCGCTCGGCGTTCTTGAGCGTCTGACGACGACGGTAATCGTCCGGGACCCGATCCACCTGGCCGCGCGTGACTTCGATGAAGAAGCCGTGCACGCGGTTGAATTCCACGCGCAGGTTGGCGATCCCGGTGCGTTCGCGTTCGCGCGCCTCGAGCTGCACGAGGAAGTCGCCGCTGTGGCTTTGCAGATGCCTCAATTCGTCGAGCTCGGCATCGAAGCCCGCGGCGATGACGCCGCCGTCGCGCACGGCCTGGGCAGGCTCGAGTGCCACGGCGGCCACGAGCCGCTCAGGCAGCGCGGGATCGAGCGTCAGGCGATCGGCCAATGTGCGGACATGGCCCACGTCCACCTCCGGCACTGTGGCAAACGGCGCCGGCGCATCGACCAGCGCATGCACGCAGGCCTGCAACGCCGGGAGCGCCTGCAGCGCGTCGCGCAGGCTCGCGAGCTCGCGCGGGCGCACCGAGCGCAAGGCCACGCGCGAGGCCATGCGCTCCAGGTCGGGCAGGCGGCCCAGCGCCTCGCGCAGGCCCTCCAGGCCATCACGCAGCAAGGCAGCGACTGCATTCTGCCGAGCCTGGGCCGGTGCATTCTCGCGCAGCGGATGATGCAGCCAGCGGCGCAAGAGACGGCTGCCCATCGGCGTGCCGCAGTGGTCCAGGGTGGAAAAGAGCGTGGGGGATTCCTCACCGCGCAAGGTCTCGGTGAGTTCGAGATTGCGCCGAGTGGCCGGATCCAGCACCACGTACTGACCGGGGCGGTCGGCGGCAAGCTGCTGCACGTGCGCCAGCGCATGCGCCTGCGTGCGCGTGACGTAGCGCAGCAGGGCGCCAGCCGCGCAGATGCCGGCGGCCATGTCCTGCACGTCGAAGCCCGCGAGGGAGTCGGTGCCGAAGTGCCCGGTGAGTTGCGCCGTCGCGCCCGTGGACTCGAAGTGCCAGGCGGGGGCGGGGCTCAACGGGGCGGTGAGGTCGCCGCAGCCATCCGGCAGGCTCTCGCCTTCGGCGAGGACGAGCTCGGCCGGCGCGATTCGGTGCAGCTCGCTCGCCAGATGCGACGTGCCGCACTCGCTCACGCGGAATTCGCCGCTCGCAAGATTCAACCAGGCCAGACCATAGCGCCGCTCGCGGCGTACCGACGCCACGTGCAGCGCCGCGATCACGCGGTCGGCCTTGGCCGGGAGCAGGGCGTCATCGGTGAGCGTACCCGGCGTCACGATACGCACGATGCGCCGCTCGACCGGCCCCTTGGACGTGGCCGGGTCGCCCACCTGTTCGCAGATCGCCACCGATTCGCCCATGGCCACGAGACGCGCCAGGTAACCTTCCAGCGCATGGAACGGCACCCCGGCCATGCGGATCGGCTGGCCCGCGGAGCTGCCGCGGGTCGTCAGGGTGAGATTGAGCAGGCGAGCCGCCTTCTCGGCATCTTCATAGAAGAGCTCGTAGAAGTCCCCCATCCGGTAAAGCAGCAGCAGCGGGCCGGCTTCGGCTTTCAGGCCGAGGTACTGCTGCATCATGGGGGTGTGGCCGGAAGGGTCGGTCTTGGGCATCGATTCCAGGGAGGGTCAGCGGTGTCGATAGCGCTCGCGCGCGATCGAGAACCGGGTATTTGACCATGTTTCGTCCGCCAGGGGCCCGTCGGTGCCGGGCTCCCGGGGAGGGGCACCGCTGACCTGCGTGCGCGGTCAGCTTTGCGCATGACGCAAATCGAAGAAGATGATGATGCGCGCAAGCTCGAGGGGCGCAGCCCGCCTCGTGTGCACGCGACTTGCTTGGCAGGTGTTCAAAAAGCGGCGGCGTTGGTCCATACTGGGTCAACGCCCTTCACGCGCCGGTGCCAAGCCAATGGCACGAAGAGGCCTTTGCGGAGTGACGATGTCCGATTCCCTGTCCGCTGTGCTGGGATCCCCACCCGAGACGCTGCATCCGGGCGGTCTGCTCGATGCCGACGATAAACCCGCCCTCATGGTGGATCGTCAGGGCCGTCATATGGTGGTGAACGCCGCGTTCGCGCGCTTGCTCGGCTTGCCCGGGATGGCCTTGATCGGCCGGCGCCTGGAGGAGTTCACGCCCGATGGCGGCGCCATGGTCGAACGGGGATTGCGCTACCTGGACGCCGGCATCGCCGTGCCGGAACAGGAGGTGGTGATCGCGGGGCGGCGCTACCTGGGCGCGGTGGTGCCGGTGCGCGACGAGCATCGCCGCGTGGTGGCGGGCCTAGTCCGGCTGACGTCCATCGGTGAAGGGGTGTTTCGCACGCGACGCCGGGAGCTGCCCGCGGAAATCCAGCGCCAGCGCAAATGGATGGATCCGCTCACCGGTCTGCCCAACGCCCGTTGCTGTGCCGCCAAGCTGGCGCGTGAGTTGGTCCTGCTGCCGCGCTCGGGCGATGCGTTGTCCCTGGTGCTCGTGGAGCTCGATGATTTCCGGTCCTACGAGGCGCCGGCCGATGGCGTCACCGCCGAAGATTGCGTGCGGCTGGTGGCCGAGACGGCGGCGGGGGTCGCGCACCGGCCCGCGGATCTGGTATGTCGCGTCGGCGAGAGTCGTTTCGGAACGATTCTGCCGCATACCGATGCCGCCGGTGCCGTGCGGGTGGCGGAGCGGATTCGCCTGGCCGTGCGTGGCCTGAGCATCGCGGCGGGCCACGTACCGGGGACGTCGGTGCTGACGGTGAGCGCAGGTGTGGTCACGGTCACGACGCGCCCGTTGCGCGCGCGCGATCAGCGTGACGCCATGCTGGCGTTGGCAAGCCAAGCGCTGGCGCAAGCCCAAACCCAGGGCACGGACCAGTGCGTGGCCCATGTCCTGGCGGGCACCTAGCGCTCAGTACATGGCGGGCGGGCGCAGATACTGGGCGCGGTCGATGGTGTCGATCGCCACCTTCTCCACGGCCACGCCCTTCACCACGTCGAGTTGAACTTTCACGCCGGCATTGCCGCTTTTCCAGAGCCGCGTGTAGAAATCGGCCGAGTCCTTGAGCGTGTTGCCTGCGAGGCCTACGATGATGTCGCCCTCGCGGATGCCGCTGTGGTCCGCCGGGCTGTCCTGCGCCACCCGGGTGACGAGCAGCTTGCCTTTCAGGTCCTGGATCGTCACGCCAATCCACGGGCGTGCCTCGCCGGCGCGCTTGCCGTTGGCCACCAGATCCTGGAGGATGGGCTTCAATTCATCCACCGGCACGAACATGTTGCCCGGTACCGGGCGGCTCGCCCCCAGGGCGTCCGGCACCAGCTGAGAGCCGATGCCGATCAGCCGGCCCTCGTTGTTCAGGAGGGCAGCGCCGCTCCAGCCGGTGGTGGCAGGGGCCGTGTACAAGGCGTCGTCGACCAGGTATTCCCAGGTGCCGGCAAAGGTGCGCTTGGAGACCACATAGGCGGGCGCCACGCCATCGAAGCCCACGACGAGGACAGGATCCGAGACTTTTACGTTGTCGGAGTCTGCGAAGGCCACGGGCTTGACGTCGAGTGGCACGGCGGCTCTCACGAGGCCCAGTCCTGTGTCGTTGTCGTAGGCAATCATCGCCGCCGGGATGCGTTCGCCGCGGCGACCCACCACTTCGATCTGCTCGGTCTCGATGACGAGATAGCCGATCGTGAGAATGAGGCCCTGATCGTCGATGACGATGCCGCCACCCTGGCGGCGTGGCCCGAGCGCGGTGGTGCGGGCATTGTGCAGACCTTTGCCACGCAATTCCACGACGGAAAAGTCGGCGATGTCCACGCGGGTGCCGCCGGCACCGCCAGGCCCGCGCTGACCTGGCTGCGGTGGTTCAGGCAGGGTGGGGGCGGGTGACGAGGGCTCGGGTGACGGGGGGGTCTGCGCGAGCGCGGTGGCGCTCATCGCGGCCAACAAGGTGAGACAGCCCAGCGTCATGCGGGGCAGGGTCAGGGGAGGGCGGATAGTCACGAGGGGCTCCTTCGCTCGACGCCCCCGAGGCGGGTGGGGCAAACCCGCGCCAGGCCGGCAGGCCGGCATCTGGCAGTCACTGCATCATCTCACGCTCCCGTAGCATGCGCCGCGCCCGCGGGCTGGCGAAACACGCGTCGTGCGCCTGTCGCAATGCCGATCATGGCCGCCACGCACACCACCAGAAAACCCAGTGTCGCGCTCATGGCACCGAAACGGTCGGTGATCGCCCCCAGCAGCAACGGCAGGAGATTGCCGACGTAGCCGGCCATGTAGAACCACGACACCATGCGGACACGCTGGCTGGGCGGAGCGACCTGCTGCAGCAGCGCCGCACCGCAGGCAAAGGCGCCACCCTGACCGAAGCTGGTGAGCACCAGTGCGCCGGCCACCCACGGCACCGAGCCCAGGAGAAGACCGGTGAACGCCAGACTGAGACCCACGGCCACGATGATCGCCCCGCGCACCAGGCCCCGGCGCAGGTGAGCGCGGCGGTGCAGCCATTGGCTCGTGGTGCCGGTGAGCGTGAAGAGGGCGACGGCATAGCCCGTGAGCGCGTAATCCGACACGCCCAGCAGGCGATCGCCGAAGAACGGCCCCAGCGCCATCAGGATCGACCCCAGGCCCCAGGACAGGATGATGAGCGCCGAACAGAGCCCGAAGGCGGCCCAGGGGATGGGATCGCGCGCGGGCCGCGGGGTGGCGGGCTGGCCGGCCACGGGCGCGGTTGCCGTGGCGGTGTCGTGCCAGCGGCGCGCAGCCGGTACGGCGGTGACGAGCGCCGCGATTGATACCAACACGAACGGCGTGACGAGCGGCCAGATGCCGAGTTGAAGGATGCCGCCGCTCAAGGCGGGCCCCAGCGCAGAGCCCGCGCCGAACGACAGGGTGGACACCATGGCCGCGTGGCGCACGTCGCGCCCCGGGGACAGATCCACCATGGCCATGTTCACCGAGGAGGTCACGCATCCCGTGCCGATGCCCGCGATGATGCGGCCCGCGAGCAAGCCCGCCAGGGAGTCGGCCTGCGCGAGCGTGAGGGCACCCAGGGTCACGATGCCCAGACCCGGCACGAGCAGACGATAGGGATTGCGAAGACGCGCGAGGATGGCAGGGGCGACGAGGAGAGCGCACAGCACGGCCGCGACGTAGACCACGAAGATCATGGTCATGGTGAGGGCGTCCAGGCCGAGCTCGGCGCGGTAGATCGGGTAAAGCGGGATGGGCGTACTGCTGCCGACCACGGCCGTCGTGAGACCACAGGCGATGAAGCGCCGCAGGCGGCGGTGCGGGTCGGGAACGGGGGACGTCATGGTGGCTGCGCGAAGGGTCACCCCCGGCAGGCGGAGGGCCGACAAGCCTAGCACAGCAGGGCGCGGCGCCGCGAAGCGGCCGCGAGCGGCATGCGGCTTGCTCCACCGTTGAGTTGACCTGCCAGACGTCAGTCCCGCAGGACGTCACCTCATGCCCCAAGGAGCCATCATGATTCGCTTTCGTCGTGCTGTGATCACCACCGTTGCCAGCGCAGGCGCCCTGGCCGCTGCGGCTGCCATCGCCCAATCCGTGCCGCCCGCGCCGTCCGCCCCTGGCGCTGCCACACCGGGCGCGATGGCCCCGGCGGGGGCCCGCGAGGCTGCCCCAGCCGGCCAGCGCACGCTGCCGCGTCCGCAGACGAACTGGACCCCGGCCGCCGAGAATGGCCTGCCCGGTGTGAAGGAAGTCAATGGCATTCGTTACGTGACCGGAGGCTTTGGCCAGACCGAGTCCAACGCCCTGCGTGACGCCATTCCGCAGTACCGCCTGAGCATGGTCTTCAGCCAGGCCTCCGGCGCCTACGTGGCGAACATCCCCGTGCGCATCCGTGGCAATGGCAATGCGCCGAGCCTGGAAGTGACCGCCGAGGGTCCATATCTGCTGATCGACCTGCCCGCAGGCCGCTACCGCATCCAGGCGACGCACGACGGGCGTGAACTCACCCGCGACGTGACCGTGTCTAGCGGGCGTGGCCAGCGCGTGGGCTTCGCCTGGTAAGACCCGAAAGGCTCGCCGGGCGTCGGGCTGTCAGGTCGTCAGCCCGACGGCATTCATGATCCATCGGATGACGAGCGCGACGCCGCTCAAGGCGCCGACGCTCGCCAGCCAGAGGCCGATGAGCCAAGCGAGGCGCTTGGCCCAGGGTGGACGTCTCGTCATCCGTGATAGCCCTCGCCGTGGCGCACCTTGCCGCGAAAGACGTAGTAGCCCCACGCGGTGTACATCAGGATGATGGGGATGATGAGCAGGGCGCCCACCAGGGCGAAGCCCAGGCTCTCGTCCGGCCCCGCGGCCTCGCGCAACGTGATGCCGGGTGGCACGACGTTGGGCCACAGACTGATCCCCAGGCCACTGTAGCCGAGGAACACCAGTGCCAGCGTCAGCACGAAGGGCGCCGCCTGCCGGCCTGTGCGCAGGCAGCGTTGCAGCCCCAGCGTGGCGGCCACGACGAGCACCGGCACCGGCGCAAACCACGCGAGGTTCGGCCAACTGAACCAGCGCTCGGCAATGCGGGTACTCAGCAGGGGGGTCCACACGCTCAGGAGCGCAATGACCGCGAGCAGCAGCCAGCCCAGCCGACGCGAGAGCACCACCATGCGATCGTGCAGGTCGCCTTCGGTCTTCATGACGAGCCAGGTGCTGCCCAGGAGCGCGTATGCCACCACGAGGCCAACCCCGGTGAAGAGGCTGAACGCGGAGACCCAGTCCAGCGGCCCGCCATCGAAGGCGCGCCCGGCGACAGGGATGCCATCGAGATAGGCCCCGAGCGTGACACCCTGGAAGAACGTCGCCATCACCGAGCCGGTGATGAAAGCTTTGTCCCACCAATGGCGGCGTGCGTCCGACGCCTTGAAGCGGAACTCGAAGGCCACCCCGCGCAGCACCAGACCAATCAGCATGAAGACCAGCGGCAGATACAGCGCACTCAGCACGACGGCGTAGGCCAGCGGGAACGCAGCCAGCAGGCCCGCGCCGCCCATGACGAGCCAGGTCTCGTTGCCGTCCCAGACGGGGGCGACCGTGTCCATCATGACGTCGCGATCCCCCTTGTCCGGCAGGAACGGATAGAGAATGCCGATGCCGAGGTCGAAGCCGTCCATCACCACGTACATCATGATGCTGAAGAGGATGATCACGGCCCAGATCACGGGAAGATCGATGCCCATCGTCCTTACTCCTGACGGGTTGGATGAGAGTGGCCGGCGCGCGGCTCGCCTTCGCCGGTGCTGGCCGCCGACAGGGGGCGCATCGGGTGACGTTCCTGCCCTGGGCCCCCGCGAAGTGGGGGTTCGTGCGCGACCGGGCCTTTGGCGATGAGGCGGAGCACGTATGCCGTGCCGGCACCGAAGACCACCAGGTAGACCGCGACGAAGAGGGCCAGCGAGACGCCGAGTTCCGTCGCCCCGTGCGGGGAGACGGCGTCGGCCGTGCGCATGAGGCCATACACCACCCAGGGTTGGCGGCCGATCTCGGTGGTATACCAGCCGGCGAGGATGGCGATGAGACCCGCCGGGCCCATCGCCACGGCAAAGCGCTGCAGGCCAGGGGAGGTATAGAGGCGGCCGCGCCAGCGTGACCACAGGCCCCAGGCGCCCAGCGCGATCATGAGCAGCCCGAGCCCCACCATAGTCCGGAACGACCAGAACACGACGGTGGCGTTGGGGCGGTCTTCCGGCGCGAAATCCTTCAGTGCCGGGATGTGGCCATCCCAGGTATGCGTGAGGATGAGACTGCCCAGGTGCGGCACGGCCACGGCAAAGCGCGTCTCCTCACGTGCCATGTCGGGCCAGCCAAAGAGGGTGAGCGGCACGGCCTTGCCCGCCGTGTTCTCCCAATGCCCCTCGATCGCCGCGATCTTGGCGGGCTGGTGTTCAAGGGTGTTCAGTCCGTGGAAGTCGCCGATCACCGCCTGCAGCGGGGCCAGCAGCAGGATCATGCCCAGCGCCATGGCGAACATCTTGCGCACGGCAGGCGTCGCGTGGCGCCTGCGCAGGTGCCAGGCGGCCGAGCCCGCGACGAGCAGCGCGGTGGCAAGAAACGCGGCCACGACCATGTGCGACAGCCGGTAGGGAAACGAGGGGTTGAAGATGACGGCGAACCAGTCCACCGGCACGGCGCGCCCGTCGATGATCTCGTGCCCGGCGGGTGTCTGCATCCAGCTGTTGGACGCCAGGATCCAGGTCGATGAAATGAGGGTACCGAGCGCCACCATGCAGGTCGACAGGAAGTGCAGGCCGGGCCCGACACGATTCCAGCCGAACAGCATCACGCCGAGGAATCCCGCCTCCAGGAAGAAGGCCGTCAGCACCTCGTAGGCGAGCAGCGGGCCCGTGATGCCCCCGGCGAAGTCCGAGAAGTAGCTCCAGTTGGTGCCGAACTGGTAGGCCATCACGATGCCTGAGACGACGCCCATG
This sequence comes from Verticiella alkaliphila, assembly GCF_018904615.1. Lineage (GTDB taxonomy): Bacteria > Pseudomonadota > Gammaproteobacteria > Burkholderiales > Burkholderiaceae_B > Verticiella > Verticiella alkaliphila. The sequence continues at coordinate 123,865 of NZ_JADCNH010000007.1, read as the reverse complement.
GCGAAGTTCACCGCGAAGATCTTCAGCCAGTAATGGTAGAGGTCGCGATAGACAGGCTTCTTGGTACGCAGCCACAAGCCCTCGAGCACCATGAGATAGCTCGCCAGCCCGATGTCGATGGGGCGCTTGATGAGCTTTTCGATCGCCGACAGCAGCTTGACCTCTTCGTGATCGACCAGCGACACGGCGGCGCCCGGGCTGCCTGCGCGGCCCGTGCGGCCGATGCGGTGCACGTAGTCTTCCGGCACGTTCGGCAGCTCGAAGTTCACCACTTGCGGCAGCTGGTCGATGTCCAGGCCGCGCGCGGCGATGTCCGTGGCCACGAGCACGGATACGCTGCCGTCCTTGAAGCCCGCAAGGGCCTTGGTGCGCGCAGATTGACTCTTGTTGCCGTGGATGGCCGCCGCACCGATGCCGTCCTTCACGAGCTTCTCGGCCAGGCGGTTGGCGCCATGCTTGGTGCGCGTGAAGACGAGGACCTGCTGCCAGTCGTTGCTGCGGATCAGATGCGAGAGCGCGTCACGCTTGTGGCTCTGCGGCACCAGGTGCACGCTTTGCGCGACGAGTTCGGAGGCGGTGTTGCGGCGCGCGACGGACACTTCGCCCGGGTCGCGCAGGATGCCCTTGGCCAGCGTGCGGATCTCGTCGGAGAAGGTGGCCGAGAAGAGCAGGGTCTGACGCACCTTGGGCAGGAGCGCGAGCACGCGGCGGATGTCATGGATGAAGCCCATGTCCAGCATGCGGTCGGCTTCGTCCAGCACCAGGATCTCGATGCCGGACAGATCGATCGTGCGCTGCCCGGCGTGATCCAGGAGGCGCCCCGGCGTGGCCACCAGGATGTCCACGGGCTTCTTGAGCGCGGTGATCTGCGGGTTGATGTTCACCCCGCCGAACATCACGAGCGAGGTGAGCGGCAGGTGCTTGCCGTAGGTCTTGACCGATTCCTCGACCTGCGCGGCGAGTTCGCGCGTCGGGGTGAGGATGAGGCAGCGCGGGCGGCCGGCGCGGCGCTGGGCCGGGGCAGTCTCTTGCAGGCGGTGCAGGATCGGCAGCGTGAAGCCGGCTGTCTTGCCCGTCCCCGTCTGGGCCGCGGCGAGCAGATCGCCGCCTTGCAGCACGAGCGGGATGGCCTGCAGCTGAATCGGGGTGGGGGTGGTGTAGCCCGTCTCGGTGACGGCGCGCAGCAGCGCAGGGGCGAGCCCGAGGCTCGCAAAGGTGGTATCAGTGGTCACGGCAACTCCAGCGGCAGCCTGTCGCTCGAGTTGAGAGACTCCAATCAAAGGCGGACGGCAAATCAGATCGAAAGCACGGGATTGGATCGCGCGCAATCGACCATTCTACACCGCGCCCCCTGCGGCGCGCTCACGGGCGTGGGCCGCGGCCGATGGCGCTCACCGAGATCCGGGTCTCGCCGGGCTGTGCCTGGCGGGAGGCGGCGCGCCAGGCGTGGCCATAGGCCACTTCGAGCGTGAGATGCAGCAGGCCGTCCGGCTGGCGCTGGGCTTCCAGGGCCGCGTGCAGCCGGTCACGGAACGCGCGCCCGGCCAGGCCGGCACGGCGCCCGCGCGCCGGATTGCCGCCCAGCGCGCGCACATCGGCCAGCAGCCGCTCGGGCGTGGAGTAGGTGAGGGTGAGCGTCTCCTGGTCCATGACCGGATCGTCGAAGCCGCTCTCGATGAGGATGTCGCCGAAGTCGTGCATGTCCACGAAGGGCAACGTCTGGGTCTGCAGACCGGCGGCCTCCACCGCCGCGCGCACCTCGCGCAGGGTGGCGGGGCCCAGACAGGAGAACATCGCCAGTCCGCCCACGGCGAGCACGCGGCGCCATTCACCCAGCACGGCGTGAGGCGTGGGGTGCCAGTGCAGGGCGAGGTTGGACCAGACCAGCTGAACCGATTCCGGGGCGAGGCCCGTCGCTGCGAGATCCGCGACATGGAACTCCGGTGCGGCGGCCCCGCCGGGGCGCAGGCGCTGCAGCAGCCCGCGCACCCCGCCAGGCCCGGCGTGCCGGGCCTCGGCCTGGGCGATCAGGGCCGCACAGTGGTCGATGCCCACGTAGCTCGCTGCCGGGAAGCGCTCGGCGAGGCCGTCGCGGCCGGCCGCCACGGCGCAGCCGGCATCCAGCACGCGGGCGGGTTCGAGGCGGATGTAGCGCAGGCGCTCGCGCATGCGGGTGTCGATCTCCGCATAGAGGAAGGCGGCGTCGCCCAGATCCCCGCGGCGGGCAAATTGGCGCGCCACGTGGTGCGGATCGATGGGCAGGTCGGGGTGCGTGGAATCTGACATGGTGGTGCGTGACGGGCCGCGTGCGTGGCCTAAAGTGAGAGAGTACGCCAAACGCGCAGGCGAGCCGGCGTGTGGCGCAAGCCCGGGAGAGATCATGCACGCAGCGGTACCGTGGTGGCGGCAAGCCCTGGCGGGGGTGCGCGCCATCCTGCCGAGCGATTGCCCGTTGTGCGGCGGCGCGGCACGTGCGGGCGCATTATGCCCGGGCTGCCGCCACGACGCGCTCGGCTTGGGGGGCAGACGGGCAGCCGCGGTGGCGCGCTGCCGCTGGTGTGCGGTGCGCCTGCAGCCGGGGCAGGGGTGTGCCGACTGCCTCGTGCGCGTGGCCGCCTATGATGCGGTCATCGTGGCCGCGGATTACGCGCCGCCGCTGAATGCGCTCGTGCGCCGCGCCAAGCAGTCCCGGCGTCCCGGGCCGGCCCTGGCCTTGGGCGAGCTCCTGGCCGATGCGGTGGCCCGCGATGCAGACGGTCTGCCGCCCGATACCTGGCTCGTGCCGGTGCCCGGCTCGCGCGCGCGCCTGCAGGCCCGGGGTTTCAATCCCGCCCGGGAAATCGCGCGCAGCCTGGGCGAGTACCTCGACCTGCCCGTGATGACCGGGCTTCTCGTGCCCGTGCAGGAGGACGGCCGGCGGCAGCACGCGCTGGCTCGCGCCGATCGGCTCGCCCGCGATCGTGGGCGCTTTCAGGCCACGCGCGGGCTCGCCGGACAGCCCGTGGCCATCGTGGACGACGTCATGACCACCGGCAGCACGTTCGAGGCGGCCGCGCGCGCCCTGCGCGAAGCGGGTGCGGATCCTGTCCATGCCCTGGCCGTCGCGCGCACGCCGCCCCCCGGCGCGCATTTCCCTTCATAATTCGGCCTAGAACCACCACGACTTTTCAGGTTAGCCCATGAGCATCAAAAGCGACCGCTGGATCCGCACCGCGGCCCAGTCGGGCATGATCGAACCCTTTGCTGCCGAGCAGGTGCGTGAGGTCGATGGGCGACGCATCGTGAGCTATGGCACCAGCAGCTATGGCTACGACGTGCGCTGCGCCGACGAATTCAAGATCTTCACCAACATCAACTCCACCATCGTCGACCCGAAGGCGTTCGACGAGAAATCCTTCGTGGATTTCAAGGGTGATGTCTGCATCATCCCGCCGAATTCGTTCGCCCTTGCGCGCACGGTGGAGTACTTCCGCATTCCGCGCGACGTGCTCACCATCTGCCTCGGCAAGAGCACCTATGCGCGCTGCGGCATCATCGTGAACGTGACCCCGCTCGAGCCCGAGTGGGAAGGCCACGTCACGCTGGAATTCTCCAACACCACCCCGCTGCCCGCCAAGATCTACGCGGGCGAAGGCTGCGCCCAGATGCTGTTCCTGGGTGGTGACCAGGTCTGCGAGACCTCCTACCGCGACCGCGGCGGCAAGTACCAGGGCCAGCGCGGCGTGACACTGCCGCGCACTTGAGCGAGCCGGGGCCGGCGCGGCATTCGTGCAACGCGAGCGGGCGCTGTCATCGGCTCGACGGGCCAGCAGCGTTACACTCGCCGGTTTGCATCGCCCCCCGGCGGCCCGCGCGCCGTCCACGACCCGGCGCCGCGCCCGGATCCTGCACTTTCGTCTCCCCAGGTGGACGCCATGAAATTCCGCTTCCCCATCGTCATCATCGATGAAGATTTCCGCTCCGAGAACGCTTCCGGGCTCGGCATCCGCGCGCTTGCGTCGGCCATCGAGGCCGAGGGCGTCGAAGTGCTGGGCGTCACGAGCTATGGCGATCTGAGCTCCTTCGCCCAGCAGCAGAGCCGGGCGAGCGCCTTCATCCTGTCGATCGACGACGAAGAGTTCGACGTCGATTCGCCCGAGGACGTGGCCAACGCGATCAAGAACCTGCGCGCCTTCATCGGCGAGCTGCGCTTTCGCAATGCCGACATCCCGATCTATCTGTATGGCGAGACGCGCACCTCGCAGCACATCCCGAACGACATCCTGCGCGAGCTGCACGGCTTCATCCACATGTTCGAGGACACGCCCGAGTTCGTGGCCCGGCACATCATCCGCGAAGCCCGCAGCTACCTCGATGGGCTGGCGCCGCCGTTCTTTCGCGAGCTGCTCAAGTACGCCCAGGACGGGTCGTACTCCTGGCACTGCCCGGGGCACTCGGGCGGCGTCGCCTTCCTGAAGAGCCCCGTGGGCCAGATGTTCCACCAGTTCTTCGGCGAGAACATGCTGCGCGCCGACGTGTGCAACGCCGTGGACGAACTCGGTCAATTGCTGGACCACACGGGCCCGGTGGCGCAGTCCGAACTCAACGCCGCGCGCATCTTCAATGCCGATCACTGCTACTTCGTGACCAACGGCACGTCCACCTCCAACAAGATCGTCTGGCACGCCAACGTGGCGCCCGGCGACGTGGTCGTGGTGGACCGCAACTGCCACAAGTCGATCCTGCACGCGATCACCATGACGGGCGCGATCCCGGTGTTCCTGCAGCCCACGCGCAACAACCTGGGCATCATCGGCCCGATCCCGCTGTCGGAGTTCCACCCGGACACCATCCAGAAGAAGATCGAGGCCAACCCGTTCGCGCGCGAGGCGCTGAACAAGAAGCCGCGCATCCTCACGATCACGCAGAGCACGTACGACGGGGTCATCTACAACGTCGAGATGATCAAGCAGACGCTGGGCTCGTCGGTCGACACGCTGCACTTCGATGAAGCCTGGCTGCCGCACGCCGCGTTCCACGAGTTCTACACGGACATGCACGCCATCGGCCGCAACCGTCCGCGCAGCGAGGACGCGATGGTGTTCGCCACGCACTCCACGCACAAGATGCTGGCCGGGCTGTCGCAGGCCTCGCAGATCCTCGTGCAGGAATCCGAGAACCGTCAGCTCGACCGCTACATGTTCAATGAGGCCTACCTCATGCACATGTCCACCTCGCCGCAATACGCGATCATCGCGTCCTGCGACGTGGCCGCGGCATGATGGAGCCCCCGGGCGGCACCGCGCTCGTCGAAGAGAGCATCCACGAGGCGCTCGAGTTCCGCCGCGCCATGCGCAAGGTGGAGGCCGAGTTCGGCCACAACGACTGGTGGTTCAAGGTCTGGGGTCCGGACAAGCTGGCGTCCGAGGGCGTGGGCAAGCGCGAGGATTGGGTTCTGAAGGCCAATGACCGTTGGCACGGCTTCGGCGACCTGGCCCCCGGCTTCAACATGCTGGACCCGATCAAGTCCACGGTGGTCACGCCGGGCCTGGACGTGTCCGGTCAGTTCGCCGAGACGGGCATTCCGGCGGCCGTGGTCACCAAGTACCTCGCCGAACACGGCGTCGTCGTCGAGAAGACCGGGCTCTACTCGTTCTTCATCATGTTCACCATCGGCATCACCAAGGGCCGCTGGAACACGATGCTGGCCGCCTTGCAGCAGTTCAAGGACGACTACGACCGCAACCAGCCGATGTGGCGCATCCTGCCGGAGTTCTGCAAGTCCGCGCCCACCTATGAACGTTGGGGCCTGCGCGACCTGTGCCAGCGCCTGCACGACATGTATCGTGCCAACGACGTGGCGCGCCTCACGACGGAGATGTATCTGTCGGACATGCAGCCCGCGATGAAGCCCTCGGACGCCTTTGCCAAGATGGCGCACCGCGAGATCGAGCGCGTGGAGATCGACCAGCTCGAAGGGCGCATCACCAGCGCGCTGCTCACGCCGTACCCGCCGGGCATCCCGCTGCTCATCCCGGGCGAGCGCTTCAACAAGACGATCGTGCAGTACCTGCAGTTCGCGAGCCGCTTCAACGAGCAGTTCCCGGGCTTCGAGACGGACATCCACGGTCTGGTCGAAGAGACGGTGGCGCCGGGCCAGAAGCGCTACTACGTGGATTGCGTGAAGGATTGAGCTTCGACGTCGCGGTCATCGGCGCCGGCGCAGCCGGCATGATGTGCGCGGCCGTGGCCGGCCAGCGCGGGCGGCGTGTCGTCCTCATCGACCACGCCAGCCGCCTGGCCGAGAAGATCCGCATCTCGGGAGGCGGGCGGTGCAATTTCACCAATCGCGAGACGCCGCCCAACGCGTACCTGTCGGCCAATCCGCAGTTCTGCCGCTCGCCGCTTGCGCGCTACACACCGCAGGATTTCCTCGCGCTTGTGCGCCGCCACCGCATCGCCTGGCACGAAAAGCATCGCGGGCAGCTCTTCTGCGATGATTCCAGCGAAGCCATCATCGCGATGCTGCGTGCGGAGTGCGACGCGGGTGGCGTGGCCTGGCGCATGCCGTGCTCGGTCGAGGCCGTGCGCACCGAGGGCGAGGGCTACGTGCTGGACACCAGCAGCGGGCCCATCCGCGCGGCGCGGGTGGTCGTCGCCACCGGTGGCATGGCCATTCCTCAGTTGGGGGCCACGGATTTCGGTCTGCGGCTGGCACGCCAGTTCGGGCTGAAGATCATCGAGCCGCGCCCGGCGCTCGTGCCGCTCACCTTCGACGCGCAGCAATGGGCCGGCTGGTCCGCCCTGTCGGGCGTGGCGTTGGAGGTCGACATCGCGACGGGCAAGGGCAAGACCGCTGGACAGTTCCGCGAGGACCTGCTCGTGACGCACCGGGGCCTCTCGGGGCCCGCGGTGCTGCAGATCTCCAGCTACTGGAATCCGGGTGAGCCGATCGCGGTGGATCTCGCGCCAGGCGTGGACCTGGCCGAGGCGCTCGTGCAGGCCAAACCCGGCTCACGCCAGCAGATCGACACCGTGCTGGCCGGGCTATTGCCGCGACGCCTGGCCGATCATTGGCTGGCCGCTCAGGGTCTGGCGGGCAAGCGCCTGGCGGATCTGGGCGACAAGGCACTGCGCGCGCTGGGTGCGTCGCTCCAGGCGTGGTCGCTGGTGCCCACGGGCACCGCCGGCTACCGCAAGGCGGAAGTCATGCGGGGTGGGGTGGACACGCGTGAACTCAATCAGCAGGACATGCAGTCCCGGCGTCAGCCCGGCCTGTACTTCATCGGCGAGACGGTCGATGTGACCGGCTGGCTGGGGGGCTACAACTTCCAGTGGGCGTGGGCCTCGGGTGCGGCCTGCGGGCAGGCGCTCTAGCGCCACCGGCGTCGACAACCGGCGCTTTCACATTGCTGATCTGAACCCGAGCCGCCACGGCGTGGCGGCGACATCCTCATCTTTGGCCGGAAAACAGACAAAAAAAAGCCCGAGGCCTTGCGGCTTCGGGCTAAATCCACCAAAGGAGGAGGGTGGAGGAGACACTGGTGGGAGTCGATTCGTGGCGGGTTCCGCGCTGCGTTTCGACATCCGATGACTGAATTATAGGGAAGTGCTTTGTGCAATGCAAGAACCCCAATCCAGTGCAACGTCAAGCCGGGGCAGACCCTAGAGCAGAATTTTTCCAAAAAAAGATCATTGAAATCAATGCCTTGCTGAACTGGGTATTAACCCCTACGTGCTGGCTTGGTTTCTTTTGGTTTCAATTTCACCCAAAAATCTCAGGGTTTCCCCCGCTGCGACCCCTGCGCAACCTCTGCTTGCATGTTGCACTGCACTAGCGCCATGGCAACCGATTTGACCGGGCATGCGCGGCTCTCACATACTGGCGCTCTCTCCGTACACCCCGCAACACAAAGGAAAGTCATCGTGCAATGCACAGTCAATTGGGGCGGCCCGCAGGGCATGCTCTTCACGGCACAGACGGGCAGTGGCCACGTGGCCGTCATGGATGGCGCGCCGGAGGGCGGCGGCAACAACCTCGCCCCGCGCCCCATGGAACTGCTCCTGGCCGGTACCGGCGGCTGCGCTGCCTATGACGTCGTGCTGATCCTGAAACGGGGTCGTCATGCCATCCAGGGTTGCAGCGTGGCGCTGAAAGCCGAGCGTGCCGAGACCGACCCCAAGGTCTTCACCAAGATCCACTTCGCCTTCACCGTGACGGGCAAGGGCTTGCCCCAGGCGGCCGTCGAGCGCGCGGTACAGCTCTCGCACGACAAATACTGCTCGGCCTCCGCCATGCTGGGCAAGACGGCCGAGATGAGCTGGTCGGTCGAAGTCGTCGAGGCCTGACACCGCGGCGCGCCAGGGGATCAGTCCAGCTGCACCCCGGCGGCGCGCACCACCTCGCCCCAGCGCGTGATCTCGCTCTCGAGATAGCGCGCGTAATCATCCGGCGTGGAGCCCAGCACTTGTGCTCCTTGCTGGGCCAGCTGCTGTCGCATCGTGTCCGAGGCCAGCGCCGTGCGGATCTCCTCGTTCAGTCGCGTCACCACGGCCGGCGGCGTGCCGGCGGGTGCGACCACCCCTTGCCACGCCCCCATGTCGAATCCCGGCGCCACCGTCTCCGCAAGTGTCGGCACGTCGGGAAGCACCGCGCTGCGCTGAGCGCTGGTCACAGCCAGCGCATTCACCCGCTTGTCGGCCACGAAGGCGCGCGAATCGTTGATCGTGTTGACCATGAACTGCACCTGCCCGCCCGCGAGATCCGCCAGCGCCGGCGCGCTGCCGCGATAGGGAATGTGCACCGCGTCCACCCCGGCCGACTGCAGAAAGAGAAAGGCACCCAGATGCGTCACGTTACCGGCGCTCGCCGAGGCATAGGAGAGCTTGCCCGGATGGGCGCGCGCATAGGTGACGAACTCGGCCACGCTCTGGGCCGGCACGGACGGATGGGTCAGGAGCACCATCGGCACGACGGCGGTGGTGCTGATGGGGGCGAAATCCTGGCGCGGGTCGTAGGCGAGCTTGGCATAGAGATTGGGATTGAGCGCGATGGACGACGTGTTGTAGAGCAGCGTGTAGCCATCGGCTTTGGCGGCAGCGACGTATTGCATGCCGATGTTGGCGTTGGCGCCGCCCTTGTTCTCCACCACGACCGTCTGGCCCATCTGCTGCGTGAGCTGCGTGGCCAGCACGCGCGCGATGAGGTCGGTCGGCCCGCCGGCGGGGAAGGGCACGACGAGCGTGATGGGGCGGCTGGGGTAATCGGCTGCGAGGGCAGGCGCCGTGCCTGCCAGGGAAGCGGCGGCCAGGGCCACGGGCAGCAGCAGGGGGGCGAATCGGGTCACGACAGTCTCCTCCAAAAAGCCAGGTCTCATGCCTGGTCGACATCGGTTCTGTCCTTCACGGCCATGCCACCATCGGGCAGCACGCCGGGCCCTGCGCCGCGCCGCCCGCGTTGGGCGAGCCGCCGGGCCTTGTCACGTCAGGCTGGCGTTGCTGCCGCACCGGCTAGCAGCCGGGTCGCGGTGTAGGTCATGACGCGCTGCCCCGCCTGGTTCATCACGTCGATGCGCGAGGTGACCACGGCCCGGTTGTGCCGCGACGTCGGGCGGATCGCTGTCACCTCGATCTCGCCATGCACGGTGTCGCCCACGCACACGGGGGCCTCGATCGTCTGCGTGAGCTCCAGCATGGCAAGACCGGTGCCCTGGATCATGCTCTGCAGGATGAGCCCTTCGATGAGGGTGTAGGTGAGCGCGCCCGGCACCGGGCGCCCGCGCATGGCGCCGTCCCAGGTGGTGTCGATGAAGAGGGTCTCGAGCATGCCGGTGACGTTGATGAAGCCGACGAGGTCCGCTTCGGTCACGGTGCGCCCGAACGTGCGCAGGCGCATGCCTGGGTGCAGTTGCTCCCAGGTGTAGCCCTGGCCGAGCTGGATGACCGCGGTGGCGGATGAGGCGGTGTGGGACATGCTCAGGCTCCGGTGATGTCGGGAACGGGCGCCTGCACGGCAGCACCCTCGGCGATCAGAGCCGCGATGTCGGCCTCGGACAGCCCGGCTTCGGCAAGGACGGCGCGCGTGTGCTCGCCCAGTCGCGGCGGGCGCCCGGGCGTGGCGCTGACGCCTGCGTAGCGCACCGGGCTGCGGGTGAGGCGATAGCTGCCGACGGCCGCGTCAGGCACATCGACGAAGAAGTCCACGGCCTTCAGATGCGGATCGTCTTCGAGGGCATCGAGTCGGCCGAGCGGGGCGGCGGGGATCTCCAGCCGCTGGCAGAGGTCCAGCCAGTACGCCGTGGGCTGTGTGGAGACGATCTCGCCCAGCAGGGCGTACAGCGCGGCGATATGCGTGGTCCGGGCCGACATGCTGGCAAAGCGTGCGTCGCCCACGGCGGCAGGATGGGCGTGGGCGAAGAAGCGTTGCCAGTGCGCATCGGTGTAGGGCATCAGGCAGAGGTGGCCGTCGGCCGTGCGGTACGGGCGCCGCCATGGCGCGAGCACGCGCGGGTAGCCCGTGGCGTCGGGACCGCGCTCGCCCACGTGACGGCCGTAGAAATGTTCGAGCAGGGTGAAGGACACCATGGATTCGAACATCGGGATTTCGACGAACTGGCCTTCGCCCGTGCGCTCCCTGGCGAAGAGGGCGGCGAGAATGGCTTGCGCGGCCACGAGGCCGCAGGTCTTGTCCGCGGCGATGGTCGGCAGGTAGCGGGGCTCGCCCGTCTGCCGTGCCATGAGGTCGGCAAGACCGCTCATGCCCTGCACGATATCGTCGTAGGCGGGCTGGCCCGCATAGGGGCCGGTCTCGCCAAAGCCGTGCAGGCCAGCGTAGACCAGGCGCGGATTGCGTCGGCGCAGCGTGTCGGGATCCAGACCGAGTGCGGCCATCTTCTGGGGCCGCACGCTGTGCATGAAGACGTCGGCCTGGTCCACGAGCGCGAGCAGGGCGGCGCGGGCCGAGGGCTGTTTCAGATCGAGCACCACGCTGCGCTTGCTGCGGTTCACGCCCAGGAAGATCGCCGCCATCCCGGCCTCGCGGGCCGGGCCTGTCAGGCGCGTCGAGTCGCCCGCCGGGGGCTCGATCTTGAGTACGTCCGCGCCGGCGTCGGCCAGGGACTGCGCAGCGTAGGGCCCAAAGACGACAGAGGTCAGGTCGAGGACGCGGATACCGGCGAGGGGAGGGGCAGGGGTCATGCCGGCCACTCTAGCGAGCGGTACTATGGTGGGTCCAATATCGAATCCGCAGCGAGCGATCGCGAAACCCTATGGCTATCGAGCTTCGCAGTCTCCGACAGTTCGTCGTGATCGCCGAGCTGGGCAGCTACCGGCGTGCTGCGCAGGCCTTGTTCATCGCCCAGCCGGCGCTGTCGGTGTCGATCCGCAAGCTGGAGGACGCCGTGGGTGCCACGCTCTTCGAGCGGGGTGCGCGGGGCGTGACGCTCACGGACGCCGGTGCCGCGCTCCTGGGCGACGCGCGGCGTGCGCTGTTCCATGCCGAGCAGGGCCGCGAGGCTGCGCGCATGGTGGCCCTGGGCGAAGGCGGGCGGTTGCGGGTGGGCTTCGTGGGTTCGGCCACCTATGCGTTGCTGCCCCGCTGCGTGCCGGCCTTCCGGCATCGCTACCCGCAGGTCCGGCTCGAGCTCATGGAGGCCACCAGCGTGGAGGCTGTCGCGCAACTGCGCGACAGTCGGCTCGATGCGGCGGTGGTGCGCGGTCCGGTCACGGCGGATGATGTGATCGAGGTGCACGAAGTGGAGCGCGACGACCTCTGGCTCGTCGTGCCGGCGACCCATCCTCTGGCCGCGCGCCGCACCGTCGGCCTGGCGGATTGTCGTGAGGAGTCGTTCGTCACCTATGCGGCGGGCAGTGTGCCGGGGTTGCACAACACCGCGCTGTCGGCCTGCCGCCAGGCGGGCTTCGAGCCGCACGTGGGTCAGGAAGCCACCCAGGTGCAGACGGTGGTGAGCCTGGTGGCGAGCGGGCTGGGCGTGGCGCTGGTGCCGGGGGTCACGCGCTCGTTCACGCATCCGGCCGTGCGCTTCGTGCGCTTGCGCGATGCCGCCTCGCGCGGGGCCTTGTCGCTGTCGCTCGTGTTGCTGCGGCACACGCCGAGCCCGGCAGCGCTGCGGCTGCGTGACGTGATGCTCACGGGCGCCCACGACCCCGCGGATATGGGCTGACCGACTGCCCAACTGCGCTCGCCAGGCGCGTCGTGCTCTCGGGGGCTCAACCCCCGCCCGCATGCTGGAATAGACGTTCGATCCCGCCCGTGAGATGAGCCGCCATCGCCGCGCGCGAGCCGGGGACGTCACGGGCGGCGATGGCTGCCTCGATGCGGGCGTGCTCACGGCAGACGGCAGCATGGCGCTGCTCGCGGGTGCCGGGATCGGACAAACCGCGCACCAGGTGGATGCCGAATCGCGTCTGCGCGCACAGGGCCGTCATGGTCATCGTGAAGAAACGGTTGCCGCTGGCCTGCGTGATGGCGGTGTGAAAGGCGATGTCTTCCTCGATCCCGCTGTGGCCCTCGTGCAGCGCCGTCTCGAAGCGGTCGCGTTCGCGCCGGATCTGGGCGAGCTGCTCGGCCGTGTGGTGCCGTGCCGCGTGGGCGGCGATCTCGCCTTCCACACTACAGCGGAATTCCAGGAAGCTGCGCACGTCGGGAATGCTGGTGAGCGGGCCGAAGCTCACGAGTACCGGCTCTGCGCTCAGATCCCCCACATAGTTGCCCGAGCCTTTGCGCGCCACGATGCGGCCTTCGGCGCGAAGGCGCGCGAGCGCCTGCCTCAGCACCGGTCGCGACACGCCGAAGCGCAGCGCGAGCTGCGTCTCGCCAGGCAGGCGCGATTGCGGCTCGAAGCCTCGCGTGCCGAGCAAGCCGAGGAGTTCGTCGTAGACCTTGTCGCTCAGGAGGCGATCGTGGGTGGGAGGCGTCATGTCTGCCCGGGCGATGGAGTGGATCGAAATGCAGGCATAGCAAGCGACGTATGCCAATGCTGTCAGACAGATTATGGCGTATTGCGGCTTTTTTATTAACAGCTATTGACAGAAAAAACGCGCCGCGCTGAAGATGCCTTCATCCGGTGCCGCCGTGGCATCGCCGTTCTGGAGTTGCCCTGGCATGTCTCGAATCACCTGCGTGCGCACGCTGCGCCTCGCGCATCGTCCCAGCCTCATCTGGCTCGAGGTGGACACTGAGGACGGGCGCACCGGCCTGGGTGAAACCTTCCGCGGGGCCGCGGCGGTAGAGACCGTGCTGCACGAGGAGATCGCTCCCTGGCTGATCGGCCGCGACGCCACGCACATCGAAGCCATCTCAAGGCATCTGCTGAGTCCATATGTGGGCTTCAACGCGTCGGGGGCGGAGACGCGGGCCGCCAGCGCGGTCGATATTGCGCTGTGGGACCTGGCTGGCCAGCGCCAGGGCGTGCCGCTCTACGTGGCCTTGGGCGGTGGTGCGCGCGAGAGCGTGCCGGTCTACAACACCTGCGCGGGCTACGCCTTCAACACCACGGGCAAGCGGCGCGACATCGGCGCGGCCGACGTGAGCGCGGGCCCCTACGACGACCAGATCGCGTTCATGCGCGACGCCGGCACGCTCGCGCAAAGCCTGGTCGAGGAGGGCTACCGGGCCATGAAGATCTGGCCGTTCGACATCCACGCGCCGGCCAGCGGCGGCCAGCGCATCGGCCTGGCCGAGCTCAAGCAAGGGCTTGCTCCCTTCGAGAAGATCCGTGCCGCCGTGGGTGACCGCATCGAAGTCATGTGCGAGCTGCACAGCCTGTGGAGCGCGCCGGCGGCCCTGCGCATCTGCCAGGCCCTGGAGGACTTCGACATCTTCTGGGTGGAGGATCCGATCGCCAAGATGGACGATGCGCAAAGCCTGCGGGATCTGCGCTCGCGCACCCGCGTGCCGATCTGCGGCAGCGAGACGCTCGCCGGATTGCGCCCGTTTCGCGACCTGCTCGCCAATGATGCGCTGGACGTAGTGATGCTCGACGTGGCCTGGTGCGGCGGACTCACCGAAGGCCGCAAGATCGCCGCGCTCGCCCAGGCCTATGCCCGGCCGCTGGCGCCGCACGATTGCACCGGCCCCGTGACCCTCATGGCCGGGCTGCACATGGCCTTGCATGCACCCACTGCCATCTACCAGGAAGTGGTGCGTGCGTCGCTCGCGACCTGGTATCGCGAGCTCGTCACCGACCTGCCCGTGCTGCGCGGTGGCATGGCCTTGCCGCCAACGACACCCGGCCTTGGCACGGCCCTGACCCCGGCGCTGCGTGCGCAACCCGATCTCATCCAGCGCGAGACGCGCGCCTCCTGACTCCAACGCCATCATGCGCATCCACATCGTCGGGCTCCACGCCCCCAACACGCCCCGTCTGCAAGCCTTGCTCGGCGACGATCATCAGGTAGAAGGCCTGGCCGGCTTTCCGGCCGATGGCCCGCCGGCCGACGTGGTCGTCACCAATGCCGTGGACGCGACCGCAGCCGCCCGCCTGAACTGCCGTTTGCTGCAGGTGCCGGGCGCCGGTACCGAGCAGATCGCGTTCGCCGCGTTGCCGCCGGAATGTACGGTAGCCAATGTGCACGGACACGAGATCCCGATCGCCGAATTCGTCACGCACGCCATCCTCGAGCATGCGCTGGAGCCCTGGCGTCTGCCTGCCGTGCTGGACGAGACAAGCTGGCCGGCGGTCTACGCGGGGCGGCCCTTGCACCACGAGGCGCACGGACGCACGGTGACCCTGGTGGGTTACGGCCACATCGGCCGCGAGGTGGCGCAGCGGGCCCGTGCCCTGGGTATGCACGTGGTGGCCCTGACCCGGCGCGGTGGCCTGAAGGAGGCCGACGGCGTGCATGAGAGCCACCCCGTGCGGGCGCTCTTCGAGGTGCTGCCGCGCACCGATGTGCTGGTGCTGTGCTGCCCGCTCGACGACGCCACCCGAGGCATGATCGGGCGCGAGGCGCTGGCCGCCTTGCCTGCCCACGCGATGCTCGTGAACGTGGCGCGCGCCGAGGTCGTCGACGAGGCCGCGTTGCATGCAGCGCTGACCGAAGGCCGGCTTGCCCGCGCTGTGCTGGACGTCTGGTACCAGTATCCCAAGCCCGGTGAGGCCGCGCTCGCGCCCTCGCGCCTGGGCCTGCACCGGCTGCCCAACGTGCGCGCCACGCCACACGTGTCGGCCATGACGCCAGGCCTGCTCGCCCGTCGCTATGCCGTCATCGCCGAGAACATCCAGCGTCTGGCTGCCGGCAAGCCGCTGCGTTACGTCGTCCGCCCGCCGCACTGACGCGGCGCGGCTGCGCGTTACCCGTGAGCCGGCCCGTCGCGCCGGCCACGGCCCCCACCACGAGAACCAGGAGACACCCATGCTTGCGACTCTGAAGGCTGCCCTGCGCGGCCCGCGCCGTCACGCCCGTACTGCCGCGCTCGCGGCCCTTGCCGCCGTGTTCGCGAGCGGCGGCGCCCCCGCCGTTGCGGCTGATTTCCCGACCAAGCCGGTGCGCATCGTCGTGCCCAATCCCCCGGGCGGCGCCTCGGACGTATTGGCGCGCCTGGTGGCGCAGCACCTGTCCCAGGCATGGGGCCAGCCGGTGCTGGTCGAGAACCGCGCGGGTGCCAACGGCAACATCGGGGCGGCCCTCGTGGCCAAGTCCGATCCCGACGGCCTGAATCTGCTGCTGATGGACGCGAGCAGCCTCGCGAGTTCGCCGGCACTGTATCCCAACCTGAATTACAGCCCGTTGAAGGACCTTGCCCCGGTCTCGATCGTGGCGTATTCGCCCCACATTCTCGTGGTTCGCAAGGATCTGCCGGTCAACACGCTGCCCGAGCTCGCCGCCTACGCGAAGCAGCACCCCAACAGCCTGAGCTTTGGCCAGACGCCCGGCAGCATCACCCATCTGGCCGGCGTGCTGCTCGGCCAGCAGATGGGCTTCAGCTGGATGCCCGTGGGCTACAAGGGGGGGCTCGCAGGTGCTGACCGATCTCGCGGGCGGTCAGATCGACGCGGCGCTCAACAGCTACCTAGCCACCTATCCCCTGGTGAAGAACGGCAGCGTGAAGATGCTGGCCGTGGCGAGCGCAGAGCGCTTCACGCCGATTCCGCAGACGCCGACGGTGGCCGAAGCCGTACCCGATTTCGTGACGGGCTCGTGGCAGGGGCTGTTCGCCCCCGCGGGCACGCCAGCCCGCGTCGTCGACAAGATCCACGCTGACGTGGCGCGCGTGCTCGCGCTGCCCGAGGTGCACCAGCGCCTCGCGGACCTGGGCTCGGAAGCCGTCGACAAGACGCCGGCGCAGTTCAGCACCTGGATGCAGGAGCAGGCCGATTATTGGGGCAAGGTGGTGACGGACAACAACATCCAGCTCATGTGAACGCGCCGGCCGCGCGCGGCGGCCGGCTCCACGCATCGCCGGATCAGGCCGGCTGGGCGAGCGGGTTGGGCGCGTAGGTGCGCTCCCCCGGCTCGACGGCATTGGCTGGCAGCTCCGGCAGGTCGCGCAGCGCCTGGTAGAGGGGCGCGAAATCCGGCGCGGTCGCGTCGAAGAGCTCGTCGAAGCTCTCGATCACGAAGTAGGTTTCCTGGTAGGTGTCGATCTTGTAGCGCGTGCGCATGAGGCGCAGCGCGTCGAAGGCCACCCGGTTCGGCTGGGGCGAGGTCAGGCAGTGCTCGAGTTCGCCCACCGAGGACAGGATGCCGGCGCCGTAGGCGCGCAGGCCCTTGGGCGTCTGCATGATGCCGAATTCCACGGTGTACCAGTAGATTCGGGACAGATACTCCAGCGCATGCAGCCCCTCCGCCTTCAGCCCGCCGGCGCCGAACGCCTGGATGTAATCCGCGAACACGGGATCGAAGAGCAGCGGCACGTGGCCGAACAGGTCGTGAAAGAGGTCCGGCTCGACGATGTAATCGAACTCGGCCTCCGTGCGCAGCCAATAGGTGACCGGAAAGCGTCGGTTGGCGAGCAGGGTGAAGAATTCGCGCTCGGGGATGAGGCCAGGCACCGCGACGATTTCCCAGCCAGTCGCAGGCTTGAGCAGTTGATTGATGTTTTCGAAGCGCGGGATGCCCTGCGCGTCGCCCAGGTGGGAGAGCGCCGCGATGAATTCGTCGCAGGCTCGACCTTCGACGTGCTTGAGCTGGCGGGCAACGAGCCGCGCGTAGCGCCCGTGTTCGTCTGCCGTGTAGGCGTCCCAGCCCTGATCGCAGGTGTAGTCTTCGCGGGCGCGGGAGTAGTCGCCACGGGGCGGGCGATCGCTGGCGCCGTAGGTGACGGGCTTGGCGGTGGTTTGCATGATTGTCTCCTCGTGGCGTTCGCCAGGCGGGCCGCAAGGCGCAGACCCATCGAAAAATTGTAGGGAGATTGGCGGGGCGAAAGATTGCCAAGTTGGCCTCTCAAGGCGGCGTTCGCGCAATAAAATGCGCGAAATCGACCCTGTAGAGCAATGCCATGGCTGATATCGATCTTGACCGAACGGATCTGCGCATCCTTGCCGAGTTGCAGCGCGACTGCCGACTGACCAATCAGGAGCTCGCCGAGCGAGTGTCGCTCTCGCCCAGCCCCTGTCTTCGACGCGTGCGCCGGCTGGAGTCGCTGGGCGTGATCCGCCAGTACGTGGCGCTGGTCGATGCCGAGAAGGTCGGCTTCGGTCTGGCGGCCTACGTCGAAGTGCGTCTGCAGAAGCAGGCCCAGGGCGATCACGAGCCGCTCGCGGATTTCGCGCGCGCAGTGGCGCGCTGGCCCGAGGTGGCCGCGTGCTACGCCACGACGGGCGACATGGACTATCTGCTGCGGATCCAGGTGGAGGACCTGGCACATTTCTCGCGATTCGCCATGGACACCCTCATGCAGCATCCCGCCGTGGTCGACATGCGGTCGAGCTTTGTGCTTCGCACCATCAAGGAGACGACGGCGGTGGGCTTGTGAGACAGCATGTGGCTTTTTTGAGACAATATTGTTTCACGGGTTACGGCGCGTAGCACGCACGGCTCGTCAGCTTGTGTCTCCGGATTGGTAGAATCCCGCCTTATGAATCCCAACCCTTCCGCCGGTGACGAGGCTGTTCTCGTCTTCGAGGGCCTTGCTGTCGGTTATGGCGGTGCGCCTGTGCTGGCTGGCATCGACATCACGGTGCGTCGCGGCGAAGTCGTCGCACTGCTGGGCGGCTCGGGCAGCGGCAAGACCACGCTGCTGCGCGCGGCCACCGGCCAGATCTTGGCCCAGCAGGGGCGCGTGCTCGCCTTCGGGCAGGATCTCGCCACCGCGAGCGCCGATGCGCTGCGCGCGGTGCGCCAGCGCATGGGCGTGCTCTTCCAGCAAGGCGCGCTCTTCACCGATCTGAATGTCTTCGAGAACGTCGCGTTCCCGCTGCGCGAGCATGCGCGGCTGGGCGAGGCCGAGTTGCGCGACAAGGTCCTGGAGACTTTGTATGCCGTCGGTCTGCGCGCGGCGGCACATCTGCGCCCGGCCGAGATCTCGGGCGGCATGGCCCGCCGGGTGGCCCTGGCGCGCGCCATCGTGCTCGATCCGGCGCTGGTGCTCTACGACGAGCCCTTCGCCGGGCTGGACCCGATCTCCATGGGGGTCACCGCGCAGCTCATCCGCAGCCTGTCGGATCGGCTCGGTTGCGCCTCGCTCCTCATCACGCACGACGTCCAGGAGTCCTTCTCCATCGCCGATCATGCCTACCTCGTCGGTCAACGCGAGCTCAAGGCCGGCGGCACACCCGCCGAGATGCAGGTAAGCCCGGACCCTTACGTCCAGCAGTTCCTGCAGGGCGAGCCGGATGGCCCCGTCGCCTTTCACTATGCCGAGACACCGGCATTCCTCGCCTGGCAGGAGCGGCAGCAGCGTCGTGCCCCGGGCGCGCGGGGGGACAAGCCATGAGCGCGTTGGTCAACGGTATCTCCTGGATCGGCTGGCGCGTGCGCGAGAGCATCGGCGCGTTGGGGTATTTCGCGCGCTTTCTGCTTGGGGTGCTCGGCCGCACGGGCATCTGCCTCGCCCGGCCCCGCCTCGTCGTGCAGCAGGTGCACTTCCTCGGCAATCACTCGCTCGTCATCATTGCCGTCTCCGGCACGTTCGTCGGGCTGGTCCTGGGGCTGCAGGGGTACTACACCCTCAGCCGGTTCGGCGCCGAGGATTCGCTGGGCGTGCTCGTGGCGCTGTCGCTGGTGCGCGAGCTCGGCCCGGTGGTCACGGCATTGCTCTTTGCGGGGCGTGCGGGCACGTCGCTGACGGCCGAGATCGGTCTCATGAAGGCCGGCGAGCAGTTGTCCGCCATGGAAGTCATGGCCGTCGATCCGCTGCGGCGCGTCGTCGCGCCACGCCTCTGGGGCGGCATCATCGCCATGCCGGTGCTGGCGGCCATCTTCTCCGCCCTGGGCATCCTGGGCGGCTGGCTGGTCGGCGTGCAGATGATCGGCGTGGACAACGGTGCGTTCTGGTCGCAGATGCAGGCGGGTGTCGACGTGCGCGACGACGTCGTCAACGGCATCATCAAGAGCGTGGTCTTCGGCGTGGCCGTCACGCTGATCGCGCTGTTCCAAGGCTGGCAAGCCCGTCCCACCCCCGAGGGGGTTTCGCGCGCGACCACCCGCACGGTGGTGGTCGGCTCGCTCGCCGTGCTGGGGCTGGATTTCCTGCTCACGGCGTTGATGTTCGGTAATTGATCGAGGTTTCTCATGGCACGTAGCAAGGTGGATTTCTGGGTAGGGCTGTTCGTGCTGCTGGGCGCGGCCGCCGTGGCGTTCCTGGCGCTGCGCGCCGGCAACCTGGGCTCGGTGTCCCTGGGGCCCAGCTATACGGTCACCGCCCAGTTCAACAACGTGGGCGGGCTGAAGGCGCGCTCGGCTGTGCGCAGCGCTGGCGTCGTGGTGGGCCGCGTCGAATCGATCGAGTTCGATGACCAGTCCTTCCAGGCCCTGGTGACCATGCGCCTGCAGCAAGGCATTGAATTCCCGTCAGACTCGTCCGCCAGTATTCTCACGTCGGGCCTGCTCGGCGAGCAGTACGTCGGCCTCGAGCCCGGCAGCGAAGACAAGCTGCTGGCCGATAACGCGCGCATCACCTATACCCAGGGCGCCATCGTCCTGGAGAATCTCATCAGCCGTTTCCTCTACAGCATGGCGAACAACCAGGGAACGGCGTCGAACAACAACAGTGCTCCGGCTCCCCAGAGCGCTCCTGCCCCCCAGACACCATGACCCAAGCATCGACGTTCCCGCGCACGGCGGCCGCCACGGCCGCAGCCCTGCTCCTGGCGGGCTGTGCCGCCACTTCCGGCACGCCGGATCCGCGTGACCCCTGGGAGGGCATGAACCGCTCGATCTATGCCTTCAACGACACCGTCGATCGCGCCGTGTTGAAGCCGGTGGCCACGGCCTACCAGCGCGTGACGCCGCGCCCGGTGCGCAGTTGCGCCGCCAACTTCTTCGGCAACCTGCGCGACGTCTGGTATTCGGCCAACAGCTTCCTGCAGGGCCAGGTGCCGGACGGCATCAACATGGTCGGCCGGGTGCTCATGAACACCACCGTGGGCGGCCTGGGCTGCTTCGATGTCGCCACGGATGCAGGTGTGCCCTCGATCCCGCGCAACTTCGGCTCCACGCTGGGTGTCTGGGGCTTGCCTTCCGGACCTTATCTCGTTCTGCCGCTGCTCGGCCCGAGCACCGTGCGCGATACGGCCGGCGTGGCGGTGGATTCGGTCGGCAACGTGCTCTTCGACATGGACAACATCCGGGTACGAAACTCGCTGTTGGGATTCCGTGTCGTGAGCGACCGCGAGCGCCTTCTCGAAACGGGCGATCTGGTCGACGACATTGCCCTGGACCCGTACAGCTTCGTGCGTGACGCCTACCTGCAGCGGCGCCAGGCCCTTATCAATCAATCGCTGGGCAAGGACGCACTGCCGGACTACAACCTGCCGGACTACGACGACCCCGCCGATACGGCGCCTGCCGCGACCCCGGCACGCCCCTGATCACACAAGGATGGTTTCATGATGTTCATGCTTTCTTCCCAACCCTGGAAGGCACTGCGCCGCGGTGCCCTGGCAGCCGTGACTGGCCTGTCCCTGCTGGCTGCCGCGGGTGCCGTGCAGGCCCAGGCCAAACCCGATCCCAACGGTGCCCCGGATGCCTTCGTGAAGGCGGTGGCCGAGGACGTGCTCAACGTGCTCAAGCAGGACAAGGCGCTGCAGGAAGGCAACGTGCGCCGCATCAACCA
The DNA here is from genome assembly GCF_018904615.1 of Verticiella alkaliphila. GTDB lineage: Bacteria > Pseudomonadota > Gammaproteobacteria > Burkholderiales > Burkholderiaceae_B > Verticiella > Verticiella alkaliphila. Next base: position 102,648 of record NZ_JADCNH010000007.1, on the reverse strand, counting down.
GGTGGTGGACGAGCGCGTTCTGCCCTATGTGGACTTCGAGAAGACCACGCGCCTGGCCGTGGGCCGCAACTGGCGCGACGCCAGCCCGCAGCAGCGTGAGCAGCTGGTCCAAGGCTTTCGCGGCACGCTCGTGCGCACCTACAGCGGCGCCTTCCGCCAGGTGTCGCCCCAGACCAGCATCGTGATGCTGCCGTTCCGTGGCGATGCCAAGGCCGACGACGTTGTCGTCAACACGCAGGTCCGTCAGCCCGGCAGCCAGCCGGCTGCCGTGGACTATCGCCTGGAGCGCACGTCCCAGGGCTGGCGCGTCTACGACATCAGCGTCGAAGGCATCTGGTTGATCCAGAACTATCGCAACCAGTTCGCCCAGCAGATCCAGCAGAACGGTATCGACGGCCTGATCGCCACGCTGAACCAGCGCAATCAGTAATCCGTACCCGCTGACGCCCCTCGCGGGGCGTCAGTTCTCCGCATTGCCTATAATTGACGGCTTGGCCTCATTGCCCCCACCATGTCCGTCGTTCGCATCGAACACCTCACCAAGATCTACACGCCGCGCCGCAGTCTCGGGCAGCGGCTGCGCGGCGTCGCCCAGCCCCCAGGCTTTCAGGCGCTCGATGACGTCAATCTCACCATCGAGGCGGGCGAATTCTTCGGGCTGCTTGGGCCGAACGGTGCCGGCAAGACGACACTCATCTCCGTGCTCGCGGGTTTGTCCGCCGCCACGCAAGGGCATGTCTCCGTGTGTGGCTACGATGTGGCCCACGATGCCGCCCGGGCACGTCGCGCCCTCGGGGTGGTGCCCCAGGAGCTCGTCTTCGACCCCTTCTTCACCGTTCGTGAGACCTTGCGTATCCAGTCGGGCTACTTCGGCCTGCGCCGTAACGATGACTGGATCGACGAGATCCTCGCGAGCCTGGGTCTGGCCGACAAGGCCGACACGAACATGCGCGCGCTGTCGGGCGGCATGAAGCGTCGCGTGCTGGTGGCGCAGGCGCTGGTGCATCGTCCGCCCGTGATCGTGCTGGACGAGCCGACGGCCGGCGTGGACGTCGATCTGCGCCGCACGCTCTGGGAATTCATCGTCCGCCTGAATCAGCAAGGACACACCATTCTGCTCACCACGCATTACCTGGAAGAAGCCGAGGCCCTGTGCGGCCGGGTTGCCATGCTGAAGGCCGGGCGCATCGTCGCCCTGGATCGCACGGCCGCCCTCGTCAGGCAGGTGGGTGGTGCCGATCTCGAGGAGGCCTTCGTGCGCATCATGCGGGGGGATCCGGCGCTGGCCGGTGGCACGAGCGAGGCCGCACGTGCCGAGGACGAACCGACCGAGGTGAGCGCATGAGTGCGGATCGCACGGCCGCGCAGATGGCCGCAGACGCCGCGGCACCCGTCACCCCCAAGCACCGGCCGCAGGGCGTGCCCGCACCGACCCGCATGGACGTTGCGGCGCAGACGCCCCTGCAGGTACCTGATCTGCGCGGCGGCTCGGGCTTTCCGACGCTCTTCTACAAGGAGCTGTTGCGCTTCTACAAGGTGAGCTTCCAGACCGTGGCCGCGCCTGTGGTCACCGCCTTGCTCTACCTGCTCGTGTTCGCGCATGTGCTGGAAGACCACGTCCGCGTATACGACCAGATTCCGTACGTCAACTTCCTGGTGCCCGGGCTGGTGATGATGAGCATGCTGCAGAACGCGTTCTCCAACGCGTCTTCCTCGCTCATCCAGAGTCGCGTCACGGGCAACCTGGTGTTCGTGCTCCTGCCGCCGCTGTCCTATCTGGACTTCTACGGCGCCTACGTGCTCGCGTCCGTCGTGCGCGGGCTCGTGGTGGGCATGGGCGTGTGGCTCGTCACGCTGATCTTTGCCGGGCCGATGCTCGCGCATCCGCTGTGGATGCTCACTTTCGCCGTGCTCGCGTGCGCCAACATGGCCACACTCGGCCTGGTCGCCGGCATCTGGGCCGAGAAGTTCGACCAGATCGCCGCGTTCCAGAACTTTCTCATCATGCCGGCCACCTTCCTGTCCGGCGTGTTCTATTCGATCAATACGCTGCCGCCCTTCTGGCAGGCTGTCTCGCACTGGAACCCGGTGTTCTACGCGATCGACGGGTTCCGCTACGGCTTCTTCGGCCTGTCCGATGCCTCGCCTTGGCACAGCCTGGCGGTGGTCGGCGGCGTCTTCCTGGCCTTGGCCGCGTGCGCGATGCGCTTGCTGGCCAGCGGCTACAAGCTCCGGAGTTGACCATGCAAACCCTGCCCACCCCCGAACAGGTGCGCCAGTACATCCTGGACGGCCTCGCGTGCGAACGCGTCGAGGTCGCGGGTGACGGCCAGCATTTCGAGGCCACGATCGTCTGTGCGGGCTTCGAGGGCAAGCGCCCGATCGCCCGACATCAGATGGTCTATGCCGCGCTGGGCGACCGGATGCGCGCCGAGATCCATGCGCTGTCGATGCGCACCCTCACGCCCGCCGAGCACGCTGCCCGCGGCGCCTGACACCCCACATGCTTTTGGCGGCGCCCTCGTGGCACCGCCGTCCTGGAATGCGATGGATAAACTGAACATCACTGGCGGCCAGCGCCTGCAGGGCGAGGTCGTCGTCTCCGGCGCCAAGAACGCCGCGTTGCCCATCCTGTGCGCAAGCCTGCTGACAGGCGACGACGTGCGGCTCACCAACGTGCCGCAGCTGAACGACATCAACACCCTGTCGCGCTTGCTGGGCCAGATGGGCGTGAAGGTGGCGCAAGAGGGCGCCGGCACGCTCGTGCTCAAGGCCGACGCGCTCACCTCCTGCGAGGCGCCGTATGAGCTTGTGAAGACGATGCGTGCCTCGATCCTGGTGCTGGGCCCCCTGGTGGCGCGCTTCGGCGAAGCCCGGGTGAGCCTGCCCGGCGGCTGCGCCATCGGTCAGCGTCCGGTGGATCAGCACATCAAGGGCTTGGCGGCGCTGGGCGCCGACGTGCGCGTGGAGCATGGCTTCGTGGTGGCGCGGGCGGATCGCCTGAAAGGCGCCATCGTGCGCACCGACATGATCACCGTCACCGGCACCGAGAATCTCCTGATGGCCGCCGTGCTCGCCGAGGGCGAGACCGTGCTGGACAACGCCGCGCGCGAGCCGGAGGTGGTGGACCTGGCTGAGATGCTGATCGCGATGGGCGCGCAGATCGAAGGCCATGGCACCGACCGCATCGTGGTCCAGGGCGTGGAACGTCTGCACGGTGTGGATTACCGCGTCATGGCCGACCGTATCGAGGCCGGCACCTTCCTGTGCGCCGTGGGTGCGGCGGGCGGCGATGCGATCCTGCGCGCGGCCCCGCCTGCGGCGATGGGCGCGGTCATCGACAAGCTGCGCCGGGCGGGCGTGACGATCGACTGCGATGGCGACAACATCCGCGCGCGCATGGATCGCCGCCCGACGGCCGTGGGCTTTCGCACGCAGGAGTATCCGGGTTTCGCCACGGACATGCAGGCCCAGTTGATGGCCATGAATGCCGTGGCCGATGGCACCGCCGTCATCACCGAGAACATCTTCGAGAACCGCTTCATGCACGTGCAGGAGCTGATTCGCCTGGGCGCGGACATCGCCATCGACGGCCACACGGCCGTCGTGAAGGGCGTGCCGTCGCTGTCGGGGGCCACCGTGATGGCCACCGACTTGCGCGCCTCGGCCAGCCTCGTCATCGCCGGCCTCGTGGCCGACGGTGTCACCACCGTCGAGCGCATCTATCACCTGGATCGTGGCTACGAGTGCATGGAGCACAAACTGCAGCAACTGGGCGCGCGCATCGAGCGCGTGTCCGACCGGAGGTCCGCATGATCGCCCCCGCGGGACGCCGCCCGCTGACCCTGGCCCTGTCCAAGGGCCGCATCTTCGACGAAACTCTGCCGCTGCTGGCCGCCGCCGGCGTCACCGTGTCCGAGGACATGTCGAGCACCCGCAAGCTCATCATCGAGACGAGCGACCCGGATCTGCGCATCATCATTGTGCGGGCGTCAGATGTTCCCACCTATGTGCAATCCGGCGCTGCCGACCTGGGCGTGGCGGGCAAGGACGTGCTGATCGAACACGAGAGCAGCCATCCGGGCGGGCTCTACCAGCCGGTGGACCTGGGTATTGCCCGATGCCGCCTGTCCGTGGCCGTGCCGGCAGGCTTCGACTACGAAGCTGCCGTGTACCAGGCGCGCGCCTTCGCGTGGCGACCAAGTACGTCCAGGCCGCCCGTGAACATTTCGCGGCCAAGGGCGTCCATGTGGATATCATCAAGCTGTACGGCTCCATGGAGCTCGCGCCGCTGGTGGGCCTGGCCGATGCCATCGTCGATCTCGTCTCCACCGGCAGCACGCTGCGGGCGAACAACCTGGTCGCCGTCGAAGACATCATGGACATTTCCTCGCGCCTCATCGTCAACCAGGCTGCCCTGAAGACCCGGCGTCCGCGGCTCGAGCCGCTGATCGACGCCTTTCGCACTGCCAGTGCTTCGTGACAGGATTTCTCCGCGATGTCCGCTACTCCGCTGATCCGCCGTCTGGACACCCGCGCCGACGGCTTTGCCGCCACGCTGCGCCAGCTGCTGGCCTTTGAATCGGGCGAGGATGCCTCGATCGAGCAGGCCGTGCAGGGCATTCTTGCCGACGTGCGTACGCGCGGCGACGATGCCGTGCTCGAGTACACGCAGCGGTTCGATCGCCATGCCGCCCGCGACATCAGCGCGCTCGAGATTCCGCTGGCTGAAGCCCAGGCTGCGCTCGCGGCGCTGCCGGCCGAGCAGCGCGCCGCGCTGGAAACCGCCGCCGAGCGCATCCGCCTCTACCACGAGCGCCAGCGCGCCGAGTCCTGGTCCTACACCGAGGCCGACGGCACCCGTCTGGGCCAGAAGATCACACCGCTGGACCGCGTCGGCCTGTACGTGCCGGGCGGCAAGGCTGCGTACCCCTCCTCGCTGTTGATGAACGCGATCCCGGCCAAGGTGGCCGGCGTCGGCGACATCGTGATGGTGACGCCGATGCCCGACGGCACGCGCAACCCCATCGTGCTGGCGGCCGCTGCGATTGCCAGCGTGGACCGCATCTGGGCGATCGGCGGTGCGCAGGCCGTGGGCGCGCTCGCCTACGGCACGCAAAGCATCACGCCGGTCGACAAGGTCGTCGGCCCCGGCAACGCCTACGTGGCGGCGGCCAAGCGCCGGGTGTTCGGCACCATTGGGATCGACATGATCGCCGGCCCCAGCGAAATCCTCGTGATCTGTGATGGCCAGACGCCGCCCGACTGGATCGCGATGGATCTCTTCTCGCAGGCCGAGCACGACGAACTCGCGCAATCCATCCTGCTGTGCCCGGACGCGGCCTACCTGGACGCCGTGGAGGCCTCGATTGCCCGTCTGCTGCCCGAGATGCCGCGCGCCGACATCATCCGCACCAGCCTGCGCGATCGCGGCGCCCTGATCCTCGTGCGTGATCTGGACGAGGCCTGCGCCATCGCCAACGACATCGCGCCGGAGCACCTGGAGATCTCCACCGCCGAACCGGAACGCTGGGCCGACCAGATCCGTCATGCCGGCGCGATCTTCATGGGCCGTTTCAGCTCCGAATCGTTGGGCGATTACTGTGCCGGCCCGAACCACGTGCTGCCCACGTCCCGCACGGCGCGGTTTTCCTCGCCGCTGGGGGTGTACGATTTCCAGAAGCGTTCGAGCCTGATCCAGGTCTCGGAAGCCGGCGCCGCCACCCTGGGCAGGGTCGCCGCCACGCTCGCCTATGGGGAGGGCCTGCAGGCCCACGCCCGTAGTGCCGAGCTTCGCCTCGAGAAGCCCTGATGCCCGAGACGCCCGTCAATTCCGGATCCGCCATGCGTACCGCCGACATCACCCGCAACACCAACGAGACCCGCATCCGCGTGGCCATCAACCTGGACGGCACCGGCCGCCAGAGCATCGCCACGGGCGTGCCCTTCCTGGACCACATGCTGGACCAGATCGCCCGCCACGGCCTGATCGACCTGGACATCCAGGCCGAGGGCGACCTGCACATCGACTCGCACCACACGGTCGAAGACGTGGGCATCACCCTGGGCCAGGCCTTTGCGAAGGCGGCTGGCAACAAGGCCGGCCTGCGCCGCTACGGCCACGCCTACGTGCCGCTGGACGAAGCGCTCTCGCGCGTCGTGGTGGACTTCTCCGGCCGCCCGGGCCTGACCTATCACGTGCCCTATACGCGTGCGATGATCGGTCAGTTCGACGTGGATCTGGCCCGCGAGTTCTTCCAGGGCTTCGTGAACCACGCGCTCGTCACGCTTCACATCGACAACCTGCGCGGCGAGAACGCGCATCACCAGTGCGAAACCGTCTTCAAGGCTTTTGGCCGCGCCCTGCGCATGGCGCTGGAAGTCGACGAACGCCAGAATGGCGCCGTGCCGTCCACCAAGGGAGTGCTCTGACACCATGGCCAGCATCGCAGTCGTGGATACCGGCGCGGGCAACCTGCGCTCGGTCGTGAGAGCGCTGCAGTTCGCGGCGCCAGAGGCCGATGTGCGCGTGAGCGCCACGCCGCCGGAAATCGCTGCCGCCGATCGCGTCGTGCTGCCCGGGCAGGGCGCCATGCGCGACTGCATGCGCCAGCTCGGTGAGGCGGGCCTCATCGAAGCCGTGCTTGCGGCCGCGCGCAGCAAGCCGATGCTCGGCGTGTGCGTGGGCATGCAGATGCTCTTCGAGACCAGCGAGGAGGCCCCGGACGTGGGCGGCCTGGGCTTGATGGCAGGCGGCGTGCCGCGCTTCAAGGGCGAGGCTTTCCGCACCGGCGCCCAAGGCCAGCCGGGCGAACTCAAGGTGCCGCACATGGGCTGGAATCGCGTGCACCAGGCCAATCCGCACCCCCTGTGGGAGGGCGTGAGCGACGGCGCCTACTTCTATTTCGTCCACAGTTATCACGTGGCACCCGCGAGCGAAGACATCGTCGCCGGCACCACGCGATATGGCATCGACTTTACGAGTGCCATCGCTGCGGATAACATCTTTGCTACTCAGTTCCATCCCGAAAAAAGCGCCGAGGCAGGGCTCAGGCTCTATCGCAACTTCGTGCACTGGAACCCCTGACCTTGGCCATCCCAGGCCATCACCCTGACCTGAACCGTTTTCCGTCATGCTGCTCATCCCCGCCATCGATCTCAAAGACGGGCGCTGCGTGCGCCTGCGCCAAGGCGATCTGGACGATGCCACCGTATTCTCCGAAGATCCCGCGGCCATGGCCACGCGCTGGCTCGACGCCGGCGCCCGCCGTCTGCACCTGGTCGACCTGAACGGTGCCGTCGCCGGCAAGCCCCTCAACGAAGCGCCGATTCGTTCCATCATCAAAGCCGTTGGCAGCGAGATCCCCGTGCAGATCGGCGGTGGCATCCGCGATCTGGACACCATCGAGCGATATCTCGACGGTGGCATCTCGTACGTCATCATCGGCACGGCCGCGGTGAAGAACCCGGGTTTCCTGCACGACGCGTGCAGCGCCTTCCCGGGCAGCATCATCGTCGGCCTGGACGCCCGTGACGGCAAGGTCGCCACGGACGGCTGGAGCAAGCTCACCCGTCACGACGTGGTCGATCTCGCCCGCAAGTTCGAGGACTACGGCTGCGAAGCCATCATCTACACCGACATCGGCCGTGACGGCATGCTCTCGGGTGTGAACGTCGAAGCCACCGTGCGTCTGGCCCAGGCCGTGCGCATCCCGGTGTACGCCTCGGGCGGCATCGCGAGCATGGTCGACGTCGAGCAGCTCTGTGCCGTCTACGACGAAGGCGTCGAAGGCGCCATCCTCGGGCGCAGCATCTACGAAGGCACGCTGGATTTCGCCGAGGCGCAGGCCCGTGCCGACGAGCTGATGGAGCGCGAATGAGCGTCGATCGTCCGGTCGTGGCGTCTGAGCTCACCTGCCGCATCATTCCCTGCCTGGACGTGCATGCCGGGCGGGTCGTCAAGGGCGTGAACTTCGTCAGCCTGATGGATGCGGGCGACCCGGTCGAGATCGCACGCCGCTACAACGAGCATGGCGCCGACGAACTCACCTTCCTCGACATCACCGCCTCCAGCGACGAGCGCGACCTCATCCTGCCCGTGATCGAACGCGTGGCCGAGCAGGTCTTCATTCCGCTCACCGTGGGCGGCGGCGTGCGCCAGGTGGGCGACATCCGCCGTCTGCTCAACGCCGGCGCGGACAAGGTCTCGATCAATACGTCAGCCGTCACGAATCCCGCTCTCGTCGAAGAGGCCGCGGGCTACTACGGCTCGCAGTGCATCGTGGTGGCCGTGGACGCCAAGCGCGTCTCGGCCGCGGGCGAGCCGGACCGCTGGGAAGTCTTCACCCATGGCGGGCGCAACGCCACGGGCCTGGAAGTGGTGTCGTGGGTGCAGCGCATGGCCAAGCTGGGCGCGGGCGAGATCCTGCTCACCAGCATGGATCGCGACGGCACCAAGTCCGGCTTCGATCTGGCACTCACGCGCGCCGTGTCCGATGCGGTGTCGATTCCTGTGATCGCCTCCGGCGGCGTGGGCAATCTGCAGCATCTGGCCGACGGCATCCGTGAAGGCCATGCGAGCGCCGTGCTCGCCGCGAGCATCTTTCACTACGGCCAGCACACCGTCAGCGAAGCCAAGGCCTTCATGGCCGCACAAGGCATCCCGACGCGCACGCTGGAAACAGCATGAGCGGCGACCTGACCGCCGGCTGGCTCGACGCCGTTGTCTACGACGACAACGGGCTCGTGCCCGCCATCGCCCAGGATGCCGCCACGGGCCGCATCCTGATGTTCGCCTTCATGAACCGCGAATCGCTCGCGCTCACGCGCGACACGGGCTTTGCCACCTACTGGTCGCGCTCGCGCAACCGGCTCTGGAAGAAGGGCGAGGAATCCGGTCACCGCCAGCACGTGCGGGCGATGCGGCTCGATTGCGACGGCGACGTCGTCCTGCTCGAGATCGAGCAGGACGGTGGCATCGCCTGCCACACCGGCCGCGAGAGCTGTTTCTTCCGCGAACTGCAGGGCGAGGGTGGCGAGGCCGACTGGGTCGTGACCGATCCCGTGCTCAAAGATCCCAAGGCCATCTACCGATGAGCGACTCTGATTCCCGCGCCAGCGCGGGCGACGTCCTGGCCCGCGTGGCCGAGACCATCGCGTCGCGCGACCCGCGTCGCGGCGGCGATCCCACGGCCTCCTACGTGGCCAAGCTGCTGACCAAGGGTCCGGACGCCATCCTGAAGAAGGTGGGCGAAGAGGCGACCGAAGTCGTGCTGGCCGCCAAGGATGCCGACCGCCAGAAGATCGTCTACGAGACGGCCGACCTGTGGTTTCACACCCTCGTCATGCTGGCTCATTACGATCTGCGCCCCCAGGATGTCCTGGACGAGCTCGCTCGCCGGGAAGGCCTGTCAGGATTGGCCGAAAAAGCCGCTCGCGGCAAGGACTGATTCGTCCTCGCCTTCTCCCCCGACTTGGTTAGAATGGTGCGTAGCCCCCTGGCTGGCACTTGCACATTACGGAGCATCACATGGGTTCTTTCAGTATCTGGCACTGGCTGGTCGTTCTGGTCATCGTGGCGCTCATTTTCGGCACCAAGAAGCTGCGCAACATGGGTGAAGACCTGGGCGGCGCCGTCAAGGGCTTCAAGGCGGGCATGAAGGACGGCGACGAACAGGCTGCCGCCAAGCAGGTCGACGCCAAGCGCGTGAACGACGACACGATCGATGTCCAGGCCCGTGAGAAGAACGGCAGCAATACGTGATCCGGGCCTGACCGCCCGCTGCCGGTAGGCTTGCATGTTCGATATCAGTTTCACGGAGCTCCTCGTCATCGGTTCGGTCGCCCTCGTGGTGCTCGGCCCCGAGAAGCTGCCCAAGGTTGCCCGCACCGTCGGGCATCTGGTCGGCCGTCTTCAGCGCTATGTGAGCGACGTCAAGCGCGACATCAATCGCGAAATGGAGCTCGAGGAGTTGCGCAACCTGCGTGCGCAGATGGACGAGGCTGCGCGCGAGGTGAACACCTCGATACGCAAGCACACGGACGACATCCAGGGTGAATTCGACGACGCCGCGCGCGCCATCAAGCCACAAGCCGATGACGCTGCCCGTCCCGTGGCGGGTGTGAGCGTGGCGCCCGAAGCCGACACGGCGCCGCCTGTGCCCGAAGGCGCTGCCATGACCACCGCGGACGACGCGCTGGCCAGTGCAGCGGCCGCCGCCGATCTCGGCCAGTCCGATCCGGCACAGCGGGCCGCACAGGCGGCAACGCAGGTCGCCGCACCTGCCTCTGATTCCGCCCCGGCGGCCCCCGTCGTGCCGGCACCTGCCGGCGCTGACTCGACCCCCGCCGCGACGCCGAAGCCATGAGTGCCATTCCCGACAACGACAAGCAACCCGAAGAGCGCGAAGAAACGTTCGTCTCGCATCTGGTGGAGTTGCGCCAGCGGCTGGTGAAAGCCGTGGCCGCAGTGCTCGGCGTATTCATCGTCCTGTTCGCCTATCCCGGGGCTTCCTATATCTACGACGTGCTGGCCCAGCCCATGCTGGCCACGCTGCCTGCCGGCACGCGTATGATCGCCACTGGCGTGATCACGCCCTTCATGGTGCCCGTCAAGATCACCCTGATGGCGGCGTTCGTGATCGCGTTGCCCGTCGTGCTCTACCAGGCCTGGGCGTTCGTCGCGCCAGGTCTCTATCAGCACGAGAAGCGTCTGGCGCTGCCACTCATCCTGTCGAGCACCTTGCTCTTCATGGCGGGCATGGCGTTCTGTTATTTCGTCGTCTTTCGCACGGTCTTTCATTTCATCGCCTCGTTCGCGCCGCAGTCAATCACGCCGGCGCCTGACATCGAGGCCTATCTGAATTTCGTGCTGACGATGTTCCTCGCCTTCGGCATCACCTTCGAGGTGCCCGTGGTCGTCGTGTTGCTCGTGAAGACCGGAATCGTCACGGTTGCCAAGCTGCGCGCGGCGCGCGGTTACGTCGTGGTCGTGGCCTTCGTCATCGCGGCCATCTTCACGCCGCCGGACGTGGTGAGCCAGTTCATGCTGGCCGTGCCGTTGTGCCTCCTGTACGAAGTCGGGATCATCATCGCCGCCAGTATGGTCAGGCGAGGAGCAGACGAACGTGACGAAGCTGGCAAGGACGCCTGATCCCATCGACGCCGGACCCGGCGTGGCGCGCGATGCGCTGGTCGCCTGGCTGGCGGAGGCGCTGCGCGTCGCCCGCTTCAAGGACTACTGCCCGAACGGCCTCCAAGTCGAGGGCCGCCAGGAGATCCGTCACATCGTCACGGGCGTGACGGCCAGTGCCGCACTGCTCGAGGCTGCTATCAAGGCCGGTGCCGACACGGTCCTGGTGCACCACGGCTGGTTCTGGCGCAACGAGGATCCGCGCGTCATCGGCACGCGCCGACGCCGCCTCGGGCTGGCCCTGGCCGCCGATCTGAATCTGCTCGCCTATCACCTGCCGCTGGATGCCCATCCGGTGTGGGGGAACAACGCCCAGCTGGCGCGTGTGCTGGGGCTGCTGCCCGACGCGGCGCCGGGTGAGGGCGGCGCGCTGCCGCGTACGGCCGGCGTGGATGGACTCATCTGGCTGGGCTCCGCGCCTGGCCTCGTCACGCTGGGCGATCTGGCCGAGCGCGTGGAGAGCCGGCTGGACCGCCCGCCCCTCGTTATCGGCGATCCCGGCCTGCGCCTAGGCAGCATCGCCTGGTGCACGGGGGCGGCGCAAGGCATGATGCAGGAAGCCGTCGATGCCGGCGCCACCGTGTACATTACCGGAGAGGCGTCCGAGCCCACCGCCCATCTCGCCCGTGAAACCGGATGCGGTTTCGTCGGCGCGGGCCATCACGCCACCGAGCGCTATGGCGTTCGCGCCCTGGGCGACGCCGTTGCCGAGCAATTCGGCGTGCGCGTCACCTTCATCGACATCGACAATCCGGTCTGATCGCGGCTTTCAGCCAGGGCAGGGCTGACCTTTCGCAGAGCGGGGCGGGTCGCCCGCTCTGCCATTGGCGCGGCATGCGCCAGCCCTCAATAGTTTTCCTGCGTGACACCCGGACTTGCCGCAGCGAGCGGCATCCCGGGCATCAGCCGTTCCGCCGTCAGGGAGCAGGTGGCACCGTGGGAGGCGTGGCGGGCGGCGGCACGACGGCCGACACCGGACGGCCCGCCAGGGCGTCGCGGATCTCACGCAGCAACACGATGTCCTCCGGCGGCGCCTTGGGCGCGGCGGGGGCGGCCTGCTCTTCGTGTTCGAAACGTGCACGCGCCTTGTTCAGCGCCTTCACCATCATGAACACCACGAAGGCGAGGATGATGAAATTCAGCAGGATGGTGAGAAAGTTGCCCCAGGCAAAGAGAATGGCGCCCGCGGCGTTCAGATCGGCGTAGGTCATGGGGCCGGTGTAGCCCTCGGGCGCTCGCAACACGATGAACTTGTTGCTGAAATCGACCGAGCCACCCAGGATGACGTTGATCACCGGCATGATCACGTCGCGCACCATGGAATCCACGATGCGGCCGAAGGCCCCGCCGATGATCACGCCGACGGCCAGATCCATCACGTTGCCCTTGACGGCGAATTTCTGGAATTCCTTCAAGATCCCTGACATGGGGACTCCTCTATGAGTGGGGTTGCGATTTGCCTACAGGGGCTTGCGGAACGCGCGGCTATCTCTACCGCGCCGGGCCGTTCGCAATGTTAGTGCCAGCGTGTGGTTTGGGCGAGACCAAGGGTTCCCCTGGGTTAGTGTCTGTATGTGTCGCTGCGTTATACTCGAAAGTTGCAATGCGTCTAAAAAGGGGCATTGAACAAGGGATGGTGGAGATGAGTCAGAATTCAATCACGCTGGGTGGTAGACAAGACGGAGACGGCACATCGGACACTCCCGAGAACCCGTTGGGTCCGCAGAACAAGCGGCCGATGGATCCGGAGCGTCGTTTCTGGGTGGGCACAGCCTGTGCAGCCGGTGGTCTCGTGGGCGCCGGCGTTGCCGTGCCCCTGGTAGGCTCCTTCGCACCTTCGGGTCGCGCGCGCGCTGCCGGTGCCCCCGTCGAAGTGGATATCGGGTCGATCCCCGTGGGCGAGATGCGCACCGTCGAATGGCGCGGTCGCCCGGTGTGGATCCTGCATCGTTCCCCGCAGATGCTCGAATCCCTGAAGGCCACCGACAACCTGGTGGCTGATCCGAATTCCGATCGTCCCGGTTTCACGCCAGCCTACGCCAAGAACGAGTACCGCTCGCGCAAGCCTGAGTACCTCGTCGCGGTCGGCATCTGTACGCACCTGGGCTGTGCGCCCACTGCCGTACTCGCCGCCCAGCCCGGGCCGGGCCTGCCGGCCGATTGGCCCGGCGGCTTCTTCTGCCCCTGCCACGGTTCGACATTCGATCTGGCCGGTCGGGTCTATCGCAACAAGCCTGCACCCGACAATCTCGAGGTTCCGCCCTACGAGTTCGTGTCCGACACCCGCATCATCGTGGGTGTCGACGAAGACAACAAGGCCTGAGCCCAGGCAAGGGCGGCCCTCGGGACGCCCGCCTGCGCTGCATTCGAATCAACCGCCACGCAAAAGGAGCCGCTGTCATGGCTGGCGAGAAAAAGATCGAGACGACGGGCCTGCTCGGATGGGTCGACGCGCGCTTTCCGCTCACGTCGACTTTCAAGGCGCATGTCTCTGAGTACTACGCACCCAAGAATTTCAACTTCTGGTACATCTTCGGTTCGCTCGCACTGCTGGTGCTGGTGATCCAGATCGTCACTGGCATCTTCCTGGTCATGCACTACAAGCCTGACGCGGAACGTGCCTTCCAATCGGTCGAGTACATCATGCGCGAGGTGCCGGGCGGCTGGCTCATCCGCTACATGCACTCGACCGGCGCGTCGATGTTCTTCGTCGTCGTGTACTTGCACATGCTGCGCGGCCTGTTCTACGGCTCGTATCGCAAGCCGCGCGAGCTGGTCTGGATCTTCGGCGTGGCGATCTTCCTGTGCCTGATGGCCGAAGCCTTCTTCGGCTACCTGCTGCCGTGGGGCCAGATGTCCTACTGGGGCGCCCAGGTGATCGTGAACCTGTTCGCGGCCATCCCGCTCATCGGGCCTGATCTGGCCATCTGGATCCGTGGCGACTACGTCGTGTCGGACGCCACGCTGAACCGCTTCTTCGCGTTCCACGTGATCGCGATCCCGCTGGTGCTGATCGGCCTGGTCGTGGCGCACATCGTGGCGCTGCACGAAGTCGGCTCGAACAACCCGGACGGCGTCGAGATCAAGAAGTACAAGGATTCGCGCGGCATCCCGCTGGATGGCGTGCCGTTCCATCCGTACTACACGGTGCACGACATCCTGGGCACGGCCGTGTTCCTCATCGTCTTCTTCGCGATCGTCTTCTTCGCGCCGGAGATGGGCGGCTACTTCCTGGAATACAACAACTTCGTGCCGGCCGATCCGTTGAAGACGCCGGCGCACATCGCCCCGGTGTGGTATTTCACGCCGTTCTACTCGATGCTGCGTGCCATCACCAACGAGTTTGCCTGGGTGCTGGCCGGTCTGGCGGTGCTGGGCGCGATCATGCTGTTCCTCAAGGGCGGGCTGCGCGGCATCCTGCGCCTGGTCGTGCCGGCGGTGCTCATCGTCCTCGCCGTGCTGCTGCGCGTCATCGACGCCAAGTTCTGGGGCGTGGCCGCCATGGGTGGCGCCGTCGTCATCCTCTTCTTCCTGCCCTGGCTGGACGTCTCGCCGGTCAAGTCGATCCGCTATCGTCCGGGCTGGCACAAGTGGCTGTATGCGATCTTCATCATCAACTTCCTGATCCTGGGCTTCCTGGGTACGCAGCCGCCGAGCCCCGTGTACAACCTCATGGCGCAAGGTGGCACGCTGATCTATCTCGGCTTCTTCCTGCTGATGCCCTGGTGGAGCGGGCTCGGCACGTTCAAGCCGGTGCCGGATCGCGTCACCTTCAAGCCCCATTGAGTCGACGGAATACGGATATCAAGATGAAGAAGCTGCTTGGAGCTCTCGCGCTGCTGATGTCGATGTTGGCACCTGCCGTGCACGCCGCCGAAGGCGGTGTGCCGCTGGAGCGCGCCCCGTACCGGTTGAACGATCTTGCCGCCCTGCAGAATGGCGCGAAGATCTTCGTCAACTACTGTCTGAACTGTCACTCGGCCACCAGCGTGCGCTACAGCGATCTGCGCCAGATCGGGCTGTCCGACGAGCAGATCACCAACAACCTGCTGTTCTCGGGTGAAACGGTCAACGACATGATGCGCATCGCCATGTCCCCGCGCGACGCCAAGGCGTGGTTCGGCACGGCGCCGCCGGATCTGTCGGTGATCGCCCGTGCGAAGTCGGTCAACGCCGGCCCGCCCGGAGGTGACTACATCTACACTTACATGCGCTCGTTCTATCGGGATGCGTCCAAGCTCACGGGCTGGGACAATCTGCTGTACCCGAGCGTGGCCATGCCGCACGTGATGTGGGAGCAACAAGGTGCGCGCGAGCTCACCAAGACGCTGACGCACCGTACGGCCGATGGCAGCTGGGAGCGCGTGGTCACCACCTACGACAAGGACGGCTACGTCACCACGCAGAAGGCGCCGGCCACGGGCGTGGTTGCCCACGGCGGCACCGACGTCGCCTTCAAGGCGCTGGATCCGGCCAAGGCTCGCGCCTTCGACAGCCAGATGGCCGATCTCGCCGCCTTCATGACCTGGATGGGGGAACCCGTCCAGCAGGATCGCAAGCGCATCGGCATGTGGGTGTTGTTCTACCTCGGCCTTTTCCTGCTGATCGCCTGGCGCCTGAATGCGGTGTACTGGCGCGACGTGAAGTAGTTTTCGTCGTCCGTACCGCCCCGGCCAGCGCCGCGCCCTCGCGCGGCGCTGGCCTTTCGCTTATGATCCACTGTTTGAATTTGGAACGCTCGCCATGATGGTCCTCTACTCAGGCACCACTTGCCCCTACTCGCAGCGCTGCCGCTTCGTGCTGTTCGAAAAGGGCATGGACTTCGAGATTCGCGACGTCGATCTCTACAACAAGCCCGAGGACATCTCGGTCATGAACCCGTACGGCCAGGTGCCCATCCTGACCGAGCGCGACCTGGTGTTGTACGAATCCAACATCATCAACGAATACATCGACGAACGCTTCCCGCACCCGCAGCTCATGCCCGCGGATCCGGTGATGCGCGGTCGTACGCGTCTCTTTCTCTACAACTTCGAGAAAGAGCTCTTCGTGCACGTGAGCACGCTCGAATCCCGCGCCGCCCAGAGCGACGCCAAGGCGCTCGAGAACGCGCGCCAGAACATTCGTGATCGCCTCGCGCAGATCGCCCCCATGTTCCTGAAGAACAAGTTCATGCTGGGCGAGGAGTTCTCCATGCTCGACGTGGCCCTGGCCCCGCTCCTGTGGCGCCTGGATCACTACGGCATCGAGCTGCCGCGCAGCGCCGCGCCGCTGCAGAAGTACGCCGAGCGCATCTTCGCGCGTCCGGCCTACATCGAGGCGCTCACGCCGTCCGAGAAGGTCATGCGCAAGTGACGGAAACTTCCACCAAGCCCTACCTCATCCGCGCCTTGCACGAGTGGTGCACCGACAACGGCTACACACCGTACCTGTCGGTCGCTGTCGACGAGCACACCGTCGTTCCCCGCGAGCACGTGCGCGATGGGATGATCACGCTCAACGTCGGTACGCTCGCCACCCACAAGCTGCAGTTGGGGAACGACTACGTGGAATTCCAGGCGCGATTCGGCGGTGTGAGCCGCCAGATCTCTGTGCCGATCACGGCGGTGCGCGCCATCTATGCCCGCGAGACCGGGCAGGGCATGGCGTTCGAGCCGTCCGACGCCGACGTGGCATCGCCGCCGCCCGCGCACGCCGAGGCTGCCCCGCAGAGGAGGCGCCCAGCGCACCGGCTGCGGAGGATCGCCCCGTGCTGGCCGCCGTGCCCGACACGGGCGCCGACGCCCCGGACGACGACGATCCGTCGCCGTCTGGGAGCGACAACGGCGGCAGCCGCCCGCGCCTGAAAGTCATCAAGTAGAATAGCGCCCCCGGCTCCCCGCCGGGGCGTCTTCAGACCGCCGCGCCACGCCGCGGTCTACCGTGCCGGTGTAGCTCAGTTGGTAGAGCAGCTCACTTGTAATGAGAAGGTCGAGGGTTCGATTCCTTTCACCGGCACCACAGTATTGAAATCCGTTGATCGTATAGAATCAAAAACGTTCAAAATCAACGGCATACAAAGGTCATGTTGAGCTCGTTGAGTGCCGAATAACTAAGATTCGCAGCCAGCGGCCCCATTTTGGCCCCATGCCAGCCTCCGATGGCAAGCATCCAAAAAACCAGCAAAGGGTACCGCGCACAGGTGAAGTCTCTTGGAGTGCGCGACAGCCAAGTGTTCGCGACCAGGCGAGAAGCTGTTGAGTGGGCTGCCCTCCGCGAACTAGAGATCCGCAACAAGGCCTCGAAGCCCGCTGGCAATCTCCACACCCTTAGGGACGCTTTGCGAAAATTCTCGCAGGAAGAGGCTCCGAAGCGTCGCGGTACGCGTTGGGAGCAGATTCGCCTTCAGGCGTTCGAGCACTATCCGCTGCCGTTAGACGTGCCTTTCTCTCAGGTGGATGCCACACATATTGCCGTGTTCCGCGACTACCGCATCGGCAAGGTCAAGCCGGGGTCTGTGCTGCGTGAGTTGACGCTTTTGTCTGCGGTATTCCAGGTGGCCAAGCTGGAATGGCGCTGGATTAAGGACAATCCGTGCCGGGACATCAAGAAACCGCCCACCGTGCCGCATCGTGAGCGCGTGATCCATTGGCACGAGGTACGCCGGATACTGCGAGAACTGGATTATCGCTGGGCTGAGCGCGTCTCGTCGAAAAAGCAGGCCGTCGGCTTGTGCTTCTTACTGGCATTGCGCACGGGCATGCGAGCGGGCGAGCTGTGCAACCTCCACTGGTCGAACATCCACGAACGCCATGTGCGTTTGCCCATGACGAAGAACGGCAAGCGACGGGATGTTCCCCTGTCCAGCAGGGCGCAGCGTATCATCGTTCAGATGCAGGGCTGGCACGAGGTGTCGGTGTTCAACTTGACGGCGGCTAGCCTGGACTCTCTCTTCCGAAAGTACCGCGCGCAGGCGGGATTATCCGGGTTCACCTTTCATGATTCCCGACACACAGCGGCCACCATGCTGTGCAAGAAGGTGGACGTGCTCACCCTCTGCAAGGTGTTTGGTTGGTCAAACACCAAACAGGCGCTTACCTACTACAACCCCAGCCCATCAGCTGTCGCCGACATGCTGGGATAGGTATCTTCGGATCTCCCTGCCACTGATACGGCCGTCAACGGGCCGGATCTTGCCCTCTTTAATGCGTTTTGCGAGCGTGTTGTAGCTCACCCCTAAGCGTTTGCAAGCGTCACGGAGATGATAGGTGGTCAGCTCGTCGAAAGCATGATTTGCGCCTAGCCGCGCTGCTTCAACAAGCAACTGCTGCAATTCGGTTCGGGGCATGGTGACGGCTTCAATCATTTCCAACTCATCTCTATGCTTGGTCCAGGATCTGTGTTGACGGGGCACATTCTCCAGCTGCCGTTGCTGGCGGCTCGAGGATGTGCCCTCGCGACAGCAAGATGCCACGATGCTGTTCGCGAGGGGCCGGTTTGCACGGCACGTTCCGGTTGGGCCGGACGACTTCGCTTTCGATTACGTCGCCATCGATAGCTTGGGGTCATGCTTGCGGCATGAATCCACCGGGGCGCGGCTGTAGCCGTCCCTCTACGTGAGCCTGCGCACACACGGTGTTCACACACCCGCACGCAGGAAGCTCTCACGAAGAGATTTCGCCAGTTTTACTCCCACCCCGGCGCGTTACAGGTGGCCACTCAAACGTCTGCGCGAGCGCAGCGGAATGGTATTCATCGATCATAAGTTGTTAAAGACGGGCAATTTTGCAATCGCACAGGCCGAAATATGTCATGACGCTTATTTCGTGTCAACGAGTGTTAAAACGCAACGATACGTCGCGAGTTGCGGCCGGCGCAAAAACTGTGTCGCTAGACCCTGGGTGTTTGTCGGACCATGAGGCGCGCAGCCTCGAGAAGAGGGCGTAAGGACGCGGGGGCTTCTGCCGGCATGGGTAGACCATGCTCGATGCTTAGTAGAGCCTGAATAATCAGTCTCGTCTCAGCGCCCGCACACTCGTATCGGCGAATCTCTGCTGCCGTGGCATGTCGCGCTGGGCCCACACCCTGGGCGAGCCACTCCGGAGAGACGCCAAGAGTCTGTGCGATCGGGATCAAATACTTCGAGCGCTGTGTGTCGCCTGCTTCGATCCTTGAGACAACGCTCTGCGCGACCCCTACACTTCGTGCAAGCTCGACTTGCGTCAGCCGAGCGTCCTGTCGAGCTCTGACAAGTCGTGCTGCCACTGATTCCATGGGTGAGGAAGAGATAGGGTTGGAGGCAGATGATAATACCCGCAGAGTTACAAATTTGTCTGTTCTTTCTCGGAACTTGGCGTTGGCGTCTCACGTGAACTAGGCCCTTCTTTCACCCCGCCCGCATGGACATGTGGAGCTCGGCTGCGCCGACCCCCTGGCGCGCTGCGCGCGGTTGTGGATAGCTCTATGGACACCGCGGGGACAGGCTGGCGCGTGCCCCCTGCGCTGTCCACAGCCCTGCCCACAACTCCCCAGTCTGCCCCACATGACCACACGGGCCTGTCAGCTGCCACCGAGCTCTCGGGGCACAGACTGAGCACGGAGTTGACGTCCGCCGCCTGCGCTCAGTTCGCTCTACCGAAATCGTTCGAGCGGAGCGGGCAGATACTACGCAACGCCTTGGACGTCGTGATGTGTATCAGTCGGGCAGTTCGAGGTCTGCTTCTCAGGTCGAGCATGCGTGGTGCGGTGTCGTAACCTTTGACCTAATGTTTAACGTGGCGGGTGGAGGGCTAAATGCACTGCAAGGGAACGGCGCTCGTGCCATCAAAATTTCAATTTGTCTTCAGGGAATCATTTTCAGGTGCCGAAGTGACGTGCGCAGAATTGGCCAAGTACATGCGTCAGATTGGATTGGAAGGCATTGCGTACCAAAGATGTAGTAGGGCGATCGCATTGCAGTTGCGTTTTCACGAATCCGTGTTGGGCTTGAACCCAAAGAGTATCGTTCGCGAGATCGCGGCAATGGAAGGTTCAGGTGGTCCCTCTCTCACTAAGCCCGAGAGCAGCTTTGTATTAAATGGGCCTCTGTCCGGGCTGTGGCACAAACACTTCTTTTTTGGACATCCAAGCGTGATAGCGGCAAATGCGCTTTCGATGAGCAAGGCAGCGCAGGAGGGCCTTGCTCGTGCCCACTTTGCGGAGCATATTTCCGAAGAGAGCATTGCCCTCTACGTTGAAGACCGCGTGACTCGGCCTCTCGAATGGCGTGCGAAAAACCAGAAGCTTACTGGTGAATGGATAGTCTTCGTGCGAATTGAGGAAAAAAACTATTATCTGGGACTCGCATCTCACTCACGCGCGGAGGAGGACATCAAGGGTTGGGCGCCTATTTATCGGGCTGAGCTTCCTCAACTCGTGCAAATTTCTCCTGGACTCTTTGGCTGAACACGGCTCACGCATGCGGTTTGTGCGTTCGTCCTTTGGCTGAAGGCGTACCCATACGCAGTCGTGCCGACCACATCAGAACGGGGCGACTCGAGCGGCACGCTTAGCTCCCTCCAATGGCTACACGTTGTCAAGTCCTTGGCCTGCTTCGGGGTATGACTTGCAGGGATGGCTTTGCAGCAGCACCGTGAGCAAGATTCTTAGCGTGCCAAGCAGCGCGCCGAGACAGTGTTAAGGCGCAAGCACGGGCGGGCGGCCTGTAACTGACGGGGCGTGGGACAGCACCGGCTCAATTTTTGGATCAACATGTAATTTTTGTGTTAAAAAGCTCTTGGCCCCGCAAACAGATTTTTTTGTCGTGTTTCGCGGCAAGTGAACGAAATGTTTCCGGGTATGCTCCATGTCGGCTAACTGGTTATCGTACAGCTGATGTATGCTCATCAAGCCAATGAGTGTTTGTGGGGCCACTTGATTATCAGGCCGTACTTTATATGTCACAGTTAATCGCCTTGCGCAATGCTGACACAAGGCGCGAAATGGCTGCTCTATTGGGATATGAGTCCTCTAAACTGACATATGCTCTCCATGGGCTGAAAGAGGAATCTCGATACACTCAGTTCGCCATACCCAAGAAGAATGGAGGGCATCGCACCATTAGCGCCCCTGATGATGCGACTAAAGCTTTGCAAAGAAAGCTTGCAGCACTGCTTGCAAATTGCGTTCGGGAAATTCGAAGCGTGGAGTCGCCGCGATTGCCAGGGCAAAGGCGTGGGGTTCTGTCCCACGGCTTTGAGCCGGGACTAAGTATTATTACAAACGCTCGCGTGCACAGAAAAAGAAGGTGGGTGTTCAACATCGATCTGGCTGATTTTTTTGACTCCATTCATTTTGGAAGGGTACGTGGCTATTTTGAAAATAATCGAAACTTCCAGCTCAAGCCAATTGCTGCACTGGTTATCGCTCAGATCGCTTGCTTCAAAAGCAAGTTGCCACAGGGTAGCCCGTCATCACCAGTAATCGCGAACCTCGTAGCCAGCATACTTGACATTCATTTATCACGTTTAGCAACGCAAGTCGGGTGCTCCTACACCCGGTATGCCGACGACTTGACCTTTTCCACCAACCAGGAAGAGTTTCCGAGCGCTATTGCGCATCAAGTTGACCGGGATTCAAACAGATGGGAAGCAAGTAAAGAACTAGTTGACGTTATATCGCGAAGCGGATTCAAACTGAATTCTAGGAAGACGAGAATGCAGTATCGTCATTCGCGGCAGGAAGTGACCGGACTTGTTGTGAATCGCGTTGTGAATGTTCCCTCTGAGTATCGGAGAGAAGTAAGGGCGAGGGTGCATCGTCTCATAACCAAGGGCGAGTTCTACATTTCGGGCATAGGCGAGGCCGGACAAAGCACACAGGTGGCAGGAACACCAGCCCAGCTCAGGGGAATGCTCGCATTTATCGACCGCGTAGATCTATTCAACTTGAATTTGGCACGTGAATCCAAAGGTGAACCCCCGATCACGCCGGCGTCTGACTTGGTGGATCTTACGAGAAACGAAGAGACCTATAGAAAATTTCTGTATTTCACTGAGTTCTATGCCACACCTTTGCCGCTGGTGATTTGCGAGGGCTCCACCGACTACGTTTACTTGGTTCATGCCATACGCGCGTTGGTCGATGATTTTCCTGAGCTCGCCTATCGCACCGGTGATGAAGAGATAAAGTTCAAAATCCGTTTCTATCGTTATCCGCGCAACAGTACCCGTCGCCTAACCAGGATCCGGGGTGGGACGGCGGATCTGAAAAAATTTGTCGCCACTTACGGTGCCGAAGTTCAGAGGTTCAAAGCGGGCGGTCAGCAGCATCCCGTTATCGTGGATAATGATGCCGCTGGGAGAGAGGTGTATGGCCCCGCCAAGAAGCTCGGGGTGGTATTTAATAAGAGCAGGCCACTCACTCGGGTCAGTGCGAATCTTTACTTGACTGCCACTCCACTGTTGGGCGCGGACGAATCGTGCATTGAGAGCCTTTTCAAGACAGAAGATACCGCTCGACTTGTGGACGGCAAATCGTTCGACCCAGACGACAAAGCGGACCGGAGTCTTACGTACTCAAAGGCTGTGTTCGCTCATCAGATAGTCGCGAAACACGCGGCACACATTAACTTTGATCGATTTCGGCCGCTGCTTGCGTCCCTAAGCGATGCGGTGACGATGCATCGGGAGAGCAGGACTGAAGAGGTCGCTCCGGCCGCTATTACCTAGGGTCGCTGGATGGCAGTCTAGACTCCGGAACGAATGCAATAGGTTCTATGGCGTCAAAAAAGGCTTCCAATACACACCAGCCGAGTCTTTGTCCCCCTCTCTCGCTGCATTGCCGGTTTCGGGTGTCTCTGTCCCGGCTTTTGCGCAGGCAGACATGCACCCTGCTAACGCGGCTGTACCTCGACAGTCTACGACTCCTCTCCTCACCCACTGCACGATACATGCGGCCCGCGCGACGAGACGTCGCTTCAGGGTTAGAAGGTGGCAGCTGTATCGCTGTGCGCATTGGACGTGCTGAGCTTTTCGGCGTTGGCGAACCCTTTACCTCCGGCCGTCTTGAGCATCAGACCTGACGGCTCGCCAACACCTCAGCCTTCGGCACCACATCGTGTGCTGACTCGACCATAGGAGCGTGGCGCACGAGTAGTCCCATTCGCCGAGGCTAGAAGGCGGCGGGGCCGCACGTCGGCGCGCCTAGTGCCGATAAGTAGATGGCGCCCTTTGGGCGTGGTCTGGGAGACCACCAAGGGTGGGGGCTGACTGCTGCATCCTATCGTACCGCGCCATTCTCGGGTTCAAGTGCTGCGCGCCCCTTGGCGCTTGCGGCCTAGCGGCCGGCTTCGCCACTTGAGCCCTGCGCTGTGGCGCGGTGCTCACGTTGCAGGCAATCCAGCCTGCATCAGGAGCTACCCATGTCGCAGTTTTCTCTCGATTTCGCGAGCGCAATCATCTCCGAGAGCACTCCCTCGCCAGTACGCCGTCCGTTGATGGTCGCTGAGTCCAACGGCCAGTTCCGGGCCGCCTCTGATCACGACGTGCTGTGCGTCGCGCGCGACATCATCGAGACCCTGACGCCGCGCACGAAGATGATGAGCCCGGCCGAGGCCAAGACCTTCGTCCAGGTCAAGCTGGCTGGCCTTGAGCGGGAAGTCTTCGCCATGCTCCTCCTGGACAGCCAGCATGGCCTCATTGCCTATGCTGAGCCGTTTGCCGGCACGATCAATCAGGCCACAGTGCATCCGAGAGAGATGGTCAAGCTGGCGCTGCTGCACAACGCCGCGGCAGTGATTCTGGCGCACAACCATCCGAGCCGTTCATCGGAAGCGAGCAAGGCAGACATCGCGACCACGCGTCAGCTCGTAACTGCCTTGGATCTCGTTGGTGTGCGCGTGCTCGACCATCTGATCGTGGCTGGTCACGCTGTTACGTCCATGGCGCAGCTGGGCTTGATGTAGGCCATACGGGCGGCTGCGGCCGCCGCGTGCCGGGGTTCCCGGCACGCATCACGCCGGCAGCGCCGGCGTGCTCGCTCTGCCTTCGCTCCACTCCGCTCAACGAAGGCAGGTGATCTTGAGCCGCACCCATGAAAGCCGTAGCACTGTTGGGCGGTCCTGCTGCCCGGTCATTGTGTCACGGCGTTCTCGCGTTCAAGTGCTGCGTGCCGCCGCGAGCGGCACTTGTGGCCTTCGCCAGCTACGCCACTTGAGCGCTGCGCTGCGCCGTGATCTCGGGTTCCGGGCATTCCCGCCCTGGCAACCGGAGATACACATGGCAAGCAAAGCACAGCAGCGTCGTCACATCCAAAATTCGAGCAACCATCAGCAGGAGATCGTGAAGATCATCCAGCGCGTGGCGCGGCGCTTCGGTGTCGATCGCGTCTGGCGCGATTGGATCGAGATCTGCGCGATCGCCCTGGCCAAGCTCGACTTGTCGCGCGCTGAAGCGCGAGAGACGCGATATCTCGAAGTTGTGGGTAGGTATGAGCGCGACGAGCTCGATCTGCTTGTGCAGGCATTCGCGCACCTGCAGCTCGAGTTCCAGACCTTGGTGGAACACGGTGATTTTGCCGACGTGCTCGGCGCAACCTACATGATGCTGGACCTGGGCAACGCGGAAACGGGGCAGTTCTTCACCCCGTACTGCGTTTCGCGGCTGATGGCCGGCATGATCATGGGCAGCCGCGAGGATCTGGCGGCCACGGTCGCGCAGCGGGGCTTCGTACGGGTGCACGAGCCGGCTGTCGGCGCCGGTGGCATGGTAGTGGCCGCGGCGCAGGCCATCCGCGATGTCGGCGTTGATTACTGGGATTGCATGCACGTGTCGGCGATCGACGTCGACTTGCGTTGCGTGCACATGGCTTACATCCAGTTCACGCTGCTGGGTATCCCGGCTGTGGTGGTCCACGGCAATGCGCTGACATTGGCCGAATGGGATCACTGGTACACGGTGGCGCACATTGCCAACGGCTGGAGCGAACGCCTGCGGTTGCGCCGCATGGCTGACCAGATGCTTGATGTGATCTCGAGCACTGACATCCAGACACGCAAGGAGGCTGGTCCTGCACCTGCCGTAGCTGCGGTGCCTGCTCAGCCGGAAGCCGTCCTGGTCGAGCCAGCGAGGGCAGGGCAGATGATGCTCTTCTAAGCCGTTAGGCGCCCCATCCGGGCGCCTAACGGCGTATGTCGCCTCACGCGCGCACGATGGGTAGCTCTGCCCAATTGGTCGTGTACGCAGGGGTCTTGCGCTCCTGGCGCATTTGCCAGTGTTTGGTCGCACCCGCAGGTCCTGCACTCGCAATGCCGATCGCCCCGCGACCATAGCGCTGGTTGATAGCGTCCAGGGCGGTCATCAGCTGCGTCTGATCCTCGTGCGGCTCGTCCAGGCCGAGCTCGCCCTGGACGAGGTCGTCGGGCTGCAGGTCCAGCAGCATCACGCCCGCTTTTGCTAGCGCATAGCCGGGCGCATATATCTTTCGCACGCCGGCGATCGCTGCGGCCACCAGGTGCCGCGTGTCACGCGTTGGCCGTACCGGCACGACGCAACTGCGCGAGAAGCGGGGACCTTCTCGGAAAGGGCTGGTCCGTGCAAAGACCAGGACCTGGCTGGCCACACTGGCTTGGCCGCGCAGCTTCACAGCTGCCGTCGTGGCAAACGCCGTCACGGCTTCGATGAGCGGCTCGATCGACGTGATGGGCCGCCCGAAGCTACGCGTGCTCGCGATTTCTTTGCGCGGCGCAGGGCTTTCATCGAGCTCGATGCACGGTACGCCTTGCAGCTCGCGCTGAGTCCGTTCGAGCACAACACCCCAGCGCGATCTGAGCGTGCCCGTGTCGTACCGCACCAGGTCGTGCACTGTCTGGACGCCGGCTAGCTGGAGCTGGGCTCCGATGCGGCTTCCTACGCCCCAGACTTCGCCGACTGCCGTGGCCTGCATGAGCTCGTCGACATCACTTTTGGGCATCGCTCCCAAGTTGCAGACTTGGGACAGGTGAGCAGGGTAGCTGCCTGGCTTGCGTTCAGCTCGCTTCGCAACGTGGTTCGAGAGTTTGGCCAGAGTCTTCGTCGGTGCGATCCCGATGCAGCAGGGCACGCCGATCCATTGCAAGATGCGCCCTCGGATCTTGCGTGCGCGCTCGACCAAATCGCCTCGCATGCCGTCAAGACCGATGAAACACTCGTCGATCGAGTAGATCTCCTGCGTAGGGCCCAAGCCTGCGGCAAGCGACATCATGCGGTCGCTGATGTCTCCGTACAGGGCAAAATTGGCTGAAAGCGCTACCAATCCGGCCGAGTCAGCCAGGTGACTCACCCTGAACCAGGGCGCGCCCATTTTGATGCCGAGCGCACGGGCTTCATTCGAACGGGAAATCACGCAACCATCGTTGTTGGACAGGACAACAACCGGTTTGCCCGCGAGCGACGGGCGAAATGCGACCTCGGCTGCGACGTAGAAATTATTGCCGTCCAGAAGCGCGTACATGGTGGCCTTGGGTCAAGCTGGGAACTGCTTAATGCACGACGTGACAACGCCCCACACTTCGAGCGTCTGGCCGTCACGCGGGACGATATCGGGATACGTGGGATTGCCGGCCTGGAGCTTGATACGACCCTGCCGTTGGAATAACCGCTTGCAGGTGAACTCGCCATCTACGATGGCAACCACGATGTGCGCATGCCGCGGACGGATCGCTCTGTCGACGACCACTACGTCACCGTCATCGATGCCTAGCTCACGCATCGAGTCGCCCCGCACGCGCATCAAAAATGTGGCCTGCGGATGCACGACCAGTTGTTTGATTAAGTCAATGCGCTCTTGTGCGAAATCAGCCGCCGGCGACGGAAATCCGGCGCGCACGTCGCCGACCAGACGCAGGAATACGCTGCGCTCAGGCACGGTGACGGCGATAGGCTGATAGCTGTACATTCATCCAGTGTACCGCAGGATTTCTGAACATCAAGAATGGGCGTGTCCCTATGGGACCGGGCTCTCGCGCTGCGCGTCGAGCCTCGCTGTCGCGAGTCTCGCCCCCGGCTCTGCCGGGGCTTCCATCCCTCACGCCTTCGCGCCCGGCGCCGAGCGCCAGTCGCTGCGCGCTGCGCTTGCGGGCCGCGTTGCGGCCGGCTGGGCGCCTGCGGCGCCGTATCGAGCGGCTCCCGCTCGCGCGGGCCGCTCAGTATGTCTGCATGCCGAAGCTGCCGCGTCGGTGGCGTCCGTCCGTGATGCCGTCCATCGGGGGTATGGGTCGGAACGTGAACGGGCGCGCAGAGCGTGCAAGGGGGCATTCATAACGGCCGGCAGGCCGACCGTTACAAAGCTTCCCCCTTGCACGCTCCGCATCTCCGCCCGTTCCCTGGGGTCCTACCCCCCGATTGGACTCACGGACGAACGCCCCCTCAACCGAAAGCGGAGACTTCACATGCATACCCACAACTCACGTTCCCCCCTTCATGGATCTACGTCCGAATGCCTGAAACAGACCACCGTGCGTGGACTCGACACACGCTGCCGCTACGCGATCGCGCACATGGCTGGCGATTGGAATGGCGTCGATGCAGCCCTGAATGCAGCCGGCGATAAAGGGATGCGTGACTTTCAACTTGGCCGGTCTCGCATGCCGCCACTCTTCGCTGATGTGACCGAGCTGGCCCGCGAATGGAAGAGAGGGTATGCGATCGAGTCCGAGAACTTTGCTGCCGTTCTCGCGCGAGGCGATTCCACAGAAGCGCTTGATTGACAGTGCACGGCTCGTGCCTCGCGTGCGGGGCATCGGCAGGCGCTGTGCCTGGATCAATTCTCGAGTTTCGGCGCCCATGAATCGCAGGGATCCAAGAGAGCGATAAATGCAAAGTTACGTTTCATTTGCTGCGGTGCTGGAAACCGTTCGGGCCGTCCCTGGGGCCTCTCCAGTTGCCATCACGACCTGGCTGCGTCATTCCATGGCGGCTTACTGCCGGCGCCTTCTGTCCGCCACACCTGACGAGCTGGCGCAGGCCGAGGAGGGGCTGCAGGGGCGAGCCGCAGAATTGGTGCGCTGGCTGTGCGCGACAAAGGGCAATCCGCTCGACCTCGTTGCAGAGGTTGAGCAGTTGGGAGTCCGCCGCCCGGCAATGGGCCGACTGATGGCCCGCGCCATTGCGGTCTACGCATCGCACATTGCAAGCATGCCTGCCGCGCGGGTCCGGGCCGTGTCCAGCCGAGTCGATGCCAGCACCTGGCGTGCGATAGCGGTTGGAATCGACTCATCAATCGGTCTTGTCGCCGCATTTGAGAGCCGTGGCGAAGGAGCCACATGGCGCCGAAGCGGAAACAGGAATGGAACTGGTTGACATGTATGAAGCCGCTGCTGAATCCGAACCGATCCTGTGCTGCGAGCATCTTGCCTTGCAGCAGAACGTGCACTTGGACGTCCAAGTCTGCCTTTATCAAATGTGCGCGACTTGGAGTGCAGCAGGCAGGCGTTCAACGGTTCGACATTAGTCACCTCGACACCTGCCGTATCGCCGATTCGACGGCACTCTGCAGCGCCTCCGGGCTGAGTCGATCCAGGCGCTGTCCATCGATGTAGAAAGTCGGCGTGCCGCGGATGCCGAACTGCTCGACGTCGGCCGCATCGGCCTGGATGACCCGGCTGATGCCTTCGTCTTGCAGGATGGCGCGCGCCTGCCCCTCATTAAGACCCGCCCGCGCGGCCGCTGCCCATGCGGCCGCGACGGCCGGGTCATCGTGCCAATCCGGCTGCGCCGCGAGAATTGCGTCCAGCACCGGCGCGAAGAGATTCTGACGACGCGCGGCCTCCAGCAGACGCACCGTCTCCTCCGATCCCTTGTGGAACAACACATAGCGCATCACCACGCGCACGTCCTGCGGGTAGCGCTCCAGGAGCGCCTTGACGTGGGGGTGGAACGCGCGACACCCCTCGCAGGACGGATCGAAGAACTCCACGATGGTGACCGGCGCATCCATGCGCCCCAGCACCGGTGAATGGAAGCGCACCAGTGCCTGCGCGGCGCCGCGGGCATCCGCAGCGGCCGGTGCGACCGGGGACGTGAGCGACGCATTTCTGGAGGAGAGAACGGCAGCAACGGCCAGCGCGGCCACGGCAACGGCGCCGACGACCAGAACCAGGGAACGACGATTCATGAGCGGGTGTACCTGCGAACGAAGGTCAGGGAGAGCACGACGATAAGAAAGGCAGCGGCAGACAGCCCCGGCAGCGGCACGATGCCGAACATCAGCATGTTGGCCCCTGAGCATGAAGCCTCGGCGGAGCAGGGCACGATGGCAGGCTCGATCCACCGCCAGTACAGGAGGCTGTGATAGACCGCGAATCCGCCACCGACGACAGCGAGCGGCAGGGCATAGCGCCACACGGCAAAGTCCGACCGGTAGCTCGCCACGCCGAGTATCCAGACGAGCGGAAACATGAAGATCCGTTGATACCAGCAGAGCGAGCATGGGGTCTGCCCCAGGATCTCACCGACGAGGACCGCGCCAGTGGTAGCCATCAGCGCCACGGCCCATCCGCCAGCCAACCACCACCATGCGGCACGCTCGCTCATGGCTCCACCTTGTGCGATGCCTGCGGGCCTCGGTAACGCAGCAGGCGCAGCGCGTTGGCGGTCACGAGCACCGTGGCCCCTGTATCGGCCAGAATCGCCATCCATAGCGTCGTGATGCCAAACACGGTGGTCAGCAGGAACACGGCTTTCAGCCCGAGTGCCAGCGCGATGTTCTGCCAGATGTTGGCCAGCGTCACCCGGGAGAGGTCGATGATGTCGGCGACGCCTGACACCCGGTTCCTGAGCAGCGCGGCATCGGCAGTCTCGAGCGCCACGTCCGTGCCGCCGCCCATGGCCACGCCGACCGACGCGGTGGCCAGCGCGGGGGCATCGTTGATGCCGTCGCCCACCATGGCGACCTCGCCCTTGTGCTTGAGTGCCTCGATGGCGGCAAGCTTGGCCTCGGGCAGCAGTTCGGCCTGCACGGCCACGCCGAGGGCCTGACCAATCGCGTCGCCTGTGCGCTGATTGTCTCCCGTCAGCATGACCGCCCCCACGCCCATGGCGTGCAGACGCCGCACAGCCTCGGCGGCATCCGGTCTGGGCTCGTCGCGCAAGGCGATGAGCCCGGCCACGACTTTGCCAGCCAGGACGACGACTACCGTCTTGCCGGCGGCCTCCAGCGTGCGGATGGTGAGTTGCAAGTCCTCGGACACGGTAGCGGCCTCGGCGGCATGCCGTGGCGATCCCACCGTGACGAAACCGGACTTCAGCCGGGCGGTGACGGCCTTGCCCGGCAGGGTCAACGCCGCCCCATAGCTGTCGGGCAGCGTCAACGCGCGCCGCTGGGCTTCCTCGACAATGGCAGCGCCCAGCGGGTGGCTGGTCTTGCGCTCGACGGCCGCGGCCTGAGCCAGCACCACGCTCTCGTCGTCCAGCAGCGCGACGACGTCGGTCACGCGCGGCCGGCCTTCCGTGAGCGTGCCCGTCTTGTCGAATGCCACCGTCTTGACCTTGCCCAGCGTCTCGAGCGCCGCGCCGCCCTTGATCAGCAGGCCTCGGCGGGCGCCAGAAGCGAGACCGGACGCAATCGCCGCCGGCGTGGAGATGACCAGGGCGCACGGGCAGGCGATCAGCAGGGTGGCCAGACCCCGGTAGATCCAGGTCATCCAGTCCGCCCCCGCCAGCAAGGGCGGCACGACCGCGATGAGCAGGGCCAGCACCATGGCCAAGGGCGTGTACACGCGGCTGAACCGGTCGATGAACCGTGCGAGCGGCGCCTTGGTCTCCTGCGCCTCCTCCACCATGTGGATGATGCGCGCGATCGTGTTGTCCGACGCCGGGCGGGAGATCGACATGCGCAGCTCGCCGTTGCCGTTGATGCTGCCCGCGTAGAGGGTGGCGCCCCCGCCCTTGGGCACCGGCACCGACTCGCCCGTGATCGGCGCCTCGTTGACGTCGGACTCGCCTTCCAGAACGACGCCGTCCGAAGGAATCCGGTCCCCGGGCCGCACGATGGCCACGTCCCCGATCGCCAATTGCTCGACCGGCACGGTCTGCAGATGGCCGTCCTGCTCACGCAGGGCCTGTCGGGGCGTCACGTCCATCAAGGCCTTGATCGCCGAGCGTGCGCGCCCGGCGGCCACCGTTTCCAAGAGCTCGCCCACGGCGAACAGGAAGATCACGACGGCAGCCTCTTCGGCTGCGCCGATCACGAGCGCGCCGAGGGCAGCCACCGACATCAGCGTCTCGATGCTGAACGGCGTGCCCGTGCGCGCACTGGCCCAGGCACGCCGCATCACGGGGAACACGCTGACCAGCGCTGCCGCCGAGTACAGCCAGCGCTCGGCCTGCGGCCAGATCCACGCGGCGAGGAAGGCCACCGCGAAGACCAGACCCGTCATCAGCACCAGTTGCGCCTTCTTGCCCAGCCAGATAGAGCGCCGTTCCGCGCTCGCCGCTGCCGAAGCCCCACCGGCATCGGCCGGGCCTACCGGGGTGAAACCCAGCGCCCGGATCTGGGACTCGATCGCCTGACGCGTGCTGCGATCCTCGTCGAGCGACACGGCCAGGCTCTCCTGCGCGTAGCTGACCTGGATATCGCTCACCCCAGGGATTCGCTTCAGCGCGTTCTCGATCTTGACGGCGCAGCTGCCGCAATCCATGCCTTCGATGCGAAGTTTGAGGGTTTTGATGGAGGACATGTGAATCTCGGTAAATCACTGAGACCGCTACCGTAAAGCCTGGAGTGGCTACAGGGTCAAGCATTGCCTGAAACTGAGCGCTCGGAGGTGACCGGCGACGCTGACAACACCGCCACGGAGAACCCAATCGTGACCAGCCGTTCCTCGCATCGCGCCCGCCCACGTCCACCATGCATACGCGCGATGGCATCAACAATGGCCAGGCCAAGCCCATGATGATTGCTGTCGTATGCCCGCGCCTCGTCCGCGCGATACAGGCGGTGGAATAAGCGTGGCAGGTGATGAGGCTCGATAGGCGTTCCGAGGTTCGCCACATCCAGGTAAACCAGGTCATCGCGCTCGTCGACTCTCAGGGTGACGGTGCTGCCGAAATCTGCGTACCGAATCGCGTTGCTCAACAGATTGGACAGCGCGCGTTGGAGCAGGCCCCGATCGACCTGGGCGTACCCACGGCCTTGGACGCACAGGCTTACGCCCATGTCCTCTGCCTCTGCCTCGTGGTACTCGGCCACCTCACGGGCGAGGTCGGCCAGATTACCGACCCAACTCGTGCGGGCGATCGCACCGCGATCCGCTTGCGACAGGAACAGCATGTCTCGGATGATTGATGACAGACGGTGGAGTTCTTCCAGATTCGAGCCCATCACCTCTCGCATGGCCGCATCGTCCGTTGGCGAAGACAAGGCCAGCTCAGTCTGCCCTACGAGAGTCGCAAGGGGCGTACGCAGTTCGTGCGCCACGTCGGCATTGAACCCTTCCATCTGCACGTAGGCCGCCTCCAGACGCCGCAGGACCTGGTTGAACTGCCGCACGAGAGGCAGGAGTTCCTGCGCGAGCCCTTGCTCAGTCAGCCGCTCACCGATGCGGTCAGGTGCTAATGCGCTGGCCTGGGCGGCCAATTCCTGAACGGGCCGCAACGCCGCGCGCGCGAGTGCTGATCCCACGAGCGCCGCCACGATAGCGCCGCCCACCGTGCAGAGCAGCAGCGTCCAGGCCAATACCCTCTGAAGGCGAACGTCAGCCGAAATGTCCAGCGCAATGGAGGCCGGAATGGAAGCTCCCGCATGCCGCGGATCCCGAAGCAGGAAATCCACATCACGGCTGGCCTCGAATGTAGATCTGTCGCCCGTGCCGCCATAACTCAGACGTTGCCCATCGAGGTCCACGGCGAGCGAGAATTCGGAACGTCCGATGAAGAAATCCTGCAGCTTGTGGTTGAGAGAGTCCTCATCTTGCTGCAACGCACTTTCGTCGAACAGATGCTGGACGACCTCCATCTTCTGCTGTAGCAGCGCCTGGTGACGGTTGTCCAGATTGAAGCTTGTGGCCACATAGACGACCGAGCAGACCAGACCAATGGCCAGAAAGGTCAGCAGGGCCAGCCAGCGTGCGAGCCAGCCCTGGAGGGAGCCCTCGCCCCGAGGCCACATCACGCACCCTCGGCGTCAAGGACGTATCCCATGCCGCGCACAGTGCGCAGAAGCTTCTGGTCAAACGGATCATCGACCTTTGCGCGCAGTCGCCGCACGGCGACTTCGACGACGTTCGTGTTGCTGTCGAAATTCATGTCCCAGACCTGCTCGGCGAGTTCCGAGCGTGACAACACCTGCCCCTGCTTGCGCATGAGCAGTGCCAGGAGGGAGAACTCCTTGGCGGTGAGGTCAAGGCGGATGCCGGTGCGAGAGGCTCGGCGGCGCAGCAGGTCCAGTTCCAGATCGCCCACGCGCAACACGTTCTGGCCGCTGATCTCGGCCGTGTTCTGGCCCGATCGCCGGCCCAGTGCCAGAATGCGGGCCAGCAGTTCGGACAGCGCGAACGGTTTGGGCAGATAGTCGTCCGCGCCATCGCGCAACCCCTGGACGCGATCCTCCACCTTGTCGCGTGCGGTAAGCATGAGCACAGGCACCTTGCTCGTCCTGCGCAGTTCGCGCAGGACAGTAAACCCGTCCATGACCGGCAGCATGACGTCCAGGAGGATGAGATCGTATTGCCCCTCCCGGGCCAGGTGCAGTCCGTTCATGCCGTCCGCGGCAACGTCGACCACGTAGTTCTGTTCGACGAGCGCGCGGCGCAGGTACTCTGCAAGCTTCTTCTCGTCTTCGATGACCAGGAGTTTCATTCAGGCAATGTCTCGACGGCGCACCGCCAGCTCATGGGCGCGAGCCCATCGCCAGGAGACGGCCGCCCGCAAGGAATCCAGAAAATGGCACACCAGCACAGCAATGACGTGCCCTGCCACGCTCGCACGTCATCCCGGCGTGTAGACAGCCGAGATGCGCTCGCGTTCCGCTGGCGTCTGCGCCAGTCGCTCTGCGACCACGTCTTCGCGTGAGCGCTCGGATGTGCGCATCATCCAGCCCGGCGTGCCGAGATTGTAGTACTGAAGCCCCCAGTCTGGCCGCGCCTTGGCCTGGGCGAGCTCACCGAGCACCTGATCACGGCTCTTGCCGGCAGTGGCGTGCGATGGCTGTGTCTGCACTCCGACTTCGGTCTGGGTCTCGTGCCAGAAGGTGTCCGCCAAGGCCTGGCCGGACAGGACGGTGAGCGACACCAACGCGGCCATCGACAAAAGGGATTTCATGGTAACTCCGTGAGGAAATGGGATCGTTGAATACTTGCGGTGCGTTCGCAAGCCGGTCACTACCGGCACCCCGGTATGTGACAGACAGATTACGCAGCGCTGCGCGTCAATTTCCCCACGCCAGGATTACGAAATCGTCATGACCGTGGATGACAGAAATGTCATGTGGCAGTACGCGTTCTGACGGCCCGCCGCCGATAGAGTGCAGCCACGTCAACCGACCGGCAGCGACAATGGGCATCTCGCCAGGACTTGCGCTACCGGGCATGTCTCTCGGCTATCCATGCGTCCTTCCCTCATCATCGCGGCACTCGCGGTCGCGCTTTCCCTGAACCCGGCGCGAGCTCAGCCAGCTACGCCCAATGTGGAGCCCGTAAACGCGGCGGCACCAGCGTCACCGCTGACGCTGACCGATGCGTTTGCACGCGCCGAGGCAGCCAGTCCCCTGCTGGCAGTGTCACAGCGCGAGACTGCGGTGGCTATAGGACAGGTGATGCAAGCAGAACGCCTGCCCAATCCCGAACTCGACGTCAGCGTCGAGGATCACCGCTCGCCCACCCGTACAAGCACGGTGTCGATCAGTATGCCGATCGAGCTCGGCGGCAAGCGCGCTGCCCGTGTGCGCTCGGCCTCGCTTGAACGCGATTTGGCAGAACAATCGTTGCTTGACACCCGGGCACAGCTGCGCGCAGCTGTGATCGCACGCTTCTTCGACGTGGCGATTGCTCAGGAGCGTTTACGCCTGGCCCAGTCGATGCAGACCATCGCCGAGCGTGGCGCGGGAATGTCGCGCGCCAGGGTCGAGGCCGGCCGAGCCGCTCCACTAGAGAACAGCCGGGCCGGCGTGGAACTGGCCAATGCGCGCATCGAGACCCAGCAGGCCAGTGCCGATCTGCTGGCGGCACAGCGCTCGCTTGCCGCCCTCTGGGGCGATTCGGCGGGTGTGCCGAGCCGTGTCGAGGCAGACCTGTCTGAACTGCCTTCGTTACCTGGGCTGGAAGTCCTGCAGACGAGGCTCGAATCCTCGGCCCGCCTGCGATCGGGCTTGCTTCAAGTCGAGTTGCGCCAATCCCAACTGGATGAAGCGTCTCGCGCACGCGTACCGGACATGCGGGTGAGCGTGGGTGTCGCCAAGGACCGCGAGGCTGGCCGGAACATCCCGCAAGTTGGCGTGAGCATCCCGCTACCGTTCTTTGATCGCAATCAGGGCAACCTCTACAGCGCCACCCAGCGGGTGTACCAGGCCACCGATGCCTTGCGGGACCTGCAGACGCAACTGCGTGTCGAGCTCAGCCTAGCCTTCAGCAACGCCGAGTCTGCCGATTTGGCCGCGCGCGAGTACCGCAACGTGGTACTGCCCGGCGCGCAGGCCGCTTACGACGGCGCCCGCAAGGGATTCGAGGCAGGCCGACTCACACTGCTCGACGTCCTGGACGCCCAGCGCACGCTCTCCCAGGCCAATGCCAGCTACCTCTCACAGGTCGCCACGGCACACCGGGCCCGGGCCGATCTCGAACGCCTGACCGGCCGTTGAAACCGACCTCACGATGACTCCAGAGATGCCTTTCATGCGACGACACGCTCTCGCTCTCGCCCTTTCGGCCCTGCTCACGAGCGCGGGCTACACCGGTGCCGTCCAGGCCGGTCCGGGGCACGCGGAAACCGCGCCCACGGCCTCAGCGGCCCCCGCGTCCGAAGACCACGAAGAAGCTAGCAACGAGATCCACCTGAGCGCGGCCCAGCGCGCAGCGGCCAAGATCGAAATATCTACGGCCCAGCCAGGCAGGATGGCGCAGACTTCTCGTTTTCCCGGGGAGATCGCCTTCAACGCCGACCGCACGGCGCACGTGGTGCCGCGCCTGGCGGGAGTCGTGCAACAGGTCACGGCGGATCTCGGCCAGAGCGTCAAGAAGGGCCAGGTGCTTGCCACCCTCTCCAGTGTGGAGCTCTCCGAGCTGCGTGCCACGTGGGCCTCGGCGGTGAAGCAGCGTGACTTGGAAGCAGCCAACTATCGGCGGGAAGAAAGCCTGTGGCGCGAACAGGTGTCGGCGCGCCAGGATCTGGAGCAGGCGCGCGCCACGCTCGCCCAGGCGCAGATCACAGCCCAGAACGCCGAGCAAAAACTGCGTGCCGTAGGCGCCTCCCCGCAGGCCCGTGATTTCAGCGTCCTGGAAGTCCGGGCGCCCTTTGACGGGGTCGTCGTCGAGAAGCACATCGCCTTGGGCGAGGCGCTCACGGAGGCCTCAAACATCTTCACGATCTCTGATCTAAGCACGGTGTGGGCGGAGTTCGTCATCGCGCCAGGTGACCTCGCCAAGGTCCGGGTGGGCGAGAACGCGCGCGTCAGCGCCGTCTCCTTCGACGACAGCGTCGCCGGCAAGGTGTCCTACATCGGCTCGCTGCTGGGCCAGCAAACGCGGACCGCCACGGCCCGGATCACGCTGCAGAATCCGGACCTCGCGTGGCGCCCAGGCCTATTCGTCAACGTTGACGTGGTTACGGACGAGACCCAGGCGCCCATCGTCGTGCGCTCGAGCGCGATCCAGACGCTGGGCGAAGAATCCGTCGTCTTCGTCGAGACTGAGGATGGTTTCCGGGTCCAGCCGGTCAAGCTGGGACGCACCGCCGAGGACATTACCGAGATCCTGGAAGGACTCGATAGCGGTACCCGCTACGCCGCCACTAACGCCTTCACGCTCAAGTCCGAACTGGGCAAGGCGAGCGCGGACCACGCCCACTAGCCCGATCGTCTTCCCGCAGGCCTCCTATGTTTGAACGACTCATCCGTTTCGCGATCGAGCAGCGCTGGCTTATCTTGTTTGCCACCCTGTGCATGGCCGCGCTTGGCGCGTATAACTACACGCGCCTGGCCATCGATGCCGTGCCCGACATCACCAACGTACAGGTGCAGATCAACGCCAGCGCGCCTGGCTACTCGCCGCTCGAGACCGAGCAGCGCATCACCTACCCAATCGAGACGGTCATGGCCGGCCTACCCGGCCTGCAGCAGACCCGCTCGCTATCCCGGTACGGCCTGTCCCAGGTGACCGTGATCTTTCGCGACGGGACCGACATCTATTTCGCGCGTCAGCTGGTGAACCAGCGGCTGCAGGAGGCAACCGAGAGCCTGCCGGAAGGGATCACGCCTACGCTGGGCCCGATCTCCACGGGGCTGGGCGAAATCTACCTGTGGACGGTGGAGGCCGAGCCCGACGCGCGCAAGGCGAACGGCGAACCCTATACCGAGACCGACCTGCGTGAGATCCAGGACTGGGTCATCAAGCCACAATTGCGCAACGTGCCTGGCGTCACCGAAGTCAACACGATCGGTGGGTTCGCGAGGGAATACCAGGTGGCGCCGGACACCGCCAAGCTCGCTGCCTACGGCATGACCCTCACGGACATCGTGGCAGCGCTCGAGACGAACAACGCCAACGTCGGGGCAGGCTATATCGAGCGCAATGGCGAGCAGTACCTGGTGCGGGCGCCCGGGCAGGTCAGCGGTCCGCAGGACATCAGCAACATCGTGCTGGCCACGGTTGGCGGGCAGCCCATCCGCATCCGCGACGTTGCGGACGTCACCCCCGGACGCGAATTGCGCACGGGTGCGGCCACCGACAACGGCAAGGAGGTGGTGCTCGGCACAGTCTTCATGCTAATGGGCGAGAACAGCCGGGCGGTGTCACAGGCAGTGTCGGCACGAATGGCCGAGATCAATCGGAGCCTGCCGGCGGGTGTGCAAGCCATCACTGTCTACGACCGCACCAACCTGATCGACAAAGCCATTGCCACTGTCCGCAAGAACTTGCTCGAAGGCGCGGCCCTGGTCATCGTCATCCTGTTCCTCTTTCTCGGCAATATCCGCGCAGCACTCATCACCGCCTTCGTGATACCGCTGTCCATGCTCTTCACGTTCACCGGCATGGTCACATACAAGGTGAGCGCGAACCTGATGAGTTTGGGCGCTCTGGACTTCGGGATCATCGTCGATGGCGCGGTGGTGATCGTGGAGAACTGCGTGCGGCGCCTGAGCCACGCGCAGGAGCACAAGGGGCGTGCCCTCACCCGCAGCGAGCGCTTCCACGAAGTCTTTGCCGCAGCACGAGAGGCCCGACGTCCACTGATCTACGGCCAGCTGATCATCATGGTCGTGTATCTGCCGATCTTCGCCCTGAGCGGGGTAGAGGGCCGGATGTTCCACCCCATGGCGCTCACTGTCGTGCTCGCTCTGCTCGGCGCCATGATCCTGTCAGTGACGTTCGTGCCCGCAGCCGTCGCCCTCTTCATGGGCAAAAAAGTAGCGGAAAAGGAAAACAGGCTGATGGCCTGGGCCAAGGGCCGCTATGCCCCGTTGCTGGACCTGGCGATGCGTCGAACGCCGATCGTGCTGACCGCAGCCGTAGTGTTTGTGTTGGCCTGCGGCGCGCTTGCCACCCGCATGGGCAGCGAGTTCATTCCCAACCTGAACGAGGGCGACATGGCCGTTCAGGCACTGCGTATTCCCGGCACCAGCCTCACGCAGTCCGTCGCCATGCAGAAGCAACTTGAGAGCCACCTGATCCAGGCGTTTCCGGAGATCGAGCGCGTCTTCGCGCGCACCGGCACGGCCGAGATTGCCTCAGACCCCATGCCGCCGAACATCTCGGACGGCTATATCATGCTCAAGCCACGTGCCGAGTGGCCCGATCCGCGACGCGATCACGCCGATCTGCGCGCGGCCATCCAGCGCGAAGCTGAGGGCATTCCCGGAAGCAACTACGAGTTCTCGCAGCCTATTCAACTGCG
Organism: Verticiella alkaliphila; assembly: GCF_018904615.1. Lineage (GTDB taxonomy): Bacteria > Pseudomonadota > Gammaproteobacteria > Burkholderiales > Burkholderiaceae_B > Verticiella > Verticiella alkaliphila. The sequence goes on along the minus strand of NZ_JADCNH010000007.1, from coordinate 63,420 downwards.
TTTCAACGAACTCATCTCCGGGGTGCGCAGCGACGTGGCCGTCAAGATCTTCGGGGACGACAACACCGTGCTCGAGCAGACGGCCAATGAAGTCGCCGAGGTCATGTCGGCCATCCCCGGCGCCTCGGAAGTCAAGGTCGAACAGACCAGCGGCCTGCCCGTACTCACCATCAACGTCGATCGTAACCAGGCCGCGCGCTACGGTTTGAGCGTGGCGCAGGTCCAGGACACCATCCAGACGGCGATCGGCGGGCGCGAGGCCGGCACGGTCTTCCAGGGCGACCGCCGGTTCGCCATCGTCGTGCGCCTGCCGGAGACCGTGCGCACGGACCTCACCGCGTTGCGCCAGTTGCCGCTGGCCCTGCCGCGCCAGGAAGGAGCCGCACGCACCACCTACATCCCGCTGGGCGAGATCGCAAGCTTCGATCTCGCCCCCGGCCCCAACCAGATCTCGCGCGAGGACGGCAAGCGCCGCATCGTGGTGAGCGGCAACGTCGCGGGACGCGACCTGGGTTCGTTCGTGGACGAGGCGCAGGCCGCGATGCAGGACAAGATCCAGCTGCCGGCCGGCTACTGGATGGCATGGGGTGGCACGTTCGAGCAATTGCAGTCGGCCGCGAACCGGCTGCAGATCGTCGTGCCTGCCGCGCTTGCGCTGGTCTTCGCCTTGCTCTTCTCGATGTTCGGCAACGTGCGCGACGGTCTGATCGTGTTCACGGGCATTCCCTTCGCGCTCACGGGCGGCATCATCTCCCTGTGGCTGCGCGGCATTCCGCTGTCCATCACGGCCGCAGTGGGCTTCATCGCCCTGTGCGGCGTGGCGGTGCTCAACGGCCTGGTGATGCTGTCCTTCATCCGCGATCTGCGTCAGGACGGCAAGTCGCTGGACGACGCGGTGCGGATCGGCGCTCTCACGCGGCTGCGGCCAGTGCTCATGACAGCGCTGGTCGCCTCGCTGGGCTTCGTTCCCATGGCCATCGCCACTGGCACCGGCGCGGAAGTGCAGCGCCCCCTCGCCACCGTGGTCATCGGCGGCATCATCTCGTCGACCATCCTGACCCTGCTCGTGCTACCGGCCCTATACCGCCTGGTGCATCGACGGGCGGCGGCCAATGAGCAGGTAGAAACGACGGCTGGATCAGGTAGTGCTGCGTGATGGGATATCCGACGCACACGCCGGCACGGGCCGACGCGCCCCTGCCTGCCCGGTGGTGGCTGGCTTTGCTGGCCGCGCTGCTGCTGGCCCGCATCGCCGCGATGATCTGGGTGCCCCTGATCGACACCTCCGAGCCCCGGTACGCAGAAATTGCCCGGCTGATGGCGCAGCGCGGCGACTGGATCACGCCCTGGTTCGAGCCTGGCGTGCCGTTCTGGGGCAAGCCGCCCCTCTCGTTCTGGCTGCAGGCGCTGTCGATCCAGGCGTTCGGAGAAACCGCCTTCAGCCTTCGGCTGCCCGCGCTCGCGGCGCATCTGGGCATGCTGGTGCTGCTCCATGCCGTGGCCCGCACGCGCCACGGCCAGCGCGTTGCCCAGATCGCTACGCTCGTATTCGGTAGCATGCTGCTGCCGTTCATCGCCTCGGGCGCCGTCCTCACGGATGCGTTTCTGTCGCTGGGCGTGACGTGGAGCCTGGCGGCCTGGCTGATGGTCGGATCGCACCGCGCATGGTATTGGCGTTACGGGCTTTTCCTGGGCATGGCCATCGGTGCCCTCGCCAAGGGCCCGGTCGCGCTCGTGCTTATTGCCGGGCCCCTGCTGGCCGCACTGGCGCTGGACCGTCGCGCACGTGCTCAGTGGCGATCGCTGCCGTGGTTGCCCGGACTGCTGCTGTTCGCCGTGCTGGTGCTGCCCTGGTATGTGCTGGCCGAGCGCAAGACGCCCGGCTTCGCCCACTACTTCCTGCTCGGCGAGCACGTGCTGCGCTTCATCCAGCCCGGCTGGGAGGGCGACCGGTATGGCTCAGCGCATGAACGCGCCTACGGCAGCATCTGGGCCGATATGCTGCTGGCAGCACTGCCCTGGAGCCTGGTCCTGCTGACCAACCTGCGCCAGGCCTTCGTCGCCCGTCGCGAGACCTGGCGCTGGTTGCGCACGCCGGGCACAGCATGTCTGCTGGCCTGGGCCCTGGTCTGCCCGGCACTGTTCACTGTGTCTGGCAACATTCTCTGGACCTATGTGCTGCCTTCGCTGCCAGCATTCGCGCTGCTGACGGCGAGCGTGATCGCCACGTGGAAAACGCCACGCGCCGGCGCGCTCTTCGTGACATTGTGTCTTGTCGTGCCCACGCTCACCCTAGGGTTGACCGCCTTTGCCACGGCTCGACCCGAGCGGCTCAAGACCGAGCAGACCCTGATCCAGACCGCACGCAATGCACTCGCCAGCGATGGCCCCATTGTCTACGTCGATCACCTGCCTTTCTCCGCGCGCTATTACAGCCAGGGCCAGGCGCAACGGGCCAGCCGGCACGAGATCCTCGCGCTGCTGGACGATGCGCGCGTGGCCGTGGCCATCGTGGTGGACACCGGCGAAGTGCAAGCGCTGCAACAGGAGACCGGCCAACGCGCCATGGTGCTCGGACACAACCGTCAGCACACCCTGCTCCTGTACCACCCGCCGTGAGCGCACCACCGGGTATCCGAGAGACGGCTGGCGCGCATCGATGCTCCCTGACGACGGTGAGCAGGCCGTTTCCTTACGTATTGGTAATCCCGCAGTGCGATTCCTGTCTGGCGCCGCCTCTTAATCTGGCGCTCGTGCTCGCCGTCACCGGTCGTAACACGGGACGCCCAACCCCCGCCGCCCCTGTCGGCTTGCGGTGAACACGTCATTGTCTCGACATTCTCAATCTTGGAGTCACCATGAAAAAGTCCCTGCTTGCCACGGCGGTGCTGGCTGCCGCCTCCGGCAACGCATTCGCGCAGTCGTCTGTCACGCTGTACGGCCTGCTCGACACGGGCGTTGGCTACTCGCGCCTCAAAGGTTCCTACACCAACGCCGCCGGCCAGTCGGTCGGCGTGAGCGACAGCACTGTCGGCATGACCAATGGCGTGAAGAACGGCACGCGCTGGGGCCTGCGCGGTCAGGAAGATCTGGGCGGCGGGCTCTACGCGACCTTCCAGCTCGAATCGGGCTTCAACGTCAGCAACGGCAGCAACACGTCCGCCAGCCGCATGTTCAGCCGCGAGACCACGCTTGGGCTCAAAAGCCTGACCTGGGGTGAGGTCAAGGCCGGCCGCCAGTACAATGTCGGCTCGCGCATGCTCGCCGATCTGTTCGGCGGCAGCTTCGGTGGCGGCTTTTACCAGAGCGTCACTGGCTTCGGCCTGTCGGCAGGCGACTTCGTACGCTACGACAATCTACTGGTCTACCAGACCCCGAACTTGTCTGGCTTGACGGCCAGCGCCGGGTATTCGTTCAACGCCGAGGAGTCGCGCTCTGCGGGCACCGGCACGGCGGACAAGCTGCGCGCGATCACGGCCGGCCTGAACTACAAGAATGGTCCGTTGTATGCCTTCGCTGCCTACGACCAACTGAATGCACCCCGCGGCTCCGCTGCGGGCCGCAACGGCGTGCGACCGAAGAACTACATGGCAGGCGTGTCGTACGACTTCTCGGTGGTGAAAGCGTTGCTGGCCTACGGCCGGACGACAGACGGCTGGTTCGCGGCTCAGACCCTGCCGTCGGGCTTCACCGTGGGAACCTCCAACGGCATCGGCGGCCTCGCGTTCGCCGATGGCTTCCGTTCGAATTCCTACCTCGTGGGCCTGTCCGCGCCGCTGGGCAAGGCCGGCAGCGCCTTCGCCTCCTGGCAACGCGTGGATGCTAACAACACGTCGCTTACTGGCGGCGACAGCACGATGAATACCTACAGCGTGGGCTATTCGTACAACCTGTCCAAGCGCACCGACATCTACGCGCTGGCCTCCTACACCAAGAACTTCGCGTTCCTGGACGATGCCAAACTCACCGAAACCAGCATCGGCCTGCGTCACCGGTTCTGATGCGTCGAGCGCCGGCCAGCCCCCCGGGGCTCGCCGCGTGGCGGGCCGGCAGTCGCTGCCGGCCCTGCTGCGGCAGGCGGGTCGGTTCGCCCTGTCGGGCGGGCTGGCCACCGGCGTGCATCTTGGCATCATGGCCGCTGCCGTGCATGCCGGTCTGCCCGGGCTGGCCGCCACCGTGCTCGGCGCCGCGTTCGGCGCACTGGCCAACTACGTGCTGCAGTACACCTATACCTTCAACGCGCGGATATCCCACGCGAGAGCCATCCGCCGCTACAGTCTCACCGCCGCTGCCGCCATGCTCATCAATGCGCTCATGTTCTACGCCCTGCACGACGGCGCCCGGTTGCCTGTGGCCACCGCCCAGGCGCTGACCACAGGAGGTCTGGCCATGACCCACTTTCTGCTCTACCGAAAGGTCGTGTTCCATGAATAGCCGACTGCCGCTGTCGAGGCCCATCCTGACGCAGACTCACCGTCCGCTGCTGTCCATTGTCGTGCCCGCCTACAACGAGATCGACGTGATGCCCCTGTGTCTGGCGCGATTGCGACGGGTTCTGGACACGCTGCCGATGAGCTACGAGATCGTCGTGGTCGACGACGGCAGTACCGATGGAACAGGAGACCTGCTGGCCGCGTGGGCGGTCACCGCCAGCGACCTGAAGGTCGTACGTCTGGCGCGCAACTTCGGCAAGGAGGCCGCACTCACGGCGGGCCTGGGGCACGCCGACGGCGCCGCGGCCATCGCGCTGGACGCGGATCTGCAGGACCCGCCCGAACGCATTCCCGAGATGGTCAGGGCCTGGGAGTCAGGTGCCGACGTGGTGGCCATGCGAAGGCGATCGCGGGAAGGCGAATCCTGGGCCAAGCGCACCAGCGCGCACCTGTTCTATCGGCTGCTCAACCGCCTGAGCGACATCCACATTCCGCCAGACACCGGCGACTTCCGCCTGCTTAGCCGGCGCGCGCTAATCGCCATGGCCGAGCTGCCCGAGCGCAACCGCTACATGAAAGGCCTGTTCGCCTGGATCGGTCTGCCCACGACCACGCTGTACTACGACCGCGCCGCGCGTGCCGCAGGCCACAGCAAGTGGAACTATGCACGGCTGGCGGGTCTGGCTTTCGAAGGCATCACTTCGTTTTCGATCCGTCCGCTCAGATGGTCCATCGGCGCGGGCCTCGCCGCCGCCGCCTTCGGTGCCGCCTATGGCCTGTACATCGTCGTGAAGACGACGTTGCTGGGTGAGGCCGTGGCCGGCTATCCCTCACTGATGGCCGTGATCACCCTGCTCGGGGGCGTGCAACTGCTGACGCTGGGGGTTCTGGGTGAGTACGTCGGCAAGGCGTACATCGAGGCCAAGCAGCGTCCTCTCTACCAGGTTCGCGATGTCGTGCGCCGTTCTGCCTCTGAAGAGATGACTTCTCCGGCGCAGACGGGATCACCCTGAGCGGCTTCAAGGTCGCAGCCCGGGACGGGGACTCTTCTGCCTTAGGGCACCCCAGCGGCAAAAAAAACCGCCCGCACCATAGAGGGCGGGCGGTAAGAACCGGGGCAGTCTTGGGCGAGACTGCCTCGATCGACTGGAGGTTCAGCGAGTCGGTGCCGCGGTCGTGCCTGCAGCATGACGGCTCAGTTCGAGATAGCGCGCATAGGCGGCACGGTACTCTGCAGAATGCATATCGGGCGTGTTCTCGCCGCGCCAGAACTTGTCGAGCCCGGCCTCCTTCCAGCGCTGCAGGTCTGCAACCACTTCAGCGCGCGACAGGCCGCGTTCTTGATAAGCGCCTGCAGTCTGCGCGTTGGCGCCGATGGCAGTGGCCGAGAGTAGGAAGGCGAGGACAATCTTCTTGGTGCGATGCATGTTCGTACTCCATGAGTTGACTAGGGTCATGCCGTGTCAACGATTCGCTATTTGCTGGCAGTCGTTGACCGTGACGACAGTCTAAGGAGCGGACTGCGGCAGATCGCGAACATGCAGATTACGTTTCTGAAAGAAATATCGCCTGCGCCAGCTTATACATGCTACGTGTTACGAGGCCGTTGTTCATTCCAGTCGACGCTACCAGCTCAGCGCTTGGCTCTTGATCCGTCGTTCACACCGCGGATTTCGTGTACGCACTTGCCAGTCCGGAGTCCTGAGTGCGTTTCACAGAGGCGCATAATCGCTGATTCCACTTTGAGCGTGATCAGCCGCCGTGCCGAGCGTCGTTGCTGTCTGCTTGTCCCAATGATGTCCCGAATGCGTCATGCTCTCGGCCGAGTCCTGTTCACGGCGTGTCCCATGCGTGTCCTATGCGTGTCCATCTGGAGTAGCTCTTAGGTAGCTTGAGCGTCTCCATCGTGCGATAAAGCATCCCATCGGCCTCGCCGATGGGGCCCTCCGTGGGTGGGGGCCGCCTTCGGCGGCCGGGCAGGGCCCTTAAAGCGGTGTTTTCTAGTCCTTAAAGGGGAGCAGGGTCTGGTTCAAAAAGCCCCCCACACCTAACGCACCTTCCAGGTGCTCATAACCCATTGAAAATTAAAGGCTATCGCAGATGGCTGACTTCCGTTTGTAGCACGCTGTGGGGTACAATGTGCAGACAAACTGTTGATCTCTAATGTTCTTTTTGTGGCTCATTCTGGGCCACAGGGTGTTAGGTTGTGAATCTCGACGCAGAAATGAAGTTTCGCCTGCCCGTGGCGGCGAAGAAGCGATACCTTTCAGCTGCCGCAGCTGCCGGGCTCGACCAGTCGACATGGATCCGGCGAGAGCTGGAGCGATCCCAAGAACTCTCGCGAGAGCTTGCACAGTTGAGGCAGCTAATAGCGCACCAGGCGTCAGCGACGGGCCGCGTGCACGAGAGCGAGTCGGCTGACAATAGCGCGCTTGGCATTGAATCTCTATACCTGCTGCGCAGCCTTGCTGGAGGCGACAGGCTCCGGGCTGTGCATGCCGAGATGCGGCGGCTGGGGCTAGACGTCCATACAGGTCATTCCCGTCCGCGCGACTGCAGAGAGTAGCGGTGCTACCAACCGTTGTTAGCTGGATGTTCAGCAGCCTGGTGCATAGGCTGATACTCTTCGAACATAGCTGAAGATTGTTGGTCTGGCCAACCTTTTGTATCCTGCGGCCGTGCACCGCCGCGGCAATTCCCGTTGACAGCGCACGGCAGGATCAATCAGGCTCACGTCGAGCCGAAACACCGAAAACATAGCCGAGAGCGCTCCCAGCCAGCCCTAACAAGCCGGCCCGTGCGACCGCAAGATGGTCGCCGTCGACGAACAGCGTAACCGCATATGTGATCAGACAGAATGCGATCACCAGCCCTGCGATGTTCGTACCCGCTGCGCCATCTGACCCGAGAAACTTACCGACGAACCCAAGCCCTTGTCGCTGCTTAGCAAGCAAGTACTTGTATCGATACTGCTCAAAGAACTTGGCTTCGTCCGAGCCGCTCACCCGAGGAGGGTCAGCACTCTTAGGTTCTGCACCGTCCAGCTCCAGCCCTTCGATCTCGTCGATATCCGGTGGCGTCATTTCTTCGCCGCTGCTCGCGCACGGATTCGAGCCAATGCGTCTTCGAAGTGCTTCTTGATGAACTCAGGCGGTATGTCAGTTCCCCGACCTCCGCTCGACAGCGATCGTGCACGGTCCCATGGCCCGCCTGGGGCGTGAGTCATCTCCGATAATTGAATGCCGGAATACTTGGAGTAAGTGTCCCAGACCTTTCGAAGAAACCGCTGCACTTTCTCGTCCTGTGGTGGATCTATCGGAGCGAAATCGAAGTCCTCAGTAAGTTCGGTAGCGAGAGCTTTGATGGGCTGTCGGCCGTACTGTTTGAACTCATGATAGATGGAAGGAATCACGGGTCCGTAGGGCCACGCCTCGATCGGTTCGTTGATCAGGGGGGTGCCGGTGGTACCCAAGTACCACCCGTTTGCGTAGTAGACGAGCTTCTGCAACTTCATCGGATCAAGCGAAGACTTGGTCTGCTTCGCCCGCTCGATAAAGTAGTTTGCAACAGCCTTGGCGCTGTACATAAGGCCTCCGGTAAGGCTGTATAAAAATACAGTGTTTAGCACATAATGTTAACGCAACTTTCCTCAAAAATGTTGTGAGGCGAACGCATTCGCTCAGAGCCAGCGGCCAGATGCAGATATCTCGCTGAGGCCCAGCCACTAGCTTGAGAGCCAACAGCACCCTGAGTAGCAGAAACGACCGCCTAGCTAGGAAGCTAGTTCAAGCGCGGTCCCTTTCTCGGCTGCTCGCATAACAGAGGCTGGCAGCCTTGATGCGTCGTCCGTGAAAATCTCCGCCGTATGCCGCGCCCGCGAGACCGCGACGTAGTAGACCTCCTTGGAAGTCGTCCTGCTCTTGCTGTCTGCATGAAAAAGGACGTGGTCAGAGGTGAGCCCCTGGCTGCCGTGTACTGTCGTGGCGTAGGCCAGATCCACGTGCAATCTCTCGGTCGCGGGCAGCTTGACCTCTCGGTCCGGTGCGGTCAACGTGATGTTGGTGTCGTCCATGGCCGAGACCTGGAAGCGGTTGCCCGTTGCGAGGTCGCGGGCAGCGTCGTTACGTGTGATTCTGATCCAGTCGCCCACTGCTAGTTCTGCGCTTTCCGGCTCGTAGACCGATAGCTTCAGGGTACGGCGCGGGTCGAACTCGACCTGGCTGCCGTCGTCAGCCACTACCTTGAGCATGTTTCCCTCTCCCGACCCGAGGATCGTGTACATCGTCCCGCGCTTGAGGCCTGACGCGTAATTCCGCTCTGGCTGGATGATGTCCCCGCGGACGAAGTACTTTGAATGCCGGCGTTCCGCTTGTGTGGTGTCACGACGACGCAGAAGTGTGTAGTCTCGACCCGTGCCGTCAAGGCCGAGCTTGGTGCGTACCAAGTCGTTGATCGCGCGCCGCGACTCGTTTGTTCCAGTGACAATCAGCGTGTTGTCTCGCGTCGCGGCGTCACGTTCAGCGAAGGCGGCTGCCAGAGCCTCCCAACGATCGGCTTTGTCCTTGAACTGCTGGACGTTCGTGATTTTCTCCAAGGAGTCATGAGCTTTGCCTTGAGACGCCAGCACCACTGCCTCGCGCAGCACTGGGTCCAACTGGCGTTTGATCTCGCCCATCAGAGCCGTGGTCATGCCCGCTGCCTGCAGCTGATCGAAAGGCTTTCCAGCCTCAATGGCTTTGGTCTGGCCTGTGTCGCCGATGAGCACGACACGCGCATTCGCGCGCTCGGCTTGCACGAGCAGCTTGTCCATGAGACGTGCGGGTACTACTCCCGCTTCGTCGACGACGAGAACGGTCTTGCTATCCATGACGAAGCGGCCAGCCGTTGTGGCGCCGAGCATTGAGGCGATCGTGGCCGATTCGACACCGAGGTCTCGCAGCGCACGGACTTGGGCGCCGTAGGACGCCACAGTCTGGACTTTGTAGCCTGCAGCCTCGATGGCCTTGAGCGTCGGCTTGAGCATATGCGACTTGCCCGTTCCGGCGAGGCCTTGTACGCCGACTACGCGATTCGAGGTGGTGAGCATGAGCTCGGCGGCCTGGCGCTGACCAGGCGACAGCTTCGCGTCGTTCAGCACGGTCTGCGCGTCGGACATCGAGAGGACGGGCTTGATCGACTCTCTGCCGTCTTGCTCGACTCGAAGTACCGAAAGCTCGCGTCGGCGAGCTTGAGGTGTGGTGTAGCTCGGAGCGTCAGGGATGAGCCTGCCTTCTGCCACGGCGTTCGTCACCAGCGCTTCAGCCGCCTGGGCCGATCTTCCCTGCCTTCTGATCTGCTCCATCCAGCCTTCTGCCGTTAGGGCAGCGCCATCGCGGGCGTTCGCGGCGGGTCGGTACGTCGCGGTGCGTACTACTATCATCCCACGATTGATCAGGCTGCTGATTGATGATCCGATCTGCCCTGGAGAGGCTTTGCCCGCGGCATGCGTCAGTGCTTTGATGCGCAACTGCTCATGTCGACGATGCTTTCTCGCTCTGTCAGGTGGCGCAGGGCCCAGCGGACTGCGGCCTCAGCTGCGACATCGCCCGGCTCCACCTCTGTGCGCTGGGCACCGGAGTCGGCTGGTTCCGTCACTCCCCTGTTGCCAGGGGGTGCAGAGGAACGCGACGTTGGTGGTACTGTGCTCGCCGGCACAGTCTGCGTTTGCGGCGAATGGATTTCGCTCGCGAAACCGAATGCTCGCATGACTCGCTGTAGAAGCGTCTCCCGCTCGTGGAGCGCATCGGATTGAAGGCCGGCATCTATAGGAGACTCAGATGGGCCGGGCATGCCAGGGATCGGGCCTTCTAGCCGCACCTCTGCGTGAGCGTCCATCCGTTCGGTTGCGTTGAGTTCAGGGTCGAACTGAAGCCCGATTGCCTGCGCCTGTTGCATCCACTCCTTGCGCAGTTCGTCACGACTGAGCTCTAGATCCTTCCCTAGGCGCGACTTCAGGATGATCGTTTGCTTCTTGTTGCTCGAGGCTGTGGCTCTCGTCAGCCCTTCGGCGCGCAGCGTGGCTTCAAGGTCAGCGCTACGCTTGCTGAATGCTTCGATCTGATCCCTGGAGATATGGGCAAGGTCGAAGGATCCGTCCTTGTTGAAGCGCACGTCGTAGCCCAACTGCCGCAGCTCCTTCGCCAGCTCAGAGACATACACGGCGTCGATGTAGCGCTTCATGTCAAAAATCGCGCTGTTGTCCAACGCTCTCCATGACCCGTCCGATCGCTGGGTCATGTTCATGACGATCGCATGCGTGTGCAACTGCGGGTCGGGCAAGTCGTTGGCGGTTGGCCGTGCAGTCTCATGGCGGAAAGTCGCGGCCACGAGGTTTGTAGTGCGTTCTCGGTGGACCTTGCCGGATGTCTTGCTACGCGTGGCCGCATATGACTCGGCTTCAGTCAGCGCGCTTGCCACGGCTCGGTCGTGCGCTGCGATGACCCGACCGTCGCCGCCGAGGAGAGCCTGGAGCGTGACGCTCTTGGGCGCGCTGAAGGTAAGGTCCATGCCAGCACGCGCTTTTGAGTCCTTGCGTGTCGTCGCTGGCATGCTGAGCTTGCCTGCCAATTCGCCACGCAGGGCACCGACGAAGTCTTCTGGAGTGACTTCTCCCTGCAGGCCCAGCGCCGCGGCGCCCTTGCCATGCCACTGGGACGCCCCTTCCTTAGAGTAGTAGTCGTCCTTCTGGTCGACGTAGTAACGCTTCGCGTCGCCGGCAGCGGCGCGGTGCAGGGTCTTGATCTTGAGCATCTTGGCGCGTGATTAAGCTAAGGATTTGTTCGGAACGCGGTGGATTCGACGAACGGGGCCGTGTGCTGACGAAAGTCAGTGGGCGTGAGCACGACCCGCGCGATTGGCAGTTCGCCGGCGAACGCGACGTAGCCAGTGAGATGCGGAAGCGCAGCCACTTCTGCCGGCATGACCACACGCTCGCGTGTGCGGACGATACGTTCCCCTGTCGACTCGCTGCGCACGGCGCGAGTCTGGCTGTAGTCGATGCGCTCGACTTCGTGCTCCCCCAGCGCCTTGCTCATATCCTCGGCAGTCTGGGGGTCGGTCTTTGCGCCACCCAGGACCACCAACGAGCGGAAGGAGGCGCGCAGAGTCTGGGCTTGGTCACCGCCATAGATGTCGTTCAGTTGGGAGGTAGCCTGCAGGCAGGCGCACACGCGCAATCCGTGCTTGCGGCCCTTGGTCAGCGCGTCCTGCAGACTGGCCAGTTTCTCCAGGCTGGCCAGCTCGTCAATGTTCAGCCACCAGCGCCTTGAGCGGCTCTCTGGCAACGAAAGGATCGAGGTGCAGAACACGTCGGTCCAGGCCGACACAAGCGGCTTCATCGCCTTCGCCATGTCCTCGCGCCAGGTCACGAAGAGCGAGCCTGCATCGGGATCCGCCAGCCAATCCCGGATCGAGAAGTCCCCCGCTGGCATCGACGTGTGCTCGGCAAGCTTGCTGGAGAGCACGAAGCGGGCGCTGGAAAGGGCGCGGCTGGCTTCGGACGAGCCCGCGAACAGCGATTCGGCCAGGGTGCCCTCGAGGAAAAGCTTTAGTTCATCAGGTGGGGCGATCGTGCACCACCGGAAAAGCTCGTGGATCGAGGGCTGGCCCATCATGTGCAGCTTCTTGGCGGCTTCTCGCAGCAGCAATCTGCCGTACGTGTTCCACTCTTCAGCGTTGGCGTCCTTGCCCAGCGGCACCAGCGAGAAGGCAAAGCGGTGCCAGTCATAGTCGGCCCGGATTTCGTTGAAGAACGACCAGCCCTGTGTGCGGGCGTCATAGGGATTGAGAATGACGTCGCCCGGCCGCGCGAATCTCGATAGCAGATCTCCGTTGGGATCCACCACGAACATGCGGTCCCCGCGCCGGCGAGCGGTGTACGTCAGCCGACGCAACATCACTGACTTGCCGGAGCCGGTGGCACCGTTGATCAGCAGATGTAGAGTTTCAGCGTCGGTAGGCATCGGAATGCCGGCGACGTCGATCTGCGGCGCCTCCTGCTGGGTCAGACTGCGCAGCTTATCGGCCGTTGCGACGCGAGTCCCACGAACGAACTTTCGGTACTTCGCGCCAGCGAAGCCGTCGGTCTTTCTTTCAGGCAACAGCACGAGCAGAAATACCAGTGACGCTGCGACGGCCCCACCGACCAGGCCGTACACCAACGGATCGTACGACCAGGTCGCCGGCACTAGGGCAATGGCGTTCCGGATGAGAGAGCCAGGGGCGTGGAACAGGCCGAGGTGATGAGCGCCAACCGCCCACCCGCTGATGGGCAGAAAGAGAAACGCGCTCCACAGGATGAAGCGCCGTGTGTCGGGTGCCATGTGAGCTCCAGAAGGGATCAGGCGGAAAACGCCAGTGCCGCTGCCAGGTAGCCGGCCGCGGCGCCGGCGAGGGCGCCGGCGGCCATGCCGACTGCCAGGGCAATGTGTGTGTTTCTGCGTGTGGCGGCGTGGATGCTGGCCGCGTTGGTGCCCAGTTCGCGGGTGACGCTAACCAGGGAACGCTCTGCGTCGACGGAGGCTTTGCGAAGGTCGTCTGCCAGCCGCGGACCTTCCCGCTCAACGGCCGCGGCGACCTTGCCGGGAAGATCCGCCAATGCCTGCTGTGCGGCCTGCAGATCTTTGGCGGCGATCTCCAAGCGCGTTGTCAGCGCGCCGATGTCGCCCAGCGCCTCCTGGTACAAGAAGTCAAGCTTGGTGCGTGGATCGGCCATGGTCAGCTCATGAGCGCATCGAAGACGGCGTCGAGGTTGCGACTCACGGGTTTTGCCAGCGCGCGCGCGGCGAGCATGTCCGTCCACTGGTTGCGCTGCTTGACGTCGGCGTCAGGGTTCCCACGCAGCAGCGCGCGGTAGTCCGTGTCGTCGGCAAGCAGGTTCGCGATCGTCAGTCGCTTGGCGGCCAGCGCTTCGAACACCTCGTTCTCCCAGACGACTGCGTCTGGCGTCAGCGTGAACGCCTTGGAGGCCTTCGCATAGCCGAAGATCGCCGCGAACTCATCGCGAACGTCAACCTCTACCCGGTTGAATACGACGTGGATGCGGTCAGAGGGCACACCTACACCCGCCAAGGCCTGGATCGTCTTGATGGACTCGCGCTGTGCTTTGCCAGTGCTGACGACAGGCACGATGTAGGCATCCAGCTCGTCGTGCGAGTCCTCATACTTGGCCACCCGGTCGAGGAAGTCCTCGATGTTGGACGCACCTACATCCACGATGGCGTTGTCGAGACTCAGCAGCCGCTTGTACAAGGATCCGAACTGTCCGCCACGGAGCTGTTCGATGTCCAGGCCGAGGTCGGCCGCGGTTTCGTTGGTGCTCTCGACGGCAAAGATCGGCGCGTCGGCCATGCGGGGGGACAGCAGGTGCGAGGCGATGGTGGTCTTGCCAACGGAACCGCTGTAGTTCAGGACTGCAACTTTCATGGAGTTACTCCTTGGATTTGCCCAGTTGGGCGAGGGTGTCGAGATCGATTTCGGTGGTGCGAAGGTTGGCCAGGTCGGCCCGGTTGCGGATGCGGCCAGGGGGCTGCAGCCCATGGACAGGCGCAGGATCAAGACGAGGAGTGGCCGGTGCTGCGCTTGAGGCGCTGGGCTGATTCGCCTTGCGCCAGCGATACAGCCGCTTGCGCAGCGTGGGCACGGAGATGTTCAGGCCGTGGTTGGCCAGCAACGCGACGATCTCCTGGTGCGAGACGCCGTCTGCGATGCGTCGGTCGATCGCCGGCAGCAGACCGCGCAACTGTCGCGATGTGTCGCCGATCGGCATGGCCTCGATAGCTGCCAGCACGGTCTCGGGCTGTGGCATGTGAACTCCAGGTGGTGGTGAGCACGTACCGGCTGCCTGAACGGGGTCCGGGGCATGCCCTGATTCCGGGGGGAGGCCGGCTGCGCAAGGCGGTCGGGGGGCTGGTACGGCCCCCAGGGGGGCTCGGACGGCGCGGCCCGAAGGCCGGGCCAGGGGGGAGGCACTCCCCCGCGCCTTGGTGCTACGCGCTGCGGTGGCGGGCGGTCAGTGGCGCGAGGGGGGAGCCGGCGGCGTAGCGCCGGGGGGCGAAGCCCACGGTCGGAGGGGCATCCCGACCGCTGGGGGGCCAAGTCTCCCCCCGCCCGAAGGGTGGGGGACTTGATCATGGGGTTCAGGCCGACGCCGTAGGCGGCGGGGCGTAGGGAGCGCAGCGACCGGAGGGTAGGCGGGTTTTGGGCCGTGGTGGTTCGGTGCCCTCGCGCGCGAACCCTTTCAAATCTTTTAAACCTATAACCTATTGAGGCCCGTTTTCGGGACAGGCGTCGGTACCGTTTTCGGGAGAGGCGGCATCCGAAATCGGGATAAGTGAAATCCGAAATCGGGCTGGGTTGTGGACAACTCGCTAGGCCCGAAATTGGGCCAGGTTGTGGGCAAGTGCTGGGGATGAAGCGGCCCGGTGCACCGCATCGTGAACACGTTGTCGGAACGCCGGGCAGCTCTCCGAAGGGCCCTGGAATAGACGTAGCTCTTCGCCCTTGGCCACGATGCCAGACCACGAACTGTCCCAGGCGCGGCCACTCATAGAGGTCTGCTTGTCGCGTTGTCTGAAGACCCATCCGCGCCAGGTCTCAAACCAGTCTGCTGAAAGGCCCGCGTCCCCTTTGGATCGCCAGTAGGCCCCGAAGGTCGCAGCCAATGCATCGGTCTGTTGCGCTGTCCAGCGTGGCCGTACCTGCGCCGTCCACGCCCGCCATGTCTCTGGCAGCGTCCATCCAGGCGCTAGGCAACTCCCTCCCGCACCGGCAACGACAGGCGGGTTCGTTGTCGGGGCCTTCTGACGTCGTCCAGGTGCCGCTGTAGCCGATCCCGACGCAGAGGCGTCCGCCGATGTTGTCTTCGGAGGCGCGGCCGGCGCGTGCGGGTCTTGAGCTTGGCCGGCACCCTCTCCCGGAGGCACGGGGGGCTGGTGTTGATCATCTCCGTTTCCGTCTTCATCAGTCGGAATGTCTAGCGTCCCTGCGCCGGCGGCGTCGGGCTCGCAGACCAGTGGTACAGCGGACGGGCAGAGGCTGTACACCGGGCAGCTTCTATTCGCGCCTGCCTTGCGGCCCGTGTCCTGGATGACACCCAGTTCGCGCAGCCTGGCCAGCGAGTCGATGACGGTTTTGCGGTTCAGGTGCGTGATTCGCGCGAGGTACTCAATGGATGCGAATGCCGTCCAGGCGGTGGCGCCATAGCGCACCAGGTGAGCGAGTTCCAGCAGCACGGCTTTGTTGGAGGACTTCTGAACATCGGCGAGCCGAGCCCATCGGGAGGCATCAATACTCATTGCCTGACCTTGTATGTTGATTTACCGGGTAAAGCTGTGGCTTCATGGCGAAGTGACGCTCAGCGACTCCTTGATGGAGCGACGCATGCGCAACGGCAGGCCATGTGCCTCAAAGAACTCGCGGCGTGCCGCCAGCCAGGCCTTGTACGGCCAGTGAGCTCGAGGACCCCAAGGGTACGAGCGATCGATGCGGCGAGCGATCGCCTTCTCGTTGTCGCCGTCAGCGACGGCCTCCTGGTAAACGGTCTGCATCAGCTGATAGGCCAGCTTGACGCGCGAGAGGTCGGACATGGCTATCCTCGCGAACCCGTGATGCGCTCACGAGCGTAGATGGGGTCGTAGAACACTTCGGCCAGCTTCCAGTTGGCGAAGTACAGGACGACATCGATGGTGCTGAAGAGCACTTGGCGGATGACGTCGATGTCGATATCGCGCCCGGCGGGTGACTTCTTCACAAGTAGCGCGATGCGCTCGAAGGCAGCGGCCGCGCTGTTGGCGTGGGTCGTCGTGACGGAGCCCGGGTGCCCGGTATTTAGAGCCATGAGGTACTCCCATGCTTCGTTGCCACGTAGTTCGGCCAGGAAAATCCTGTCCGGCGATTGGCGCATGCAGGAGGCCAGACAAGCATCCGCGGAGATGCGGCCGGCGCCATCGCCGTAGAGCATGTGCACGCGGTTCGGATGACCGGGCAGATGCAGCTCATGGACGTCCTCGATGGTGACCAGACGCTCCTCGGGCGGGACAGCCTGGATGAGCGCGCGCGCGAACGTGGTCTTGCCGGAACCGGTCTTGCCGGCGATGACGATGTTGCGATGGTGTGCGACGCAGGCGCCGAGAAACGCTGGCATGTCACCGCGGCGCTTGAGCTGCAGCAGTTGCGCGTCGGTCTCGTCGAGACGGTGAACGCCGTGCACGCGCTTCAAGATCTCGATCTCTTCAGCGGTCGGGTTGTGGTAGCTGGTGTCTTTCCAACTATCAAAGGCGCCGGCGTCAGCGAGTTCGACCAGCTGCCGCGAGGTGCCGTTGTGCTTGCGAATGGAGAGGGATACAGAGCCGTCGATCACGGCCGGCGGCAGCACGATCTGGCCGCGCCAGCCCTGCGGCAGCACGACAGATGACACCGGCGCGGGCGCCAATCCGTTGTAGACGATCATGGCGTTGCTCAAGGCATTGAGCATGCCAGCGGTGAGCTCGGGCGCCGCGTGATGACGCCAGCCACCGTTCTCCCGCGTCCAATACTCTCCAGGTTGGTTGATGGTCAGCTCGGTCACGTCGTGGCGCTCGAGTTGCTGCTGCAACGGCTGCATCAAATGCAGCAACGTGCCGTCTCGGGATGTAGGTGTCATCGGGTTGGTCTGATTCAGGGGCGACGCCGGCGCAATGGCGATGCCGCGGAGGTCTCTTCGCCCGTGCAAGTTCAATTACAGTGAGAGCGACCTGCCAGTCCTGCCGTCGCCCTCGGTCTGTCCGGGAGCTATTGGTCGTCTTCCTGCCTTTCGACACTCAGGCGCGCGGTCATCACATCATCGCCCTCGAACCATCCGTTTCCGGACAAGCCGACCTCCTCCTCCAAAAGAGCGCATACCTCGACCGCAGCTAGCTGCGCGTTACCTGCCGCTCGCTGGATAACAATCTCGATTTTCTTGCGTAGCATTGATAGAGCTCCGCGTGGCTGTGTAGGCCACGCTTGACGTTAAATGGACTGCAAGAGTCAGGAAGGACGGCCCTACGGCGACGCTTTCTCTACGTCGAACACCTCAGCGATGAGTGCATCGAACTCCGCCGGTGTGGGTCTGACGGGATCGGGCAGGAGCATCAACGCATCCTCGAAGCGAGCGTCAATCGCCTCGTCAGCGCTGCAGAATCCTGCGCGAAATGCTCGGTAGAGTTTGGCGTGAAGCTGATCGAGGGCCGCTGAGGCCATCGGCTCAGCGGTCGGCAGCGGACTTGAGGTCATAGACAGCTCCGAAGTCCAGGTCACGTGCGACGACAATGGTCACGCGCTCGCCCTGGTGTTTGTAGAGAGTGGGGGGAATGTTGATCGAGTTGCGCAGCACCTCGGTAACGGCGTCCTGGGCGCCTCGGGATGTGCCCGTGAACTGCACCCTCTCAGTGCCGCTGTTGCTGCGGTTGGTCGCGGCTTCGCCGATGTCACCGATGATGCTGATGAGCAGTGCACCGCCGAAGCGTTGCCAGAAGTGGCTGTCCACTTCGCCGCCAAGGCCGGCTTCGCCAAGCGGGCCGGCGCCCGGTGAGTCCAGCGAGATGACCACGCCGTCTGGCGTCTCCACACGCGACCAAGTCACGAAGATTCGGGCTTGCCCCTGGGCCAGGCCGCCTTCGTACCGGCCTACGACGCGCGAACCGGCGTCCAGCAAGATCACCGCGCCGGAGGCCGATCGAACATCCTCGGTCAATGTGCAGGTGACCAAGCCTGGCTGCGCGGAAACGATGCGGGTCGTGAGCACGCAACTGATGGTTGCGCCTTGTGTGAGCAACAGGTTCCGATTCCCGATCAATCCCGCAGCCGCAGCTCGTAGCCGGAAGGGCTGCAGGCGATCGGCGAGATCGCCCGAGGCTGCTTCCGGCGGTAAGCTCTGGTTGCTGGCACCAGGTGTTCCCGATGGGGACACTGATGCTGCCAGTGGCGATCCGAGACGGCGGGCTTTGACGGTGTCGACCGGTGCTGTCCGAGCGCTAGGGACCCAAGGCTGAGCCGTTGCAGCTGGGGCCGAGTAGGGAATCTCATTCGGGCGGGACGACAGCGGCGGCACCACGAGGCCCGGATCAGGGACGTGAGCCGATGCCGCCGCCGGCACTGCCGGCGCAGAAGATGGGGTGCCCAGCGCCAACGGCGGAACACGGCTGCGACTGGGCGCAGAACTGCCATTGGCGGACGTCGTCTCCTCGCTCACCTGAATCGCCTTCCAGGAGAACGCTATGGCTGCTGCCACGACGATTGCAGCGCCGATGGCAAATGCTGCGCGTGCGCCACGTGGCGCGCCGCGCGCTTCGTCATCTAACTTGGCCGGTCCACGGGCGGCGACTCCTTCATCAAGGGATCCCATTTCTGCGCCGGCGTCGACTGTCTTGATGCGGCTCATTGAAACTCATCCTTTACGACGCGACGCACTTGGTCCGATACCGTGCGCGTCAGCGTCGGCCGCGCCGCAATGACGCCGTGCTGAGTGTCCTCGACGCCCGCGGCGCTCTCGCCCAAGCGCAGTACCCAACGCGCGGATGTCGTGTGCAGCACCACACGGCCGTCGGCCGAGCTTTCGACGTGCTGGTTTACGAGCCGCTCCTGCCCCGAGGCATCCATCGCGTAGATCGCCGGCAGCTCGCGGCCAGGACCGAACTGGAACCACGTGGTGTGCCCGTCATTCCAGGCGTGTCGCGGTACCAAGGTCGCATTGCCGAAGAATTGATAACCCTCCCAGCTCACCGGGGACGACGTGGTCTGCAGATCAGCGGCGACTTGTGCCCGGGTCTGCGCCTCTGCGGCGCGCGCGCGGTCGTTGTCCGGATAAGAGAAGCGCAGGGTGTAGAGGGCCTGCGCGCGCCGATCGGCCGTGAACGAAAGGCGGAACGCATAGGTGCGCCGGTTGGTCACCACCGCCAGGTTCGTGTTGGCATCATCAGCGGCCGGCTTCAGGAACAGATGGTTCTGATGCGTGGCGAACTGATAGGCCTGGGAGTCGCCGAAGGCGTGCGTCATGAGCTCCTCACCCGGTTCAAGGATCACATGCGTGGCGGTGCCCACCACGGCGTCGATCTGGACAACATCATCGGGGTTGTAGACAACGTTGCGCACGCGGTGGTCATAGGGGCTGTGCGTGGGTAGATCCAGCGCAATGGCCGGCGCTGCAGCAGACAGTATGAGGATGGCAGCGACTCGCTTCATCGTTCAATGCCTCGGGAGATCTGATAGGAGGGCGTTTCCAGGGCGGCTTCCCTTCCGGAGCTCGCCAATCCGATGGCGCCGTGTGGATAACGGATGTGAGCACTGGGCTCGTGGGCAAGCCGGCTGAGGTCACCAATCAGCTTCTGGCGAACATGCACGATGACGTCTCCGGACGCCATGTCGCGCTGAAGCACGTTGGCCTCGCTGACGCCCAGGATTGGACCTTTGTACGATTGGCCCGCAACGGGTGAGCGGACCATCATGTCGCGCTCAGAGACCAGATTGACCTCGGCGTAGCCCGTGTCAACCGTAAAGTGCTTGGCCACGACATTGGCCAGCCGTACGACCTCCGGCGTGCCGGCCGGCTGAGCTTGCACGTGCGCTGGAGCGTAGGCCTTCCAGAGCGTCGCAACCTCTTGGAGATCAACCTTCGCGTGGGCCTCCATGCGGCTCTGAAGCGATAGATCCGAGGCAGACGCTACGTAGAGGTCGCGGATGTCGCGAACCCGCTTGATCGACTCGATCAGCTTGCTGGAGTCGTTTTCGATGCTCATGAGTGCCTCGTCAGTGTTGTGCAACCAGGTCGTTGTCAGACCTATAGCTCGTGACCAAGAAGCCGCGCGGATTGAGCCACCGGTCATCTCGGCGCTGTGCCGCGTCGTCGTAGCTGTAGGTGAGCGTGGCGATCTTGTGCTGGGCGGGTTCACGGATTCCGTCGTCATGCTGGCGTTGGACCGTGAAGCGGATCACTGCTGCACCATGAGGGGCCGGCGTGATCGAACCAACCCTCACGCGGATGAGGACCCGGCTGCCGAGCTGGTTGTGCAACGCATCTTTGCCCTGGTACTGCGCCACGTATTGACGCTGCACCTCGGCACTAGAGAGAGCGCCGCAGGTCTCGTAGTCGCTCGCGAGCGAGTACCAGTTGTAGGACTCGCAAGCCAGGACGTAGCGATAGATGTTGGCTTGGTCTTCGGCTTCGGATGGCGTCAGCTGGACGTCACCGAGCGTCGTCATTTCGGCAACAGTGCCCGTGGTGCTGTCCACGCGCAGAACGATGGGAGGAGCTACGGTCTTGAGCGGGGTGAGAGCCAGGAGCGCGGCGATAGCCATGGCTGCCATGAGCAGCGCAGCTGTAGCAAGGATCCAAGCAGTACGACGCGATCTAGCGACTTCGTAGATCACGTCCCGCTCCAGCCCCTGGGTCTCGCGCAGATACTGGCGGATGCCGGAGACTTTGACCGTTGGCGAAGTGTTGCCGGTCGTCATGCCGTACCCTCCAGAATAGGAGGTGGGACGACGTTGACCGGCTGCGGCTGTGCGTCACTGTGGAAAGGGTCGATGGGAGATGGCGGCGCGAACGCGCACGCCGTCAGGCTGCTCAACAGGAGCAGCAACAAGATTCGTTGCATGGGAGATCTCCAAGGCCGTGAAACGGCGGCCTCGATAGGAAAGATGGGCTTGTGATGCCCCTAAGACGTTACGGCCGCATGAGTCGCTTAGCTAACCCTGCTGCGGCTCCGATACCGTGAGGCATCGCGAGGCGTGCAGCTGTGGCAACGCCGCCAAAACCGGAGCCTATGACCGACGTACCACCGCTAATTCCGCTGGCGATGGCAGGGATCCTGAGGAGCAAGACAAGGGACGACGCGGACAGGAGCAGCAGGCCAGTGAAGGCGTAGACAATGTTCATTTCTCCGTCGACCTTGATGGCCCCTGCGAACTCCGCGTAAAGGCTTGCGAAGAAGCCAAAGACCGTGATGAACAGAACTGCCGTGAAGCTGTAGCTCAGGATCTGGGCTACCCACCGGTCGAAGAATCCTTTGGTGGATTCGAAGAGAAGCGCCAGGATGAAAAGAGGCCCTAGCCCAGCGAGCAGGGCTACAGCTACCTGGCATGACAGGAGCACCGCCAGGCCCACGCCAGCGAGAAGGACTGTTCCGGCCAGAACGCCGATAGCCATCAGAACGTAGCCGGCACTTTGGTTCAAGTCCCAGATACTGGTTTGGTCCAGAAGCTTCTTCGCCGCGTCCATGCCCTTCTTCACAGCGAGGTCAACCACGTTCCCCGCGAGTTCTGGATTGTGCGTGTCCTGTCTATGGGATGTGGGTATGAAAGCTTCAGTCATGGCGGTTGGAAGCTTCACTAACGGGGTCGCCCAGTCGCTCTGGTAAAGCCCGGCACTGAGGGCGATCCCTGTTATCAAGGCGATTCGCAGGGAACGCCAAGCAAAATCCATCAGTGGCTCCCTGATGGCCCCTCGGATGATCAAGACTCCATAGAAAAGGAACCAGATCGCTAGCAGCACCGAGAATATCGGCGTGACAGCGGCGATTGTTGAGGAGACAGCTTCGCCGACGTAATTCAAGAGCATCGCGTCGATTCGGCGGAACATGCTCGACACGAACCGGAACCCTTCGAGGTCTTCGTTGATTGTGCTCATTACTGGGCCTATTAGAAAACCGGCATACCCCGATTCGCGGAGCTCGTAATCCTCCGAAAGTGTTCGTTTGTCTTCTCCCTGAGAAGCTTCTCCTCCGCGCGTTGCAGCATGGAGATCATCTCCAGCTTGGTCAGATCGGTTTGGATCAGCGCTTGCTCCGCGCCAATGCGCGCGTTGAGCTCGGCGATCGCTTGCGTATCTTGGGTTGCGCCGCTTGCGCGTATCAGCCCTTCGATCTGATCGATACGAGACTCGGCTGCGCTGTACGCTCGCATGGCAATCGCCTTCTGCGTTGCCGCTTGGTGTGCTCGGTCCTCCTGTAGATCCTGAGCAGCTTCCTCGACTGTCTTGTCGGTGTTGTTGATCGACGCAAGGATTTCCCTGACAGACCCGGAGATCCCGTGCCCGTAGGATCCAGCATCGTCGTAGACGCTGCGCCATTCGGGCGGTAATGAGGCACGCAGATCTGGATCGTGCAGGATCGTGCCGAAGCCCCGGTTTCCCGTGATGGCATCGTAGGCTTTGCGAGCCGTCTCCAGCTGATGGCGTAGCTGCTCGAGCTGCAGCACAGCCTGCGCAATACTGCCGAGGTCGGTGACCGGAATCTGCGCGTGCGCGAGCGGCACGCCCCAGCTGAGCGCGGTGGCCACGATCAACCTGGCGACGCGGATCATTCCAACGGTCGTCATGCCGTCACTCCTTGCGCCAGCTTGGCGCGGTTGATGTACTCGTCCAGCCAGAGCTCCGGTGCGTCGCCAGTCTCACTCATGAGCTCCTCCAGCATGGCAGCACGGTCGGGAGTTCCAGAGAGCACGAGCAGCAGATCTTCCATGCCGGTGAGGTCGATCTCGACGACGGCCACGGACGACGCCTGCTTGATGAGGGCCCGGCGGCTGAACTCGCCCAGTCCCATCAGCAGATCGAACTCGGCATCGGTTAGTCCGAAACCATCGACGTACTCGTCGCGGCGGCCATCCGGGTTGGGCAGGAAAATCTTCGTGGCCGCTTGCTGCACCAGGGTCTTGGCAATGACGCTATCCAGAATCGCGCCCGGCTCCTGCGTGGCGTACACGAAGATGCCGTTCTTCTTGCGGATGACGCGATTCTCGTTCTGCGCCATATGCTGAAAGCCGACGTCCCGGAGGCTGTGCTGGAACTCGTCGAACACATAGGCGAAGGGCCGCCCGTCGGGCATTTCAGCGGTCCGGTGCATCGCGTACATGTTGAAGACCTCGCGCACCGCTACGTTGTCGACGACATCGGTCAGATCGAATGCGTAGAGGTCGTGCGTGGTCAGATCCAGGCCGTCCTCGGCGCTGTCGAGAAGCCAACCGTGCTCATGGCCAGCGCACCAACGTTGCCAGCGCGTGTGGACGGAGGGATGCTCAGGCTTGGCAGGCGGCAGAGGCAGGCTCTGCAGCAGCACCGACGGCCGCCGCATTGCCTGTGGCATGTGCAGCATCACAGTGTCCACGGCAGTGTCGATGGTCGCCTGATCCGCGTGCGTCACAGGCTGTCCATCCTGGCTGATGGCCAGCGGAACGAGACGCTTCAAGAACGCGAGATTCCTCTTCGTCGGCTCCAGTTGGAATGGGTTGAAGCCGGTCGGCCGGCCTTCCTCGATCACGAAGTAACGGCCCCCCATCGCCTGGATGAGAGGCTGCATGCCTCGATCCTTGTCGAAGGCGACCACGCGAGGGCGCACGCGCTGCATCTGGGCCAGGAGCAATCCCAGCAGCACGGTTTTGCCCGTGCCCGTCTTACCGATCACCATCGTGTTGCCCGCAACCCGTCGACCGGTGTCGTCGGTTTCGGGCAACGTCGCGTGGAAGTTGAAGAAGAACGGGCCGCCGCTCTTGGTCTTCAGCTTGGTGATGGCCGGACCCCATGGGTTGCCCGTGGCTTTCCCGCTCAATTGGTTGTGCATCGATGCGAAGCACGCGAAGTTTCGGGACGTGATGGCCGCCGGTCGCGGCCGCCACCTCCAGTTGCCGGGGAACTGTGCCCACCAGGCTGCTTCCAGCGCCAGGTCCACCGGCTTGGCGATGATGCCCGCGGACAGCATCAGGCTGGCGGCACGCGAGAGGTTATCGCGCGCCTGCTCTGGGCTCTCGGCGAACACCGCCAGCGTCGCGTGGTGCTCTCCCATAACTATGTTGCCGGACTCCAACTCATCGAGCGCCTGTGACAGCTCCTCGATTTGGGTTTCGGAGGCATCCCCCGCATCCGTCATCAACCTCGCTTGGTTGCTGAGATACTGTCGGCCAGCGTGTTTCGAGAGCATGCCGAAGGATTGCGTTAGGACGCACTCAAATGAAGCGGATAGCAGGTCGTCCAGTTGCCCAGCTATCGTACGGGCCGGGTAGTCCCGAAGCTCCAGCATGGCGGCGTAGTTGGAGCGCGCTGCCGAGCGCAGCTCCACCACCTCGCCCCAGCGCGAGAACAGCGGACGGGTGGAGCAGATGGCGTCTGCCATCCGGCTGCGAGCGATCGGTAGGATCTGATGCGACGCATTGGCTAGCCTCGCCAAGAACTCTCCGGGTTGCGAATAAACATTTTCGCGGGCTTCGTACATGGTGAGCAGTTCTGGGCTGTAGCGACGGAGCGTGTTGCTGATCGCTCGCTGCAAATCCTTCATCTGCCGCAGAGCCTGGGACTGCCAGCGCCGTGCCTCAGCGGCTGTGCGCTTCTCAAGTTTCGAGAACACGGCCAGCGCGGGGTCCACCGACGGGCGGATAAGAATGCTCAGGTACAAGTCGTTGACGTACAGGTTCTGGCCTCGGAAGCGTTCTGCGTAAGCGCGGTCCAGGCGTTGGCAAAACGCTTGGTCGAACTCGCCTTCTCTGTACTCTTGAACGCGGCGCCGGATGGTGTGCACCCAGATGCCGACATTGGCGTCTCCGAGCGTGCGCAGCAGATTGTTGATCTCCTCGGTCCAGTTCATCCGCTGCTGCGGAGAGCCGCTCTCGGGGCTGCGCCCGCCTAGGCGCCACACCGACATGTACTGCATGCCTTCGAGCGAGATCACGGACGGGCTGACGTGGTAGCCGTAGGGCAGGAAGTTGGCAACAGTGATTTCGCGGGAGGGGGGACGTTGTCGAATCATGGCGTCAGCTTCCGAGTCTTGGGGTAGTCCAGCGGCGAGTAGCTCGATGCGCGCCAGAACGCCTTGTTCTGATTCCGCATCTTTGTGTCGATCCAGAGACCGAGGATGCGGAAGGCTCGGTCGTCCGTGCGAGTGATCGCCGCCATCGTTATCCAGGTGGGTGGGACCGCGAGCCAGAACCAGGGCGAAAGCGAAGTTGCGAAGGCCGCGAGAATGATGAATGCGGTGGCCAATGGCACTGCAGGTACACCCGCGAATGTCGGCACTCTGGTCGCACCGCGATACAGCGGAACGGACGGTATGGAAGATTGGTCCACGGCAAGAATCATCCGAAGAAGAATGCCGCGATTGGAACGCCGGTGCCCGCGATGATCGTGCCAACGACCCCAACCCAGAGGGAGCTCTTGTTGATCAAGCTTTTGCTGTACAGAGCACCGAGAATGATGAACGCGACGGCGCAAGAAACTCCGACGATGGGAATCAGGCCGTCGCGAAAGTTCGTGGCTTTCTCTTGTACGGCCGCCAGCCCGCCCGCAGCTTGAGCGAACACAGGGTGATAGACAATGCTGAGGACGAGCGCGGTCAGCGCGCGTTTGAAACGAGCGAGTGTTTTCATGAGTTTGGGAAGGTCGGTGCGCGGGAGGCGCGACTTTTAGCCGCTAAAAGGCCGCAGCTGGAGAGGAGAAAGCGTCCGGCGTTTCGGCCGGCGTGATTGGCTTGGTCGCGGGCGCGCGGCCGGAAGTGGCGCGGTCGAAGGCGTCTTGGCCGTGGGTCCGGAAAGCATCCGTGGGCGCTCGGGCGGGCGAGGTGGGCCCTGCAGGCGGGCCCGTGCTGGTTGGTCTTTCGGGCGCTTCGTTGCCGGTGGCCAAAGCGGGCACCTTCACACCAGCGTGCCGGGCCACCTTGTGCACGTAGCCGTTCCGGAATCCCCGCTCGAGCGAGCCCGTGTTGTAGCAGGACAGCGTCGCATACAGCGCCTGCTGAGAGGAGCCTGCTCGGCTGCTCGCACGTTCGTAGCACGCAACGAGGACGCGTTGAGCCGCGGCCAGGTTCGTGCAGGGATCGAATACCGATTCGGCGGTGAGGCCGAGCCAGTTCCAGTTCGCCACGTTGATCTGGGCAAGGCCGGCGTCGATGTTGGCGCCAGCGGCGATGAGCCTTCGAGCCTCCCGTACCGCGTGCTCGCGTTCCCGAGGTTGCCGAGCCAGAGGGGCGAAACCGCGATTCACGCCGATCGCGTAGGGATTGCCGGCGGACTCCTGGCGCACAATGGCGGCCATGGTTGTTGGGTGAACCGCGGGTGCGCAGGCGACTGCTAGGGCCATGAACTCGACCATGGTCAGATGCCCTTGGCGGTCGAGAGCAGCGCGCCGTTCAGCCACAACTCGACGCGCACCTTGTTCTGCCGCGGAAGCAGCACGAGTCGTTCGTACACCGTCACGGTCGAGGCAGTGTCGTCCTGATTCAGAGTCATGAAGACGTCCTGTGACTGGCCGCTCACGCACGCCCGAGGGATGTCTGTGTCGTAAAGCGACGCATTGAAGCCAGCTCCCGCAACCAGCACCGGCGTCTGCGCTATCGAAGGAATGGTGCCCGTCCCGAACTTGCCGAGAGCTGCCCAACGCGATTCGCCCGCGGTCATCCTAGTGCCGGTCGGGCAGTCGTCCCAGTGGATGATTGTTCGCCGCAAGGCAATGTCTCCTGTCTCCGTGCGGCAGGCGGGCACGCTTCTGCCACGTGCCCACTCACGCAGGGCGCGGTCAACGGGGGGACGGCAAGCGGACTCAGTCCGCGCGCCGCGCGGGTCACTCATGCACAGGGCGACTTCGCATGGCCAGTTGTCGGCCAGGGCAGGCGCGGCCGCGCTGAGAGCCAGGGCGACGCCGTAGAGCAGTTTGCGGATCATGTCGATGCTCGTGGTGGGGGTAGGGGAGGAAGTAGCCCGGACTCGACATCCCAATGCCAGTGCGGCATCGCGCTCGTCTCGATAAGCTCAAGGAGCCGATCGCGGTATGCGACGGACGCGCCGGGCGGTGTGACGTAGAGAGCAGTGCTGCTGGGAGAGTCGGTCAGGACGCCGTAGGCGATCGGCACATCAGGCCGGAGGTTGTACCGCTGGCCAAGTACGAAACGCCGGCGTGCCTCGACGAGCTGCTGTTGCACCGCGAGTTCGTACCGGTTGGCGTATGGAAGCCAGCGCTCTGAGACTGACAGCAACGCTGCCTCGCGCAGATGTGGTGTGCCGGTGCGTGTGACGGACACGGTTCCCATCAGGAGGGTGTGACCGTTCTCGTCCGTCTCTCGAAGTTCGAGCTCGGCCCCGAAGCGCTTACGGATCTGCGTGTGAAGCTCTGGCGAGAGCATGAGCGACATGTCCGGCATGTGCTTGATGGCCGCGCGAAAGCCATACCTCGAGGGCAGCAGGTCCTTGAGCTCGCACACGATGAGAAACAGCCGGTTCTGCTCGCCCTGAGTCGCATCAGCAATGTCAGCGCTGCGGCGCGCGATGATCTGGTCCGCACGCTCGGCGTTGTACATCTCAGGCACGAACAGGATCTGGTGCAGGGGAAGCCCCTTGAGCGCCTTGCCTCCGGCAGCCGCCATGATCTGGTGGCGCACAACGCCCCAGTTGCGCTTTCCTGTCATGCCGGGCGCCCACCGCGTGAGCTCGCCCTGGTCGTAGAGATAGTGCAACGTGGCCAGCAGCGTCAGACGTCGGGGGCTGTCTTGCGCATCGCCGCCGCTGGCACTTTCAGATGCCGTGGGCGGAGCGCGGCCGGGAGTTGTTCGAAGGGAGAAGGCAGTGGCGAGCTTGACCTGTCCGCTGGACTCATCCTCCACTATGGCCGTGCCAAGGACTTCGCCTGCGCCGGAGAGCTCTGCCGGCGGCTCGTATGAGGCACAGTCTTGGTGGTGGATCGCGCCGCAGTCCGGCATGCGCTTGACCAGGTAGCGGTCGCCAGCGCGGGCGATGTACATCGGCACGCCTTCCGCTTGGCATAGGCACTGCGGCCGTAAGCGCTTGGTGTGGGCTGCGGCGAGCGCGGCCTGGCCGTCCTGTGTTGACGGGTCGACGATCTTGTTGTCAATCTGGTAGGTGGGCATCTTGTGATCGGCACGGGCGCGCATCGACCCCGGCCTTCAATAGCGGGAGCCGGCGAATGCGCTGAGGGGGCGAGTTGAAGGCGGCCTGACAGGACCGGCCGAGTCTTGGCGTTCTAGAGAGAAGAGAGACTTGAGATCTCAGAATTCAGTCCGAAAGCCTCTGATTTTTCAGATGATTCTTCGGACTACTTTCTGCTGTTATCTCAAATGTCTAATTGCTGGATATCGAGCGCCTTGCAATCGAATCGGCAGGGCACAGGCTTGTAGAGCGGCAGCTATTCAGCAGAGAGCGCTAGGCTGTGCGACCGGCGGGTCAGCTTTGCAAGGCGCCGATTGCGCAAGCTTGCTGTGAGTCGGCGAAGACAATGTTGACCACGATGAGGTCGTCCTCTTCGAACACCTGATAGCAGAGAGCGTTGCCCGGCAGCCTGTGTAACGGCCTGCGTGCCAGGTCTTCCCTCAGCCAACGGGTCATCTGCCCGGACATAGAGAGCGCATCGGCGTGCTTGGTCGGCGGCAAGAACAGCGGCCACACGTGCAGGGAGCCAAGCAGCTTCCGGGTGCCTTGGTGGTGCCAAAAATACAAGGCGCGCGCGATCCCGTCCAATGCTGCGATTGTTGTCGTAGTGCTATCGACATAACGGGGGCAACTAAGCGGGCCGCTTGCTCGCTTATGGCCGCTGCGCGTGACGTGCGCGCCGCGGTGGCCATCAATGGCCACCGCTGCGTGGGCTTGCCGTCTGGCGGCAAGGAGCTCGAAACGCAGATAATCGTCCGCGACCGAGCTCTGAGCAATGTGCTCTGCGCATGCGAAGACTGCCGCGGAGTCTGTGGTTTCGACTTCTCCAAAGGAACATGGATTCTGTAGGCGCAGGAGCCCGGTTGCCCTGGCGTCACAGCGGAAGCACGTTGGAGATCGAGTGGTCGACATCAAGACGTTACTTTGTTCGGAATCCGCGTTCCAACTTCGGATGTCAGCGGCGCAGGCGTGTCGATTCCCAGCCCTCTGATGAGAGTTCCAGGTCCATGGATTCCTCGCGCCCGATGCGTGCCATCGAGCGTTCCACATCGCGAAAAGTCTTCTGCATGATCGGTTGGCTCGCCCAGGGTTGCTCTTCCGTCAGCTTGGCGGTGTAGATCACGCTGGCCTCTGCATACTCGCCGTCCCTCTTCGGGCCCAGCCACTTTACGACCTTCTCCAAGCGCTTCTGGCCCCAGCACAGATGCGAGTCCATCTGATCTTTCGGACCAAATAGGCCCCGCACCGTCGGGCGCTCGACGACGCTTCTCGCCGCAACCTCCGTCAGCGTGTAGCGGAAGCCAGCCGTCATTTGCTCTGTGGCGGTGCCGAACACACTGAGTTGTTGGACCTGCGCGGGCTCTTGCTTGACCAGTCCGGCCGCGCTCAACGCGGCCAAGCGATCAGCCTCGATCGACTTGCTTCCAGCTGGAAGCTCCTTCGGCCAGTGACCAAGATTCACGCATTCCGGACCGAGAGCCAGCAGCGTCGAGTCGACGACTTCGCCGAAGTTCTTGGCGTTCGCGTCAGACTTGCTATCGCACGCTGCTAGACCAAGAGCGCAGCTGGCTGCAATCAGGGAAAAAACGACTTTCAAAACAATGCCTCCGAGAGAGCTGTGAGGTTGGGTTCAAAGAAATGCTGCGTCCGGCTCGGCGCCAACCCCGACTACGGTGATCTCCTGGGCGCTGGCGTCTTGGAAGGCAGCGAGGCTGTCATCAAGGTGGCGAGTGTCGGCGCCGAAAGCCGCCAAGTCGACGTCCTCGGGCTCGAGCGCGAAGGTAATGAACTTGGCGACGGTGGCGGTCACGGCTGCCGCCGACGTGGGATACGCGTTAGCCAAGGCCTGGATGGCGAGGTAGGCATCGCCCGTGGTGCTCACCTCACTGAGCACCTTCACCAGATCGACGCTCTTGCCAGGGCCGGAGACATGTGCCTGGGCGGCATACTCTGCGACGGCGATGCGGGCACTCACATAGCTGCTGTCGCCAGCTGCGGCCAGTGCGCTGGTAAGGAAGGGCGCGATAAAGGTGCTGCGGTCGGCTCCGGCTTGCAACTGCTCCGTCCAGTACGTGGCGCCGCCGACGTCGGGCTCGCGGCCGAGCACGGTGTCGTAGACGAAGCGCACATAGGCGGCGTGATCCAGCGAAGTGCCGTTCTCGCCATTCTCGGCGCCGGCCACGTACATGGCCTTGGCCATCTGCTTCATGGCGTCGGGCTCGCTCATCCCGTTGGCCAGCAGCGTGGCGAGATCGTTGGCCCAGTATGCGAGGCCGGTGTGTTCCGGGGCACGGTCGAAGGCAGCGACGTAGATGCCGATGAGGAATTCGGTCTGGGCGTCGGTGACGCCGGGCAGGGCCAGATCGATGTCGGGCAGCATGGGCGTGCCCAGGCCGGCGTCGAAGATCGCTTCGAGCACATCGGCCGCGCTGGGGCTGGCCGACTCGATGCGCGCGGGCAGCCAGCCGGTGAGAAAGTCGATGCTGGTGATGGTGCCGGTGGACAGGGCAGTGACTAGGGCCGCGCTGTCGGCGGTGCTGGCGTTGGGGTAGAAGTAGGCGATCAATTCCGACGGCTTGACACTGTTGGCTAAGTCGGTGCTTGTATCGATGACCCACAGGGCTGGCGGGTGGCTCGGGAAGGCGTTCTGGTAGTAACCAACATCGCTGATCATCTGACGAATGATGACCTGCATGCTGGCTTCAATCGTCGTGTTGCCTCGCGAGATACCTGCGTCAACTACAGCAGTCCAATCTTTGACCGCTGTCTTGTCCGACGGAAGATAGTTTCGTTGGAACAACTCTATTTGCGTTATGGCTTGGGCACGGGTGAGGGCCATGATGATGTCCGATGAAATGTCAGTGAACGGCGGTCAGTCGGCACTGGTTGCCCGACTTGAGGATGTACGTTGCGGTGGTCTTTCCAGCGCCATAGGCCGCATTGGCGGCACGCTGGCAAAGGCCGTTGGCAGCACTCACGCCTCCCTGGCCAGCTTCGTCGTTGCTAGCGGCGGAGGCGTCAATCGCGCGAACCATATCCCGCCACAGATCAGGCATGTAAGTATTCACGAACGTGCTCCAGTTCAGCCCGGCAGCACTTCCCCCAGCATCATGGAAGGGCCCGTTAGCCGCGGTGCTTGCCCGGCTCCACCAATCGCCTAACCAGTAGCTGTACCCGGAGCTCTCCGGGCATCGCCCTGCAATGCCGAAGCTGCGGTAGTAACTGATCAGTTGATTCCGAAAGGAGTTCTGGATGAGCGTATTGCCTCCGGTGCTATACCCAGCGTCACCGGAGCCGCAGACCATCGCAGAGATTGATTGTGGGATGGGGAACTGCGTCCCTGGCGTGGGGGCAGGCGGTGGCGGAGGAGTGACTGGAGCCGGCGTGGTGCAGGTGCCCGTCCAAGATGACCAGGAAGACCACGTGCCACGCTGAACGGACCCATCCTGGTGTGTGTACACGGGACGGGAGCGTGACCGACGTTGTGTGCCGGTCTGGCCAGAAGGGCAAGCCCGCGACTCGGAGCCGGACTCCGTTGACTGCCGCACGCAGCCTCCCCAGTTCGCCTGGAACGAAAACCCTGACCTACACGCGCCGGGTGGATCCTGCGAGATGATCAGTTCCGCATGGAAGTCGGTAGAGTTGAGCTCGATATCCGCCGTGGATTGAGCGTGGGCGCCGATCGTGGACAAACTAAGCAGGGCGCCGGTAAGTGCGCGTAACAAGAAGGTAATCATCATACGGTTGGCACATCCGGTTCTTTAGGGTTGCCGCTGAAGCAGAGTGCTTCCCTACTTGCGTGACGTGCAAGCGCGGCGGGCTCATCGGCTCTTGTGGAGTGGGGTGGCTGATACCACCAAGTCCTGATCGGCAAAGCGATCTCGTGCGTCGAGCATCGCTCTCACAGGGCTGACGGCAATAGCGATCCATTGGTACGTGGCGTCTGCCAGGCGTACCTTGATGCGGTAGTGGTTCATGTCAGCCTCCGCGCTTCGCGGTCGGCTTCTTCATGATGTCGGCGTCCCAGTCCAGGCCGACGTATGCCGCGAGGCGGCGGCCCTCCTGCATGACGTGCATGCGGCCGGATTGGGCCAAGCGCTCGACGACTTCGAAGGCGGCGGCGTGGCGCGCAAGCGCTTGCAGGCTCTGATGCTCGGTGCGGGTAGGCGTCCAGTGTTCGGGGCGCAGCGTGCCGCTCTTGACGTCCTGGTCGGCCAGCATCTCGCCGCGATACCAGGCGAAGGCTGTGCGCGCGAGTTCCCAGGCGCGCTCATCGACGCGAGCGGTGAGCTTGGGGTCCAGGGCGGGCGCGAGCACGGCGCGCTGCTGCAGCCGAGCCTCCATCTGGTTGAAGGCGTCGATGTAGGCGAGCTTGAAATGAAGGGCGCGCTTGCCGGTGAATCCCATCGCGAGCAGGGTGAAGCCGTCGCGGGTTAGCAAGAAGGCGGGCGAGGATATCGACCCGCCGCCGCTCGGGTTCGGGCGCTCGGCGACCGTCTGGGAAAAATTTCTCTGATGGTCTGCAGGCACGTATGCGAGCAGGGCGCGAATCGATTTCAAGACGTCGTTGTGCGGTTTCCCGAAAAATTCCGCCACGGCCATGCTGGTCGTGACAGCACGATTCTGGGAAACGGAAATGACGGGCTCGGGGCGAGCGCTGTTTGCGGGCACAGACGTGCCGGGTGACGTGGTACCGGTCATGGATGACCCCTGTGTTGCGGTTCTTGAACCGCCTCCCGTCGCCAAACGGGGTGGGCGGACACACGTGGGTTGGCGAACCGGAACACAGGGACCGGCAGGGCCGAGGCCCTCCCACATGGCCCGCCCATAGGGGTGCCACGCTGCGCGCAGACGAAAAGAAAGCCGCGTGAACGGGCTTCAGGCGGCTGCGCGCCTGTGTATCTCGGGTCGCCAAACCCGCCGCCGGTTGTTTACCAGCGAACCCTCACTCTATCGCAAACTGGGGCCTGTTTCAATCCACGCTTGCTTGCGACTTGCACAAGCAGCCTGTCGCGTTGCCGAGCTGGTCAGAGGCCGAAATCGTCGCCCAGGTTGCGCTTTGCGACCAGAGGCTTTTCGTGTGCTCGGCCGTCTAGGGCTAGCTGCGCAACTCGGATCTCATTGGCCAGCTGAGGTACATGCTCTTTCACCGTCGCCCAGACCAGCCGCAGATTGATCTGAAAGTAGCCATGCGAGAGCCTGTTTCGCATGTCATATGCGTTGATCAGCGGGAGCTGCGGGTTCGCCGCCATGAACTCAGGGTGGTGCTTGGCGATGTTGTTCGCAGCTTCACCGACAACCTCGAGGTTTCGGATCACGCCGTCCTGCACCAGCTCTGAGCTAGGCGATAAGAAGGCTGCCTCACTCATCGTCCCCGTGTAGCGCTCGATGCGCGCGCACGCCTGGGTGATGTGCGACAGGTAGTCATCCAAACTAAGGGCGTCGCGACTCATACCGGTTGGGCCTCCCGCAGCACCCGACCGCGCCAACGGTCGGGCAGATCGTCGGGAGTGAGCACATCAACCTCGACGCCAAGCAACTCGCGCAGCTCGCGCTGGATTGCGCCGATGTCGAAGAGGGTGGTGTTGGAAAGGGGATCCACCAGGATGTCCAGGTCGCTGCCGTCCCGATCCTTGCCGTATAGCACTGACCCGAACACTCGCGGATTCAAGGCGCGATGAGAGGCAACAATCCGCCGGATGGCGTCGCGGTGGGCTTCCATCGCTACGGAGGGCTTCATCGAGATCTCCTGGGCTTGGCGGTTGTCGGTATGCCGATCATAGCCGCTCGACGACGCCTTGAGTGCCGAGGAATTCGGGATGCTCGTGGTGGTGGCGTTGCTCATTGCGTCTCCTCCGTTCGGATACTTGCCAGCCCGCGGCTGAGGTCTCGCAGCCGGGTGCGCTGCAGCAGCAGCAGGATCTCCGCTTCGACGATCGCTTCCAGAGGCTCAAGCTCCTGAGCATCGCGGATCCATGCACGCAGCCGGTAGGTAGTGTCTGGACACGCAAGGATCGTCGCGCGCGCTTGGTCGTAGGTGCAGCCGCTCAACGCCTGGTCGAGCGGAGCAAGCAGGGATGGGGTCTTCATGGTCTGTCCTGCAGGGCGCGGGCAGGCCCGCGCCATGTGTTGGCCCTTTAGGGCGTGTAGCGCTGGGCTTCCCGCGCGGCCATCTGGCTCTGCAGGTAGACCTGGGCGCCCTCCAGCATCAGCGAGATCGTCTGCATCGCCAGGTCTGCCGAGGCTGGCTCAGGCGGGATCCAGTCCGCCGCGGAGATGACGCCTGTGCTCAGACGCGGGTCGCGGTTCATCGCTGCGATGTATTCCGACAATGCTCGGCGCGCGATGGCACTTGCGAGTTCGGTCGCGCGGGCGTGGATCTGGGCCTCAAGGTTTGAGACGGCGCTGGAGGCTTTCGAGATGCTCCCGGAGGATGTGAGAGACATGGCTTGAGTCATCAATCTTTCCATTTGCGTGCGCCTGGCGGTCGTCAACGTGACAGCAACACGCGCACTGCATAGATAACGGTCAACCTAGCGTGCAACCCGTCATCGCAGATGCACGTGCCGCCGCGTCGGCGACGCTAAAGGCCACGGTCCATCCGCTTGAACGGGGAGTGGCGGTAACGCTCTGGCGTGTGCGGACGCTGCTGTCCGCGGTGCTGCTCACGGTGCCGCGGACTGTGCCGGTAACCGACACTGAGCCGGTGGTGTTGACGCTTCCGGAGCCTGTCACATTGCCGGCCAAGGTCCCGCGCACTGTGACCTCGCTTCCAGTTGCGGTGGTGGCAACCGTCTGTTGTGCGATCCTGACCCACGGCACCGTGCCGGGTGCGCAGGCAGGCGCTGGGATGACAGCGCCCTGTGCCAAATCAGAGCCGTGCCAGGCCACAACATGGCGGGTGAGCTCTTGCCAGCGGTTGCCGACGCACTGAGCGAGTACCCCGAGCTGCGTGGTGCCGTAGGCGTCTGCCAACGTGCAGGCGCTGCCCGCCACCGCTGCGCGTCTGATGGTAAGCGCTGTGTCCGTGGTGAGGTTGCCTGCGACGTCGAGGGTGTTGTTGAGCCGGACCCGACGTGTGTCGCCGTGGCGGACGAACTGAGAGAGTGATGTCGCGTCGAGGGATGCCACGACGCCGACCAAGCCTTGTGGTTGGCCGACTGCGCCAGCACTCCATGCTACGCCCGCCTGATTGAACAGTGGTCCGCGCAGTTGATTGGGAGCCATCCAGTTGTTGATGCCGAATCCCTGGGTCGACAGCATGACCTGGCCTACAAGGTCGGGTGAGCCTTGGTATGAGGCTGTGTCGTAGGCCGAGCAGTCGGCGGCCGCCGGCAGATGAACACCGGAGTCTTCGCCCACAGGAAGACACGTGTGGATGAGCACCGTCAGGTTGCAATCTGGCCCAGGGCAGGTGCCAAACGGTTTGATCTTGACCACGACGGCGCCGCCGAGCGGCGGTCTGTCGGGCAACGACGGCGGAAGGAATGCGAGGGCCCGGAGTGTCGCCGGATCCGCGCTGCGCCAGGTGGACCGGAATGTCGGGTCGGGATGCGTGGCCGCTCGCAGATTGTTGGCGAGGGCTGTCATCGCAGCATTCGGTGTGGGGTAGGTGCCGGCCGGCGCTGCACTGGTGTCGACTCGGTGCAGGAGGTCATAGTGCGTCGTGATGCTTTGCAGCACGGCACCGCGCATGGTCAGCAGATACGCGCCTGTGGCTTGCGCTTTGGCGTCCAGGGTGCCCTGCAGGAACACCCGGCCTGCCGCAACGGCGGCCAGCGCCAGCAAAGCACCGACGATGGCGACCTCGATCAGGGTGAAGCCCCCATGTCGACGGCAGCGCTTGGACGATCGGGTCATGCAGATCTCCTTCTGCGGCCGGGCATGTTGCGTGTGCGACCGCCCGGCACGCATTGTTATCGGCTCACGAAGACGAAGGTGTTGTTGTCACCGGCCACACACTGCTCCTCCGCGGCCACCGCGTTGTATGCGCCGGCCTCGTTGTTGGTGCCGAGAGCCTTGACCACCGTACCGTTGATGGACATCTGATCGGACATCTGCTGCATGATGCTCGCCAGAGACGGGCAGGCCGCTTCATTCACGTTCGTGAGAGTCAGCGCGAAGGCGCTTCCAGCCCCCCCGCCGGCGAGCGTTGCGGGAGCAACCGTGAGGACCCCATTCGTGCCGCTTCCTTGGCCGCCCAGGCGATGAGCGATGACACTGGTGTCCTCGTTTGCCTTGACCACGCTGCTGGTACGGAGTGCCTTCACGAGGTTGTTGGCGTTGTTGATGTTCGCGAATGGCGTCGGGCCGCCACCCTCGGCCGAGGCCTTGGTCCGCGCAACGAAGCGTTGCAGCTCGCCGGCCACCTTGGGCGCGCGGTTCTCGATGACGAACCCGTTGATGGCCGGCAGACCGATGATGGCCACGATGATCAAGATCACCGTGACGACGCCGACCTCCACCAGGCTGAAGCCGGCCTGTTTGCGCAGACGGAGAGATTGAAGGAATGCAGGGGCGTGCGAGTGCGATTGGCGCGATGCCATGAGATGAAACTCCGAAGGATTGAACTGCGATGGGCGAAGGCCCGATGGGTACTGGCGAACTCTGGGGTCAGCCGAGCAACTTCATGATTGCTACGAGCTCTTGCTGCACGATCGTGTGCCAGAGCGCGATAGCCACAATGGCTATTACCGAGCCAAGGGCGAGTGTCCAGCGCAACACAGCTGCACGCCGACGTACCTGGGCAAGCAAATGCGTCTCCGTACGTTGCCGAGCGAGTTGCATGCCTTCATCCATGCCACGTGCGTGGATGACATCCTCAAGGTAGTAGACGGTCTCTCGTTCAAGTAGGCCGGCATCGAACGTACTCGCTCCGATGTTGCTGTCGTCCACGCGACTGAGCAGTCGGTCCAGATGGTGACGCAGATACTCAGTAGCTCCAGCCTGCTGCATCTGCAGCGCGGCCCGCAGCTGTAGCGACGTCGAGCCACGTTGTCTGAGCACGATTGCCAGCGTCGACAGAAGTCGGATCGAGCACATCTGTCGGTACAGGCGCCAGATGCCGAATCGATCCAGGTAATCGCGAAGAGGGCCTGTGAGCGTGGTGACCGAGCTGGCGATCAGCCACACCAGAACTGCGGTGCCAGCTACGACGTATGGCGCGTATCGCTGCAGCCAGTCGGCAAAGCCGAACAAGCGTTGTGCCGACGCGCCATATCGCTCCGGGGGGACGTGCCTGAAGACCGATTGCAGCTCTGGTACCGTGAACAGCGGGATGGCTGCCAGCAGCATCACGAGCGCTGCGGCGCATACCGCGCCGACCAAAACGGTGCCGACGAATTCCATGCGGGCGCGTGTCGTCAGGCGTGTGAGGTTGGCGAGCTCCCGCAGGCCCTCCGCTAGCGCCGCGTGCCCGGCCTCTTGCAACGTCGCCAGAACCGCGACATCAGCAGCGGGAAGCGTGCCTGCGAAAGTGCGTGTGAGATCGCCATTGTCATCGTAGCGATCAGCCCAGTGAGCGCTGAGTATGCCGCGTGGCGTACTGCCATAGCGGGCGGCATCAGCCAGCATGATCTGTCGCAGAGTGAGCTGGCCCCCGGTGTGACCCAGGAGATCCGCCAGGTACTCGTAATAGTCCGCGCGGTGACCACGGAATCGGTGTGCGGCGAGGCGGATCCCGATTGCGCCGGCCCTCATGTCGCCTGACGCCGGGAGCGTTCCACAGTTTCGAAGGCCTGGAACCTGGGCTCAATTTCGCGTGGGTCGATCTCGCCCATCAAAGCTTTGTAGACCGCGCACTCCATTGCTGATTTGCCTTGCATCTCGGGTGAGTCGAACGTTGCGGCGCGCTGGCTTGCAGCCAACGTCATGAGCTGCAGGGCGTCCCCTTCGCGGATGGCACGGAGCATATGCACGTCCAACGACGGTTCGATCATCTCGGCGACTACCGTTCGACCGGCGAAGCCATTGAGCGTAGGCAGATCCGGGTTGCGGCAGTGCCCGCAGCCCTCTGAATTGCGTACGCGCAGGCCTGACGTGTCGACCTGGTACAGCCGACGGATGCGATCGGCATAGGCATGCCAGTGATCGCCGTCATGGTGCCGGCCGTCTAGACTCTGCCCCCCCGCGAAGAGATTGCTGAAGGGCAGCGCGCAGTTGCACAGCCTTGGCAGCAGCGCCTGATAGACCAGAAGCTTCAGCACTCCCGGCGTCGCCAGTAGATCGCGTGACACCCCCAGGAAATCGCTCGCCAGCCGTTCGGGGATGAGGGCGGCTCCCCCGACGTGGACGGTGGTGTAGACGTTCGTGCCGGAGCTGACCAGATCCATCCAAGCCAGCGCCGTTTCCTGATCGCGGATCTCGCCGACTAGCAGGTCCGTCATGGCCGAGCGCTTGACGGTGCGCAACTTGGCCCCGAACGGGTTCTCGCCGCCGGTCAGCGGGCGGCTGACTGTCGACTGTAGGGCGTTGGGGATGGCCGTCTCAACGGGATCTTCCAACGTGATTGGCTTGCGCGAATCCGGTAAGTCGGCCAGCAGTCGGGCTATGGTCGTGGATTTTCCCGATCCGACAACGCCCGACAGGATGATGGCACCACCCTCGGAGTTTTGCGCCCTGCGCAACAACGCCACCTGCGATGGCAAGTATCCGAGGGATTCCAGGGTCACATCGGATGCGGTCTTGTCCAGGCGCAGCAATCGCAGGCATACCGACGCACCAGCATCGATAGCCAGCGATGCCCAGCGCAGCATCACCGGAACGCCGTCGACGACTTCGTGGAGCCGGCCCTGCTGCTCGGTGCGAGGGTCGAACACCGCGCCCGTGCCGCCGCTGACGTCCATCCAGACCACGTTTGCCATATCTTGGAGTCGAGCGGTAGGCATGCGCCATCGAGATGGGTGCAGGTAGCGTCCCATGATGGTGAACGAGACCTGAGACTCCACTTCGCGCAAAGCCAGGTTGAGGTGAATGTCGGAGGCGGCGTGGGCCAGTGCCCAGCGAATGATGTCAGTGAACGCGCCACGCACGGCTGAGCGATCGCGGCTCCCGGTTCCATTGTCCGTGCGCGCTCGCAGGCCGCCTGCATCGATGTGCTCGCGCTCCAGCGTAAGCAGCAGAGTGGGCGTGATCATGACCACGCGGGTATCGAGCGCCGGCTGGGCGCGTCTGACCGCTTCCTTGATCGCCGCGAGTGGATCGCTGCGACCGTACTCAGGCGTGCACAGCACGATGAGTGAGCCATCCTCAAGCTCGGCTGGGCACACGTGTGGTGCAAGCCGCTGGCCCGACAGATCGACGCGCAGACGGCGGTACGCAGGCTTCAGGCTGTGGAGATCCGCGAGGCTGCTGAGCAGGGTCGGCCCATCGGTATCGACGGAGTGTGTGGAGGGAGCAGAGGTAAGTATCTGGCGCAATGCGCTCATGGATGCCTCGCTGTGGGTTGGCAAAGTGTGGAGCTGCCGGTGATGCCATCGAGCACCGCGCAGGGCGGACGCAGGGCGCTGAGGCGGTATCGCTGGCCGCGGTGGTTGGCGTACCACTGCCCAGGTCTCAGGGTTATGCGGTCACCCGCGATCACAAACTCGGCAGACAGCACACTATCAACTCCATAGATGGCCAGCAGGCGGGGTGCGGCCACAGGGGAAGCGTCCGTGTCGTCGGCTGCCGGGTCGCGGGGGGGCGATTCGACCGCGGGGAGGTCGGCCCGCGGCGCCACTTCCCCTCTTCCTGCTCGCAAAGCCTTCTCAGCGTCCAATTGCAGAAGCTCGCTCACGAGGGCTGCGGCGGGAGCTGGAGGCACTGCGACCAAGTCCGACGCTCCGGCCATCCCGCAGATCATGGTGAGCGCAACGAGTGCGCTAATCCGTTTCATAGATTGTTCCTGTGAGCGTCGCGGTCAGCGCGCTCCGTTGTAGGGTGGGTGTGGCTTCATCCAGCACGTGCAACTGGACTTTGGAAATCCTCGCTTGGGGCCAGATCGGAGCCAGCGAGAACGAGCGCAGTGGGCCGGTGACGTCAAAATTGCGCGTGCGTGGCAGCTTCACGCCGCTCTGATGTGCCGGAGGCGGCTGGTACTGTGTGCCATCGGGCAACCAAGTGGGTGCAGGCTGTATGGCCGCCGGCTGCGCCTCACGTGTTGCAACGCCTTCCAACGCGGGTAGCAACTGCTGCCAACTGGTCCATCCCCATGACGGCGTGCCTGTGGCTGCCAGCGTGGTAGTCACTCGTCGAGCAGTCCAGCGCGCCTCTACGAGTGCCAGGTTGGAGACATCCAGGTCCCAGCCGGGTGGCGCTGCGGCGACAGCGTCGGCATGCGTGCCCAGCGGCCCGCGCCGAAAGCGAGCCTCGCATGACCACTGGCTCGCAGTGGCCGGTGTGCATGTCGCGCTATGCAGCGGCCAGCGTCCCAGCGCGAGTGGGATGCTCAGCAGGGCGTCGTACAGCGAGCTCAGCCCTGGCTGCCCGTCGACGACGGTGCCCGCCTGCCAAGCCGCCACGGCATCGCGCCAGAGTTGGGCGTCATCCGGGCGGCTGGCTTCGCGTGCGGCACGCTCCTGTTGCTGTTGATGGTCTCGCCAGGTCGTCCAGCCGGCATTGAGCAGGGCCAACGCGGCAGCGCCGGCGAGCAGCCAGCGCAATCCCACAGGCACCGCGGCCAAGGTCAACTTCGACGGTTGGAGGGTCGTGTCCGCCGTGAGGTGATCGGTGATGACGCCGGCGGGCAGCGGCTGTGCCGTGCCATCGCCGTACGCTTGCAGGTCCGGGTGCATGTCGTGCAGGGCGGCCACCGCAGCATCAGCTTCGAAGTCGCTCGCGTAGATACGGTCGCCACCCATAAGCACGGCGCCGTTGTGCGCGGCACCCACCCAGACGCGGCCATCCTCCCAGCGCACTCGTACCGCGCGTGTGCCTGTCGGCATCGCGCGAGCGATAGCTGCGGCGGGGGAATGGAGGGCGCTGCCTGCCGCATCACGGCCCTTGAGTCGCACAGTGCCCACAATGTGGCTGCGAGGACCGCCTCGCACGTAATGGCTAGCCTTGGCCCGTCGAGCCGAGCGCCTGGCCAGCCTGTCAAGGTCATTGCCAATGACAACGTTCCAGGCCAGGCCGAACACCAGCGTGCGGCCGTCGGGTAGCGTCTCGGTGACGTAGGGCGATGTCATTACATACCCTCTTCAGGCAGAGCCGTCACGATCACCAGGGTGTAGGTGTGCTGCGACTGTGCTTCGTTGCCGCCGCCCAGCAGCATGGGCGCGTCGCGATCTGCCCGTCGGCGGCGAGCGCTGTCGGATTCCTGGCTGAAGCCGGCGACGATGATCGGCTGACCAGGCCGCAGCTCGACCTGCTGGGTGACGCCGCGGCCGGTGATGCGGGGCTGCTGCACAAACGAACCATCAGTGCCAAGTTCCTGGCGCTGCAGCTCGACCAAGCGGGTGTCGTCGTAGGCCAGGGTTAGCAGGACTTGGCCGTCGTCCTGGGCGTCAGGGACCAGGGTGACGAACGTGCCGACCGTCTCCTTTTGTTGATTCGCCGTGACCGTGGGCGCCGTGCTGTCCGACGTGCTCTGGGTCTGCTGCAGGCTCTTGATGTACTCGAACGAGTCGCGCACAGCGTAGGTCACTGGCCGGCGATTGAGCGTGAGCACCGGCATGCTGGTGCGCCGCACAATGGTGCCGATCTGAGAGAGCGCTTGCAGGGTCACGCTGGAGCCAGCCCATTGCCCGGAGCCGATAGATGCGCCCAGCGACGCGGCGCTGTCGGAGGCGCCGATTTGGGTTGCTGTGCCCAAGCCGACGGCACCGGTAGCCCGTCCAGCGCTTGTGAACACCAGATTCCAGTCGATGCCCGCCTTGTCCACGTCGTCGCGGGTCAGCGTGATCTCATCGATCACCATGCGCACGCGGCGGGTCAGCGCGCGATTCTCGGCTTCCAGGTAGCGCGCGACCTGGTCGAGAGCATCTTTGGTGTCCGTGGCCACGATGATGTTGCTGGCGCCCTCAGGTGCAACGACCGAGCCCGCGCGGTCAGGAACTGTTCGACTTTGGCAACGACCGCGGCCAGCGTAGGGGTGTCGCTCGAATCCGAAGTGAAGCGGCTACGGCTGCGGCTCTCGAAGGCGCCGCCGCCAGAGTCCGCGTCGCCACCGCCCTGGCTCGCCAGACCCAGCTCGAGTTCTGTCTGCGCGGCTAGAGCGAGGGCCCGCACGTTGAATTGCCGGGTCTCGGTGCGGTAGATGACGATGGCGCCCAGCTCAGCGTCGTAGCGCCAGTAGGTGCCCAGGCGCAGGCTCACCATGTCCAGGACGTTGGCGAGAGGGGCTTCACCATGCGGCAGGAGGGCCGGCGCCGAAGCGATCCGCGGGTTGGCTTGTCCAAGCGCAGGGATGAGCGGGCCGGCCTGGCGGTCGGTGGGCAGGTCGTAGCGAAATCCCGGGAAGTGGACATCGGCCACTTGTGCTGTGCCAGCGTCTTGCTTCGCATCGCCTGCCAGGCGCGGCAGGAACCGATCGCGCGGCAGGATTGCGTCCGGCGTGACTTGGACAGGGATGCCCGTGGCGCGCTGAATGCGCTCGGCGACAGTGAGCAGGTCCCCTGTGCTGTCGGCGAAGAGCAGCGTGGTGTTGACGTTGGCGCGTAGCGGCGCCGGCAGCGTCACCTCGCGGGCGAGTGGAATGGCGGGTCCTGCGATCCACGGGCGCTGCACGTGGCTGCCCAAGCTGCGATAGCTATCCGCTACACCTGCACGAAATTGCGCTGAATCCACGGTGAGCGTGGTTTGGGTGGCGTTTCCCATGTCGCTGACCGCGGCCACGCGTTCGAACGACGCGCAGCCGGACAGGATCGTCGTCAGAGCGACGAGGCTGAAGGTTTTGGTGAGCACGAAGGGCCTCTCAGGGACGGGCAGGCGATGCAGTGCGGTCGCACAGCTCGTTGTAGGGAAGGACGCGCAGCACCTGGTTGCCGTAGAAGCACGCGCGCAGCGGGGTGCGGGACAGGCTCGTGGCAGCAGCCAGATCCTGGACAGCCTCCACGAAATCGCCATGGAAAGTTGCTGAGGCCGCCACGGTGATATCCGCTGGCAGGGCCCACTCGGCCGGGCCGAACGTCCAACCAGCCAGGCGCGCCCAGCGCTGTAGCGTCTGGCGTACGGTGACGTCGGCCGGCGATATGGACCAGGTCATCGAGGCGGGTTGCGGGGAGCCAAAGGCGTCGGCGGGTTGCGTATCGGCATGCGCAGGCGCCAGCATGCCGGCCGCGAGGAGCGCGGCCGCCAGGAGGGGTCGTTTCATGGGAGGTCCAGAGACGCGGCGAGTGCCGCGGGAGACAGGGGACTGTCGGGTCCGAGAAAGCAGGGCAGGCTGAAGCTCAGCGAGAACGTTGCCCCAGCCGTTCCTGTAACGATGTTGGTGGTTCGGCCGATGGCCGACCCGCGCAAGGCTTAAAATTGCGGTGAAGTTCGGCTTTGGGGCCGCTGACGCTCAGATCTGCGAAGGAACAGTGTGGGTCAGCAAGTCACTTCGCTGCGCTCGGACCGACAAAGGATTCTCCCGTTCGGCCCCATTTTTGCCCCAGATATCCCGGTAGCCCGCGTGAATACTAGACGGCCGATTCCTTTCACCGGCACCATCAGATTGCAACGTGTGGATCCGCCAGGATCCGCCTCTGGTCATCCAGCGTCCATCGCCAACTCCCCATGACCCCCGAGATCAAACCCGAGCAGTCCATCGAACTGCTCAAGGCCCTGCACATCCTCACCCGCGACGGGAAGATGAATCAGGACAGCCGGCG
Source organism: Verticiella alkaliphila (assembly GCF_018904615.1). GTDB lineage: Bacteria > Pseudomonadota > Gammaproteobacteria > Burkholderiales > Burkholderiaceae_B > Verticiella > Verticiella alkaliphila. The sequence goes on along the minus strand of NZ_JADCNH010000007.1, from coordinate 19,286 downwards.
CAAGCTCAAGCAGGTCTATCACCTCTTCAACTTCATCGAGCCGCTCCTGAAGGGCTTGAAGGAGGAGGGTGGGGATATCTCGCTGGTGGACCATGGCGCGGGCAAGTCGTATCTCGGGTTCATCCTCTACGACCTCTTCTTCAAGGCGTTGAACGACGGCTCGCACATCTACGGAATCGAGACGCGCGAGGAACTGGTGCAGAAGTCGCGCGAGCTCGCGTCGCATCTGGGGTTTGGGCGGATGTCGTTCCTGAATCTGTCGGTGGCGGATTCGATCACGTCCACGGCGCTGCCCGAGCGCATCGACGTGGTGACCGCCTTGCATGCGTGCGATACCGCCACGGATGACGCGATCCGCTTCGCCCTGCAGAAGCACGCCAGGCACATCGTGGTGGTGCCCTGCTGTCAGGCCGAAGTGGCCGGCGTCCTGCGTCGTTTGAAGGGTGGCATGCTGGCTTCTACTGCCTTGAGCGAGATCTGGCGGCACCCGATCCACACGCGTGAGTTCGGCAGCCAGATCACCAACGTGCTGCGCTGCCTGCAACTGGAGGCGCACGGCTACCAGGTCACGGTGACGGAGCTGGTGGGCTGGGAGCACTCCATGAAGAACGAGCTCATCATCGCCACCTACAAGGATCTGCCGCGCCGGCGTCCGGCCGAGCGGCTCCAGGAAGTGTTGAAGAGCGTGGGGCTGGAGGAAATGGGCGAGCGGTTCTTCACGGAATCGGGAGCGTGTCGGGCGGACGCCTGACGCCGTGGACGTGGGTTTGTGCGTTCGGGGGCATCGTCACCGCGGCGCACGCTCGCCCAGCACCGCCTGCAGCGCCGCGAGATCCACCGGCTTGACCAAGTGCGCGTCGAAGCCGGCCTCGGCGGATTGCTGGCGGTCGGCGTCCTGACCCCAGCCGGTCAGGGCGATGACGGTGGTGTGTTGCCCCCAAGGTTCCTGACGCAAGCGCTGGCAGGCTTCGTGGCCGCTCATGTCGGGCATGCCGATGTCCATCAGGATGAGGTCCGGGCGCAGCTGGGCGCCCAGACGCAATGCCTGGGCGCCGCCGTAGGCGGTGTGGACCTCGTGGCCCTCGAGGGTGAGCAGGGTAGCCAGGGATTGCGCGACGTCGGCGTTGTCGTCCACGACGAGGATGCGGCGGGGGGTGAGGGGCGTGTGCGTCGGGCCACGTGCCACGGCAACGTTGGCCATCGCCGCCAATGGCAGGCGCACGACGAATTCGCTGCCTTGGCCTAGGCCGGGACTGTTCGCGCGCACGCTGCCGCCATGCATGTCCACCAACTGTTTGACCAGGGTGAGGCCGATGCCCAGGCCGCCCTGGGCGCGGTCCCGCGAGCGGTCGACCTGGGTGAAGATCTCGAAGATGCGATCGAGCTCGTCGACAGGAATGCCGCCGCCATTGTCGCGCACCACCACCTCGACATCGTCCGCCGTCTGCGTGACCTGAACGTCGATCGCGCCCCCAGCGGGGGTGTATTTGCAGGCGTTGGTGAGCAGGTTGCCGAACACCTGGGTGAGGCGCGCCGGGTCCCCAAAGAGATGCACGGGGCTGTCCGTCAGGCTCAGGTGCAGCGTATGGCCGCGCTCCGTGAGGAGGGGCTCGCACACGTCGATCGCCTGCTGAAGAATGGGGTCGAGCGTGAGGGCTTCATGACGCAGCTCGAGTTTGCCGCGATTGATCCGGTTCACGTCCAGCAAGTCGTCGACGAGGCGCACGAGCTGCTGCAGCTGTCGCGCCATCACATCGCGAGACGCCCGCATCTGCCTCACGTCGGTCTCGGCGCGTTTCTGGACTTCGAGCATGTTGCAGAGGGGCGCGAGCGGATTGCGCAGCTCGTGGGCCAGCATCGCGAGAAACTCGTCCTTGCGCCGCCGCTCCTGGGCGAGTTCCTGCTCCACCTGATGTCGCTCAATGAGCTCGGCTGCCTGACGGGCCAGAAGATCGATGTAGCGCAGGGCGGCGGGCGTGGGCCCGCCCAGCCAGTCGTAATGGTTGTTAAGCATCCCGAGCAGCCGCCCGTCCCGGCTGACCAGCGGGGTGCACTGGATGGAACGGATGCCTTCGCGCTGCACGATGGCTTGGCCCAGCGTGTCTTCGAGATCGTCCAGATGCTCGACATCCGGCACGACGAGGCGCTTGACCTGTTTGGCGGCCTCGCCGCAGCTGACGTCCCAGCCGTCGTCCTTGAAGTGTCGAATGAACTGCTCGCTCAACCCCTGATGCACGACGATGCGCAGCTTGTCACTGGTAGAGTCATAGACCTGAACATTGCCTTTGTCCGTCCCGGAAATGTCTGCTGCGGCGGCCAAGATCTTCTGCAGCAGCAGCTCGAACTCGCCGGGGCCGACCAACTCCGCGCTCAGTTCCTGTAGGCGGTTGAGCGCATACATTTCGTTGCGAATATGCGCCTCGGTACGGTCGCGTTCCACGACGATGCTGGTGGCAAGCGCGCCGAATTCGGCGACGCGGCGCTCCCATGGGTCGGGCCGGCGCGCCTCGGACAGGCACAGAAAGAACGAGCCGACGGCTTTACCGCCGGTGCCCAGAGCAGGGTGGGAATAGCAGGCACGGATACCGTTCGCGAGGCACAGGGCGCGCCAGGCAGACGACCACTGGGCGTCATGCTCGATGTCCACGCATTCGAACGGGCGACCTTCGTGGATTGCAGCGCCGCAGGCGCCGATCAAGGCCACGCCGATCGGCAGGCCGCGAATCGCCTCGGAGAACGCCGGCGGAAAGTGCGAGGAGTAGCCCTGCGCCATCATCGTGCGATCGGCGCTGGCCAACAGGACGCAGGCTCGCGTATTGGGTGCGAGGCGGGCGACGGCATCGGTGAGCGCGTCCAGACAGTCACCCACGGGCGCACCCGACGCAATCATGAGCAAGGCTTTACGCTGCTCCTCGTCCAGACGGCGAACGCGGCGGGCCAGGGTGGACGTCGGCGTCACGGGCAACCTCCTGTCGAATCGACCGAGCGTGAAGGCGGCGGGCTTGCGCAACGCAGCCGGTGCAAGGGGCGACCTGACAACCGAGGCTCGATGGAAGCGACCATTGCGCTGGCATGCTCGCACACTCCGTCTGTCGGCAAATGACCACATGTATCCAGATGCCTCTGGACACACCCTCGCCTTGCTCGACAGTGAGCGGCGAGTGGACTCGTGCTCGTGCTGCCTGCACGCAGCGGCTCAACGGCGCAAGCGGCTTCTACAGCTGGCTTTCGATGGGCAACCAGCGCAGCACACTGACGACCGCGCGTTGCCAGCGTGTCGTCTCCGGCTCCTGCGCCAGACGCCGTGGCGGCTCTTCGCGTTCGTCCAACCACACGACACGTCCGTCTTCCAGCGCCACGCCGTAGCTCTTCTCAGGCCCCGCATAGCGCTGATACAGGGCCATGACCTCCTGGGCCAGTTCGCGGTGGCGAAAGCGCACCCCCATCTCCGTGTTGAGCCGCACGGAGCGTGGATCGAAATTGAATGAGCCCACAAAAGCGGAATCATCGTCGACCACGTAAGCTTTGGTGTGCAGGCTCGCGCCGCTGGAGCCGAAGAGACTGGAGCCGGAGGGCCCGAAGGGCATCAGCTCGCGCAGCACGATGCCCGCCTCCAGCAGCGGCTGGCGATAGCGCAGATAGCCGCTGTGCACGGCGAGCACGTCGTTCGAGGCGAGCGAATTGGTCAGGATCTCGATGCGGATGCCGCGCTCGGCCGCCGCGCGCAGGGCCTTCTCGCCGTCCGCGCCCGGCACGAAGTAGGGCGAGATCATCGTGAAGGCATGCTGGGCCTCGGCAGCCTGGTCGGCGATCTGGGCGATGAGCCAGTCGGCCTCGTCGCGGCTCTCGCCGAACGCCTTTTCGGGCGGGTCGGACACGACCTGGGCTTCCTTTGTCCAGTGCAGGCGGGCCTTGCCCTGGACCAGATCACGGACCGTGGCGGACTCGGCGATCTGACGCAGGTAGGGGCCTGCTTCCTTCTCGCCGGCCTCGGCCGTCCACGCGCCTGAGCTGGCCTGCAGTGGCACCACCTCCTCGCCGTCGACGAGCGCTTCGACCGGCAGGGCGCCCTTGCTGTTCCAGAACGCGTCGAAGATGGCTTCGGTCTGCGGCACGGCGGGGCCGACGATGGCCAGGTCGGCGTCGAGGAAGTTCATCTGCTGATCGGCATCGAAATACTCGTTGCCGACGTTGCGCCCGCCCACGATGGCCACGCGCCCGTCCGCGATCCACGCCTTGTTGTGCATGCGACGATTCAGGCTCACCGCGCGCAGCAGCATCTCCACGGCGCGTCCGATGGAGCCTCCGCGATTGCGGGTGGGATTGAAGAGCCGCACCTCGACGTTCGGATGTTGGGCGAGCGACATCAGGCTCAGCTCGGTGCCATGGGCGTTGATGTCGTCGACGAGCAGTCTGACCCGCACGCCGCGCTCGGCTGCCCGCAGCAGCTCCTGCAGCAGCAGCCGGCCGGTGAGATCGTCATGCCAAATGTAGTACTGCACGTCCAGACTGCGCTCGGCCGCGCGTGCGCTGACCGCACGAATCGCGAAGGCATCGGCGTTGTCGCTGACCAGGGCAAGCCCGCTGTGGTCGGGGTGGGCCTGGAGCAAGGGCGCGATCGCGCGGTCGAGCCGGGTCTGGGCAGGCTGTACCGGGATCGCGCTGGACGGTGGGCCCAACGCGCCTTGGGCAAAATGGCTGTAGGCCAGCAGCGCGAGCAGCGCTGCCACGATGAGCACCACGAGCACGATGAGCGTGCGGCGAACGAAACGGCGCAACGGCGTCTCCAAGAACAATCGGCACCGTGACGAGTGCGGTGGCTCCACGCTTGCCCCGGACATGGTCGAGCCGGCATGACGCACCGTGCAAGGCTTCAGCGCCGGAAGGCGGCGAGGCCGTAAGCATATTTCAGACCGGGGTGTCCGGGTGGCCCCCCGGGCAGGTTCGTCGTTTGCGTCGGTGGGGCCGTTCAACCGCATTCAGGAGCGTACCGTCATGCACCGTTGGTTCTCTGTTCTCGTCGTCGCCGCGCTGCCGTGGGTGGGCCAGGCTGCCGAGTCCACCGCAGACCGGGGCCCTGCGCCCAGCGAGCAGCACACCGCCTGCATGGAAAAGGCTGGTGGGGTCACGGCCGACATGGTTTCCTGCATCACGGCCGAGTACGAGCGTCAGGACAAACGGCTGAACGATGCCTATGCCGCAGCGCGCGAACGTGTCGGCAAGGGGCGTGATGCCGCGCTGCGCGACGTGCAGCGTGCGTGGCTGCACTTTCGCGATCTCAACTGCGACTTCCGCAACGATCCGGACGGCGGCACCTTGGCTCGCGTCGAGGCCAACCATTGCATGCTGTCCATGACAGCCGCCCGCGCTGACGAGCTCGAAGGCATCGCCAACCGTCCCTGAGGGGCGCTCGGCCAGGACGAGCGACTGGACATGCCGCCCGGCCGTGGCCTGCGCGCGAGAGCGGCGTCAACACACTTCTGCGCTTTTAAAGTTCCGTAGCTCGGCAGGCCCATGTACCATGGCCTTCTGCACGGCCTCGTTTGCCGCCCGGATCTCCCGTGCGGCAGGGGCCTCACTCCCGTGCCGCGCGCACGGAACGCCCACCATGATGCCCACTTTCGATATTCAACCGCGCATTCTGGTGGTCGATGATGAGCCGTTGAACCTCGAAGTTCTCAAGCTGCTGCTCGAGGAAGACTACGAATTGTTGTATGCGCGCGACGGTGAGCGCGCGCTCGACATCGCGCGTCAGCAACGTCCGGATTTGATCCTGCTCGACGTGATGATGCCGATGATGAGCGGATACGACGTCTGTCTCGCGCTCAAGGCGGACCCGTTGACCCGGCACATTCCGGTGATCTTCGTCACCGCCATGACGGATCACCGCAGCGAAGCCCAGGGCTTCGAAGTCGGGGCGGTGGATTACATCTCCAAGCCCGTGAGCCCTGCGGTGGTGCGCATGCGTGTGCGCACGCACCTGTCGCTGGTCCGCGTGGACGAGTTGCGAGAGACGCGGCTCCAGGTCGTGCAGCGGCTCGGCCGGGCCGCGGAGTACAAGGACAACGAGACCGGGCTGCACGTCATCCGGATGAGCCACTACGCGTACCGGATCGCGCTCGCGGCCGGGTGCAGCGCTGGCGACGCCGAGGATCTCCTGCATGCCTCGCCCATGCACGACGTCGGCAAGATCGGGATTCCAGATGCCATCCTGCAGAAGCCAGGTCGTCTGGACGCCGAAGAATGGGCCATCATGAAGCGCCACACGGAGATCGGCGCCCACATCATCGGCGAAGAGGCGGGCGGCCTGCTCGGCATGGCCCGGCGCATCGCCATCGCCCACCACGAGAAGTGGGATGGCAGCGGCTACCCCTATGGCCTCGTCGGGATGGCCATTCCCTGGGAGGCGCGCATCGTGGCGCTGGCTGACGTCTTCGACGCCCTGACGAGCGTGCGCCCCTACAAGCAGGCGTGGTCCGTGCCAGACGCCGTGGCCTTGATCCGCGATGAGCGCGGGCGGCACTTCGATCCGCGCTTTACTGACGTCTTCCTGAACCACCTGCCCGATCTCCTGGAGATCCGCTCCCGCTGGACCGAGCCTGCCGCCGCGTGAGCGTGGCTCACGGCGGGTTAGCATGACGGGATGCGATTCGATCTCGTCGACCTGCGTCTTTTCGTGAACATCTGCGATGCTGGCAGCATTGCCGGCGGGGCGGCGCGCAGCCACCTCGCGGCGCAATCCGCAAGCGATCGCGTGCTCGCGATGGAGGCGGCGCTGGGCGCGCCGCTGCTGCTGCGAGACCGGCGCGGCGTGCGCGCGACCGAAGCCGGGCACACGCTGCTGCGTCACGCGCGGGTCATCCTGCGGCAGGCCGAGCACATGGTGGGCGAATTGAGCGCCCACGCGCAGGGCTTGCGCACGCACGTGCGGCTGCTCTGCAATGCGGCTGCCATGGCCGAGTACCTGCCCGAAGCGCTGGGCGCCTTCCTGCGCGAGCAACCTGGCGTGTCGCTCGACGTCGAGACGCGGGCCAGCGTAGACATCGTGCGGGCGGTACGTGAAGGTCAGGCCGATCTCGGCCTGCTCGCGAGTTCGGCCGATCTGGCGGGGCTCGCCTGCCGATCCGTGCGCGAAGACGCACTGCAGGTGCTGGTGCCGCGAAGGCACCGCCTGGCAGGCCAGGGGGAGGCGTCGCTCGCGGACATCGTCGATGCCGATCTCGTCGGCCTGGAGCGCGACAACCCTTTGCAGGCACACATCGACGCGCAGGCGGCCAAGGCGGGACGTCGCCTGGCCTATCGCGTGCGTCTGGGCAGCTTCGATGCCGTGTCGCGCATGGTGGCAGCCGGCATCGGGCTGGCGGTGCTGCCCCGCACGGCCGCCGTGCGCGCGCAGGCTGCCTGGCCGGTGGAGGCGCTCACGCTTGCGGAGCCCTGGGCGCAGCGCTGGCTGATCGCGTGCGCGCGGGATTTCGCGGCGTTGCCGCCGCTCACCCGGGCGCTGGCGGACGCGCTCGCGCCCGCTGGTGAGGGCGACGCCACCGCATGAAGCGGATGGGCGTGATCAGGCCTGACGCATCATGTAGAGACCGAGCAGGATCAGCGCCACGAAAAAGCCACGCTTGAACGTGCTTTCGCTCACGCGACGGCGGATGTGCTGCCCGACCCACATGCCCAGGATGGCGGGGACGAGATACACGAGCGAGCTGCCGATGCGCGAGGCATCCAGCACGCCGCCGGTGCCCAGGCCCGCCATGAGCGCGAGCGTGGCCGCGCAGAACGCGATGCCCATGGCCTGCACCATGCGGTCCTTCTCCAGCCCGAGCGATTGGAGGTAGGGCACCAAGGGCACCACGAAGATGCCAGTGGCGGCCGTGATGGCGCCCGTGAGGTAGCCCACGATGGGCGAGAGCCAGACTTCATGCCGGCCCGGCGGCGGCAACCGCCGCGCGACGAGCGCCCAGAGCCCGTAGACAACCAGAATGATGCCGAGGGCGGCCTCGGCGCTGCGGTCCGTGTCGCCCAGGCTCGGCAGGCCATTGAAGGTGGCCCCGACGAAGAGCCCGACGATCAGGCCCGCCAGCCGTCGGAGCAGCGGCCGGAACGTGGCGAGCGGCATCAGCTGCCAGAGATTCGTGATGATCGTGGGCATGAGCAGCAGGTTGGCTGCGGCCGCGGGCGGCATCACGAGCGTGAGCAGGCCCATGGCCACGGTGGGCATGCCCAGGCCGATGACACCCTTGACCAGGCCGGCGGCGAGAAACACGAGGCTGGCGATGAGGAGGAGGGTAGCGGTATCCACGAGCGAGGCTCCGGCGGGCAGGACGTGCAGGGATTGTGGCGTGCCCGCTGGGATGCGGTCCAGCCGGATTCCCCGGGGGCTGGCGCAGGCCGGACCGGCGCCGCGCCCACCCGGTATGATGCCTTGCACGCCCCGTGTCGAGGGCGCAATCGAGGAAGGACGTGGCCCCCCGTGATCTGTGACGACCTCCTGCGCGAGCAGATTCGCAAGCGACTGGCAGGCTTCACCCGCCTCGCCGCGGCGCCTGGCGAGCAGCGTGCGGCGGCCGTGGCCGTGGCCGTGACCCAGACAGGGCACGGGGCCGATCTGCCGGGCATGCCGATGTTCGACGCCTGGCAGTGCGACCCGGCGCTGATCCTCACGCGGCGGGCTGGCAGTCTGCGTCATCATGCGGGTCAGTGGGCATTGCCCGGCGGGCGCGTGGATGATGCCGAGAGCGCCCAAGCGGCCGCCTTGCGCGAGCTCGACGAGGAAGTGGGCCTACGGCTCGCCCCGCCTGACATCCTTGGCTTGCTGGACGATTACGTCACGCGCTCGGGTTTTGTCATCACGCCTGTGGTGGTGTGGGCCGGCGCGGCGCGCGGGATTGCCCCCAACCCCGGCGAAGTCGCCAGCCTGCATCGCATTTCGGTGAGCGAATTCGAGCGCGAGGATTCGCCGCGGCTGGATCCGGGCGAGCTGCCCGGGCAGCCCGTGCTGCGCATGCCTGTGGGCAACAGCTGGATCGCCGCGCCCACCGCTGCCGTCCTGTACCAGTTTCGCGAAGTGTGTCTTGCAGGCCGTGCCACCCGCGTGGCGCACTTCGATCAACCGGCCTTTGCCTGGCGCTGACGGCGTTCAGTCGGTCGGTTCATGCGGCGAGATCGCCCATGCCGCGCGGCGTCAGGTAGCGGGCGCGCTTGGCCGGCTTGACCCGGGCAAGGTCCACGCGGATCAGCCCATCGACGGTGCCGGCGAAGGCAGGGTCGGTGCCAAAGCCGAGAAAGCTCACGCCGCCGGGTTCGCAGAAGTCGACATATTGTTTGTAGAGCGCTGGAATGCGCGTGCCCAGGCGCTGCAACTCGCTTTGCAGCACGAGGCGCGCGGCCTCCGCATCGAGCTCGCCGAAGGCGGGCGGCACGCCGGAGAACTGGAAGGGGTGCGGAGAGCGTGCAAGCTCTCGCGGCTCGCCAAAGTAGCGGCTGTAGTAGCCCACCATCCATTCGCGCGCCTCGCGCGGCAGCGCCGGGCTGATCGAGACCGGCCCGAAGAGATAGCGGGCTTGGGGATGCTGACGCAGCCACGCACCGATGCCGTACCACAGCGAATCGAGACTGCGCCCGCCCTGATAGGCCGGTGCCACGAAGCTGCGGCCGAGTTCCACCCCCGCATGCACCATCTCGAGCAACGCGGGATCAAAGGCGAAGAGGCTCGCGCTGTAGAGGCCTGCCAGCCCGCGTTCGGCCAGCACGCGCGCGCCCGACGCCGCGCGGTAGGCGCCAGCGATCTCGCCCGCGGCAGCATCCCATAGCACGATGTGCTCGTACCAGCTGTCGTAGGGGTCGGTGTCCATCCGTCTGCCGGTGCCTTCACCCGCCTGGCGAAAGCTCAGCTCGCGCAGCCGGGCGATCTCGCGCAGCAAGGGCGCGTCGGTGGCGAGCGGGCCGGCATGGATACGCTTGCCGTCCGCGGTCTCACCCAGCAGCGGGAGGCTGTCCAGGTCGGCACGCAGGGCGCGCAGGTTGGTGCGATGGACGACGGCGCGCGGTGCCTGCCACACGGGCTGCGGCCGGGCGAGCGTATCGACGGCTCGCCGCACCGCCTCGCTCGCCGCGCGTCGGTCGCGCCCCATCTGCGCGAGCAGCGCCGTCGAATCCACCGGGTCGGCTACGCGCAGCATCACCCGGGTGCCGCGGCGGGCGAAGAGCTCACGCGGCAGTAGCGTGGTGCTGAGCGGCCGGTACAGCGCCGAGGCGCCGTAGAAGAGCGCCGAATTGCGTCCTTCGATGCGCACCGGAAGGATCGGCGCCTGCGCGGCCTGGGCCATGCGCACGAAGCCCGGCCGCCAGCTGCCGTCACGCACGCCGCGCCAGTCCCAGCGGGACACCTCGCCCGCGGGAAACACGATGACCGCGCCATCCGCCTCCAGCGTGTCGCGCACCGCGGCGAGTTGCGTGGCCGAGGCTCGGCCTTCGAGCACGGGAATCGGGATGAGCAGATCGGCCAGGCCGCCCAGCCAGCCCAGGATGTCGTTGGCCACGATGCGCACGTCGCGACGCACGCTGCCCACGCAGGCGAGCAGGGCGAGCGCATCGATGCCGCCCATGGGGTGGTTGGCCGCGATCACGACGCGTCCCGTCTCGGGAATGCGTTGTCGCTCGACCTGGTCCACAAGGTACCGACAATCCAGATGCTCCAGGGCGGCCTCCACGAAGGCCAGGCCGCGCAGGTGCGCGTGCTCGGCGAGAAAGGCGTCGATGGCATCGAGCCGTGCCACCTTCGACAGCCCCCGGAACAGCGGCCGGGCGAGCTGGGCGCGCCGACCTTCGAACCAATGCGCAAAACGCGACTCGACCTGTGCCTGCAACGTACCCATCGACGCCAACCTGCGGTAGTGGAGATGGTGCGAACGCTAGGCCTTGTGTGTTGCAGGAGCGTGAACGCGACGGTGGCGGTTTACGCAGAATTGACGCGCTCGGGCCTCGCGTGAATGGAGACTTTACGGCCGTCGGACAGATACTTCGTGTCAGCCGACGCACTCCGCGGGCGGCGTGCCGGGCCGGTCTGAGCGTGTCCGGCGCCGATGCGATCTGGATACCGATCATGATGGAAGCTGGCATTGTCCTGGCCCTTGCGCTGGGGCTTGGATGGCCGCTGGGACGTTACCTGGCGGCGGTGATGGCAGGCGGGCCGATGCGTGGGGATGCGCTCTTCCTGCCGATCGAACGTCGGCTCTATGCCGTGTTGGGGACGGACCCGCGCCAGTCCATGGGCTGGCGGACCTACGCGGCGGCATTCCTGCTCAGCAACCTCGTGCTGGGCGTCGTCGTGCTCCTGCTCTTCATGACCCAGGGCTCGCTGCCGCTCAACCCGAATGGCGCGTCGAACCTGCGCTGGGATCTCGCGCTGCACACGATGGTGTCGTTCCTCACGAACACCAACCAGCAGCATTACGCCGGGCAGGCACAATTGTCCTACCTTTCGCAGATGCTGGGCGTGGTGACGCTGCAGATGGTCACGCCCATGATGGGCCTGGCCGTTCTCGTGGCAACGCTGCGCGGGTTGACGGGCATGCGTGGGGCTGGCGCGCAGGATGTCCCCGTGGCGCTCGGCAACTACTGGGCGGACGTGATCCGCCCGACCCTGCGATTCCTGATGCCGCTGTGCCTGGCGTTCTCGGTGGTGCTCACCAGCCAGGGCGTGCCGGCGACATTCTCGGGCGGGCCTGCGGCCACACCGCTGGATGCGACGGCGGGCATGGTCGAACAGACAATTCCGCCGGGCCCGGTGGCGCCGATGGTGGCCGTCAAGCAGCTCGGCACGAACGGCGGCGGCTGGTACGGCCCCAACAGCACCGTCGCGTTGGAGAATCCCACGCCAATCTCGAACCTGCTGGAGACGCTGGCCATCGTGCTGATCCCGGTGAGCCTCGTCTTCATGCTTGGCCGATTTACCGGCAGACCGCGATTCACGCTGCTGGTGCTGGGCACCATGCTCACGATGTCGGTCGCATCGGCCGGCCTGGCGATGTGGAGCGAGACCGCACCTGGCGCGAGCCCGACGGCCGCGGCGATGCTGGCCGAAGGCAAGGAAGTCCGCCTCGGCGCGCCGGCGTCGGCGCTCTGGGCAGCACTCACCACCCAGACTTCGAACGGCTCGGTCAACGCGATGATGGATTCCGTGGCGCCGCTCACGGGCCTGGTCGCCATCACGAACATGCTCATCAACGCGATCTGGGGCGGGATCGGCTGCGGCCTGCAGCAATTCCTCGTGTATCTGCTGCTGAGCGTCTTTCTCGCCGGGCTCATGACCGGCCGCACGCCTGAGCTCTTTGGCCGCCGCATCGAAGCGCCCGAGGTGCGGCTGCTCGCGGTGCTGGTCCTGCTGCAGCCCCTCGTGCTGCTGGGACTGACCGCGGCCGCGCTCACGATCCCTGGCGTGGCAGGCACGTCGAACCCCGGCTTTCACGGCGTGAGCCAGGTGTTCTACGAGTACGTATCGGCGTTCGCCAACAACGGCTCCGGCATGGAAGGGCTGGCCGATGGCACGCCCTGGTGGAACCTCACGGCCACGCTGGCCCTCATGCTCGGGCGGTATCCCGCGCTGCTGATTCCGCTCGCGATCGCTGCAATGCTTGCGGGCAAGCGCGCAGTGCCCGAGAGCGTGGGCAGCCTGCGCGTAGAGACGCCGACCTTCGCACTCATGGTCGTGGCGGTCATCGCGATCCTGACGCTGCTGCAGTTCCTGCCGGTACTCGTGCTCGGGCCGATCGCCGAGCATCTGACCTTGTCGATTCATTGAGGGCGCTGCCATGACGACCCAGCCATCTTCTGCCGGCGCGCACAGTGCCGTGCGTATTCTCCTGGAGGCGCTACGCAAGCTCGCGCCGAATCACATGCTGCGCAACCCCGTCATGGGCGTCGTGTGGGCAGGCACGCTCGTCACCGCCGCTGCCACACTGGCGGGCAAGGCCCCTGCAGGGTTCGGGGCGGCCGTGACGGCCATTCTCTTTCTCACTGTGCTGTTCGGCAATGTTGCCGAAGCGATGGCGGAATCCCGCGGTCGCGGCCAGGCCGCGGCCCTGCGCCGAGCCCGCGAGGATCTCGTGGCCTGCCGGCTCGATGCCAGCGGCCAGGGCACGCGCATGCCGGCCACCGAGCTGCGGGCTGGCGATCTGGTGCGCGTGAACGCCGGCGAAGCTGTTCCTGCCGATGGCGAAGTCATCGAGGGCATGGCCAGCGTGAACGAGGCGGCCGTGACGGGCGAGTCCGCACCCGTGCTGCGCGAGGCGGGCACGGACCGATCCGGCGTGATCGGTGGCACGCAGGTGCTCTCGGACAGCATTGTCGTACGTGTGACGGCCGAGGCCGGCGACAGCTTTCTGGATCGCATGATCGGACTGGTCGAGGGCGCGAATCGCCAGAAGACGCCCAACGAGGTGGCGCTCGGCATCTTGCTTGGCACGATGACGATCACGTTCCTCATCGTTGTCGTGACACTGCCACTGATCGGCAGTGCGGTGGGCGTGGAGCCGGATCTCGTGCTGCTCGTGGCCTTGCTGGTGTGCCTCATCCCCACGACGATCGGCGGGCTGCTGCCCGCGATCGGCATCGCCGGCATGAACCGTGCGCTGCGGGCCAACGTGCTCGCCAAATCCGGCAAGGCGGTCGAGGTGGCGGGCGATATCGACGTTCTGCTGCTGGACAAGACCGGCACGATCACCTATGGTGATCGGCAGGCGACGGCCTTCCTGCCGCTCAGCCGTGTATCGGCCACGCGCTTGCGCGACGCGGCACTGCTCGCCTCGCTTGGCGACCCGACCCCGGAGGGCAAGTCCATCGTCAAGCTCGCGCAGGCCCAGGGGGCGATGGGCGCTGCCGATCCGCACGCCACGCTGGTGCCGTTCTCGGCGCAGACACGGCTCTCCGGCGTGGACTTGCCAGATGGCCGCTGCCTGCGCAAAGGCGCGCTGGACGCGGTCGTGCGCCACGTCGAGCGCCTGGGCGGGATCGTGCCCACCGATGTGCAGGGCCATGTGGATGGGGTGGCGCGCGAGGGGGCCACGCCCCTGGTCGTGAGCGATGGCAGCGTCGTGCTGGGCGTGATCGCGCTGGCGGATGTCGTCAAACCCGGCATCACGGAGCGCTTTGCCCGGCTGCGGGCGATGGGCGTGCGCACGGTCATGGTGACGGGGGACAATCCGCTCACCGCCGCGAGCATCGCTGCGCAAGCGGGCGTGGACGACTACGTGGCCGAGGCACGCCCAGAGGACAAGCTCGCCCGCATTCGCGCAGAGCAAGCCTCGGGGCGGCTCGTGGCGATGGTGGGTGACGGCACCAACGACGCGCCAGCGCTGGCGCAGGCCGACGTGGGGCTGGCGATGAATGCCGGCACGCAGGCCGCGCGAGAAGCCGGCAACATGGTGGATCTGGACAGCGATCCCACCAAGCTCCTGGCGGTGGTCGAAATCGGCAAGCAGCAGCTCATCACGCGTGGCGCGTTGACGACCTTCTCGCTCGCCAACGACGTCTCGAAGTACTTCGCCATCCTGCCAGCGCTCTTTGCCAGTGCGATTCCCGCGCTCGCCGCGTTCAACGTGATGCAGCTCGCCACGCCGGCCACCGCGGTGATCTCGGCACTCATCTTCAATGCGCTGGTGATCCCGATGCTGATCCCCCTCGCATTGCGCGGGGTGCGCGTGCGCGCGGCCGGGGCCACGCGCCTGCTGCGTCACAACCTGCTGGTCTATGGCGCGGGCGGCATCCTGCTGCCTTTCATCGGCATCAAGGCCATCGATCTGGTCCTGTCGTTCTTCCTTGTCTCGTTGTAGGGGTATTGCATGATGTCGTCATCGTCTTTCGGGTCTGCCACCGGCACCCCCATGCCTGCGAGGAGTCACTCGGGCCTGTGGCGCGCGGCGCTCGGCTTCGCGGGGCTGGCCCTCACCGGGGCGGGCCTGTTGTACCCGCTCGCGGGCGTGGGCCTGGGCCAGGTCGCCTTCCATGCTGCGGCCAATGGATCGATCCTCATGCACGAGGGGCGGGCGGTGGGCTCGATGCTTGTCGCGCAGCCCTTTGCGGCCGACCGCTATTTCCAACCGCGACCCTCGGCAGCCGGCTATGACCCCATGGCGCTCGCGGGCAGCAACCAGGCGCGCAGCCATCCGGCCCTGGCCGAGCGCATCGAGGCCACGCGTGCGCAGATCGCGCAGCGCGAGCGCGTCGATCCGGCTGACGTGCCGGCCGATCTGCTCACGCAGTCGGGCTCGGGCACCGATCCGCACATCAGCCCGGCTGCGGCCCGCATTCAGGTGGTGCGCGTGGCCGCCGCGCGCGGGATGACGCCGGCCCAGGTGCAACGTGTGGTCGATGCGCAGACCGAGCCGCCCTCGCTGGGTGTGCTGGGCGAGGCGCGGGTGAACGTGCTGGCGCTGAACCTGGCGCTGGAAGCCAGCCCGGCCGGGCGGCCGCATCCATGAATGAGCCCGGTCTGCCTGGCACGGGTCCGTGGCGAGCATGGGACGCGTGCCGTTGCGGGGCGGTTCAGGTATCGTGTCCAGCGCCGGTGCGAGCTCGCCCGGCGACGCCGCTTCACCAGGAGTGAGCAGGCATGGCCGCCGAGCAGACTGAACACGCAGACGTCCTGATGCGCGCGCTGGCGCGCCAGGATGCAGGACGCCTGACGGTGTTCCTGGGCGCCGCACCAGGCGTGGGCAAGACCTACGCCATGCTGGCGCGCGCACGCGAGCTCCAGCGGCAGGGCGTGGATGTCGTCATCGGCATCGTGGAAACGCACGGCCGCAGCGAAACCCAGGCGATGGCCGATGGCCTGGCTGTGCAGCAGCGCCGCACCACGGTGCACCGCGGGCAATCTCTGCAGGATCTGGATCTGGATGGTCTGCTGGCTCGGCGTCCTGCCGTGGCGCTGGTCGACGAGCTCGCGCATCGCAATGTGCCTGGCAGCCGCCATGAGCGCCGATGGCAGGACGTGCTGGAGCTGCTCGATGCGGGCATCGACGTGTACACGACCGTCAACGTCCAGCATCTCGAAAGCCTGAACGACATCGTGCATCAGATCACCGGCATTCGCGTGACCGAGACGGTGCCAGATGCGATGTTCGCGCGCTTGCGGGACATCCGGCTGGTCGATCTGCCGGCGAGCGATCTCATCGAGCGCTTGAAGGCCGGCAAGGTGTACTTGCCCGAGCAGGCAGCGCATGCCCTTCAGGCGTTCTTCTCGCCCTCGAATCTTGCCGCCCTGCGCGAGCTCGCCATGCAGACGGTGGCGAGCCATGTCGACGCGGATCTGCAGGAGACCCGGACGGTGCTTGGGCTGGAGCGCGTCCCGTTGCGGCACCATGTATTGATTGCAGTGGATGGTCAGGGGCAGTCTTCGTACCTCGTTCGCGCCGGTGCGCGCATGGCCGAGCGGCGCGGCGCATCATGGTCGGTGGTCACGGTGCAGCGCGGCCCGATGGACAGCGCCCGGCCCGAGGCGTCTATCGATGGTGCCCAGACGCAGCCGCCGCAACGCGAGATCGATGCGGCCTTCGCCCTGGCACGCAGTCTGGGCGGGCAGACGGTCGTCGTGCATGACACTGACGTGGTTCGAGGGCTGCTCGATGCGGCCGAGGCACGCGGGGCGCGCGCCATCGTGATCGGACGCACGCGCAATCGGCCGATCGCGCGGGCGTTCAATCGCACCCTCACGCAGCAAATGCTGCAGCAGGGATCTCGCTACGAGCTCACCATCGTGAGCACGCCGCAGGCTCGCCTGCGAAGCCGGCGTTGGCCCTCGCTCGGAGCAGGTTGGCTGCGACTTCGCGATCTCTGGCACATCGGCGCGGCCAGCGTGGGTGCAGGCTTGGCCGCCGTGCTGGGGGAACGTTGGCTCGACCTGGCCGACGTGTCCCCGATCTTCCTTGTCGCGGTCGTCCTGGTGGCCTCGCGCACCCGCATGTCGGCCGCCGTGGCCACCGCGGTGCTCTGCTTTCTCGCCTACGACTACTTCTTCATCGAGCCGCGTTTCACGCTGCGCATCGGCGCCACGCAGGGGCTTGCCACCGTCTTGCTGTTCCTTGCCGCGGCGCTCATCGCTGGCCGCCTTGCCGCAAGACTACGCCAGCAGGTGGTGGCCTTGCGGGCGGCCAACGCGCACGCCAGTGCCTTGCAGGCACTCGGCCGTCAGCTCGCGCAGGCGGCCGATCTCGGCCAGGTGCTGACAGCAGGCGTGCAGGCGCTGCGCAGCACGCTCAAGGCCGACGTGTGTATCCGTGTGCATGGCGCCAGCGCCGCGGCACCACTCACCGTCACCTTGACCGACAAGGACCAGCGCGCGGCGGACTGGACTGCGCGGCATGGCCAGCCGAGCGGACGCTTCACCGACACGCTCACGCAGTCGCCCTGGTGGTTCCTGCCCGTGCGTGTGGCGCCGGATACGGTCGGCGTCGTTGGCCTGCGTCTGCCCCCCGAGGCTGCGCCGCCGCTCTACGAGCACGAAAGGTTGGTGCAAGGCATGGTCGAGGATATCGGGCAGGCGGCAGTACGCGCGCGCCTGGTCGCTGAGCTCGAAACCACGCGCGTGACGGCCGAGACCGAACGCCTGCGCTCGGCGCTGCTGTCTTCCGTGTCGCACGATTTGCGCTCACCCCTGGCTGCCATGATCGGGTCGGCCGACAGCCTGGCGCGCTATGGCGATGCGATGAGTCCGGAAGATCGTGAGAGCCTTCTCAGCATGATCAGGCTCGATGGCGAGCGACTGGATCGCTACATCCAGAATCTCCTGGACATGACCCGGCTCGGCCACGAGGGCTTGGCACTTGCGCGCGACTGGATCGGTGTCGACGAGCTGGTAGGGTCGGCGTCGCGGCGGCTGCAGCGCTACGAGCCGCAGGTGCGCATCGTGCATGACATCGCGCCGGGCCTGCCCCTCATCCACGTGCATCCTGCGCTGATCGAGCAGGCGCTCTTCAATGTCATGGAGAATGCGGCGAAGTTCGCGCCGCCGGGCGAACCGATCCAGGTGCGCGTCGGACGCACGGCCGACGGCGAGCTTGGCATCGACGTCATGGACGGCGGGCCGGGGATTCCCGCTGCCGAGCGTCACCGGGTCTTCGACATGTTCTACAGTGTGGAGCGCGGCGATCGTGGCCGGCACGGCACGGGCCTCGGGCTCACGATCGTGCAGGGCATCATCGGCGCCCACCTGGGCCGTGTCGAGGCACTGCCCGGGCCGCACGGCCGGGGCACCACCATCCGGCTGATCCTGCCCTGGGGTGCTGACGCCCCGCCTGGAGATTCTGGCGCATGATCACGCCGCCTGCCGCTCGCGCCCCGCGCATCCTGGTCATCGATGACGAGCCGCACATCCGCAAGTTCCTCGACATCAGCCTGCGCGCGCAGGGCTACGCCACGCGGCTCGCGGGCAGCGGCCGGGACGGGCTTGCCGTACTGGCCAGCCAGGGCGCTGAACTCGTCATCCTGGATCTGGGCCTGCCGGACGAGGACGGGCATGACGTGCTCACCGAGTTGCGCGGGTGGTCCGACATTCCGGTGATCGTGCTGACGGTGCGAGCGGGTGAGGAAGAGAAGGTGCGTCTGCTGGACGCGGGCGCGAACGACTACGTGACTAAGCCCTTTGGCCTGGATGAGCTCATGGCGCGCATCCGAGTCTGCCTGCGGGCCGGCGTCTCGCGCGAGGCGGGCGGCCCGGTGTTCGACGATGGCTGCCTGCGGGTGGATCTCGCGCTGCGCCAGGTGCGCCTCGATGGCCACGTGGTGACGCTCACGCGCAAAGAGTACGCCTTGCTGGCGCTGCTGGTGCGTCAACCCGGCCGCCTCGTGACGCAGACTCAGCTCTTGCGAGAACTCTGGGGTCCGTCGCACGATGCGGATACGCATTATCTGCGGGTGCTCGTGGGCAAGCTGCGTCATAAGCTGGGCGACGACGCCTCGGCCCCGCGCTACATCCTGACCGAGCCGGGCGTAGGGCTCCGACTCATCGCGCGAGAGCCGGCGTCCGAAGATTGATCCTCGGCGCTGTCGCCCCTCAGGCGGCAACCGTGGCGACCGCGAGTCGCCGTCTGAGCTCCGGCACACACGAGCCGCATCCCGTACCACAGCCCAGTTCGCGCCTGAGCCCGTCCAGGTCCAGGCCCGTGTCGATCCCCGCCTGGATCGCTACGTCCGTCACGCTGCGGCAGGCGCAGACGATGCGCGCGCGAACTGCCGGCGCGCTGCGGCCTGCCAGCAGCGCGGTCACGCTCGCGGGTGCCGGGGCGCCGTCG
>NZ_JADCNH010000079.1 GCF_018904615.1 Verticiella alkaliphila | reverse complement strand
TGCAGGGTCATGGTTGTCTCCTGGTTGTGAATGCGCGCCGCTGCTGCCGGTCGCGCGGGGTTGAAATCAAGATGCGGGCACCGGGTCGCGGTCCATCGGGCCCGGCACGGCTGCGGCTGCGGCTGCGGCTGCAGGACCGAAGGCACCGGCGCGCTCCAGTTCGGCGATCTGCCGTTCGTCCAGGCCAAGAGCGTCCCGCAGGACCTCCTGCGTATGCTGCCCCACCGCCGGGGCCGCCACCGGATCGGCCATGGGCGTGGCGGCGTAGCGGATCGGCAAGCGCACGTTCGGAACCCAGCCGAGCACCGGATGGGGGATGCGGGTGACGAGTTCGTGGTCGCGCGCCTCGGGCGAGCGGATCGCCTCGCCCACCGTGCGCACCAATCCGTAGGGCACGCCGGCGGCGCGCATGCGAGCCTGCCAGTGCGCCCAGTCGTGCCGCGCGAACGCTTCGTCGAGGAAGGCGAACAGGCGCTCCCGATGCCGGATGCGCAGGGGACCCGTGGCGTAATCCGCATCGGCGGCCACGTCCGGACGTTCCAGCACCTGCCCCATGAGCCGCTGGAAGATGTTGTCGTTGCCGCTGTTGATGTAGAAGGTGCGGTCGCTGGCGCGGAAGGCGCCCGAGGGGCAGGTGTCGGGGGCGGTGTTGCCGCTGCGTTGCGGCTCCTTGCCGGTGAACAGCGACTGCATGGTCGCATAGCCCGTCATCAGGACGGCCGTGTCGAACAGGGACACCTCCACCCGCTGGCCGCGGCCCAGGCGCTCCCGGGCCAGCAACGCGCCGAGCACGGCGTTGCCCACCATCATGGCGGTGCTGATGTCCATCACCGGCGAGAGCGCCCGCACGCCTTCGCGGTCGGGATAACCGTTCATGGAAACGAAGCCGCTTTCGGCCTGCACGATGGGATCGAAGCCGATGCGGTCGGCGAAGGCGCCTTCGCGGCTGTAGGCGGCCACCGAGCAGTAGACCAGGCGCGGGTTCAGGGCAAGGCAGGTCTCGTGGTCCAGCCCCAGGCGACGCATCACGCCCGAGGAGAAGTTCTCGACCAGCACGTCGGCGCGGCAGACGAGGTCGCGCGCCAGCGCCAGCCCCTGCGGGGACTTCAGGTCCAGCGCGATGCTCTTCTTGTTGCGGTTGCTCCAGACGAAGGGTGCGCCCTGGTCCAGTTGCGGGTGCATGGGCGGATAGCGGCGCACGTCGTCGCCGCGGACCGGCGCCTCGACCTTGATCACCTCGGCGCCCATGTCGGCCAGGATCATGGTCGCCAGCGGCCCCGCGAGGTAGTGCGAGAAGTCCACCACCCGGATGCCGTCCAGCGCATGGGGTGCGCCGGAGGCCCGTCGCTTGTGCTCCGGAAAGTCGGCTTCGAGGTTCTCCAACATGTCCTGGCCGCCTGCCTGCATCGGAGAACCGCTCACGGCGTGTACCCGAAGCCCTTGCCGAGCTCCGCCTTCATGTAGTCGCGTCCCAGTTCCATCCAGTCGGAACCGGCGGGGATGGTGACGGAGATGGCCCGCATCATGAAGGAAGACGGCTTCGCGGCGGAGACCGGCTCGGCGCCCTCCGCCAGCTTCTTCGCGCTCTCCAGGAGCAGCCGGCGCACGCGCACGATGCCTGCATCGGTGGAGCCCAGGTGCTCCTGCGAACGGTCGTAGATGGTCGCCACGCCCGACCCGCACGCGGCATCCTCCAGCCACAGGCCGGGCATGCCGGTCTGGTAGTCGTAGTTGTAGGCGTTGCCCCGGTTGAACCGGCTCCAGTACCGGTGATAAGGCACCGTCACCGGCCTGGCCTCATAGGCGCCATGCGAATGGTGGCCGGTCTCGCGGCCCTTGTAGCCGTCCTTGAACAGCTTGCGCGACTTCTCGTAGAAGGGCTGGTCCGGCGTGTACGAGAACATGATTGCCAGGGTGTGGTGGTCGTCGATGGGCACCCAGGCATGGCCGCTCAGCTCGGGGTACTGCGTCTGCGGCGGCACCAAGGTCCAGAACGGCATCAGGAACTGGTTGACCCGCACGTAGTTGTGCTCGGTGCCGTCCTTGCGCCGCGCCGCGATGCTGATGCCGGCATCGTGCGGCTGGACCTCGAACTTGGGCGACAGGTCCTGGCCCTGCCGCCACTGCGCGATCGTGCTGCCTTTGCGGCGGCCATGCAGGATGGCGGCATGCGCGGAGTCGATTTCACCTTCCAGTGCCTGCAGCCAGTTGCACTCCTGCACCCGGATGGTGACGACGGAGTGCGACTCGGGCACCATGTTCCATTCGAGCTCAGGCAGCGGCGGCGGCGTCTCGCGCTTCGGGCCCATGTAGGTCCACAGCACGCCGTTGCGCTCGCGCACGGGATAGGACTTGATGGTCATGCGGCTGGTCATGGCACTGCCCGGGGGTTCCGCCGGGGTCTCCTGGCACTGCCCCGTCACGTCGAACTTCCAGCCGTGGTAGATGCAGCGGATGCCGCCCTCCTCGTTGCGGGCGAACACCATGGGCGCGCCGCGGTGCGGGCAGGCCTGGTCCACCAGGCCGACCTGGCCCTCGCTGTCGCGGAACGCGACCAGGTCCTCGCCCAGCAGGCGCACCCGATGCGGCTGGCCGTCGCGCTCGACATCGGCGGACGCGAGGAAGGGGATCCAGTACAGCCGCATGAGCTGGCCCATCGCGGTACCGGGGCCGACGCGAACGAGCGTCTCGTTGTCTTGGGAATTCAGCATGGCCTTTTAGGGTGAATGGTTGAACCGAACATCGATTCGCCCGATTCTAGGCAGTGCCGGCCGGCGCGTGATTCGAAAGGCCGCCGCGGTATTGAGAAACCGGAATTGAGCTGGCCCCACAGTGGTGGCAGCGGCCTTCAGGTCCAGTAGGGCTCGATGAGCGACTGCCGGCTCGCGTCGGCGCCAATGCCGGCGGAAGCCACCGTCAGCAGTTCGAGGAACCGCTGCTGGGCCCGCGTGAGGCGCCAGCTCTTGCGCATCGTGGCGCCGACCGTCGGCCTGCTTCCCGCCAGCGGTGCGCCGATGCAGCTGAGCAGGCCGGTGCGCACCTGCAGCGCCACCTGGTCCGGCATGGCGAGCGTCAGCAGGTCGCTGGCGGTCAGCAGGCGGCCGATGATCATGATCGAGCCGCACTCCACCGGCGCCTCGGGGCGGCGATCGGCGAAGAGGCGCTCCCATTCGGCACGCAGCGGCGAGTTCTCCGGCGCGATGATCCAGGGGTAGGAAGCCAGCATCTGCGGCGTGCAACTGCGCCGCGTCGCGAGCGGATGCTGCCGCCCCGCCACCACCACCGGGGCTTCCTCGTAAAGCGGGTGCGTGGCCAGGTCCGGCGCTGCGTCGTCGGGGATCTCGCCGACGATGATGTCGATCACACCGTCCCTGAGCGCCTCCACCAGTTCGCCCCAGCTGCCTTCGTGCACGCGGAACCCCGCGGGAAACCGTTCCGCCACCATCAGCGCCATGGCCTCGGGCACGAGGAAGCCACGTGCCAGGGGGGTCGTGCCGAGAGCGATGGTGGGGTTGTGCGGGTCGCGCCCGAGCTCGGAGAACGCCGCCTGGAGTTCGGCCAGCGCGAGCCTGCAACTGCGGGCAAAACGCCGACCGGCAAAGTTGACGTGCACTCTGCGGCCGCGGCGCTCCACCAGCTTGCGTCCCAGCGCCTCCTCGAGTTCGCGCACGGCCCGGTGCACTGCCGGCTGAGACAGCCCAAGGTCTGCGGCTGCAGCGGAGATGCTGCCGGCCCGCACCAGCGCCACGAAGGCGCGCAGTTGCGTCATGCTGAGCCGGCGATCCGGTTCGAACGCCGTGCCGCCCACCTGGCGGGTGCCCGTTGCCAGGTGGGCCAGGCAGGCCCGCGCCCGGTCCACCACCAGTTCCCCGGCCGCCGTGGGCACGATCCCGTCCGGGCGCCGCTCGAACAGCACCTCTCCCATCAGCTTCTCCAGCTTCAGGATGCCCTGCGTCAGCGCCGGCTGGCTGAGCCCCACCGCGCCAGCGGCCGCACTGATGCTGCCGTGCTCGTGCACGGCCGTCAGGCCGCGCAAGTGGCGCAGGTTCAGCTGGAAGGCCGCCTGTGCCGCGCCGGGCTGCGCGTCCGGCGGAGACTGCGCGTGGTTCATGGTCGCCAAGGAAGAGGAAGCTGGCCAGGCACCACTATAAAGCGCACCCTCGTCGGGGCTTCCGCTTGTTGAATTGACCGCCGGTGCCGCCACCCTTGGCGCTGAGGCGCCGGTACTTACTTTCCGCGGGTCAGCAGACGCATTTGCGCGTAATTTCCGGGCTGCGTTTCGAGGTGCCTAGAACGTGCTTGCGGGGACGCCGAGCAGCGCGAGCACTTTGCGCTGCAGGTCGGTGAGTGTGAGGTTGAATGCCTGAACGGTGCGGCCGTGTTGACGCAGTTGATGGCGCTCGGCCAGGCTGAACAGGCGCAGCACCTGCTCGGTGGTGGGATGCGCGCACTGGCGCTGCTCGGGGTAGATGGGCAGTTCCTCGATGGCTTCGTGCGCCATGGCCTGGCGCAGCTCGCGCTCGATGAGGGCCTGCACCAGCAGTGCGATCGCGTACAGGGTGAACAGTGCCTCGATGCGACCCTCGTCCTTGAGGAACACCGGGGCGATCTGGTGTACGGTCTTGATCTGCTCGAAGCGCTTCTCGATCATGGGCTGGCCTTTGTGGGCCTGCAGGACCTGTGCGGCGCTGAGCTTGCGGTCGTTCGTCATCAACGGGTACATGCCGTCGCTTCGCCGGTCGTAGGCGATGGCCTGCTCGTCGGTGCTCCATTGCACGTCGAAGCGTCGCTTGGTGATCTTGCGGTAGGCCGTGTCGGGGCCCGGGCGGCCACGGCGGGTTTGCTTGAAGACGTGCTCTTCGCGAACGACGCGGCGAACCTTGAGGTAGCGACCCACATGGTGCCTGTCCACGATGAGCTTGATCTGCAGGTCGATCTCGGGGGCGCCGCGCAGCCGGGTCTTGGCGGAGGCCAGGCGCTGGCGCAACCGCTCGAACTCTTCGATGGCAGCGGCGATGTTGCGTAGCCGCCGGGCATGCTGGCGCAGCGTCAGCAGCGTGCTCCAGACCCACACGATGGACCAGGCTTCCATGGAGGGTAGCGGCGCCCGATGGACGTACCAGCAGTCGCGCGGCCCGTCGCTGTAGCGCGGGTTGGGCCGATCCCACACCAGGGACCACTCGGGCGTGTGGGTTTGCAGCCATTCGCGAAACTGCGCATCCTCAAGCCGGCTGCGTGGCATCACGGTGACGAAGCGGCCCCCTGCGCGGTCGATGTGATCCATGTTCTCGCGCGAACACAGTTTGCTGTCGGCCACGTACAGGAAGTCGCTCCTGCCGGCCACCGCCCTGAGCGTCTCCCAGGTCTGCACGTGGGTGACCGAGTCGCTGGTGTTGCCGTCGGTGCAGCGAAACGCCACCGGCACGTTGCCGTCGGCGCTCATGGTCAGAATGAACAGCAGTTGCTTGAGGTCCGGCCTGTGCGCCTTCGAATGCCCGAAGGTGATCGCGGGCGCGGTGCGAGCGCGAATCTGGCGGCCTCGGGCGCGGCGGTAGCCGCCGCAGAAGCTGATCGATG
>NZ_JADCNH010000078.1 GCF_018904615.1 Verticiella alkaliphila | reverse complement strand
CCCGGTCGGGCGGGCAGCGCCTTCGCGCGCCGGCCGGGCTGCACCGGCGCGGCTCGGCGTTTTCTTACGCTCGCTGGGTGCCTCTGCCGCATCCCAGTGCCGCGGGGCTTCCCACTCCGTGGCTGCCGCGGCACGGCGCGGTGCGGCCTTCTTGGCGGCGGGCTTGGGCGCCTTTGCGCCTTCGGGCGCTTCCAGATGCTCGTGCCGGCCCAGGTAACGCCACTCGCCCGGGGGCAGATCACCCAGGCGGATGTTGCCGATGCGCACGCGCTTCAAGCCCACCACCTTCAGGCCTACCATTTCGCACATGCGACGGATCTGGCGCTTGCGGCCTTCGCGCAGGATGAAGCGCAACTGATCCTCGTTCTGCCAGCTCACCTTCGCCGGGCGCAGTTCGTGGCCATCCAGCGCCAGACCGTGATTGAGCAGCGCGAGCCCGCCCTCCGAAAGGTGGCCCTGCACGCGCACGAGGTATTCCTTCTCGATCGTGGAATCCTCGCCCACCAGCGCGCGGGCGATGCGGCCGTCCTGCGTGAGCACGAGGAGACCTTGCGAGTCAATGTCCAGCCGGCCGGCGGGGGCCAGGCCATACAGGTGGCTGGGGGCGAAGCGCACGGGGGATTTGTCCCCACTCCATTGCGTCTGCGGCGCGACCAGCGAGGCCGCGGGGCGGTACCCGCTCTCGGCCTGGCCCGAGACGTAGCCCACGGGCTTGTTGAGCAGGATCGTGACGCGGGCGGTCTGGGCCGACTGGGCCTGGCGCTTGAGCGCGATGTCCTGGTGCGGGTAGGCCTTGGTGCCCAGCTCGGTGACGACCTCGCCATCGAGGAGCACCCAGCCGCGCTCGATGTAGCTGTCGGCCTCGCGGCGCGAACACAGGCCGCGTTCGGCGAGCAGCTTGGAGATACGGACGGGTTCCATGGCGGTGCGGATGACAAGAGCAAATGAAGGCCGTCATTGTAGTGCCTGCGGATCACGGGGTTAGGTATTCCTTACAATTCGAACGCCGTCCGTGGCGCCAAAATCGCGATTTGTCCGGCACTGCCCACCCGCTTCACGGTAAGCTTGCGGCCACGCGCGCGCGGCGTCCGGCGCCATGCCGCCCTGCGCCCCAGAATCCGCCATCCCCCCATCCCATAGGAGCCAACCATGAACCAGGAACAATTCGCCAAGGTCGCCGACGGCCAGGGCTTCATCGCCGCGCTGGACCAGAGCGGTGGCAGCACGCCCAAGGCGCTCAAGCTCTACGGCGTGGAAGAATCCGCCTACAACGGCGAAGCCGAGATGTTCGACATGGTCCACGCCATGCGCACCCGCATCGTCGCGAGCCCGGCCTTCGACGGCCGCCGCGTGCTCGGCGCCATCCTGTTCGAGCAGACCATGGACCGCCAGTTCGAAGGCCTGGACGCCGCCCAGTACCTGTGGGAGCGCAAGCAGGTCGTGCCGTTCCTGAAGATCGACAAAGGTCTGGCTGACGAATCGAACGGCGTGCAACTGATGAAGGACAACCCCGGCCTGGACGCGCTGCTCAAGCGCGCCGCCGCCAAGGGCATCTTCGGCACCAAGATGCGCTCGGTCATCAACCAGGCCAACGAAGCCGGCATCGCCGCGGTGCTGGACCAGCAGTTCGAAGTCGGCCAGCAGATCGTCGATGCGGGCCTCGTGCCGATCATCGAGCCCGAAGTCAACATCAAGGCCGCTGACAAGGCCGCGATTGAAGAGATCCTGAAGAAGGGTTTCCTGCAACGTCTGGACGCGCTGCCCGACGACGCCAACGTGATGTTGAAGCTCACGCTGCCGGAAGTCGACGGCTTCTTCCAGGAGCTGGTCGATCACCCGCGCGTCGTGCGCGTGGTGGCGCTGTCGGGTGGCTACAACCGTGACGACGCCAACGCGCGCCTGGCCCGCAACCCGGGCGTCATCGCCAGCTTCAGCCGCGCGCTGACCGAAGGCCTGTCGGCCCAGCAATCCGACGACGCCTTCAACCAGGCGCTGGATCAAAGCATCGAAAGCATCTACCGCGCTTCGATCGCCTAAGTCCGTCGTTGTCACCCGGGGCGTCCTGCCCCGGGCGGTGGCGCCGGTTCCGGCGCTGCTCTCCCCACGTTCTCTCTGTGATGTCGCGTCCGCAGCGCCGTGCTGCCGGGGCGAACTGGTGCATGCACGTCTGGCCGCATCGTGTTGGCCAGGTGCGTGGTTTTTCTCCATGTCGGTTGCCACGAATAGTCACCCCGCTGCCGGCTGAGCACACTGCGGTTCCCGTCAGGAGAATCGCATGACACGCGCATCGACATATCGGCCACGGCGCCAACGTGGCCAGGGCATGACCGAGTACATCATCATCGTGGCCCTGATCGCCGTGGCCGCCATCGCCGTCTATCAAATGTTCGGACAGGTGGTGCGCTCGCAGACGGCGGCAATGGCGCGCGAACTCGCGGGCGAGGACGGCAGCGCCGAGTCGCGTGCGGCGCAGGATGCCGCCGGACGCGCATCGTCGCAGACCGCATCGCGATCATTGAAAGCCTTCACGGGCAACGCGGGCGCCGCGGGGGGGCAATGATGGCTCGCGTGCACGGCGTGAGGCTCGCCAGGGAGCGTCTGCGGCGCTGGCCGTCCGGGCAGGCGCTCGTTCTCGCGCTCTTTCTGCTGGTCGCCGGGGTGGCCGCGCTGCTGCGGCTCTTCGATACCGGACAACTCGTGCACGAGCGGGCGCGGCTCACGCAGGCGGCCGACGCCGCCGCCTACAGCGGCGCGCTTGCGGTGGCCCGCGCGCTGAATCTGCAGGCCTACGCCAATCGTACGCAGATCGCCCACCAAGTCGCGATGGCGCACTTGGTGACGCTCGCGTCGGCCTCGCGCTTCGTGGCCACGGAGGGCACGCGTGCCAGCCTGGGCAATCCACCTGCCTCGGTCATCGGTCTGCTCTTCGGCCCGCAGCATGGCGCCGCCTATCTCGCAGCGCGGGCAGGCGCCGGCATGGATGCCGTGGCGCAGCAGGGCTTGCGCGCGGCCTTCGATGCACACGATCGCCTGGTTCACGAGGTCCTGTGGCGCACGCAGCAGGCGGTGGCGGCCACGCTGCCCGCCACGCGCTGGGCCGCCATGCAGGCGGTACTGCAAGCCAACGATGCGCTGGGTGCCACGCCGGCGGCGGATGCCGCCCAACTCGACCCGGTGTTCCTCGCAGACACGTTGCCTGGCTTCATCGGTGTCTATGCCGGCGCCTCGCGCGCGAGGCTGGCCGGTCTCGTTCGTGAGGCAACGGCTCACTATGGTTTTCTCGATCCGCGCAACCACACCGCGCGCAACGCGTGGCTGGTGAGCCCACGGTGTCCCTGGCGGCGCCACGAATTGCGCCGCCGGGGCGAGACCGCGCTCGAAGGCAATGACACCTGGACGTCCACCGATACGCAGTCGTATCACGCGCTGCGCTCGAATCGCTGGATCGGTTGCTACTTCCGGGAGTACCCCATGGGCTGGGCCGATGCGGCAGCCCAAGGGCGTCCGCCGGCCGAAGAGACGTCAGCCGGAGTGGACGCGCCCGCCGACTTCAGTGCGGAGGACTTCTGGCGCTGGGCCCAGGCCAACACGGATTGGGACATTTTCAACGGGACGAGCAACCCGCTTGCCCATGCGTATGCGCGAGCGAGTCGTATCCGCTGGCAATCGCGGGGTCTGCCGGGCTTCGTCGACATCAGCACGCGCGCGGCGCAGGATGCGAGCGGCGTGCGCTTTGCCGTGCGGGTCTGGCGTGGCGCGGGGGGGCTCGCGGTGACGGGGGCTGCGAGCCAAGTCCGCGTCGGGCCGGGTCCATTGCGGGGCAACGCTCGGCTGCCTGGCGACGCGCTTGCCGTGGTCAGCGCGGCACAGACGTTCTTCGAGCGGCCCCAGCCCCGGCAGGATGGCGCCGAGGAGCGGCCCAGCCTCTATCAACCGTACTGGCAGGCGCGGCGTGTGTCGGTCACGGCGCAGGAGCGCGCACTTGCGCGCGAGCGCCAGGGTCTCGGTGCCGGGAGGGGGGCATGAGCGCGCAGACGCGTCATCGTCCACGGGCGTTGCGGCGGCGGACTCCTCATCCTGGCGCGATGGCCGGCCAGGCCTTGGTGGAAGGCATGGTCGGCTTGGCGGCCCTGGTCGTGCTGTTCTGGGCCGTCCCTCTGGTCGGTCGTTATCAGGACATGGCGCTGAGCAGTGTGCTGGGCAGTGGTCACGCCGCATTTCTCTCCACCCGCGACGAGTTCACGCCGGCAGCGCTCGCGCAGGCCGTCGTGCCCGGTCTCGTCGGCGAGGCGCCTGGCCGCTGGCGCGATGCGGCGGGACGGCCGCTGCTGGCCGGCGCGCAGATCACGCAGCGGCGTGTCGCGCTGGCCGATCCGGCACAGCCTGGCGGGCCTGCTGCGCAAGGGCTGCGGCGGGACTGGGGGCTGGAGGACACCGGCATCCGGATCGCCGCCATGACCGTGCAGGCGCGCGATCTCACGGTTGGCCCTGCAGACCGTCTGTCCTTCGCTCGCGGCACGGCGGTGCTCGTCGATGCCGGTCATGCGGCGTCGCCGGCCCAGGTCCAGACGCGCGTGGCGCAGCAGCGCCCGGGCTGGCAGGCTGCACAGGGCGGTTCGTCGTTGCTCGCGCAAACGGTGGGGCTGTCGGCATGGCCCGTCGATGCCGCCTGGCGCCGGCCACGGGCTGGCACGGATTGGGTCTTGGCCTGGGCCGATCAGGTGCCCGGCGATCGCTTGACCCGGAGGCGGTGATGACGCGATGGCGCCATTGCATCCTGTGGGCGCTGCTTCCCTGGCCTGCCACGGCGGCGCTGCCTCAATTGGCGTGGCCGCCTGGAACGCAGCTGCAGCCATTGGTCATGACCTGGTTCGGCGCGCCACTGGACGTGCAGGTCGCGCAGATTCCACTGCCTGTGGCGGCAGCCATGGATGCCCTCGTCAGTCATGCCGAGCAGACCTGGCAGGCGACCGTCGCCGGCGGTCGGGTCGTGCTGGGGCCCCTGGACGATGCCTGGCGGTTGACCTTGACGGCAGCGGGCGACGCCACGGTGGCGACGCTGTCCCAGCTGGACCTGACCCGGGCGCGCGCGCCGTCGCTGCCCGCATGGCTGGGGTCGGGCTGGACGCTGCGCGCGGCCATCGGGCCGGGCGCCGGTCAGCAATGGCTCTTCACGCATGCGCAGCCGCCGGGGTTCGTGCGCGGCCCGGTGGCCGCGCGGCTGCGGGCGTCGGGATGGCAGGAGGTCGAGGTGCTCTCGCCGTCCGTCTCGCACTGGCGACAGGGCGCTTTGCACATGCGACTGGTGTGGGTCACGGCAGCAGCAGGCACGGGGCTGTCCGTCCACCTCGCGCCGCAGGGGCTGCCATGAGACGCCGAGGCGGTTCGTGGGGTTGCCATGAGCGCGGGCAGTCCTCGGTGGAGGCGGCGGTCGTGACAGTCGCTTTGGTGCTGGGGCTGTGGAGCGCGGGGGTCTGGCTGGGCGAAGCCGATGGCAGCGCCCTCGCACAGTGGCTGGACGGCTTGCGCCGCGGATATGCACGTTTCGTGGCGGTCCTCGCCACGCCACTCTAGAGGTTTCGATGACGACACCATGGCAACGCCATGCGAGGAAGGGAATGGTTGCCTTTGCGCTGCTGGCCGGCATGCACCTCGGCATCGGCCAAGCCATGCACCATGGCACGCTCGCGCAACCTTGCCAGGCGGGCCCATCCCCAGGC
>NZ_JADCNH010000077.1 GCF_018904615.1 Verticiella alkaliphila | reverse complement strand
ATCGACCTGCAGACGCGCGTCGTGCTGCCGCTGAAGGATCTGAAGGACGTCAACAAGCGCATGGCCACCGGCGAAGCTGCGCGCACAGCCCCAGGCAGTAGACCGCCTCGAGCGTGCAGGTGCCATCCGGCGTGGTCTCGCCCAACGCGCATCCCACGGCCTCCTGCGCATGCGCAGCCAGGGCGTTGCCGCCCCGCGATTGACACGCTTCCGCCCGGCACACCTTCAGGTGGATGCGCCCAGCAGGCTCCGTGCGGAAATCCGGGTAGAAGCTGATGACGCCGTGCACTTCCGCACGCGAGAGATTCAAGGCGTCGGCGACGGTCGGCACGGCCGCCGCCGGAATACAGCCCAGCCGATGCTGAAGATCATGCAGGATGGGCAACAGCGCGCCGGGGCGCGCGGCATGGCGCGCAAGGGCTTGCTGGACGGCAGCGTCCACGGCCCCCGGCGAATGGCGCGGGATCGCAGTCATGACAGTCTCCGGCGGAGCGCTTGCGTGCGCGCCCTCGTCTCATTATTCTGTTCTCAGCTGCATATAAGGCAGTGCACGCCAAGGCTTGGCCCACTGTAGCCAGCTTCGACGGCCACTTCAATAAGCACCGAATGACATATAACTTCCGCGTCGGCCTGCGCCCGGACTGGTTTCTCGCCCAGCCCGAAGGCGATGCCGTCCCCCTGCACGCCATGCTGGCGCTCCTGGGCGCGATCGACGCCACAGGCAACATCGCCGGCGCCTGTCGGCAGTGCGGCGTCTCGTATCGCCACGCCTGGGGGCTGTTGCGCCGCTTCGAGGCGATCTTCGGCACGGCGCTGCTCATCACCCGCCGGCGCCAGGGCACCCAGCTGTCACCTTTCGCCGAACGGCTGCTCTGGGCCAACCGCCGCATCGCGGCTCGCCTCACGCCGATGCTGGACAGCCTCGCCTCGGAGCTTCAGGAAGAGCTCGAACGGCTACTGCCCGAATCCGAACCTCACCTGCGTCTGCACGCGAGCCACGGTTTTGCCGTCGAGGCCCTGATGGCAAGGCTGTCTGCGACCACCCCGCCCGTCGAGCTGCGCTACCGCACGGGGCAGGAAGCCCTGGCGTCGCTCGCCCGAGGCGAGTGTGACGTCGCGGGCTTTCAGGTGCCCGTTGGTGAATTCGCCCAGCCGATCCTGCAGCGCTACGCACCCTGGCTCGATCCTGACGACACGCTGCTCGTGCACCTGGCCGTGCGGCGCACCGGCCTCTTCGTCATGCGCGACAATCCCAAGGCCATCCAGGGCGTGGGCGACCTCGCCCGCGAGGACGTGCGCTTCGTCAACCGTCAGCCCGGCTCCAGCACGCGTCTGCTGGTGGACCTCATGCTCGCCGAGTCCGGGATTGCGCCCGCGCAGGTGAGCGGCTACGACATCAGCGAATTCACGCACATGGCGGTGGCCGCGCACATCGCGAGCGGCATGGCCGACACGGGCGTCGGCGTGCAGACGGCGGCTGCGCGCTTCGGCCTGGACTTCGTCCCCCTCGTGGACGAGCGCTACGTGTTCGCGATCCGGCGCAACCTGCTTCAGGCACAACGCATGCAGGGGCTGCTGGCCACGCTGCGCAGCGACGCGTTTCGCGCCGACATGCAGGCACTGGCCGGCTACGACGCGACGGACGTGGGCCGCACGATGACGGTGATGGAGGCTTTTGGATGACGGCGCGCGTGATACCTGTGGTGCGGGCCGAGGCGCCACGCCTGGCGCATGCGCCGGACGCCACGTCCTTGGCCGGCCTGGTGCCAGGCACGGACACGCGCGGGCGGCCCTTGCGCGACCTGCGCATCTCCGTCACGGACCGCTGCAATTTTCGCTGCAGCTACTGCATGCCACGCGAGGCGTTCGGGCCGGATCACCCGTTCCTGCCGCATGCCGATCTCCTCAGCTTCGAGGAGATCGCGCGGCTCGCCGGCATCTTCGTCGCCCGCGGCGTGCGCAAGCTGCGGCTCACGGGTGGCGAGCCGCTCATGCGGCGGCATCTGGAGAACCTGGTCGCCCTGCTGTCCCCACTGCGCACGCCGGACGGCGCACCCGTGGACCTCGCCATCACCACCAACGGCAGCCTGCTCACGCGCAAGGCCGAGGTGCTCGCCGCGGCCGGCCTGCGCCGGGTGACGGTGAGCCTGGACGCGCTGGAGCCCGGCCGGTTCCGGGCGCTCAGTGACAGCAACATCCGCGTGGAGGACGTGCTGGCCGGCATCGACGCCGCGGCAGCCGCTGGCCTGGGCCCGGTCAAAGTCAACGTGGTGGTGCGCGGCGGCGTGAACGATGATCAGATCCTGCCCATCGCCCGGCACTTTCGCGGCAGCGGCCACATCGTGCGCTTCATCGAGTACATGGATGTGGGCACCACCAATGGCTGGCGCGCGGACGAGGTGGTCACCGGCCGACGCATCCTGGACACGATCGGCGAGGCCTACCCTCTCGAACCCTTGCCGGGCAATGCCGTGGGCGAGGTCGCCCGGCGCTGGCGCTATGTCGATGGCGCGGGCGAGATCGGCGTCATCACCAGCATCAGCCAGACCTTCTGTGGCGACTGCAACCGCGCCCGACTCTCGCCGGAGGGCGGCCTGTATCTGTGCCTCTTCGCCGAACAAGGCCACGATCTGCGCGCCCTGCTGCGCGACGGCGCCGACGATGCGCGCATCGCGGCCGCCGTCGATGCCATCTGGCGGGCGCGCACGGACGCCTACTCGGAGCAGCGTGCGGCCCTGGCCCCGTCGCGATCGCAACGGCGCATCGAGATGAGCTACATCGGTGGCTGAATTCCCGCCACGCAACGCTGCAGACATCACCGGCCTCATCCTCGCCGGCGGCGAGGGCCGCCGCCTCGGTGGCGTGGACAAAGGACTGGTGCGACTCGATGAGCAACCCCTGATCGCGCACGTGCACGCGCGCCTTGCGCCGCAGGTCGGCACCGTGTGGATCAGCGCGAACCGCCACCAGGCGCGCTACGCGGACTGGGCAACACAGGTATTGTCCGACGCACCGGCCGTATCGGGCAGTCTGGGGCCCCTGGCCGGCGTCGCCACCGCCCTGGCCGCCGCCCGCACGCCATGGCTGGCCACGGTGGCCTGCGACATGCCGTGGCTGCCCACCGATCTCGTCGCCCGACTCGCGGCGGCCGTAGGCCCGGATCGGCCGATCGCCGTTGCCCGCACGCCGGGCGGCAGGCAGCCGGTGTGCCTGCTCATCGCCACGAGCCTTGCCCCGCACCTGATGCGTTATCTGGCCGACGGCGAGCGCCGGGTGGGCGCCTGGCTTGCCAGCGCTGGCGCCGTCGACGTGGATTTCCCGGATGAGGCCGGCTTTGCCAACCTCAACACGCCCGACGAACTCGCTGCGGCTCAGCGCAGCCAGTCGTCGAACGCGTAGTAATCGACCACGTCACCGTCACCACGCTGGGCGTGAGCAGGGATGCGCGCGAGCCCGTGGGCCCATGGCAGGGCACTCATGATGCCCGAGGTCTGCCCAGCATGCGGCGCCACGGTCAAGCGTGCCTCGTCATCCGTGTCGGCCTGCACCCGCAGGAAATTGTCCCGACCTTCGCCGAACGGCTTGCTCGTGCGAAGGACAGCCCGCCGCACCGGTGGAAATACCGACGCCCTGCCCTGCATGCGCCGCACCAGGGGAGACACGAGGATGGCCATGACCGCGTAGGCCGACACCGGGTTGCCGGGCAGACAGACCACGGGCTTGCCGGCGACCTGCCCCAGCGCCACCGGCTTGCCAGGCTTCATGCGCACCTTCCAGAGGGCGAGCGCCCCGCCCAGCGATTCGAGCACGGGCTTGACGAGATCCTTCTCGCCCACCGACACGCCGCCCACGCTGATGACAAGGTCACATCCGGCGGCAAGCTCGGTGAAGGCACGTGCGAGGTCCCCTTCCGTATCGGCAGCATGCCGCGCCAGCGCCACCTGCGCACCGAGCCCTTCGAGCAGCGCGGTCAGCATGGGGGCGTTGCTGTTGAAGATCTGCTGCGGTTCGCGCGCCGCGCCCCCCGGCACGATCTCGTCGCCGGTGGTGAGCACGCCCACGCGCAGCCGAGGCCATACCGGCACCTGGGTGATGCCCTGCGCGGCCAGCACGGCCACGTGCGCCGCGGTGAGACGCGCGCCTGCCTGCGCGAGCACGCTGCCCAACACCACGTCCTCGCCCTGACGGCGGATATGTTGCCCCGCCCGCGGCATCTCGGTGAAGCGCACACCCCGCGCGTCTTCCACCGCATCTTCCTGCATGATGACCGCGTCCGCCCCGGCCGGCATGACGCTGCCGGTGAAAAGGCGAATGGCCTGCCCCGGCGCCAGCGGCTCCGGCATCTGGCCGGCGTAGCAACGCTGCTGCACCGGCAGCACGCGCTCGGGCGCGACGTCCGCCAGGCGCACCGCATAGCCGTCCATGGCGCTGTTGTCCTCGGGCGGCATCGCGAGCGTGGCGGTCACGTCCGCAGCCAGCACCCGGCCCACGGCCTGGGCCAGCGCGCACGGCTCGGCCACGGCGGGCGCTTTCCCTGCCTCGGCCAGCTGCCGCTGGGCGGCATCGACGTCAAGCATGCTCGTGCGCTCCGTCTCAGTCCTCATCGGGGAACTGCGTGGCGAAGTTGCACGGGCGATGTGCCACGTCGAACTGCTCGCGCAGGATGCCTTCCCACGCCGTCTCGCACGCGTTGGTCGAGCCCGGCAGGCAGAAGATCAGCGTCTTGTTGGCCTGCCCGGCCAGCGCGCGGGATTGCAGCGTGGAGCTACCGACCTCGGCATAGGAGATTTGTCGGAACAATTCGCCGAAGCCGATGATCTCCTTGTCGAGCAGCGGCAGCACGGCCTCGGGCGTGGAGTCGCGATGCGAGAAGCCCGTACCGCCCGTGGTCACCACGATCTGCACCTCGGGATCGGCGATCCAGTCGCTCAACACCTTGCGGATCTGGTAGATGTCGTCCTTCACGATCTGGCGCGCGACGCACCGGTGCCCGGCCTGCGCCAAGGTTTCGGCGAGATAGTTGCCCGAGGTGTCCGTGCCCGCGTCGCGCGTATCGCTCACGGTCAGCACCGCGCATCGGAGGGATTTGCTCATGGTGTTACTCCATCGTTGTCGCCTGTCGCTGCCCACGCATCGGTGCGCTCGCGGTCATCGGCCTTCTGTTCAACCCAGAACCGCTCCCCGCTCGCCAGCTCCTCGCGCTTCCAGAATGGCGCACGGGTCTTCAAGGCGTCGATGAGGAATTCACACGCCCGGAACGCCTCGCCGCGATGCGGCGAGGCCACCCCCACGAAGACGATCTGTTCGCTGCGGGTGATGCGTCCCACGCGATGGACGATGGCGAGTGCGGCCACGCCCCAGCGTTCACGCGCGGTGTCGGCAAGCTCGCCCAGCACCCGCTCACACATGCCCGGGTAGTGCTCGAGGATCAGCGCCTCGGTGGCGTTGTCGCTCGCGAAATCGCGCACGTAGCCGGTGAAGGTGACCACCGCGCCCGCGGCGGGCCCGGCCTGCTCTCGCAACTGCGCGAGCAAGGCACCTGCATCGAAATCGGCTTCCTGAACGCGGATCATCTCAGCCCCCCGTCACCGGTTCGAAGACGGCCACTTCATCGCCCGGCACGATGCGCGTGTCAAGACGGGCGTGTTGCTGGTTCACGGCCAGCTTCAGGCGCGACACCGGCTCGATCTGCGGGAATCGCTCACCCAGGGCTCGCAGCAACTGCTCGCCCGTGCCCGGCTCGGCCCAGGGCCAGGTCTGCTCGCGGGTGCCGACCTGCTCGGCGATTCGGGCGAAGAAGACGAGACGCAAGGCCGCCCCGGCCGCTGCCGTGCCCCGTCGGCGCGGCCACCGCGCGGGCAGACGGCTACCGGCAGG
>NZ_JADCNH010000076.1 GCF_018904615.1 Verticiella alkaliphila | reverse complement strand
CCCCGGCGGGGGCGTCGGCCGACGCCTGCGGCGGTGCCGGCGCATCTCCCGCGGCCAGCGACACCGGCGTAGGTGCCGCGTTTGCGCCGCGCCCGTCGTGATAGGACAGGCCGCGGCAGGTCAGATGCTGGAGCGCGAGATCGCTCTGCACGAGCGGGTTGTAGCGCCAGAGTTCGCGTCCCGTGGTGGCTTCCAGCGCAATCACGGACTGATGGGGGGTGCAGAGGAACAGGCGATTGCCGATCTTGAGCGGCGTCACCTGGAAGGTGGTTTCTTCGGGATCGCCAGGCCGCCCGCGCACGTCACCGGTCTGATAACGCCACGCTTCCTTCAGGCTGCTGACGTTCTGCGGATTGATCTGTGTGAGCGGCGAATAGCGCTGGCCGAAGCCCGTGCGCCCGTAGGCATGCCATTCCCCCGGGGGCACCGCGGGCGCCCCGGGGTCCTGATCGCTCGCGGCCGAGCGTTGCGGCGGCAGGCGACCTTCGATGTCATGGGGATCGATGAACCAGGAGGCAATCGCAATCGCGGCAAATACCACCAGCGCAATGGCAAGCGGCGCGCGGGCGAGCACGAGAGAGGCGGGCGAGGTGGTCGTCACCGCCGGCGGTGGCACGGCGTGCACGGTGTCGTCCAGCGGATCGGCCGGCGGTTCCCCCGTCGTCACCACGGGCTGTTGGCGAGCGCGAACGAAGGCCCGCCGCACCCAGGGGCTGAGCAGCCACAGTCCGAGCAGGAAAGGTACGTCCAGACGCGCCGCGAGAGGCCACCAATCCAGGCCGGCTTCCCACAGGCTCCACACGAGCGTGAGTACGAACAGCAGCGTGTACAGCCACCGCCCGCGCGTGTCGGCGCGGCTGATCAGATACCCGCTGCCGCCCAGCAGCAGTCCGGCGAGCAGATAGAACCACGAGCCGCCCAGGAACATGAGCCAGATGCCGCCCAGGGCGAGGAAGAGCCCGAGCAGGATGAAGAGAGCGCCTGTGACTGCCAGCAGCAGGGGGCGTCGCACGATGGTGTGCATAAATGTTTCTCCGCGATACCGCCGGCAACCCTCCGGCTGGCGCTGCCCCTAGCATTTTTGATGCCGCGTGCGTCCGGCACCGGCGTCAGCGAGCCTCGTCTGCAGGGCAAGCGCGGCGGCTGGTGCGCGGGGTTTGTACCCGTTGATGAAGAGGATGAACACATCGCGCGGGCCACTCGGCGCGGGCGCTGCAGGCTCGATGCGCGGCAGTTCCGCGGGGGTGCCGCCCTGAGACCAGACGCGGCACACGCGCGCCCAGCCGTCCAACGCGCGTGGGGTATAGCCGGCCTTGCGACGTTCGCTCGCGTTCATGAGGCGAGCGTAGATGACGTCGGACGTCGGGTCGGCGAACGAGGGGTAGTCCGGCGAGTCCGTGAAGACGCAGCCCACGCCGTAACGCCGCGCGAGCGTCAGCCACTCGCGCTGCAAAAAGCTCGCATGGCGCACTTCGACGACGTGTCGCAGGGTAATGCCGTGCTGCTGGCGCGGCAGCATCGCCAGGAATGCGCGCAGGTCCCCGGCATCGAAGACGCGGCTCGGTGGCAGCTGCCACAGCAGGGGCCCGAGCTTGTCGCCCAGCTCGGTCACGCCACCGGTGACGAAGCGTTCGATGGATTCGCCGGCATCGGCCAGGGTGTGTCGCTGGGTGGTATATCGCGGTGCCTTCACGGAGAACACGAATCCATCGGGCGTGGCGTCTCGCCACGTGGCATATTGCTTGGGCGTCGCGCTGCGATAGAAGGTGCTGTTGATCTCGATCATGCCCAGCGCCCGGCTGGCGTGTGCGAGCTCTTCGCGTTGCGGCAAGCCCTCGGGGTAGAACGTGCCGCGCCACGGTGCAAACGACCAGCCGCCGATGCCGACCCGGACACTGCCTTCGCCTGGGCGCGTGCGTCGAGGGTTGGCGTTGCACTCTGTCATGGCGCGCTCCTTGCTGGGCGGGGCGACCGCCGTTATCGTCGAAGACCACTTCGCAAGCGGCGCGCCCAACGCGCGCGGCTTGCGCGTCCTCGTCGATCTGGAGCCCGTCCCCCGTGAAGATCCGTGTTGCCCTGCCCGCCGTTGCGACGGCCTTCCTTCTCATCGGCCCCGTCACGGCCCATGCCCAGGCAGCAGCCGGCCGCGACGCGAGTGCTTGCCTGGCCCAACTGCGCACCGACGCGCCTGCCAATGGCGTGTCGGTCGCTGACTTCGACCGCTACACGCAGGGCGTGCAGCTGCTCGAGAGCACGATCAGTGCGGCGCGCTCACAACCGGAGCATCGCGATACGTGGTGGGCCTATCTCGCCAAGGCCGTCGACCAGGAGCGGGTGGATGATGGCAAGGCCGTGCTCACCGACATTCGTCCGAAGCTCGACGTCATCGGCGAGCGCTTCCAGGTCGATCCCGAGATCCTCGTGGCCATCTTCGGCATCGAGACAAACTACGGCCGGCAGCTGGGCAAGACCCCGGTGCTCGATGCCTGGGTGACGCGCGCCTGCACGGAATCGAATCGCCTCTGGAAGGCGAACGTGTATGCCTCCGTGCGGCTCTTGCGCGACGGTCTGGTGCAGCGCGACGAGTTCGTCGGTTCGTGGTCCGGGGCATTCGGCATGACCCAGTTCATCCCCACCTCGTTCTACGAACTCGCCACAGATGGCGATGGCGACGGCAAACCAGATCTCTACCACTCGCTGCCGGACGCCCTGGCCTCCACGGCTAACCATCTGCGCAAGCGGGGCGCGCAATGGACGCACGGCCTGCCGCCCGTGGTCGAGGTACGCCTGCCGGCCGGCATCGCCAAAGGCCTGCCGGACAGCCCTGACGCGGAGATCCTGCGCAACGAGGATCGCCGCACGTTCGGCCAATGGATCGACGCGGGCGTGCGGGCGGCCGATGGGGGCCCGTTGTCCGTGGGTGCAGGCAGCGCGCGCGCTTATCTTTTCGCCCCGACGGGCAGCAAGGGGCCAGTGTTCCTTGCAACCTCGAATTTCGACGCCATATTGCATTACAACCGCTCGCATCGCTATGCCTTGTCGGTCGCGCTGCTCGTGAATCGCCTCGCCGGCGGCACGGATCTGGCCACCCCGTGGCCCACGGATGATCCCGGTCTGTCGCGCGCCGAGATTCGTGAACTGCAGACGCTGTTGCTCGCCCGGGGTCACGATCTCGGCACGGCCGATGGCATTCCCGGGGCCAAGACCCGGGACGCCATTCGCGCCGAGCAGCGTCGTCTGAATCTGCGCGAAGACGGCATCGCGGGTATGAAGGCCCTGGAGGCCTTGCGCGCGCAATAGGGTCGGCACCCTCCCGCTGTGCCGACGTGCATGGATGTGACGGCCGCTGCGGGCGGCCGGCTTTGGAGGCTATCGATGAAGCACCCTGATCCGCGTTCGTGGATGTGGTCCGACGCCGTGCAGATGCTGGCGCGTGCGGAACGGATGCACCGGCAGATGTTCGAACCGCTACCCCGGCAACGCAGCCGCTCTCCCGCCTGGGAGCCCCCGGTGGACGTGCTCGAGACCGAGGACGCGCTCCTCGTGCTCGCCGCACTGCCCGGCGTGGACCCGGAACATATCCAGGTCACCATTCAGCAAGGCGTGCTCGTGATCGCCGGCGAGCGCGTGCGACCGCCCGAACTTGCCACCGCCTTCATCCATCGCCTCGAATTGCCCCAGGGCCGTTTCGAGCGCCGCCTTGCCTTGCCGGCAGGGCGGTTCGAGATCCTGCGGCCGACCGTCGTGCACGGTTGCCTGACCATCGCGCTGCGCAAGCTTGGCTGACCCGGGAGCATCCATGACTGAATCCTATTCGCTGTCCCCGGCCCAGGCGCCGGCTGTCGACACGTCCGGCGCCGCGCGTGCCGAGCCCGCGCTTGGACCCGATGAGCTCATCATCCTGCCGGTGCGCAACTTCGTGCTGTTCCCCGGTGTGGTCATGCCGCTGGCCGTGGGCCGGCCGGCCTCCGTGGCCGCAGCCCAGGAGGCTGTGCGCCGCGGGTTGCCCGTCGGTGTGCTCATGCAGCGCGATCCAGCCGAGGCGGAAGTCTCGGTGCTCGGGTTGCACCGAACCGGCGTGGTAGCCAACGTGCTGCGCTACATCACTGCGCCTGACGGCACCCATCACCTGATCGCTGAAGGCCAGCAGCGCTTTCGCGTCGAGCAGTTCGTGCGCGAGCAGCCGTATCTCGTTGCGCGCGTGCGCCGTATCGACGAGCCTGAGGTGGGCGAGTCCCAGGATCTGGCCGCGCGCTTCATGCACCTGCGGGGCCAAGCCGAGGAAGCCTTGCAGCTTCTGCCGCAGACGCCGCCTGAACTGCTCGCCGCGGTCAATGCCGCCCAGACGCTGCCAACGCTGGCCGATCTGGTGGCGGCCTACCTGGACGCCACGCCAGACGCCAAGCAGGACTTGCTCGAGACCGTTGACCTCGGTGCGCGCGCCGACAAGGTCTCGCGTCTGCTCGCCCAGCGCATCGAGGTGCTGCGCCTGTCGCAGGAGATCGATCGTCAGACCAAGGCGTCGCTCGACGAGCGCCAGCGTGAGGTATTGCTGCGTGAGCAGATGGCCGCCATCCAGAAGCAGCTCGGTGAGGACGAGGGCAAGAGTCAGGAGCTCGCGGATCTGGCCGAGGCGATCGGCAAGGCCGGCATGCCCGAGGATGTGGAGAAGGCCGCCCGAAAGGAGTTGCGCCGCCTGGAACGCATGCCGGATGCCGCCGCCGAATACGGCATGATCCGCACCTATCTCGACACGTTGATCGAACTGCCGTGGGCCGAACCGGAAGACACCGCCATCGACATCGAGGCCGCGCGCGGCGTGCTCGATGCGGACCATTTCGGCCTGGAGAAGATCAAGCAGCGCATCATCGAGTATCTTGCCGTGCGCAAGCTTGCACCGCGCGGCAAGGCGCCGATCCTCTGCTTTGCGGGCCCCCCGGGGGTGGGCAAGACCTCGCTGGGCCAGTCGATCGCGCGCGCCATGGGCCGCAAGTTCGTCCGGGTGAGCCTGGGCGGCGTGCATGACGAGGCCGAGATCCGCGGCCATCGCCGCACGTATGTCGGTGCATTGCCCGGCAACATCATCCAGGGCATCCGCAAGGCCGGTGCGCGCGATTGCGTGATGATGCTCGACGAGATCGACAAGATGGGCTCGGGCGTGCATGGCGATCCGTCGGCGGCGATGCTGGAAGTGCTCGATCCGGAGCAGAACGGCACCTTCCGCGACAACTACTTGGGCGTGCCCTTCGATCTGTCGCGCGTGGTCTTCATTGCCACGGCCAACATGCTCGAGAGCATTCCGGGCCCGCTGCTGGACCGCATGGAAATCATCCGTCTGGCAGGCTACACGGATGCCGAGAAGCTGCAGATCGCGCGCCGCTACCTGGTGCCCCGCGCGCTCGAGGCCAATGGCCTGCAGACTGACCAGGCGAGCGTGGTGGACGAAGCCTTGCTGCGCATCATTCGCCACTACACGCGGGAGGCGGGCGTGCGCAATCTGGAGCGCGAGATTTCGCGCGCCTTGCGTCACGTGGCGGTGGAGTTCGCCGAGGGGCGGACCGAGCCCGTAGCGATCACGGCCACGCAGGTGCCCGAGCTGCTGGGCGCGGAGCGCTTCGAGGATGAGGTCGCGATGCGCGTGAGCCTGCCCGGCGTGGCGACCGGGCTCGCGTGGACACCGGTGGGCGGCGACATCCTCTTCATCGAGGCGACGCGTGTGCCGGGCGCGGGGCGCTTGACCCTGACGGGCCAGTTGGGTGAAGTCATGCGCGAGAGCGCGCAGGCCGCGCACAGTCTCGTCAAATCCCGCGCGAGCGAGCTGGGCATCGCGGCCGAGGTGCTGGACAAGAGCGACATCCACGTGCACGTGCCCGCGGGGGCCACGCCCAAGGACGGCCCCAGCGCCGGCGTGGCGATGTTCACGGCGCTCGTGTCCATCCTCACGGGGCGGCGCGTGCGCAACGACACGGCCATGACGGGTGAGATCAGCCTGCGCGGTTTGGTGTTGCCCGTGGGCGGCATCAAGGAGAAGGTCGTGGCTGCGGCACGGGCCGGCCTGACGCGCGTGATGCTGCCGGCGCGCAGCCGGCGCGACTACGACGACATCCCTGCCGAGGTGCGCGAGCAGATGCAGTTCATCTGGCTGGAGCGGGTGGACGAGGCCATTGCCGAAGCGCTGCAGGCGCCCGAGGCCGAGGTGCGTGAGCCCGTGCTCGAAGGGGTCGAGGATGCCCGCTGACGCCGGCCGCGGCGGGGCCCAGGGCCGGGCGGCCGAAGCCCGGCG
>NZ_JADCNH010000075.1 GCF_018904615.1 Verticiella alkaliphila | reverse complement strand
GGTGATCGCGGGCGCGGTGCGAGCGCGAATCTGGCGGCCTCGGGCGCGGCGGTAGCCGCCGCAGAAGCTGATCGATGTGGAGTCGTTGTGGAACTCCTCGAAACGCACCCCGAAGCGCTGCCCAACGGCCAACACGAGCTCAGTCAGCAACGCCGTGCGATCGGCATCGAACAGCCGGTCCAAGGCGCGCCCGAGGCGGTCGTCGCTCAGGTGCTCCATCTCCTGGGCACTGATGCCGAACATGCCATCGGCGAAGCCGTGCACGGTCTCGTGCTGGCGGTAGATCGGTTCGCGCTCCACGATGATCGATCGCAGCAGCACGCCCAGCGCGCTGGCATGGGTGATGCTGCAGCGAGCGTCCGAGGGGATGTGGCGCGACAGGGTGTCGTGCAGGCCGATGCGCTCGATGAAGTGGTTGATCAGGGGCAGCGGGCCCAGGCGCTCGGTGTGAAGAGTGAAGCCTGCCGCCTCCTTGGTGGAAGTCGGGGCTTGCGAGCTTGGCATTCTGGCGCTACTATTAACGACAGAATCGCAAAAGTCAAGCACTCATGCCGCGTTCACTCGCACAAAACATCAAGCAGGTCCGAGACAAGATCGGCGGCGTCCGGGCGGCCCTGGCCGACATCGAGTACCTGTGCTCGGGCACGTTGCACATGCGCATGAAGGTGTGCGGCAAGCCCGGGTGCCGTTGCGCCCAGGATCCGCAGGCCCGTCATGGCCCGTACTACGAATGGGGGCACATGATCGGCGGCAAGCTCGTGCATCGCATGGTCACGCCAGCGCAGGCCGAGCTTCTACAACACGCGATCGACAACCACCGCCGTGCCAAGCAGCTTATGCGTGAGTGGGAGGAGCAGACCGAGCGTCTCATCGACTTGGAAGTACCGCGCCAACCTTGACCTTCCCGCGACCGGGAAATTACGCGCAAATGCGTCTGGCGACCTGCGGAAAGTAAGCCGGTATGCCGATCCTTCCGGTTATT
Source organism: Verticiella alkaliphila (assembly GCF_018904615.1). Taxonomy (GTDB): domain Bacteria; phylum Pseudomonadota; class Gammaproteobacteria; order Burkholderiales; family Burkholderiaceae_B; genus Verticiella; species Verticiella alkaliphila. The sequence continues at coordinate 6,143 of NZ_JADCNH010000075.1, read as the reverse complement.
GAATGTCGCCGGCGCGCTTCGAATCACGCGGCGCCGCGTCTGCTCCTACGATCAGTGCACTGGCCCGGAAGTCTCCGGGCCCCTCACCATCCATCGCGGCATGCACCGCGGCAAGGGCATTCATGAAAGCGCAAGACAGCACCGACCTGACGCGGGTGGGTCCCGGAACCGTCATGGGAGAGTTCATGCGGCAGTACTGGATACCCGCGGCGCTCTCCTCCGAGTTGCAGGCGGACGGCGATCCCATGCGGCTGATGCTGCTGGGCGAGAAGCTCGTCGCCTTTCGCGACTCGCAGGGATGCGTCGGCATCTTCGACCACCGCTGCCCGCATCGCTGCGCCTCGCTCTACCTGGGCCGCAACGAGGAAAGCGGCATCCGCTGCGTCTACCACGGCTGGAAGTTCGACGTGCGAGGGAACTGCGTGGACATGCCCAACGTGCCGGCGCGCCAGGAATTCAAGGACAAGGTGCATGCCAAGGCCTATCGCACGACCGAACGCAACGGCCTGGTGTGGGTGTACATGGGCCGGCAGCAGGAATCGCCCCCGCCCTTGCCCAACATCGAGGCCAACCTGATCCCCGGCAACGAGATCTGGTGCCTGCAGCGGGAGTGCAACTGGCTGCAGGCGCTGGAGGGCGACATCGACACCTCTCACGTGGGTTTCCTGCACGTGGGGATGCTCAAGCCCGAGGACCTCGACGACGACCATCCGATGCGCCCCACCGTCATCAACCGCGCTCCCGAGTATGAGGTGCGCAACACCGACTGGGGCACGATGTACGGGGGATTCCGCACGAACGACGACGGCCAGATGTCCTGGCGCGTCGCCCACTTCATGTTCCCGTTCTGGACGCAGACGCCCAACGCACGCTTCTCCAGCCGCGCCATCGCGCGCGCCTGGGTGCCGATGGACGACCACCACAGCATGCTGTTCGACATCTCGGGCGGGGTCGACGAAGGTAACCCTGCCTACGTGTCCAAGCGCAGGAACGGGCAGCCGCTGTACGAGAAGTTCGAGTACGAGCCGAACACCAACGACTGGCATGGCCGCTGGCGCTGCCGTGACCGGGCGCACAACGACTGGGGCCTGGATCGCCAGTCGCAGCGCGACGGGACGCAATACACCGGCATCGGCAACATCACCATCCAGGACCAGGCGGTGACCGAGAGCATGGGGCCCATCACGGACCATGACTGGGAACATCTCGCGCCGACCGACCAGATGATCGCCCGCACCCGCCGTCGCCTGCTGCTCGCGGCCCGTGCTTATCGCGACAGCGGCGAACTGCCGCCGGGCGCCAGCGACCCGGACACCTTCATGGGCGCACGCGCCGGCTCCTTCCTGTTCGCCCCCGACGCGCCGCTGGAACAGGCTTACCAGGCGCAACTGGAAAAGGCGGTGCGCTGGACGGCGCAGCCCGAGGAGCGGGCATGAAGGCGAGGGTTCGATCGGTCCGCTGGGAGGCACAGGACATCCTGGGCTTCCGGCTGGAGCCACTGCCCGGGGCGCACCTGGCACCCTTCACCGCCGGTGCCCACGTCGACGTGGCGCTGCGTCCTGGCCTCACCCGCAGCTATTCCCTGCTGAACGACCCCAGGGAGCACGGCGCCTACGAGATCGCCGTGCAACTGGACCCCGCCACCCGCGGCGGCTCGCGCCACATCCACGAGGAATGGCGTGCCGGGCAGCTGGTGGAAGTCTCGGAACCGCGCAACAACTTTCCGCTGGAGGAGAACTCAGCTCACACTGTGCTGGTCGCCGGCGGCATCGGCATCACGCCCATGCTGTCGATGATCGCGAGACTGCAACGCCTGGGATCTTCCTGGGAGCTGCATTACGCCGTGCGCACGCGGGCCCGTGCAGCTTTCCTCGACCAGCTGGCGGCATTCGCGCAGGTACATGTGACCATCGACGATGAGCCGAGCACGCCGCGGCTCGACCTGCAGCGCCTGCTCGGCTCGCTGGCGCCGCAGGCGCATGCCTACTGTTGCGGGCCCGCCGGCATGCTGGCCGCGTACCGCGAGCATGGCGCCCACCTGGGCAAGCGCCTGCACTTCGAGTATTTCTCGGCGGACACGCAGCCTGCATGCCAGGGCGGCTACCGGCTGGAACTCCAGCGCAGCGGCAAGACCCTCGAGGTCAAGGCCGGCGAGACCATGCTGGACGCGTTGCTCAACGCCGGTGTCGACGTGGGCTTCGCCTGCACCGAAGGCGTCTGCGGCAGCTGCCGCGTGCCTGTGCTCCATGGCGTGCCGGACCACCGCGACGTCTTCCTCACCCAGGACGAACGCGATGCGAACGACGCCGTGATGGTGTGCTGTTCCGGGGCACGCACCCCGTCCCTTACCCTGGACCTCTAGATGGACATGCCGACCGGCAACAAGAGCACCGTGAATTTCGACTTCCACGGCCGCACGGCACTGGTCACCGGCGCCGGCCGCGGCGTGGGCGAGGAGATCGCCCGCCTGTTCCACGCCTCCGGCGCGCGCGTCGCGGTGAGCGACATCGACGGGCAAGCCGCGCGGCAGCTGGCGGATCGCCTGGACGATTCCGGCGTCTCTGCGATGGCCCTGACACTCGACGTGCGCAGCAAACGGGCGTTCGAGGATGCGCGGGACCGCATCGCCAGCGCCTGGGGCCGTACCGACATCGTGGTCAACAATGCCGGTTACGCCAAGCGCACGCCGGTGCAGGACATCACGACCGAGGAGTTCGACGACATCGTGGCAATCAACATGCGCAGCGTCTTCCTCAGCTGCCAGGTCTTTGCCGATCACATGCGCTCCAACGGCTGGGGCCGCATCGTCAACATCACTTCGCTGGCCGGGCAGAACGGCGGCACGGTCGCGTCGGCGCACTACGCGGCAGCCAAGGCGGGGGCGACCATGCTGTCGAAGTACTTCGCACAGCAGCTCGCGGGCACCGGCGTCACCGTCAACGCCATCGCGCCGGGCCCGATCTCCACGGCCAAGGGGCGGCTGTCGCAGGAACAGATCGAGCGCATCGAGAAGCTGGTGCCGATCGGCCGATTCGGAGAAGCCTCCGAGTTCGCCGCCGCGGTGGCGCTACTGGCGTCCGACCAGGGCGGGTTCTTCGTCGGGGCGACTCTGGACATGAACGGCGGGCTCTTCATGCGCTGAGAAAAGCCGGCTATCGTTCCCGCCTTACTCCCGATTCCTGAATTGCAGCTCGACGCCGCCCAGCCATGACAGAAGCACCCGCTCTCGGAGATCCCACACTCGATGCTGACCACGCGAAGCTGGCCGACCTCGTCGACCGCCTCGCCGCTGCCAAAGGCGCAGACGTGCTCGCCAGCCTCGACGCGCTTCAGGCGCACGCCAGCGAACACTTCGCGCTGGAGGACCAGGAATTGCGGCAGATGCGTGACGGCAACGCCAGCTGCCACCTGGACGAGCACGCGGCCGTGCTCAAGTCGATGGACGAGGTGCGCGGCATCGTCGCGGCCGGTCCGGACTCGACCGAGTCCGCCCATCTGGTGGCGCGGCTGACGGCCGAGCTGCGCCGCTGGCTGCCCGAGCACGTGACGGCCATGGATGCAGGCGTCGCGCATACCCGCACCCGCAGTCGCCTGGGTGGGGCGCCGGTGGTGCTCACTCGCCGGTCTTCGCCTCCGGGCTGATCGGCGCCACCTCACCACGCATACCTAGGACCGCAGGGAAAACTCTCTCCGGTCGCCGCCCGGCCCGGATCACAGTGTGGACGTGTCCACACCGTCCCGCCGGCCCCGCTCCGCCGAGTCCTGCCCCTGGCAGGCCGACGGTCGCTTCGCTGCCGACCTGCCGCTGGAGGACTATCCCAGCACCATGCTGCTGCGGCTCGCCCAGGCGATCCAGCAGCAGGTCAGCGCCACCTACGCACGTGCGCACGGCCTGTCGGTGGCCGAGTGGCGCATGCTGGCACGGCTGAATTCGGAAGGCTCCGTGCAACTGGCCACGCTGTGCCGCGCGCTGGCGATGGACAAGGCGTACGCGGGGCGGCTGCTGCGCTCCCTCGGCGCACAGTCGCTGGTCACGGTCGAAGCCGATCCGGCCCACGGCCGCCGGCTGATCGTGGCGATCACCCCCGCCGGCCGCGCGCTGGCGCGCCGCATCCTGCCGCAGGCGCGCGCAAGCCAGGAGCAGTTGCTGCAGGTGCTGGATCCGCAGGAGCGCGCCGCGCTGTACGCATCGCTGAAGAAGCTGCAGGCCGCGCTGGACGATACCGCGCCCCAGCCCGCCAGCCACGCGACCGAGCAGCCCGCCCAGCAGCTTGCGGCCCGCCTGTTCGAGGTACTGCGAGGTCAACCCCACGCCCACGGTGGCGAGGAAATCCTTGACGTGCCCGGAGTCGAGTTCGTAGCCGTAGGCCTGGCCGATGCGGTAGACCAGCCGCATCTGCAGCGGGATGATCGCCATGGTCGACAGCGTCTCCGGCAGCAGTTCCAGCGCGCCGTTGGTGATGGCGGCGTTGAGGATGGTCTGGTCGAGCTCCTGCTCGCTGACGTTGGGCGTGCGCACGCCCACGCCCACGCCAGCCACGCCCGCCGTGGGCACGGGCGGAGGCTCGACACTGCCGCCCGGCGCCGGCACCGGGCCGGCCATGGGCGCGGCGGCGACGGATTCGGCGTCTTCGGTGAACTGCCGCGCCCGGCCCGCATCCAGGCCCAGGGTGCTGCGCAGTTGCTCCAGGAACTTCTGCTCCGGCAGCGACTGCACACCGTCGGCATCGCACACGCAGACCGCCATCTCGTAGGCCAGCTGGCGCGTGTCGGCCGAGCGCAGGGCCGCGGCGGTACCGGCCAGGTCCACCCGTTTCATCAGCACGTCCTGCACCAGCGTGGGCAGGTGCACCGCGTCGGACTGCGCCAGCCCCTCGGCGATGCGCCTGACCTCCGCGCGCTCGCGGTCATGCTTGTCGCCGTCGACGAAGGCGGCCATGAGGCTGAGGGTGACGATCGCTTGTGTTTCGGTCTGGGTCATGGGGACTCCGGCTCGGGATGAGCCAGGTAGAGTCGGGACGATGCGACGGGTTCCCGCCGCGGTCCGCCGATGGTCCAGACCCACGCCGCCGCTCAAGCGCCGACTTTCGCTTCCCGCTGTTCGGAGAAGGCAATCCGGCTGGCCATGGCCAGCGCGGCGCGCGACATGGCGCGGGCCGTGGCCACCGCGCTGGCCGCGCCATCGGGGTCCTTGCGCAGCGACATGCCGATGCCGATGTCGGCCACCCAGTCGGCCGGCAACGCGCCGGCCGTGTGCTGCTCGATGTCCTCGCCCACGTGGATCGGCTGCGTGAGGGCGCGCCGCACCTTGGCCGCCATGTGCTTCAGGAGTTCGGGGTCTTCCGTGCGCACCAGCACCAGGAAGCCGTCATCGCCCAGCCGGCCGAGCTGGGCGCCCAGGGGCGTGCAGCGCCGCAGCCGGCCCGCCGAGACGTAGAGCGCATGGTTGTAGGCGGCGCGCCCGTACAGTGCCTCCAGCGTGGCCAGGTTGGCCAGCGTCACCGCCACCACGCCCAGCGACTGCGCCGACCCGCTGCGCAGGAAGGAGCCCACCAGCCGCCCGGCATGGGCGTGCGAGGGCAGCCGGGTGACCGGGTCGAAGCTGGGGCCCTGGGCCAGCACCTGCTTGAGCTCCAGCGCATAGGCGTAGCGCATCCACATGGCCCAGCCCATGATCCCGATGTAGGCCATGGAAGACAGCGCGCCCAGCGCGTGCACGGCCAATGGCGTCGTGTCGCCGTGCACCCAGATCCAGTCGAGCGTGACCAGGCTGATGATGGCCAGCGAAACGCCCGCCGCCGAGATCCAGGCCACGCGGGTGCCGCGCACGGCCTTGCGCAGCGCCAGCACGATGAGGCCGAAGCCCAGCGCCAGGCCGTAGCCGTTGGCCAGCCACATCCCCCAGCGCGGCGGCACCAGCCAGCACAGGACTAGCATCGCGACGGCCGACACCAGCAGGGCCAGCTGCAGTGGCTGGTTCGACAGCGGCTTGCGGTAGCCGCGCAGCACCAGCAGCAGTTGCGAGGTGAGGCCCATCGAGCCCAGCACGGTGAGGTGCGTCAGGAAGGGGTCTCCTCGTTTTCAGTGCAATAAGTGACGGTACGCAAAGCTAGCACTGGCGCGGGGGTGGTCTGGGTAGACCG
>NZ_JADCNH010000074.1 GCF_018904615.1 Verticiella alkaliphila | reverse complement strand
CGCCCCCGGAGCCGCCGCCGTTGATGCCGCCGCCGCCCAGGCCGCCCGCGTTCGAGAGCCCGCCTTGATCACCGCCGCCGCCTTGCGATTGGCCCGTGAGCAGCCCGCGCAGCGTCTCTGCCAGGCGCACGGCCTCGGCATTGCGCAGCGTCACCACGTGCATGGTGGAGGCGCCGGATTCGGGTGTGTCCAGCTGGGCGATGAGATCGCGCGCGAGCTGGGTACGGGCCGGGCTGCCGGCACGGATCATGAGCGTGTTCGAGCGCGCGTCGGCCACCACGGCGATGCGCTGCGTCGGATCCGTGGCGCCCGTATCGAGCAGGCGCGTGATCTGCGGCGCGAGGTCGGCGGCCACGCCGTAGCGCAAGTTCACCACGGCCGTGTCGGTCGAGCCCGGGTTGTCGATGGAGCGGATCACCTGCGCGATGCGGTTCAGGTTGCTCGCGTAATCGGTCACCACCAGCGTGTTGTTGCCGGGGTAGGCGTTGATCGGATTGTTCGGCGCGATCATGGGACGCAGCACGGGCACCAGGTTCGCGGCGTTCTCGTGGCGCAGCGTGAAGACGCGCGTGACGAGCTGGTCGCCGCCGAAAGCCGCGGGCGGCGCGCTGGTGCCGGTGGCCACGGCGCTGCCCTGCAGCTTGGCGTCCGCCTCGGGCACCACCTTGGAGAGGCCGTCGGCCTCGACCACGGCAAAGCCCTGCATCCGCAGGGCGCCCAGCAGCATGCGGTGCGCCACGTCGCGGTTCACCGGCTGCTCGGAGACCAGCGTCAGCTGGCCCTTCACACGCGGATCGATGAGAAAGTTCTTGCCGGTGAAGTGGCCAAGCGCGCGTACGACGGCGTCCAGGTCGGCCTCGACGAAGTTGAGGATGACGTCATCCGGGTTGCGCACGGCGGCATTGCCGGCGCCTTGGGCAAAGGCTGGCACCGGCGGCAGGGCCACGGGCAGGGCGGCTGCCAGGGCCAGGGTAAGCGGGCGGATGCAGCGCGGAAAGCGGCGAAAAGTCGTCATGGCAATCTAGCGGCCGATCTGAAGAAGAGTGTCGTTGCCCGAGCGGCGCCCGATGGCCGAGAGCATGGCCTGCAGGCCTGCCACGGTGGCATCGGAAGCGTCGGGGGCGGGGCTGGCCACGCCCGAGAAGCGCAGGCCGCCTTGCGGCGTGAACGTGCCGTCGCCGCGCAACTGCAGCGGTCCGTTCAGGGTGGTGAGCGAAAGATGCGCTGCGCCGTCGCGACCGGTGAGCGCGGCCCGATAGTCGCCCAGCGGGCGCACCATCGACAGCGCCGAGCCGGCCTGGCGCCAATCCAGCGTCAGGAGCTCGCCGGCGGGGGCGGCGCCACCGTAGGGCAGACGCAGGCCTGGCCAGCGCAGGGCGAGCTGGCCGGCAGGCTTCAAGGTGTTGAGCGGGGCGCCCACGGCCGCGAGCACCTGGGCGGGCAGCCGCAGGCCACAGGGGCTGATGCCGAGGCTCGTGAAGCCAGGACGCAGGCCGAGGGTGCAATCGAGCCAGGGGTGTTCGAGTTGCAGGCGTACGCCATCGGCCCAGCCGGCGCGCCAGCGCACGGGCTGCGGCAGGGTGGTGCGTGCACCGGGCGGGCCCAGGGCGACCAGCGCGGTGCCGTTCCAGACGGTGCCCGCGGCATCCACGATGGCCACCGGCCAGTGTTGGGGCAATGCCCGCATCAGCCAGCGGGCGGGCAGCACGGCAAGGGCCGTGACAAGCACGATGAGGCCCAGTCCGAGCCCCAGCGCCATACGACGAACGAGTCGCGCGCGCATCACGAGGCCTCCGGGGCGGCAGGCGCCAGGCTCACGGCGCCAGAGACGACGCCAGCGCGCGGTCGGCCATCGTCACCCACCGGGCGATCGAGCTCGACGGTGACGGGCTGCATGCGCAGCGCGAAGGGCAGATCCTGCAGCCAGCGCATCAGCGGCTCGATGGGCGCGGCGCTGACCTCGGCCGTCCAGGTGTTTGCGTCTGCCGCCGTGAGCGTGACGACCTCCGCCAGCCCCGCACGGCGCAGGCTGTCGGCAAGTTCCGTCGGCATGTCGCCCGTTGCCTGGCCCTGGGCCGCTGCGCCTTGCAGCGTGCGGGCCTCGGCGATCAGGGCATCCACTTGGGCGGCCTGGGCGCGCAGGGCGGGCAGGCCCGTGCCCAGTCGCGTCACGGTCTGCCAAGCCGGCTCGATGCCGAGCGTCCAGATCAGTGCGATGGCGGCAATGGCGCCGGCCCAGGACACGAGCCGACGCTCGCGGGGCGCGAGCCGCTGCCAGTGCCGGGTCGCCTGGGCGCGCGTCTGCGTCCACCAGGCGGGCGTGGCCGGACGGCGCAGGCGCTCACGCCAGCCGGGGCGAGTCGTGGTGTCGTTCATGGGGCGCTCCGCGCGCGTTCAGACAGGCGCTGCGCCGTGGCGGCGCTGGGCTGCACGCGCACGCCGCCCGCGTCGGCTGACGTGCTGCCATCGTTCTGACGGCGCAGGATCCATGCACCGTCTCGCTGATCGACCTGAAGGCCAAGCCCGCGTGCGCGGGTCGCGATGGCCGGGTCCAGCGCACCACCCCCCGCGGCGGCGTTGTCGATGAGCCGCAGGCTCAGGGTGTCGTCGGCGTAGGCGAGGCTCGCCACGTTGTTCGCGCTCATGGGCAGCAGTTGGGAGGCGGCCAGGGCCAGGGGCAGGAAATCCGTGTCTGTCACGCTGCCCGTGCCAGCGAGCAATGCGTCGCGCTGCTGCGTGGCCTGGCGCAAGGGATCGAGCACCACGGGCAGCGCGGGGAACGCGGCGCGTACTTCGCTGGCCATGCGCTGGCGCAGGGCCGAGGCTTCCTGCTCCAGTCGCAGGGCATACACGTTCAGGCCGACCGTCCACACCGCCACGGCGGCAGCCACCCAGGCGAGCGGCCGACGCCACGGCGAGCGTTGCAGCCGCGCCGGGCGCAGGGCCGGCACGGCGAGCGACCACGTGGGCAGGGGGGCGCTCCAGCGGGCAGCATCCGGCAGCACTGTCGTGGGGGGCAAGCCGCGTCCTTCGAAGACGGCGTTCCAGCCGGTGGGCACGGCATCGACCCAGGCGGCCTCCGCTTCCGGGTGACGCATCCACAGCACGCGCAGAAAGGCCTGGACGCTGGGATCGGTGGCGTCTTGCGGGCCCAGCGGGTCGAGCGCCAGCGCCTGGCCCGTGTCGCGTCCGGTGCGGCACAGAAGAAAGCCGTCGTGCAGCATGAGGGTGATGCCGCCCTCGGCGTGCAGGGGCAGGGCAAGGGGGGCGGGCACGAGGGCGTCGACCGGCAGGCCGGCGTCGGCCAGCAGGCTCCAGGCCTGAGCGATACGGCCTCGCTGCGCCCAGGCCACGGGGCTCGCGCCGTCGCTGCCGCGCGGGCCATGCGCCAGGACGAGTTCATCGACGTCGCCCAGCACGAGAGGCTCGACGGCGCCGCGAGGGCCGCCTGCATGCGATGCGCGGGCAGGGGCGGCAAGGCCGCCTGGGCGAGGGTGGCGTCCGCCGGGTGCAGGATGGCCACCACGGGCATGACCGGCAGCGTCGCGGCCAGGCCGGCCAGCGGAAGCTCCCCGCTGCGCACGAGCTTGCCGCCGTCGAGCAGCGCAAACGGCAGCGGCGTATGGGCGGCCAGCGCTTCCAGACGGGGCAGTTGCAGGCGAAGGACGGATTTCAATGCGATTCTCGGATCCAGACGATTTCCGGACTGGCGGCGTTGCCCCGGTGAACGAGTGCCGTGGTGCCGATGACAGCGCGCTCGAACGTGATCGCGCCTTTTACCAAAAACCAGTGACTGTTAACTACGAAGGCGTCGCTCGTCAACTCTTGATACTCCGGGCCCAGGCGATTGATGAAGTCCGCCGCGTCGTTGAACCAGGCGCCACGGTCGCGCTGCGCCGTGAGCGCGCGCGCGGCGCCTAGCGAGAGGTTTGGGACCGTGGCGGCGATCACCTCCGGCAAGGCCGTGTTGACGTTGAGGCGCGTGGCCTCGGGCAGCACCACCGCCACGGCACGCAAGGCCTCGATCAGCTGGGGCGTCACGCCCTCGACGTCGGCGACGTGATCCACGTCCGTGAGCATGGGCGTGAGCGCCGGGCGCACGGGGTCCGCCCGTGGGTTGGGCTGGGCGAGCGCGATGCGCTGGGCGATGCGCAAGGCCGGCCCAGGAGGCTGGCCGCGCAGGGTCAGCAGACGTTCCAGTCGCTGCACGGCCAGCACGTCCGGCTCGCCATCCACGGCAAGGTTGGTCAGGTTGAATCTGGCCTGAGCGTCGTCGATGCCGCCCGAGAACACGGCGACGCGATCGTCGTCGCCTTGGGTCAGACGGGTTTCTTCGACGGGCACGGCCCAGAGCTGGTCCGGCCGCGTCACGGCAAAGCGCCGGCCGTCGGCCGCCAGCACGGCGCGCGACCAGTCCAGGCCGGCGAGGATGAGCTGGCGGGCCTGGCTGCGCGACAGAGCATTCTCCACGGCGCGCACGTCGTTGGCCTGGCGTTGCAGGAGCCCGGTGACGAGCATCGTGGCCACCATGACCACCAGCAGCGCCGTGATGACGGCCATGCCGCGTGTCTGCCCACGTCGCGGCGCATGCGGCAGGCGGCGGGCGGGGCGCGCCCGGCGATAGCGAGCGAGCGGTGGCTCATCGGAACACCGCCACGCGTCGGTAGGTCGCGGCGCGTGCGGGGGCATCGCGCGTGATCGTCACGTCCAGGCCGGTGATGGGCGCAGTGGTGCCGGGCGGCGGCGGCAGCGTCTGCCAGCCAGTTTGATCGAGCCAACCGCGCACCACGAAACTGGAGACGGCGTCCATGACCGCGACCGTGGCCTCGGGCGGCGGCAGCGGATACGTGCGGCTGGGCACGCCGACCGCGCGATAGAGCACGTCGTTCTCGCGCCACCAGGCCACGCGCTGCCAGGCGCCGGATTGCGTGGCGTCTTCGCGCACGATCTCCAGGCGGGCGGAGCCGGGAGGGCCTTGCGTGGCTTGGATGCCGATGGCCAGGGGGAGGGATTGCCGCGGGAGCGCAGGCGGCTGGCCAGAGCGCGTCGCGGTTTCAGGTTGTGGGACGGTGCGGTCGCCGCCGCCATCCGGGTTCGGCAAGGGCGGCACGGGCGGGGCAACGCGGGCGGCAAGCACCGTATCCGGCGCACGTAGCGCGAGATCCCGCTCCAGCTGCCCGAGCATGCGCATCAGGCGGTCTGTCTCATCGGCGTCCTGTGCCAGCCGCTCCCGCAGGTTGACGATGCCTTCCAGGCCGCGCCACGCAATCAGGCTGAGCACCGCCATCAGCGTGATGGCGACGAGAAGTTCGATGAGCGTGAAGCCTCGGGCGGATCGGCGAGTGCGGACTGTCCCGCGCCCCGCCGCAAGACCCTGCCTCGGACGCGTCGTGTCGTCTGCCAGATCCCACGCCAAACCGCGCGCCGGCCGCGGGCGCCTGCCCGGCCCGCGCCGTGCCCCCCGTGGCAGCCGGCTCAGCAAGCCCCCCACGCTGGTGATGACCCCACCGTTCTCGCCGCCCTCGCGCACGCGCACCGTCACTTCGCGAAAGCCGGCGTTCACGGACGTGCGAAACACCTGCTCGCAGCGCAGCACGTAGCCGCCGTGCGAACAGTCCACCTCGATCCGGCCCGGCGCGGGGAACTCGCGGGCCAGGCGCAGTTCGGCCAGGCGGTTTTCTGCCGCGGCGATCGCCATCGCGCGCATGCGCAGCCCGGCATCCGTGCCGGCCACCACGCCGGCCGCGCGCACGGCAGCCGCCAGGGCCACCGCCACGATGGCAAGCGCCACGAGCACTTCGACGAGGGTGAAGCCGCGCGCACGGCGCGGGCGGCTACTCGAGCGCATAGCGGCCTGTCGCATCGCGCACGATCACGGCGCGCCCCTGGTCGCCGCTCAGTTCCACCCGCAGGGGCGGCGCCATCCATTCGGCCGTGAAGACGAGCGGGCCGGCCGGCTCGACACGCACCGCCACCGGCGGCGAGTGCCAGGGCCGGGGGCGCAACTGGGCATCGCCATCGAAGCGCTCCCAGGGCGCGTCCGCCGCCGTCGTGGGTAGCGGCTCACCCGGCACGCGCGTGCGCACGCGCCGCTCGAAGCGATAGCCGTCGGCATCAGCGCGCCAAGTGATGGGGCGGCCATCGGCATGGACTTCGCTCTGGGCAAGCCGAAAGAGTTCCACCAGCCGTTGCGCATCGGCCTGCACGTCGCGGCCGCGCGAGGGAAAGGCGGTGAGCGTGGCCGCACCGGCCAGGATGCCGATGATGGCCACGACCACCATCAGTTCGATCAGCGTGAAACCGGCTGCGCGGCGTGCGCGGGCGCCGCGCGTGCGCAGGCCCGGCCTCTGGCCGTGTCGCGACGCCGGCACCGCGAACATCAATGCGCGACGCCTGTCACAGCGTCCAGGAGCCGATGTCGGCGTCCGCGCCTTCACCGCCGGGCTGGCCGTCGGCACCCAGGGAGAAGACATCCACGTCGCCATGCACGCCGGGGTTCAGATACTGGTAAGGTGCGCCCCACGGGTCCGCGGGCAGGCGCTCCAGATTCTGGCGCCAGTTGGGCGGCGCGGGATCCGGACGGGTCGTCAGCGCATTCAGGCCTTGCGCCGTGGTCGGATAGCGACCATTGTCCAGGCGGTAGAGCTTCAACGCCTGCATGATCGTGGCGATGTCCTGGCGGGCCGCGACGGCGCGGGCCTGATCCGGACGATCCAGAAGGCGCGGCACGACGAGCGCGGCCAGGATCCCCATGATGACCACGACCACCATGATCTCGATCAGGGTGAAGCCGCGCTGGCGGCGACGGCGGGCGCGGGCGAGTGAGGGCGATGCGGTAAACACGTAGAGCGGCTCCCGGCGCCGGCAGGAGGGCGCCACGTCGACACAGGTAGTTTTCCGGAAGCGAAAGATGAACCGCGCTTCACGAAACGACACAAAAGCTTCGTATCCTAATACAGTTGTGTCACAGAAATGTTGCACCCGGCGTACGGGTTGGGCGGGAAAACGGGATGAATCTGAACGGGGCGGCCGCGGCGCGCGGCCTTGTGCAAGCGTTGGGCATGGTGGCGGTGGCTGCGGGCATCGGCGTGTGGGGCGCCATCCTCCTGGCGCCGCGGCCGGGCGTGCCG
>NZ_JADCNH010000073.1 GCF_018904615.1 Verticiella alkaliphila | reverse complement strand
TACGTCAGCCCCATCCAGTTCGAGGCGGCGGCTTGTTAGGTTAAACAACCTGTCCGGCGGGATGGGGCAAGCCCAAAGATCCTCAGGCCGTCTCACTCCGGCCTTTGAACTTTGATCGTGACAACCTGTTCGCGGCGCACCGCTCGCACTCGAGCCATCGTTCGCATTCGAGCCACCGGTCGCATTACTCCGGGCAGAGCAGCCGCAGTTATTCGCCGGCTCCCGTGCGCGCAGCGCCGACGCCTTCCTATTATTCCGCGCCGGTCTCTTCAACCGGGGCGTCTTCGTCTCCCGCGACGACCGCAAGTCGGAGCAGTGCCGCGTCCTCAGCCAGTGAAACACCAGCGCGTGGCGCGGCCGAACCCACGCGCGCCGACAAGCTCAAACATCAGATCATGCGGGTCCAGCTTCAGCTCACGTCGCTTGGGTTCTACAGCGGGAAGGTCGATGGGATCATGGGGGCGCAGACGGTGGAGGCGCTTAGGCAGTTCCAAGTGCGGCAGTCGTTGCCGGTAAACGGGCGCATGACGACTGAGACGATGAACGCATTAGGAGTGCCGCTGTCGAGTTGATGTATCGACCCAGTTGAAACCTGCTCATGTCATCACTGAGGAGGTTCGACGATGAGCGTGAAGGTGGAAGGCGAGATCAAGCGGTGGACGGCCAAGCGCAAGAGCGCGTTGGTGTTGGAAATCCTCCAGGGCAAGACCATCGCGCTACTGGCCAGGCTTTGCAATTCGGGTTAGCCGCTTAACTTGTGCAGGTTCCGTTGGGTCAAGACAGCCGCGCGCGTACGAGTAAGGGAAGTATGGTTTCGATTCAGATGGGGCGCGATGGCAAGAGCGTGAAGTTCAGCGACTGGAAGATTTCCTGGAGTAAAAAGTACGAAGCCCTGCACCTGACCTGCTATTACCCCTCCAAGAAGACGTACACGCGTCCGCTCAGCGACTGCCGGGTATCTCCCACCCGCGAGTTGGGCGAAATGTTGTTGACCAGGGCCGGCAGCACAATCGTCACGCCCATCGCTAAGGCGACGATCTACGGCGAGCGTTATGCCATCGTCCATTATCCGAACGCCGACAAGCCTTATGTCTACAACATGGAGGGTATTGGCTTTGCTCCGCCCACGGCGATCAAGGAGGCACCGGTTTTCCACTACTTCTTGGCCGTGGCGAATGCACGGCGGGATCGCGCCCCGTCGAAGAGTGACCGTGACATTGCCGCCAATGTGGTCCGCCAACTGGAGCAACTGCCCGTCAGTGCCGACACCGCTTTGCAGGCCTACTGCACTGGGCGCAACAGCGCGCTGGCGCCGGGCCAGGGGCTGATCTATCCGTTCGGGTTGAATGAGAGTCAGCTTGCAGCGGTCGAGCAAGCATTCCGAGCGCAGGTAAGTATGATCGAGGGCCCACCGGGGACCGGCAAGACCCAGACCATCCTCAATATCCTCGCCAACATCCTGCTGCGTGGACAGACGGTGGCGGTACTTTCCAACAACAACGCGGCGGTTGAAAACGTCTACCAGAAGCTGGATAAATGCGGTCTGGGCCATCGGATCGCCAGACTCGGCAACCAGGACAACCGCAAGGACTTTTTCGCGAATCTGCCGCCATTGCCATCGAGCGAACCCGAGCCTGCGCCGACGCTGGAAGAGATTCAGGCCCTGCTGGCCCGCGTGAAGCAGCACTTGCACGATCACAATCGGGCAGCGCAGTTGCAGGTCGAGCGTGACGAGCTAATTGTCGAGCGGCGCCACCTTCAGCGCTGGCAGGCGGACCACAGTGTGCAGGCTGCCGCTTCGCTGGACAAGTATGGATTGTCGCCGCGCAAGACGGCAGACCTAATGGCCTACCTGGCCCATCTCGGTGAGCAGCGCATCCGCCTCAAGGATCGCATCGAGCTGCTGTTCAACTTCAAGATTTTCCGCTCCAAGCCTTTCGCCCAGGGTGATGCTCGCCTGGCCGTGTTCCATTCCCTGCAGATGCACTATTACGACAAGGCGTTGCAAGAGAAGGAAGCGGAGCTACAGGCGTGCCGCGCATCGCTGGCGCGCGGAAATTTCGAGGCTTCGCTGGAGGCATTGAAAACGGCGTCTATGTGCCACCTGAAGCAGCATCTGCAACAGCAGGTGCTCCCGTCGGATAGCTTCGATGCCAAAACATACAAGCATCGGGAACAGTTCGATGCCTTCGTTCGGCGTTTTCCGATTCTTGGTAGTGGTACGCACTCCATTGTCAATTCGATCGCGCCGGGGGCTATCCTCGACTATGTGATCATCGATGAGGCCTCGCTGCAGGACATCGTGCCTGGCATCTTGCCACTGGGCTGCGCGAAGAACTTGATCGTGGTCGGCGACAACCGTCAGTTGGCCCATATTCCAGTGACGCTGGGCCTCCCCGCGCCTGCTGAAGCCTACGATTGCGAGCGCTACAGTCTGCTCGATTCGTGTATCGGCGTATTCAAGGACGCGTTGCCAAGAACCTTGCTGAAAGAGCATTACCGTTGCCACCCCAGGATCATCCAGTTCTGCAACCAGCAGTTCTACGGCAACGCGTTGGTGCCGATGACCAAGGACAACGGCGAAGCGCCGCTGCGCCTTGTTGTGACGGCCAAGGGCAACCACGCCCGCCAGAACACCAACACGCGGGAGCTGGAATCGCTGCTCAAGGTGCTCGACGACGAGGGCGCCCCCCTCGCGCTCGACGGCGACGGCCGGGGCTTCATCGCGCCGTTCCGCGCGCAGGTCACGCTCTCCGGCACGCGTCTGCCAGCGGATTTCGCCAATGACACCGTGCACAAGTTCCAGGGCCGTGAGTGCGACGAGATCGTCTTCTCCACTGTGCTGGACAAGAAGCGCTACAACCAGGAGCGCAAGCGGCTGGCTTTCGTCGATGACCCGCGCATGATCAACGTGGCGGTGTCGCGGGCCAAGCACCGCTTCACGCTGGTGACGGGCGACGAGGTGTTCTCCGGCAACAACGGGCACATCGCGGCGCTGATGCGCTACGTAACCTATTACGCGCAGGAAGAGCAAATCGTGCGCGCGCCTGTGGTATCCGCCTTCGACCTGCTGTACAGCGAATATGACCAGTCCCTCGCGCGGTTGTACGCCCGTTTGCGACCCGAGGATTCGCGCTACAAGTCCGAGCGAATCGCGGCGCAGTTGCTGCGCGAAGCGCTATCGTCCCTGGCATGCGAAGCCTTGAAGGTCCACAGCCAAGTCAAGCTGGATCAGATCGCATCGCCGCACACTCCGGGCTTGACGGACCGAGAGCGGGCCTTCATGGCGCGCGCCAGCTGCGATTTCGTCATCTATTTCCGCGTGGGAAAGATCCCGGTGGGGGTGATCGAAGTCGATGGCGGCTCCCACGATCGGCTCGATCAGGCGGCGCGGGACGCGTTGAAGGACGGGATCCTGGCGAAGTGCGGCATCCTTATCCTACGTCTGCGTACCGTTGAGAGTCAGATCGGAGAGAGAATTGCCGACTTCATCGCCCAATGGACGAGCCCACCGCTCGGTACGTGATGAGGATCCCGCGCCACCCACTCTGCGAGTAAATCGAGCGGTACATCGACTCTGATCAGCCGAGCATCGATGGCGAAGAACTGGGCCAATGCGCCGATAGCCTTTTCACACGTGTCTCCTGCGTCCGTCAGATCGCGCCGATGAACGATGAGGCGCGCGCATGCGACACGGCGTGTCGCATGCCACATGAGTCACTCTACCCAGACGAACTTGTCCGCTGCCAGCTCGGCCTCGCCATCGAACCGGTACGCGCACAGCTTGCCCGGTGCCCCGCCCACGTGCTGCGCCGCGATGCTGTAGTCCACGCAGGCAATGAAGGGGTTGAGCGGCGTCGGATCTCCCGACATCCAGTAATGCCCGATGAAGAGCGGCTTCTTGCCGTCGTAGCCTGGCAGCACGTCGGCGGCTACGGGCTCGTGAGGGATGCGTGGGATGACGTCGGCGGGCACCATGGCCAGATCCCGGTAGGTCAGGCCTTCGAGGTTCCACCACTGCGTGCGGATGTGGCGCCGCGGGTTGCCATCCTTGTCGTGGAAGTCGCTGCCGGTGGGCAGGGGGATCTCCAGGCCTTTGAGCACCGTCTCCAGAGCCTCATAGGCTGGCGATCCCTTGCGACACAGTTCGGGCCACGCGTCGGGAGCAATCCGGTGCTGGTCGTCCGTGTAGGCCTGCAGCACGCGCAGCGCGGCGGGGTGCCAGCACGCGTGCACGATGCGCACGCCATCCAGGTCCAGGTACAGCGGGAGGGTCTTGAACCATTCGATCATCTCGCGGTGCGCGGCCGAGCCTTCACCCACCTGGTCCAGGAAAGCCTGATGCTGGCGGCGGTTCTTGTCGCTGTGCGGTCGAAGGAAGCTGCCGGGGCGTTCAGGGTCGGGCGATGCCCACGTCACAGCGTTGAACTCGTGGTTCCCCATCACGGTCAGCGCATGCCCGGCTTCAACCATGGTGCGCGCGATGCGCACTGTCTCCCGTTGGGCAGGCCCGCGATCGACGAAGTCGCCCAGGAAGATGACCCGTCTTTGCGGGTGTTGCCAGACGCCGGCGGTCTCTTGATAGCCCAGCTTGGTCAGCAGTCGGGTGAGGGCGCTGGCATGCCCGTGGATATCGCCAATGATGTCGTACATGCGGCTCTTCAGGTTCGAGGGGTTGCCGTGAAGGTTCGGCGTTCGTTCTGGATGATAGTGCGCGCGCGCAGCAGGGGTGGATAAGCAGAATGCGCGCAGGGGGGAGCACCGAACGCAAGCGATGCGCGTTGAGTCACGCGGCCAGCAGCGCACCTTTGCAGCGCGCCGCATGCACCGCTTCTCCCTTGCTGCGCACCCCCAGTCGTTGGTAGATGGCCGATGCATGAGCGCGGGCCGTGGCCGGCGAGATCCCCAGGTGCCGTGCGATGGTCTTGATGGGTTCGCCGCGGCCCATCCTGACGAGCACGTCGTACTGACGTTCGGTGAGATCTAGCCGTTGCATCTCGCGCGCGCGCAAGGTGCCTTCGTGTGATTCAGGATCGAACACGGGGTCATTGGGAACGGATACCTGCGATACAAAGCCCTCCGTCGCAAGGCCTTCTGCCAATGCGGCCACCGGCGGATCAGGATGCATGGCTTGGCCAGGGCTGTCTGCTCCCGAACAAGGACATGCCGAGCCCGCAGGAGGGTCATCCTCGCGCCACGGTTCACGTCCGAGGCCCATGCGAATGGCGGCTTGTAGCGTCAGCGGCGACGCGTCGCTCGGCACGCAGCAGTACACATTGTCGATCTCCACCCCGGATGCCGACCACGCGTTCTCGGGCGGACAGATCAACAGGATGCTTCTCGGTCGCAGGCGTCGCCGAGCGTGGGCCGTGAGTTCGCGCGCTGCGGCCCAGTCGGCGGGAATGCCCAGGATCAGGAGCTCGATGTCCAGCGCGAGATTCATGAGGGCGTCGGGATCCACGCGCTCAGGCGCTAGCGTGTGCACGGGCAGAGCCATTTGGCCGATGAGTTGTTGCAGGCCCACGCGAATGAGCGGGTGCGGTTCCAGCAAGACGATCGTCATGAGTGATTCAACGAAACCAGAGACGAGCGAAGTGTGGTTGAGCAGTGCGACGCGGCATGTCGCGGTGGCCACAGTGTGTGCCAAGGCGGGTTTTGACGTTATAGTCACCAAAACTTACATTCGGGGAATTCATGCAGCAATCTGATCGCATGAAGATTTTGGCGACGACGATTCACCAGCAAAGCGGGCAGGGCGTCTATCTGACGACGACTCAGCTGCTGCAGCGTCACGAGTCTCTCTATGCCGAGGCGGCCTCGCCGGCGGCACGCAAGAAGTCAATCGAGCGCGACTTGCAGCGGCTCGTGGAAGAGGAGCGCGTCGAGCGCACGTCCACGCGCACCCCGTTCACTTACCGGTCGTGCGGTGCGCGTGCCCTGGTGGATGCCAACGAGCGGGCGTATGCGCTTCACGTGATGCGGGCTGTCGTGCGCGACACGTTGCCGCAGCGCAGCTTCGATCACCTGTGGCCCGCCTTGCTCAAAGACGGTGCTGGCTTGCCGCTTGGCGAGGACAAGCTGCGCATTGTGTCTGACACGCTGCGGCTGATTCCCGCGGATATTCACCCGGAGGTGCTGACGCAGGTGCTGCGAGCGCTGGTTGAAGAGAAGCCGCTACGCGTGCTGTATCACAGCGCGCAGGGCAAGCGGTCCGAGCCGCTGCTGCACCCCCAGGGAATGCTGCAGCGCGGCCCGCGGCTGTACCTGTATGCGGTCAAGGACGACGATCGTGCCGTGGTCCGCATGTATGCCATGCACCGGATGATTCAGGCGGCCAGTACTGAAGACGTGTTTCATGCCTCGCCCGGGTTCAGCCTGCAAGAGCGGATCGACCGGGGACAGGCGGATTTCGCATCGGGCGAGCGCATCGTGCTGTGCCTGAGGGCGCGCGGCTATGTCGCCGATTTGCTATGTGACTCTCCGCTGTCGGACGATCAGCGGGTGGATGACGAGCCCGATGGCTCGCCGTTCGACGTGCACGTTCGGGCCACGGTGCCGAGCACGGGTCAGCTGTTGAGGTGGTTGCTTGGATGCGGCGACAACATTGAACTCTTGGAGCCGGCCAGTCTGCGAACGACGGTTGTGCAACAGTCGATGAAGATGGCGGCCATCTATGGCGCGGAGACCCTTGATGCCATCTAGAGGCCGGGCAATCCGCTGATCCATACGACACGACATGTCGCATCGTCCGCGTAGCCTGCTGTTTTCGTCAGTTGCCTGCCAAACGATGCCGCCACGCTATCTTGCCCATCTGGAGCCCGATTTTCCTCACTGGCTGAAGCTTGCCGTTGAGCTTGTTAAACGGGCCGCCGACGATGACCAATTTGTCGTGCTTCCCACTGAGCTTCCCATCCCCGACCTCGTGGAGCGCCTGTCCGAGGCCCGCGTGGAGGATGGTGATCTTGTCGATGAGCGAGGCCCTGGTCATCAAAGCCTTCGTATCACGTATGCGCAGGATGGGACAGAGGAGGATCGGTTCCTCATGGTTGCAACGGGTCGATTTCTATTGGAAGTGTCGTTAGACCTTCAGCAGCGGCCGCTATGGCTACGGCTGGCCGTTTCCTATGAGGACGATGAAGAGGTGTCGAATAGGTTGATGCCTTGGACGGGAGCTCTGGACGTCATGGTTGGGTAATGCCCCCATTTTTACTGGGTCGCAGAAGTAGAAACTGATGCGGCCATGGCCAGCCGCTGCTTTGGTGTGAA
>NZ_JADCNH010000072.1 GCF_018904615.1 Verticiella alkaliphila | reverse complement strand
CGCCCGCGCCGCCGCCGCGCGCTGCCGCACCGCGCGCCAGCGCCGGCACGATCGAAGTCATCCGAGGTTCCTCGACGCAGCAGGAGGCGTTTTGAGCATGCGTTTATCGGTACGCCACCGGGCGTTCGCATCATGCGCGGTTCGCGCTCGGCTGATCGGGTCGGCACTTGTGTTGGCCGCTACGCTGGCCGGTGTCGCATCGCAGCCTGCCTACGCGCAATCCGCGGATGCCTTGCTGCTGGATGTGAACGATCAGCATGCGCTGGATCTGCCGAGCCAGCCCGTGCGGGTGCTGGTGGCCGATCCCTCCGTGGCAGACGTGCAGATCCTGCGTGCGGGCGGCGGCCGTCCTGCCGCGGTGATGGTCGTGGGCAAGAAGCCCGGTGCAACCCGGTTGCAGGTCTGGCTGCGTGGCGAGCGCGATCCGCGCATCACCACCGTCACGGTGCAAGGTGGCATGCAGTCTGCCTTGCCGCCGATCGACGGCGTGAATGTCGCGCTGCGGGGTGATGCCGGGGTGATGACCGGGCAAGCGCCCTCGCTGCTCGCGCACCGGGCCGCGCGTGCCGCCGCTGAGGATGCCGTCGGCGCGGACAAGCTGCTGGATGGCACGACGGTAGGCCCGACTGGCACCGTGCAGGTGGAGGTGAAAGTCGTCGAGGTTAACCGCAGCGTGATGAAGGAGGCCGGTTTTCAGATCGGCGCCAGCAACACCCGGGGTGGCTTCTCCTTTGGCCTAGCGGGTGGCAGTACGGTCACGAACGGCTGGGATGCCGCCGTCGGGCTGGTGCGCGGCGCGTTCAATCTGGATGCCACGCTCAGCCTGCTGCAGGGCAATGGCCTTGCCCGCGTGCTGGCCGAGCCCACCTTGTTGGCTTTGTCGGGACAAAGTGCGAGCTTTCTGGCTGGCGGCGAGATCCCCGTGCCCACGGCAGGCGGCCTGGGGACGCAATCCGTCGAGTACAAGCCCTTCGGGATCGGCCTGACTGTGACGCCCACCGTGCTGGCCGCCGACCGTATCGCGCTCAAGGTAGCTCCCGAGGCGAGCGAGCTGGATTGGGCCAACGGCGTGCCCGTCACGAGCGGCAACACTACCACGACGCTGCCTGCCTTGCGCACGCGACGCGCAGATACCACGGTGGAGCTTGGCGACGGAGAGAGCTTCGTGATCGGCGGGCTCGTCTCGCGCAACACCATCGCGTCAGTGAACAAAATTCCCTTCCTCGGCGATCTGCCGGTGCTCGGCGCGTTCTTTCGCAACGTGCGCTATAGCCAGGAAGAAATGGAACTCGTCATCGTGGTCACGCCGCGGCTCGTTCGGCCCATCGCGCGCGGGTGACCTTGCCGATGCCCGGTGAGCGCGAGGAGCGTCGGGACACGGCGACGACGGCCTGGGGGTACTACCTCCTGGGCGGCGCGAGTGGCGACGACATGCCAGGCTTCTCGCGGTGAGGAAACCCACATGAACACCAGTGTCGAGGGATGGATGCCGCACAGCGGACAGGACGACAGGCAGGACCGGCGCTTTCTTTTGTATTCCGCGGATCGGACGCTGGCCGCCGCGTTGGCGCTTGCGCTCGGCCGTGCCGGCTCACTGGCCCAGGAGGCCGATCCAGCCCGCCTGGCCGACACGCTCGCCGACGTGCAGCCTCACCTGGTATTCCTGGACTTCAACCCCGATCCGGCAGACCCTGCCAAGCTCGCGGGCGCGGCGGCGCGCGCCGCGGCGTTGGCGCGCCTGTCGCCCTCGGTGCCACGCGTGGCGCTGGGCGCCCAGCATCGGCCTGAGGGCCCGCTGGCGGCGCTGCGCGCGGGCGTGAGCGACTACGTTGATCCCTTCGGGGCGCCGGCCGAGGTGCAGGAAGTGGTGCTGCGCCTGTGCGGCGGCACTTCGGGTCTGGAAGCCGCTGCACGCAGTGTGGCTGTGCTGGGTGTGCGCGCGGGCGTGGGGGCATCGACGTTCTGCGCACACCTGTGCGATCTGGCCGGCCGGGCGGCCAAATCGGGCGGCCGCGAGCACCGAGTGGCCTTGCTGGATCTGGGCTGCCCGGTAGGCGATGCGCAGCTCTACCTGGCCACGGGTACCGGCGAGTTCGATTTCGCGCAGGCGGTCCAAGCCTTGCCACGATTGGACAAGACCCTGGTGCGCACGGCGTTTGCCACCAGTGCGGGTGGCGTGACGGTGGTGCCGTTGCCGACCGACCTGGACGCCATGCAGGCAGTCTCGCATGGCGATGCCCTGGCGCTCGTGAGCACGCTGACACGGCACTTCGGTACCGTCGTGACAGACTTGGGTGGATTCCCCAATGCGGACTTCAGCGCGCGCCTGGCGGCACAGGCCGACGAGGCCTGGCTTTTCACGGACCAGAGCGTCGGCGCGCTGGTGTCGCTTGCGCAGACCTTGCGGGATCTGGAGGCGCGAGGCTTGCGCCGCAGCCGGCTGCGCCTCATCGTGAACCGCTACGACCCCGCGTACGGCATGTCCGGCGAACAGATCGCCCAGCGGTTCGGCATGAAGCTGCTGGGCGAGATACCAGATCGCACGCGGCAGCTCATGTCGAGCGCAAATCAGGGGCGGCTGCTGCATGTTCAGGCGGACGCCGATCCCTACGTGCGCGCGGTGCAGACGATCCTGCGCGACGGCCTGCGTGCAGAGGGGGCAGGCGGACGCGGCAACTGGCTGCATCGGCTGCTGGACAAGAGCGGGGCAGGCCCCCGCCGGCATTCATAGGACATTGCGATATGCCCATGGGATCTGGCGTGAAGTTTGCCGACGACCAGGCGGGAGCCGGGTTCTCCGCCTCACCGCGCTTTCAGGAAGTGAAGTCCGCGGCGTACGAGCATCTGCTTGGGCGCATCGAAGAACTTGGCGCGGAGTTCGGGCGTTGGTCTCGCGGTGCCATCCAGCAGTTCGTGGACATCGAGGTGGACAGCTTCGCCCGCATGCGGCGCATGGCGCTCAACGAGACCGAACTGCGCCAGATGGCCGAGGCGTTGACGAAGGAGCTGGCAGGGCTCGGTCCGCTGGAGGACTTGCTGTCGGACCCAGCGGTCGAAGACGTGCTCATCAACGGCCATGACCGGGTGTTCGTCTCGCGCAAAGGGGTACTTGCCCGCGAGCCGCTGCATTTCTCCGACAACCAGCACGTGCTGCGCATCGTGCGCCGCATCCTCGCCCCCTTGGGGCGTAGGCTGGACGAATCCACGCCAATGGTGGACGCGCGACTGCCCGATGGCGGCCGCTTGAATGTCATCATCCCGCCGCTCGCGGTAGACGGCCCGATGGTCTCGATCCGCAAGTTTCGCCAGGATCCCTTGAAGCCGTCGGATCTGCTCGCCCTGGGCACCTTCAACGACGAAATCCACCAGCTGCTCGAGCTCGCCGTGCGCCAGCGCTGCAACATCCTTGTGTCTGGCGGCACGAGCTCGGGCAAGACATCGCTCCTCAACGCGCTGGCCTTCTTCCTGCCGGAAACTGAACGCGTGGTCACGGTGGAGGACACGGCGGAACTTTCGCTGAACCATCCGCACGTGGTGCGGCTGGAGTCGCGCCAGGGCGGGTTCGACGGCGGCGGGCTGGTCACCATCCGCGACCTGATCCGCAACAGTCTGCGCATGCGCCCAGACCGGGTGGTGGTGGGGGAAGTGCGGGGCGCTGAGGTGATGGACATGCTGCAGGCCATGAACACTGGCCACGAAGGCTCGATGGCCACCATCCACGCCAACTCCCCACGCGAGTGCTTGTACCGCATCGAGATGCTGGCCGGCTTCGCAGGGTTCCAAGGGAGCGAGGACAGCCTTCGCCGCCAGATTGCGAGCGCCATCGACTTCATCATCCAGATCGGGCGCCTGCCCGATGGCAAGCGCCGGGTGCTGTCGATCACGGAAGTCACTGGCATGGGCGACAACGTCATCTCGACCCAGGAACTCTATCGCCACGAGCTGGCGCCTCAGGCCGACGGCACCGACGCCGATCGTTGGGTGTCGCTGGGCATCCTGCCACATACGCCCAAGCTCGCACGACAACGTGACGTGCTGCGCCCGGGGGCTGCACGAGCAAGTGCCGAGGCGGCGCCCCGCAACGGCGGCTTCTGGGGCCGGGGGCGCTGACGATGGTGCTCGCGCTCGGATTAGGCAGCCTTTCCCTGCTGCTGCTGGCGATGTCGCTGCTGCTGTGGCGCACCGCGCGCGAGCGGGATCAGCGTCTGCTCGCCGAGCGTTTCATCGATCAGCAACTGTCCCGGCTCGATCCGGCCGCACCCGCCGTCGCGGCTGCAGGGTCTGCACAGCGGCCTGCCTCTAGGCTCGGGCCGCAAGTCTGGACGGCGCTATTGCTGCGCGCGGGCAAACTGCCAGATGCGCGCTGGCATCTGCGCCTCGCGCTAGTCCTCGTGCTGGCTGCTGCCTTGGGCGGTGTGGCGCTGAGTTGGGCAGGACTGGTGCTCGGCGTGCTCTTGGCGGCCGCCGGTCTGCTTGGCTACCTCATGGTACTGGCAGGCCGCCGGCAGGCGCGCATGGTGGATCAGTTGCCGGGTTTCATCGACGCTATCGTCCGGCTGATCACTATCGGCAACAGCCTCGGCGCGGCGTTCCAGACGGCGTCGCAAACCCTGGACGCTCCCTTGTCCGAAGCCATGACGCGCGCGGCGAATCTCAATCGGTCGGGTGTGGAGCTCGACGAGGCCTTGCATGCGGTGGCTGCGCTGTATCGGCTGCGCGAATTCGAGCTGCTCGCCGCCATCACGAGTCTGGCGCTGCGCTTTGGCGGGCGCAGCGATCAGGTGCTCGAACGCATGGCGGTCTTCATGCGCGATCTGCGCCAGGCCCGGCAGGAGCTCACGGCGATGTCGGCCGAGATCCGGCTGTCGGCGTGGATCCTGGCGCTGCTGCCGGTAGGTGTGGCCTTCTTCATCATCGTGTTCAACAACGCCTTGTTCATGACGATGTGGCACGACGGCACGGGGCGCCTCATGCTCGCCGGCGCGGTGGTGCTGCAGGTGCTGGGCACGATCTGGCTCTACCGCATGGCGCGGGCCATCTGAGGGGCGACGCCATGGCTGATACCTCGTTCGCCGTCTTGCTGCAGCCCGCCATGCTCCAGGCGCTCGCGCTCGGTTGCGTGGCCGCAGCCGTGCTCATCATGGCTGTGGCCGTCGGCCTGCGCCTGCATCGGCAGAGCCGGGCGCGCCAGACGGTCGAGTCCGCACTCGCGCGGCGCGAGTCCGTGGCCAGCGGCGCACCACCGCGGGCACGTCCGACGGATCTGCTGGGGCGTTGGCTCGATCAGGCAGTGCAGTTCGGTGGCTGGGTGCTCGCGCGCTGGGGCGAATCCATCCTGCCTGACGACGAGAAGCGCCTGATCGACGTCTGCGGATTTCGGGATCTCGCGCGGGCGCGGGCGCTGTATGCCAGCGTGCGGGTCGCGCTGCCCGTGCTCCTGCCGGTTCTGGGCTGGCTGATCTGGGGGCTCTGGCTGCGCGTGGGCGAGGGCTTGATGCCCGTGCTGCTGGTGGCGTTCTTCGGATTCGGCTTCGGCTGGATGCTCCCCAAGTGGCTCATCCAGCGCCGTGTGGCTGGCCGCCGCAAGGCCGTGAAGGAAGAGTTGCCGCTGCTCGTGGATCTGCTGCGGTTGCTGCAGGGCGTGGGCCTGTCGGTGGACCAGTCGCTGCACGTCATCGTGACGGACTTTCGCAGCGTGCTGCCCGTCCTGGGCTTCGAGTTGTCGGTGGCTGTGGAGCGCCACGCCCGAGGCGTGGAGCGCGGCCAGTCGCTGCGGCGCATGGCCAAGGGTTTCGACAACGACGATCTGGCGGCGATCGCGCGGCTCATCGTGCAGGTGGATGAGCACGGCGGCGCGGTCCAGGAGCCGTTGCGGCAGTTCAGTGAGCGTCTGCGCGAGCAGCGTCGCATGGAGTTCAAGGAGCGGGTGGGGCGGCTCACGGTCAAGATGACCGGCGTGATGGTGCTCACGCTGCTCCCTGCGTTGTTGATCGTCACGGCCGGGGCAGGGTTTTTGGCGTTGTTCCGCGGGCTGGCCCGTGTCGTGGTGGGAGGATGAGATGAGACCGTGGTGGAGTGGTGTGGCCTTGGCAGCATTCCTGGCAGGATGCTCGACGCCGGAGACGGCCTTTCAGCTGATGCGCGAGCAGCAGCAACTGCAGCGTGCCGCCCAGGATCACGATGCCCGGCAGCGCACCGAGGCGGTGGCGGCCGAGGACGTGGTCTATCTCTCGACCATCCGCCGACTGCAGTCCGAAGGACGGCACTTCGCCGCCCTCGCGCATCTGGACGCGTACCAGAATCGCTTTGGCGACAACGCCCAGACCGCGTTGCTGCGCGCCGATGCCTTGCGCGCGACGGGGCAGCGGCAGGCGAGCGAATCGGCCTATCAGGCGCTGCTGGAGGGTCCCGAGGCTGCCGCTGCCTGGCATGGCCTCGGCCTGCTCGCCGCGGCCGGCAATGACTTGCCGCGTGCGACGGCCGCACTGGCACGCGCGGCCGCCTTGGCGCCGACGAACGTGGATATCCTGGGTGACCTTGGCTATGCCCGCCTGCGCGCCGGGGATCGTCAGGGTGCTCGCGTGCCGCTCGCGCAGGCGGCCGAACTCGCACCGGACAACCTCAAGGCCGTGGCCAACCTGGCGGTGTTGATGGCGGCCGAAGGCAATGTCGACGGCGCTGAAGCGGTCATGGCTCGCGCAGGGATCACCGACGCAGCCCGTGAAGCCGTGCGTCGACAGGCCGCGCAGCTCGCGGCGTTGCCGATGACGACAACGAACACCGCAACGGCGATTGCCCCAGCGCAGGCTATCGCCGCAGCATCGCCTGCGCGCCCGCCGGATGCCGTCGTGCCAGTATCGCCCTCGAGAGGGCAGCCAGCGCCGAGCGCCGAAACCGAGCGCCCGGTCGTGCGTGCCCTCGGCGCGGTGGCCACCGCGCCTGCGCCGCCTGGGGCGAGCGCAGAGGCCGTGCCGTCGGGCATTGCGCCAGTATCCGCAGCCTCTCCAACGCTCGATCTGTATGCGGCGCCGCTGCCCACTTTGCTCGACCGCATCGCCGCGGGCGGCTCCACCGTGCAATGACAGGAACGCCATGTCCGTGACTTATCGCCTTTCCTGCCTCGTGGCCGCGCTGCTCTGGCTGCCCGCTGCCATGGCCCAGCTCAATCCGCCGCTCACGGGCGGTGCCGCCTCGGCGGCGCCTGCTGCTGCGCCCGTGAACCCCGCGCCAGAGCGTCCGCTCGTACGGCAGGTGCCGGCCGTGCCAGGGGGCGCCCAAGCGTTGCCCGTGTCGCCTGCGGGCTCGACCAACGCCCC
>NZ_JADCNH010000071.1 GCF_018904615.1 Verticiella alkaliphila | reverse complement strand
CGCGCCCTGCGCGGGGCGCCGCCCCGGCCGCCAAGAGCGCTCGCACCGAGCGCGGTCAAGGGCCAGCCAAGCGGCCCACCACCCGTACCTCGCGCCGCGGCTGATCTCCGACCCGTCATTGGCCGGGACATTGGCATGGCGCACCGCGCATGGGCCCGGCTCGACGGCCCGCAACTTTCCCGCAGCCCCAAAGCTGCTCCGATCCTCGCGGCGTGTGTCTTCTTCTGGTTCTTCCTGGTCTTTGCCGGCCCACGGCCGGGCACGCCCACGCATGCCGTAGGCCGCGACATCGGCTTCAGCTACTACCGCGACGCTGACGGCTCACTCGATCTGGACACGTTCCTCGCGCTGCCCGAGGAAGCTCTGTCTGCCTGCCAACAACCGCTGTCCCGAGGATTCGATACAGCGACGTATTGGCTGCGTTTCGACGTGCCGGCAGCCGCCTTCCCGAACGGCGAGCTGTGGCTGGTGATGAGCCCGAACTATCTCGACGAAGCGACCGTGTTCCTCGGCAACGGTCTGCCCGGGGTCTGGCGTGTCCAGCAGGCCGGCGATCGCCATGGGGTACGTACGGTGGACATGGCCTATCGGTTCCCCGTGTACCGGTTGAGCCCGCCGGAGGACGGAGCCAGTGCCACCACGGTGGTGTTGCGTGTGAGCAGCACGAGCGCGCTCATCGTGGAGCCCGCGCTCTGGCTGCCCTCGGCGTTCCTGACCCACGCCACGCTGGACACGGCCACCTGGAGCTTCTACTTCGGCGTGGCCGCCCTGGCCTCGACCCTGGCGCTGCTGCTCGCCCTCGCGCTGGGCAGCCGACTTCTTTGGTCGGTCGTACCGTTCTCGCTGTGCTATCTCCTGGCGGCCTGTATCCAGGGCTACGTCGGCTGGCCCAACACGGGCTGGCGCCTGGCGGCCCAGGATTGGCTGGTGAGCCTGCTGACGCTCTTGAGCGGCCCCGCCCTGCTCTGGATGTCTCTCGAGTCCCTCGACGTGCGCCGGCACTTCCCGCGGGTCTATCGGGCCATGATCGGCATGGCGGCGGCCATGGCCCTGGTGCCCCTGAGTCTGCTGCTGGACAGCTATCGTGCTGCCCACGGACTGCTGGCAATCTGGGGCATGCTGAGCCTCGTGATCATGCTGTTCGTCTCTCTGGCGGTCTCCCGCCGCGTCGGCGGCGGCCTGCTCACTATCGCGATTGGCGTGCTGCCGCTCTTCTACACCGTCTCGAGCCTGCTCTCACTGTTGATGTCGCGGGCCGTCGTGCCTTACGACGCCCGGATCTTCATGCTCTGGCAGTACAGCACCATGCTGGTGATGAGCGTGACCGTACTGGCCGTGCTCTTTGTCGGCGTGCAGCGCATTCGCCAGGAGCAGCTCAAGCGCGAGGAGAGCGAGACACTGGCGCGCGAACTCGCGCGAGAGCGCGCCGCAAGCTTTCACCAGCGGCAATTCATGGCCATGGTGTCGCACGAGTTCCGCACGCCCCTGGCGGTCATCTCAGGCACCCTCGAGAACCTTGCACCCCCCGCGGATGCCGACACCCGTGTGCGCCAGCGCCACGACAAGATCCATCGCGCGCTCAGCCGGCTCGTGCAATTGACCGACAACTGCATGGCAGACGCGCGCCTGTCGGCCGATGCGCTGTACCTGGATCGCCAGCCGGTCGACCTGATCGCCGAGTTGCGCCAGGCCGCCGTGCTGGTGGAGCGCTCCGACGCCCACCGGCTGCGTATCACGGTAGATGGCGCGGAAGTCACACCGCACACGCCTGCGCTCCCGCTGGTGCAGGCCGACCCCGCCCTGCTGCGCATCGCCTTGTCCAATCTCCTGGACAACGCCGTCAAGTACACGCCCAGGGGACAGGTATCGGCCGACATTCGACTGACGCGGGACATGGCCTGGCTCACGGTGCAGGATCAGGGCCCCGGGATTCCGCCCGACCAATCCGAAGCCGTGTTCGAACGTTATCGGCGCGGCGGGCGGCCCGAGGCGGCTCGGCCCGAAGGATCGGGCCTGGGCCTGTTCGTGGCACGACAGATCGCACGCGGTCACGGCGGCGATCTGGTCCTGGCGGAGAATGCAGCGTCGGGGTGCCGTTTCGTGCTGAGCCTTTCCCGGCAAGCCTTGCCAATGGATGAGATACTTCCAGAGATTTGATCATGACACATCGAAAAACTCTCTGGCACACTGCCGGTCCGGCCTGACAAAGGCCCCCAATTGCCGAGCCGAGTCGGGGGGCCGCCCCTGAAGTGCACGCGCCCATGAACAGCCTACCCCGCCTCGCCGTACTGGAAGACAACCAGGATCTGCGCGAGGAGCTCACCTTTTTTCTTGAAGCCCGCGGCTACCCCGTCTGGGGCGCGGCCAGCGCCGAAAGCTTCTGGAAGATCCTCCATGCCCACCCCGCGGACATCGTGCTCGTGGATTTGGGCCTGCCGGGCGAAGACGGTCTGAGCGTGCTCGAGTACCTGCGGGATCTGGGTCGGTTCGGCATCATCGTGATCACCGCGCGCGGCAGCCAGCAGGACAAACTGCGCGGCCTGGATCAGGGCGCCGACCTGTATCTCATCAAACCCGTCAATTTCTCTCAGTTGGCCAAGGATGTCGACGCGCTCTGGTTTCGGCTGCGCGACACTCGCCTGAGCCATGCCAACGGACAGGACCCGGCGGCGCCGCGCCCGTGGCGACTGGACTCTCTGAATGCCACCCTGACCAGCCCTGCTGGCGATAGCCTGCACCTGACGCCACAGGAGCTCGCCCTGGTGGGCATCCTGGCGCGCCAGACTGGCCAGACGTTTCCCAAGCGGCAGGTGCACGACGAGATGTTCGGCACGGCCGACGAAGCAGCCGACATGCACCGCGTCGACGTCGTGCTGAGCCGGCTGCGTCAGAAAGCCGCGCAGCACAAGATGCGCTTGCCCATTCGTACCGTGTTCGGGCGCGGGCTGGTGTTCATCGACAGCTCGACACGCTGAGGCTGTTCTGCCAATGCCTGCTGGCCCCCTCCTTCAGCGGCGGGCAGCCGCGTCCACGAATTCAGCCAGCTCCCGGTTGAACCGATCGGCATCCTCGAAGAACGGCGAATGCCCCGCCGTATCGAACCACGACAGCCGGGCATGCGGCATGTCCTTCGCGGCCTGCTCGGCCACGGCCGGGGCGATCACTTGATCCTGCCGCCCGTGGGTGACGAGCACCGGCAGCGTCAGCGCCGCCAGCGCCGCGGCGAAATCCGTGCTGCCGCTCCACTTCAAGGTGGCCGCCCTCGCCTGCACCGGGCTCGCCATGTTGTAGCCCAGCATCAAGGCGAAATCCTCGGCCGCCAGCGGCGCCGCCACGCAGGCGCGCACGAACGCCTCGGTGGCGCGGATGTTCAGCTGTAGATCCTCGGAGAGCATCGTGCGCAGGTGCGCCGCGCCCGGCATGCGGGCCGCGCACCGTCCGGCCTGGCCACCCGCGCGCCGACGAAGTTCACGCCCGCAATGCCATCCTCACCATAGTCGCGCAGATACTGCGCGACGACGATGCCGCCCAGCGACCAGCCGACCAGCACGGGCCGCTTCACGCCAGCGGCCTTGATCACCGCTTGCAGATCGTCAGACATCACCCGGCCGGACGCGTAGGCGCCCTCGGCGGTGGGTTTATCCGATTCGCCATGGCCGCGCAGATCGTAGGTCACGAGCCGGTAACGCTGGGCGAGCTCACTCGACACCTGCCGGCCGAATGCCAGCTGGCTCTGCGCGATCCCATGCACGAACACGATGGCCGGCGCCTCGGCCGGACCACGCACCTGCACGGCCAGCCGGGTGCCGTCCGGGGCCACCGCGTGCAGACGTTGCACGTCGGACTGGGCGGCCGCCGCGGTGGGCACGCCACGGGTGACCGCAGCGGGCGCCGCAGGGCTGCTGCTGGCGCAGATGCCAGCGCCGAGCCAGCCGCCAGCGCAAGCGCGCACGCCGAGGCCATGCGCGCAAGCGGCACGCGACGAAACGGGCGGGGGAAATCCATGGGGCGTCTCCGTTCTTATAGGTATGAGAAGCGCCCAGTCTAGGGGGCGGGCCCACGGCCCGGCCTCCCTCGTACGGCATAACTGGCTTGCCGGCGACAGCAAGCCAGCAGCGACGATCGTGTCTTAGACGACGACGGTCTGCGGCGTGCCCGGCGTCTGCTCGACGATCTCGCCGATACGTTGCACGCGCTCGCCGGCGGCAGCCAACGTGGCCGCCACGGCGTCGGCCTGATCAGCCGCCACGACCAGCACCATGCCGATGCCGCAGTTGAAAACGCGGTGCATTTCCTCGTCGGCCACGCCGCCGGCGCGCTGCAGCCAGTCGAAGAGGGCCGGACGCTGCCAGGCGTCGCGCTGCAGGCGCGCGGCGAGGCCGGGGCGCAGGATGCGCGGCACGTTCTCGAGCAGCCCGCCCCCCGTGATGTGGGCGAGACCATGGATCTCGTGCTGGGCGAGCGCCGCCAGCACCGGCTTCACGTAGAGGTGCGTCGGTGCCATGACGACGTCGACCAGCGGCTGGCCGTGGAAGTCGTCCTGCGGGCCAGCGCCTTCGCGCTCGATGATCTTGCGGATGAGCGAATAGCCGTTGGAGTGCGCGCCGCTCGAAGCAAGACCCAGCACCACGTCACCCACGGCCACACGCGTGCCGTCGATGATCTTGGACTTCTCGACGGCGCCGACCGCGAAGCCGGCCAGATCGTATTCGCCATCCGGGTACATGCCGGGCATCTCGGCGGTTTCGCCACCGATCAGGGCGCAGCCGGAGAGCTCGCAGCCACGGGCAATGCCGCCCACGACGGCGGCAGCGGTCTCGACGTCGAGGCGGCCGCAGGCGAAATAATCCAGGAAGAAGAGCGGCTCGGCGCCCTGCACGAGGATGTCGTTGACACTCATGGCGACCAGGTCGATCCCGACCGTGTCGTGGCGATTCCACTCGAAGGCGAGGCGCAGCTTGGTGCCGACGCCGTCGGTGCCGGACACGAGGACGGGCTCGCGGTACTTCTGCGGCACCTGGAACAGGGCGCCGAAACCGCCGATGCCACCCAGCACGCCTTCGCGCATCGTGCGCTTGGCCAGCGGCTTGATGCGCTCGACCAGGGCATCGCCTGCATCGATGTCGACACCAGCGTCGCGGTAGGTGAGAGAGGAGGAATCAGCAGGCGGTTGGGCGGACATGGACGAAACCGGTTTTTGAAATGTGAGGAAGATGCGGCATACTTGCGCCTTCTCGCGGGCCGCCGCGCAAACCGCCATTTTACGATGATCGCCGCCTTTTCCTTTCGCCCGGTCCTGCCGCCGTCCGGCAGCGCGCCCGGTGCCAGGGCTGGCGCGCCTGTGGCGGGTGGCCCAGTCGCCTCATGAATCAGCCTGTCCGCCCGCAGCCGGCGCAGTTGCTGCTCGATATTCTCGCCACGCCCGAGCCCACGCTGGAGAACTTCACGACGGGCGCCAATGCGCTCGCCGTCGAGGCGATCCGCACGCTCGCCCCGGGGCGCGCCGTGTATCTCTGGGGGCCGGATGGCAGCGGCCGCAGCCACCTGCTCGCCGCCGCGGTGCAGCGGCACCCGGGCGCGGCGCTGCTCGGGGCGGACACACCCGTCGCCGTCTGGCAGGCCCGTCTGGACGACCCGATCTCGGGGCTCGTCGCCATCGACGACGTGCAGCGGCTCGACGACGCGCGCCAGGCGCTGGCCTTCGCACTCTACAATCGTTGGCGTGAAGCGGCCGCCACGCGCCAGGGCCTGATGCTTCTCGTGGCAGGCGATCGCGCGCCGCTGCAGATGCCCTTGCGCGAGGATCTGCGCACACGCCTCGGCTGGGATCTGGTCTTTCGACTGGAGCTCCTGTCCGACGCGGACAAGCTCGCCGCCCTGCGCGCCCATGCTGCCGCCCGCTCGCTGGCGGTGACCCCGGAGCTGATCGACTGGCTCCTCACCCGGCACGCTCGGGACATGCGCCAGCTCACGGCCCTGCTGGACGCCCTGGACCGCTATTCCCTCGCGACCAAGCGGCCGGTCACCCTGCCGCTGCTCAAGACCATGCTTGCCGCCGCGCCACCCGCGGCCTGAATCGATACCTTTGCCCATGACTGCTTCCCGCCTTGCCCTCTTCGACCTGGACCACACCCTGCTCCCGCTGGACAGTGACTACCAGTGGGCGCACTTCATGGCCGTCACGGGCCGGGCAGGCAACCCCGAGGAAGCGCTGCGCCGCAACGACGAGCTCATGCAGAGCTACGCGGCGGGCACGCTGACGGCTCAGGAGGCCGCCGAGTTCATGCTCGGGCTGCTGGCTCGCCACGATCCTGTGGATCTGGCTGCGTGGCACGAGACCTACATGGCCGACGTGATCCGGCCGGCGATCACCCCGCAGGCCGCCGCGCTTGTGCGCGAGCACCTGGCCGCCGGGGATCTCTGCGCCATCGTCACCGCCACCAACACCTTCGTCACCGCCCCCGTCGCCCGCGCCTTCGGCATCCCCCATCTGCTGGGTACCGTGCCTGCCTACGTCGCGGGTCGCTACACCGGCCGCATCGAAGGCACACCGTGCTTTCGTGAAGGCAAGGTCACGCGCGTGAATGCGTGGCTGGAGAGCCTTGGCCACACGATGGGCGACTTCTCCCGCACGTTCTTCTACAGCGACTCCATGAACGACGTCCCGCTGCTGGAGGTCGTCTCCGATCCGGTGGCCACCAATCCGTCGCCCCCCTTGCGCGATCTGGCCGAAGCCCGCGGCTGGCGCGTCCTGGACCTCTTTGCCGACGCCACGGCAGGCGGCCGCACCTACGGCGCTGCCTGAGCCCGGAAAGCCCTATGCTGAAAAAACTCGTCGACCGCATCTTTCGCCGCCCCCGCGGCCCGCAACGCATCGTCGCCGCCGAGCACGGCATCGACCGGCGCAATGTCTCACGCCACGCCATCAAGGTCTGCGAGGTGCTGCAGCAGCATGGCCATGAGGCCTACATTGTGGGCGGGGCTGTGCGCGACCTGATCGCCGGCGTCGAGCCCAAGGATTTCGACGTGGCCACCAGCGCCACGCCCGAGCAGATCCAGCCGCTCTTTCGGCGCGCGCGCATCATCGGCAAGCGCTTTCGGCTGGTGCACGTGGTGTTCGGTGCCGAGATCATCGAGACCTCCACCTTCCGCGCGCCTTCGGGCGGCGAGCAGAGCACCGACGAGCACGGTCGTATCCTGCGTGACAACGTCTTCGGTACCGCCCTGGAAGACGCGGTGCGGCGCGATTTCACGCTCAACGCGCTCTACTACGATCCCACGACCGAGGAAGTCATCGACTACCACCACGGCGTGGCGGACCTGAAGCGCCGCCTGGTGCGCATCATCGGCGACCCCGTCGTGCGCTACCGCGAGGATCCGGTGCGCATGCTGCGCGCGGTGCGCTTCGCGGCCAAGCTCAATGGTCAGATCGAGGAGAAGACGCTCGCGCCGATCGCCTCGATGGCGCCGCTCATCGAGAACGTGCCGGCTTCGCGGCTCTTCGACGAGATGTTGAAGCTCTTGACCTGCGGCCATGCCATGGACTGCCTGCGTCAGCTGCGCGCCCAGGGCCTGCACCACGGCATGCTGCCGATGCTGGACGTCGTGCTCGAGCAGCCTGGCGGCGAGCGCTTCATCGAACTCGCGCTCGAGCGCACGGACGCCCGCGTGCGGGCCGGCAAGTCGATCAGCCCCAGCTTCCTCTTCGCCGCCCTGCTCTGGCAGCAGGTGCATCTGCGCTGGCAGCACATCCAGGCGGGCGGCGAGCACAGCATCCCGGCCCTGTCGCTCGCGGTGGATTCGGTGCTGGGCGAGCAGACGGAGAAGCTCGCCATCCAGCGACGCTTCGTGGCCGACATGCGCGACATCTGGTTCATGCAGCCTCGCTTCGAGCGTCGCGTGGGCAAGCTCGCCTGGCGCATGATCGAGCAGCCGCGCTTTCGCGCCGCGTGCGACTTCCTGCAATTGCGGGCGGCCGCGGGCGAAGTCGACAGCGTGCTCGCGCAGTGGTGGATGGATCTTGCCGACGCCAATGACGAGGACCGCGCCGACATGATCGAGGACGCGACCCATGCGCCGCCCGCGGCAGCCACACCCGACGCTCCGGCGCGCCGCCGCCGGCGTCGGCGCAAGCCG
>NZ_JADCNH010000070.1 GCF_018904615.1 Verticiella alkaliphila | reverse complement strand
CCCTCTCGCTCCGGATGTCGTGACGGGCGGTCGGCGAACTCGGAGGGTGGACAGTCCCCCGGACTGTCCACACCCGCGTCCTCAGACATCGCCGCCCTTGCCTCCCGTCACGACACCCTGCGCTCGGCGCGCTCCGACGGCCCCGCTGCCGGCCGTCGCGCCAGCGGCTCGTGCTTGAGGCTTGCGACCTACGTCACAGCCCGCAGCTTAGGGTCGGGGCCAACGGCTTTCGTTCAGGGCCAGCAGATTTCTGTCGGGTATGGCCTTCAGCGCCGTTTCTCAGACTTCGTCCAGCGCCGCTCGAATGCGTTCGGCCAGCGGCTGCAGCGTGGCCGGGTCGACCATTTCGCGGGCGTGCGGCTTCATCTTGGTGTCGTTGCTGCGCGGCAGGATGTGGAAGTGGACGTGGAACACGGTCTGGCCGCCGGCGGCGCCATTGAACTGCGCGATCATCATGCCGTCGGGCTGCAGTGCCTTGCGCACCGCCTTGGCCACGCGTTGCGTGGTCTGGATGCAGGCGGCGGCGGCTTCGGGCGACAGGTCGTAGATCATCTCGGCCGGCTCCTTGGTGAGCACCAGGGTATGGCCTTCGGCCTGCGGCATGATGTCCATCATGACGAAGGTGTGCTCGTCTTCGTACACCTTCACGCAGGGGGCTTCGCCGCGGATGATCTTGGCGAAGATGTTGTTGGGATCGTAGGACATGGTGGGCTTGAGCAAGAAAACGGTGGGTCGTTGTGTGCGGTCCATAGTAACGGACGTCCACGAGGGCGATGCGAGCTTACACGCATCGTCAGGAGTATGACCAAGCACGTCCCCCGAGCCCGCGTTAAAGTAAAGGATTAACCTGCCTAGTCGGGCTTGCCCGCACGTGGGCTACCTGAAGGGGTTTTCGAGGGGTGTCATGTCCTGGGTGAGGCGGCTGGTGATCGCGCTGGGCGCGCTCGTGCTGTTGACGGGCATCGTCCTCGTTGCGCTCGTGCTCTTCATCAATCCCAACGACTACAAATCCACGTTGGTCGATCTGGTCAAGGAACGCTACGACCGCACCCTTGTGATCGATGGCGACATCCGGCTGTCCGTCATGCCGCGTCTGGGCCTGGAGATCGGCGGCGTGTCGATCTCGGAGCCGCACAGCAATCAGGTCTTCGCTGCGGTGGATTCGGCCCGTGCCGCCGTCGCGTTCTGGCCGCTCTTCTCGCGCCATCTGGTCATCGAGCACCTCACGCTCACGGGCGTGAAGGCCAACGTGGTGCGTGATGCGGGGGGCCACTTCAATTTCGATGATCTGCTGCATGCGCCCGCGCCGGCAGGCGAACCCGTGCCCGCCGTCACCGAGAATCCCGCATCGGCTGACGGCTCGATCCAGCTCGCGGTGGGCAGCGTGACGGTCAGCGGTGGGGATGTCGCGCTGCGCGACGAACGCCAGGACATGGCCTTGCGCCTGGAGCGCCTGAACGTCTCGGCCACGGGGATTGCCACGGGCAAGGCCTTTGACGTGAGCGCGGCGGCGCGGCTGCTGGGGCAGAGCCCGCGCGCGGATGCCACGGTGCAGGTGCAGGCCCGGCTGGGTGTCGATGCGGCAGAGGGACGCTATTCGCTGCGCAACCTGGATCTGCGCATGGCGGGCGTCTTGCCCTCGGTCAAGGCCAACGCCTTTGGCGCGCGTGGCGATGCCGCCTACGATGCGCAGAGTGGCACGCTCACGCTGAACAGCGTGTCGGTGGGCTTCCAGGGCGATCTGGCGCTTGCCACGCCGCTCACCAACGTCGATGCCCAACTGGTGTTGCCCCAACTCGTGTTGGACACGCAGGGCGATCGTCTGGCGATCGAGGGGCTCGTCGGCAAGGCGCAGGGTCGCCTGGGCGCTGCCCCCTTCACGGCGGCCGCGGACGTGCCGAGCCTGGCGGTGGATGACAAGGCCGCCAGCGGCGGCCCGGTGCAGCTGAGTTACGCGCAGGAAGGGGAGGGCGGCATGAGCGTGCGGCTCGGCCTGACGGGGATTTCAGGTACCGCGGGCCGATTGGCCGTGGCGCAGGCCGAGCTCAAGGCCAGCCTGCGCCGGCACGGGCGTACGGCAGGGATCGAGTTGACGTCGCCAGCGACGGCGAGTCTGACGGGCCGCACGTTTGCGCTGTCGGCACTGGACGCCAAGGCGCGCATCGAGGGTGTCGCATGCCGGAGGGCGGTCTGACGTTCCCGGTATCGGGTCGTCTGGCGGGCGATGTGCGCGCCGACTCGGGTGATGTCGCCTTGCAGGCGGCCTTGCCGGGTGGCCCTCTCACCCTGACAGCCAAGGGCACGAACCTGAGCGCTGCCGTTCCGGCCATCACGTTCGACGTGGCGGCGCAGGGCCTGGACGTGGATGCGCTCTGGCCGGCGCTGCCCGAGAGCCCGCCGGTGGCGCCGCCTGCGACGCCCCGGGCCGGGGCCGTGGAGCCGGTCGCGCCCGCCGAGACGCCGGTGGATCTCTCCGCGCTGCAGGCGGTCAATGCGCAAGGACAGGTGCGGGTTGCCGAGCTCACGCTGCGCGGGATAGCGGCGCGCGATGTGGGCGCGAAGCTTGCGCTCGCCAACGGCCGCGCCGAACTGTCCGACGTGCGTGCGAACCTCTTCGAAGGCCGGCTGACCGGGCAGGCCTCGGCCGACGCTGCCACGCAACGGGTGAGTGTGACGGGCCGCTGGGCGGGTGTCGCGGTGCAGCCGATGCTGACGCGTCTGGCGAATGTCGATGGTCTGTCTGGCCGCGGGGACGTGCACGCGGCGCTCGCCACCACCGGCAAGACCGTGGAAGCGATGCGGCGCGGCCTGGACGGCGAGCTGACCCTCGCCTTGCGCGATGGGGCTGTGAAGGGCGTGAACGTGGCGCAGTCGCTGCGGGACTTCCGGGCGCTTATCGGACGCGGCGAGGCCGCCACACAAGCCACCGATCGCGAGCACCGCACGGACTTCTCCGAGCTGCGCGCCACCCTGGCCGTGAAAGAGGGCGTAGGCACACTGACGGATCTCTACGTGGCGGCGCCGCTCGTGCGCATCACCGAGGGCACCCCGGCCACGGTGGATCTCGTCAACGAGCGTCTGGACGTCATGCTGGACGCGCGCGTCGTCAATACCTCGACGGGGCAGGACGGCAAGACGCTGGAGGCCTTGCGTGGCGTGACCGTGCCCATCCTCGTGAGCGGCCCCTGGCAATCGCCCGAGTACACCGTGCAATGGAACCGGGTGGCCGCGCGCACGCTGTCGCAGACGCTCGAGCGCGAGGCCGGTCGGCAGATCGAACGTCTGCTGGGCGGCCGCGACCGAGAAGAGACGGCCCCTGAGGCTCCCAGTCAGAGTGAGGAGGCTGCCCGCGGCGCAGGCAAACTCCTTGGCAATGCGTTGAAGGGCTTGTTCAACCCCTGACCGGCGCGAGTATCATCCCGGCGATGCTATCCGGAGTGTGAGTGATGCAAACGGCTTTTCCCATCGACGGCTGCGGCCCCCTGGAGGGGGCGGACGTCGCCAAGTACGACAGCCAGTGGCTTCTGGTGTCCCCCGAGTTCGACGTGCTCGTGCCCGACGACTATCCCAAGCTCGAAACCGTCAATCTGCAGTACCGACTGGGCTACATTACGCTCACGGCACCGGGCATGCTGCGCCTGGACCTGGTGCCCGACGTGATCGAGGACGATGAAAGCGTCTGGCGCAAGGCGCACGACGTGGATGGCACGCCCTTCACCGTAGTCGACGAAGGCGATCTGGCCGCGGCTGGTTCAGTGATTTCCTGGCGGAGCCCTGCCGCCTGGTGAAGCGTCTGGACGCCTCCGCTTAGCCTTCAGCGTCCGGTGGAGACGCGCCCGCGGCGCATGCGCACGCCGGCGCGCACCTGCAGCACGAGGCCGGCGGCGCCCACGCCCGTGAGGCGTCCAGCCAGCGGCGCCGCGTGCGCGTGGCAGATGGCGCACGCCAAGGCATCGGCCGCGTCCGGCGCCGGGGTGCCGTCCAGGTGCAGCAGGTGCCGCACCATGTCCTGCACCTGCGTCTTCTCTGCACGGCCGGTGCCCACGACCGCCTTCTTGATCTGCACGGCCGTGTATTCCTGCACGGCAAGCCCGCTGTCGGCGAGCGCGCACAGCGCCGCGCCACGGGCTTGCCCCAGCAGCAGCGTGGAACGTGGATTGACGTTGACGAAGACTTCTTCGAGCGCTGCGGCGTCGGGCCGGGTCTCGGCGGCCACCTGGCGCAAACCGTCCAGGATGATCTTCAGGCGCTCGTGCAGCGGGCCGTCCGTGGGCGCGACGATGGTGCCGCTCGCCACGTAGCGCAGGCGCGGGCCATCGACGTCGATGACCCCGAAGCCGGTACGCCGCAATCCCGGGTCGACCCCGAGGATGCGGACGGGGACCGGCGCGCCTGGCTGCATGCTCAGTGCCGGAAGTGGCGGTTGCCGGTAAAGACCATCGCCAAGCCACGCTCGTTGGCCGCGGCGATGACTTCGTCGTCACGCATGCTGCCACCGGGCTGGATGACGCAGGTCGCACCGGCATCGGCCACCACGTCCAGGCCGTCGCGGAACGGGAAGAAGGCGTCCGAGGCCACGGCCGAACCCTGCAGCGACAGACCGGCGTTCTCGGCCTTGATCGAGGCGATGCGCGCCGAATCGATGCGGCTCATCTGGCCTGCGCCCACGCCCAAGGTCATGTGGTTGGCCACGAAGATGATGGCGTTGGACTTCACGAACTTGGCGACCTTCCAGGCAAAGAGCAGGTCCGAGAGCTGGGCTTCGGTCGGCTGCTTGTCGGTCACGACCTTCAGGTCGGCCGCGGCCACGTTCAGGCTGTCGGGCTGCTGCACGAGCCAGCCGCCGCCCACGCGCTTGACGTCCAGCGGATTCACACCGGCGCCCAGGGGCACTTCCAGCACGCGCACGTTTTTCTTGGCGGCGAACACTTCCAGCGCGGCACCGTCGTAGGCCGGGGCAAGCAGCACCTCGACGAACTGCTGGCTGATGGCTTCGGCCGTGGGGCCATCCACCGGGCGGTTGAAGGCGATGATGCCGCCGAAGGCGGACGTCGGGTCGGTCTTGAACGCCTGCTGGTAGGCGGCCAGGGAATTGGCGCCCACGGCCACGCCGCACGGGTTGGCGTGCTTGACGATCACGCAGGCCGGCGCATCGAAGGTGCGCACGCATTCCCAGGCGGCATCGGCGTCGGCGATGTTGTTGAAGGACAGTTCCTTGCCTTGCAGCTGGCGGTAGTTCGCGAGCAGGCCGGGGGCCGCCTTGGCGTCCGTGTAGAAGGCCGCGCTCTGGTGCGGGTTCTCGCCGTAGCGCATCGTCTGGTGACGCGTGAGCTGGAGCGTGAGCACGCCGGGCCACGGATCGCGCTGCGGCACGTCCTGCTGGGCCGGGGCCGTGGTCAGCGCCGTCAGGTAGTTGGCGATCATGCCGTCGTAGGCGGCGGTGTGGGCGTAGACCTTGGCCGCGAGTTCGAGGCGCAGCGGGTAGCTCGGCGCGCCCTGGCTGTCGATGTCGGCCAGCACGCGCACGTAGTCCGTCGGATCGATCACCACCGTCACGCCACCACCGTCCTGCGTGCCGTGGTTCTTGGCGGCCGCGCGCAGCATGGCCGGGCCACCGATATCGATGTTCTCGACGGCGTCCTCATACGTGCAGTCCGGGCGTGCCGTGGCCTGCTGGAAGGGGTAGAGGTTCACCACCAGCAGGTCGATGCGGCCGATGCCGTGTTCTTCCAGCGTGCTCAGGTGCTCTTGCGAATCGCGGCGGGCCAGGAGGCCCCCGTGCACCTTGGGGTGCAGCGTCTTCACGCGGCCGTCGAGGATTTCCGGCGAGCCGGTGTAGTCGGCCACTTCCTGCACCGTGAGGCCGTTCTCGGCAAGCAGCTTGGCGGTGCCGCCGGTGGACAGCAGTTGCACACCGCGTGCGGCCAGGGCACGGGCGAAGTCGACGATACCGGCCTTGTCGGACACGGAGATCAGGGCTCGCTGGATGGACATGTCAGGTGGGGGCTCTTGTTGGACAGGCGCCATGGCGCCCGCGAGATAGGAAAAGGGTCAGGACTTCACCGGCAGGCGCGCGGGGGCATCCACGCGCAGGCCATGCTGCTCGATCTTCTTGCGCAGGGTGTTGCGGTTGATGCCGAGCATGTCCGCCGCGCGCGACTGATTGCCGCCGGCGCGCATCAACACGGATTCCAGCATCGGCCGCTCCACGGCGGAGATCACCATCTGCCAGATGCAGCCGGTGGATTCGCCGTCCAGGTCGCTGAAATAGCGATCAAGCTGGGCGTGTACGCACGCCTCCAGGGATGTGGGGTTGTTTTCCATGCTTCGTTGTCAGGCGGCGAGCAGGCCGGGCTCGGCGGGCACCTGGTCGAACCAGTGCGCCACCGCCTGCCACTGCTCGCGGGTGGAGTCGATGAGATTGATGCGGGCACACAGCTCGGTGCCGCCCGGCAGGCCGGACAGATACCAGCCGATGTGCTTGCGGGCGGTACGCACGCCCGTGTGTTCGCCGTAGAAACGGTAGTGATCGTCCAGGTGCTCGAGGAGCAGATCGCGCAGTTCCTCACGGGTCGGCGGCGCGAGGTGCTCGCCGGTGCGCAGGAAGTGGTCGATCTCGCGGAAGATCCACGGCCGGCCCTGGGCGGCCCGCCCGATCATGACGGCGTCCGCGCCGGTATGGTCGAGCACGGCCTTGGCCTTTTCTGGGGAATCGATGTCGCCGTTGGCGATGAGCGGGATGCGGATCTCGGCCTTCACGGCCTTGATCGTGTCGTATTCCGCCTCGCCGGTGTACAGATCCGCCCGGGTGCGCCCGTGCAGGGCGAGAGCGGCGATGCCAGTGTCTTCCGCGAGCTTGGCGATGCGCACGGCATTGCGGCTCTCGCGGCACCAGCCCGTGCGGGTCTTGAGCGTGACGGGCACGCCCAGCGGCGTGCAGGCCTGGACGACGGCCTCGAGGATGCGTGCGATCAGGTCTTCGTGGCGCAGCAGTGCCGAGCCGGAGGCCGCGTTGCATACCTTCTTGACCGGGCAGCCCATGTTGATGTCGATGATGCGGGCACCCTTGCCGACGTTGAACACGGCCGCCTCAGCCAGCATGGCGGGATCGGCACCGGCGATCTGCACGGTGATCGGGTCGCTCTCGCCGGTATGGTGGAGCCGACGGGCGGTTTTCACGCTCGCCCAGAG
The DNA here is from genome assembly GCF_018904615.1 of Verticiella alkaliphila. GTDB lineage: Bacteria > Pseudomonadota > Gammaproteobacteria > Burkholderiales > Burkholderiaceae_B > Verticiella > Verticiella alkaliphila. The sequence goes on along the minus strand of NZ_JADCNH010000070.1, from coordinate 1,139 downwards.
CTTCGGGTTGCTCGCAGCCATCTCCGAGACGGCATGCCCCGCTCCCAACCGTTTGCACAGCTGGCGGAACGGCCGGTCCGTGACGCCCGCCATGGGGGCGACGATCACGTTGTTCGGGAGTAGCCAGGGGCCGATGCGCATGGGGGCGAAAGGGGAAAAACGCCCTGGCCGTAGGAGGCGGGCGTGTCGGGAAAGACTTGGGTGTGCGGGGGATTGTACCCCCGGGGGGCAAACCTGCCGAGGCGGGCGGGAAAACCCCGGGGTGTTCGCGCAGTGGTCCACCTAGCTGCGCAGCCCCTGCATCAATTGCCGCGCCAATGGGCGGCGCAGTGCAGGGATCGTGTCCAGTGCCAGCAAGGTGAGTCCGCAGGCGTGTTCCACCAGCGGCGAGCCGGAGGCGAAAACGCGCGGCAGCAAGTCCGTGATGCCGGCGGTTACCGTGCGGTCGGCGCGGCGGGCACGTCCGAAGGCCGCCAGGAGGGGGGTGGGGTCGGTGGCCGGGCGATGCAGCCAGGCGCGCAGGGCCTGCGCCAGTTGCTCGGCGTCGCGCAGCCCGAGATTTAGCCCCTGACCGGCCACGGGATGCAGTGTCTGGGCGGCATTGCCGATCGCCACGCAGCGGCCCTGCACTGGCTCGCGTCGCCAGCGCAGGCGCAGCGGGTAGACCTGGCGCGCGCTCACGGAGGTGAGCTCGCCCAGCCGGTCGCCGAAGGCTGCTGTGAGCGCCCGGCCGAACGCGGCGTCGTCTAGCGCGACGAGCGCCTGCGCATGCGCAGGCGCACAGCACCAGACGAGGGAATACGTGTCCTGCGCGTCGTCGCCATGGCGGATCGGCAGCAGGGCGAGCGGACCTTCACGCGTGAAGCGCTCCCAGGCCCAGCCCGGTTGCGGTCGGCTCGCACGAACGAGTGCCAGCACTGCGTGCTGGTCGTAGTCGCGTGCGATGACAGCGCCGCCGGGGCGCCCTTGGCCATCGCGATTCGTGGCTGGCGCGTCGACGGCGCCCTCAGCCTGCACGACCACGGTGGTACGCCAGGTGGCATCCGCCTGGGCGATCCGCACGCCACCCGCCGAGTCGCGCTCTTCGGTTCCGGGACGGCCGGCCGTCTGGTCTGTCGCGGGGGCGCCCGCGGGTCGCG